>JBDOIW010000035.1:0-46421 GCA_047404175.1 Legionellales bacterium | reverse complement strand
TTATACAACTCACCATGTTTGATACTCTAACGCCTTATCTTATGAAAGATTTTGGCATTACTGCAAAAACCGTTGCTGATATCTCTTCTTGGTATTTTGCAGCAGAAATATCACTACTTTTCATTGCAGGCATTGTCATTGATCGCATTTCCACAAAACGGCTTATCTTATGCTTCATGACACTTTGTGTTCTAGCCACCTTTCTCTTCTCCTTTAGCCAATCTCTCCTACTTGCCGAAATTTGCCGCTTTATTGAGGGCTTAGGTGCTGCGTTTTGTTTTATGTGCAGTTTGAAACTTGCAAGTGTTTGGCTACCAGAGCGACGCTTAGCTCTCGCCTCTGGACTTCTTGTGACTATGGCCATGATGGGAGGCTATGTATCTCATGAGCCGTTAGGCTTACTAATTGAGCATCTTGGCAGCTGGCGTGCAGGCATGCAGTATTTAGGCTACCTAGGAATATTCTTCGTTGCTCTTATTGCTTTCTTTGTTAAAGACGCAGATCACTCAAAGCTCAAAAATAGCCTAGACCTTAAGAGCATCGACCCAACTCTTGAACTGAGTAAAATCAAAAAAGCTTTAAGAAATCACCAAAACTGGCTCTCGGGTTTATACACCTGCCTAGTCAACTTACCTATTTTTATTTTTGGAGCCCTGTTTGGCACGCTTTACCTCTCCCAGGTGCATGGTTTATCCGCCAGTGATGCTAGAAATGTGTCATCTATGATTTTTTGGGGCACCATCTTTGGTTCACCCTTTTTTGGTCTATTATCTGACTACATAAGACGCCGTAAGCCTCCTATGGTGATAGGTGCTATTTTATCACTCGTAGTGATTTTTCTTATTATGTACCTTCCTCATCCGGGTTATCATCTACTATTTTCATTGTTTTTTGCTTTAGGCTTTATTACCAGCTCACAAACAATAACTTATCCTCTCATTTCTGAAAGTAATCCTAAGGTCATTACCGGTACTTCCCTAGGCATTGCTTCGACTATCATTATGTCGGGCGGCCTTCTGGAACCCATATTTGGTCGTTTGCTTGAATCAAAGTGGAATGGCGCTATGCTCGATGGAGTCGCTCAGTATACGCAAGCCAATTTTAATTATGCACTTATGATTTTACCTATTGCTTTCGTACTAAGTATCGCGATTGCCTTTATATTGAAAGAAACCTACTGTAAAGCCTATGAAGAATAAGTACAAGCGTTTTTGTATAGGGCTAATTAGCCTTATAACGCTACTTATTGAGCCTTGTTATGCTCTGCTTTCATCTCAGCAAGCATTTCCAAACACAGTCAAAGATCATGGTGACAACATTCAAGTGCAATGGCATATTGCGAAAGGCTATCAGCTTGATGCCAACAGCATCAAGCTTAGTCAAGAGCAAGCCGTTATCAAAACAATTGAATCGCATCCATCCCAACAACATTATTGGATCGATAGTGCCACTATCCAATTAAGCCATGTGGATCACACATTACCACTAAAATTAAGCTTTCAAGGCTGTAAAGGTGATGAAGCCTGCTACCCCCCTCAAACTATTGAAGTGCTAAGCTCTTTCAAATGGGCCACACTTCTTGGATTTTTTGTAGGAGGCCTTCTAATGGCATTCTCACCATGCTCACTCCCTATGGCCCCCATCATTTTATCACTAATTAGTTCAAAACGTGACCATACACCCATGATCTCTTGCGGCCTCTATAGCTTTGGTGTTTTGTTAGCACTGGTACTCTTAGGCATAGCAGCAACAGGCATTGGTACAAGCTTGGCTTACTGGATGCATCAGCCTATAGTTGTCCTATTATTTGGCACTTTATTATTACAGTTAGCCCACTATTCTGCTTATGAATCCATCCCCTCATGGGTACCTAGCTACTCTCCGAAAATCGATCACTTACGTAGTCATTTTTACTACCCAATACTTCTTGGCGCAAGCTCTTTACTTATTGCCTCACCTTGCATGACGCCAGGATTAGCTGCAGCAGTGAGCTTTGCCACACATGCTTCCATTATGCAATCTATTGTAGGGTTTCTTGCTCTAGGCCTTGGATTGATCATTCCTCTTTTAATTTTAGCCCTCAGTGGCAAACAATTACTTGAGAAGTTATCATGGATTCAACCTATAGCAACTAAACTAATTGCTTTTGGTCTTGCTACCGTGGCTTTTATTATTGTAACACCCTATATCCATTCTACTGGACTACTTATCTTACTGATCACTGTATCACTAGGACTCGTAATCTGGCCAACGATAAAGGGCCATTATCGACTCTTGTTTATTTTCTCTACTTTACTTCTTGCTTATAGCTTAAGCCAAACCAAACTTACTAGCGAAAATCAAATTATAAGCATGCAAACAAAGCCTAATTCGCTGATGTTTTTTACAGCAGACTGGTGCCAGGCATGCAAACCGATTAAGGACCAATTAAATCACCTCAAGCTCAGAACAACAGCAAGTATTATTGACACCACGATCCCATCCAGTGACAACCAAGCACTCATGGATCACTATGGTGTTGCAATGCCCCCGAGCATGGTATGGATCGACAGATCCAATAACGCTCATCGATACCAAGGGGCTGAAGAAATTCAAGTATTACTTGAAGCACTATCGGAATGATTGTACTACAATCAAAGAATGGTAGGAAGGTGACCACAAAGAAATGGCGCGCCCGGAGAGATTCGAACTCCCGACCTTCTGATTCGTAGTCAGACACTCTATCCAACTGAGCTACGGGCGCAATCCATAAGAGATTAGATACTAACACATTTTTTTTAAAATCAAAAGTAATCCTTACTCTTTAACGCGCTCCTATGCCAATATTAATTCAAGATAGCACGTGGCTCTTGTGCTATAAAATATAGCTTTAAATCAAACACAACACATGGTAAGTTAATTTAACGAAAGATATATTCAAGGAATGATTAGCATGTTAAAAAATTCTAAATTATACCCCGCCCTCTGTATTAGCCTATTTATCAGTGCTTGTGGGGGAAACTCAGAAAATGAGAGCTCATTTACCACTGTCGACCCTAATGCATGCGTATCTGAAACCCCCATTGCAGACCAACTCAATAGTCTAGTTAAACAAAAAAGGATTTATTCTGCATCAGAAGCCTTAAACGTTATGGAATCAGCCCTCGCAAGCTCTGGCTACACCGATAGTGAAAAGTCATCCATCCAACAAGCAGCCTATCACTCAGTCTGCCAGTACCCATACGAAGATTATGTCAATGACAAACTGGATCATTTTACCTTAGATACAGATGTTTGCAAGGCTAATGATTATGAATGGTGTTTTAATACTCTATATCCCACCAGTGATGGAGAGCCTACAGCCATGCACAATGAGGCAGTTGTTACTCTTACACATAGAATTAGATTAGATAGAATTCCAACAATGCATTGGGCGGATACACACAGCGCTGCATTTACTATTTATTCATCATTGTACTGTGCTTATGGTTACAGCCAAACTCACGATAGCTGTAAAAATAAAGAGTTAAAAATTAGGCCAGACATATATGAATGGATTCAAACCACTCACTACGATAAAGATGATGAAGCGACAAAAATACTTTTACGTCAAGAACTCGCCAAACACCCCATTATCACTGAGTTCAAATACCACCCGAGCGATAACTATCTAAAAGGCTGCTGGAATCCAGATAGAAACTTAGATTGGCCGGCAACAGCGGTAGAAGATCCATTACCTAAACTTTATAATGCTGTTCAAAAAACAGAGTGCGCTATAACAGACCATTATACTTAAATAGTGCGATTTTAAGTGCCATCATGCCATTATAAATGGTATAGCTATGCAGTGAGATAGTCGTCTGACGCCTTATACACCACCTGATTTAAGCTATCACTGTCGAATTTATATACAGGTAGGTACTTTTCTATACAACACATGCTTATGTTATTTTACACAAGCCTCATTGCTGGAGCATACGTCATGACTCTCAAATAAATAGACGCCATAAGCAATGAGTGAGGCACTCACTTAACCATTCATATTCTATGAAGATCAAAACACAGGGATAACACGAAGATTCTAGTACATAGCTTTACGCTAGCTGAGCAAGACAGTATCACTGTTCTAGCGCTTGGTGAAACCACGCATACTCCACTCTATTACTAAAACGAATAAACCCAATAAGTAAAAAATCGAATGTTCTTACTTATTGGGTTTAATCTTTATGGCGGAGAGAGAGGGATTCGAACCCTCGATGAGGTTTCCCCCATACTCCCTTAGCAGGGGAGCGCCTTCAGCCACTCGGCCACCTCTCCGGTCTTGAGTGTATAATGATAGCAATAATGATCAGATGATTCAATAGTCTAATGAACTATTATGCTTCACCTTCTGCAGGATCTTTCTCGTCTTGAATTCTTTTGTAGATTTCTTCACGGTGAACTGATACAGATTTTGGCGCGTTGATGCCCATTCTAATTTGGTTGCCATTGATACCAAGTACCGTTACAACTACGTCATCCCCAATTATGACAGATTCGCCTACGCGTCTTGTTAAAATTAACATGGTTACCTCTCCTCAATTAAAACATCCATTGTGTCACTCAAACGTAACATTGGTGGGTGAGAGGCTATTATAGCAGTAAAATATATAAATACAATATAAACAATATGTTTTATTGCATAATAGCTGCATTTACTCGTCTTTAGCCAAATCAAATGCTGCATGCAAGGTTCTTACACCTAGTTCAGAATACTTTTCATCAATCACAACCGATATCTTGATCTCAGAAGTTGATATCATATGTAGATTGATACCTTCAGAGGCTAGAGCAGAAAACATCGTTGTAGCAACTCCCGCATGCGACTTCATTCCAACACCAACAACAGATAACTTCGCGATAGACAAATCTCCTGTGACTTGTTTTGCAAAAATCTTTGTACTGAGTGACTCCATAATAACCATTGCAGCATCGTAATCACTTCTACCCAAGCTAAAACTAAAGTCAACGGTGCCATCATCACGCGGAACATTCTGCACAATCATGTCAATTTCAATACCGTGATCACTAATAGCTGATAAAATTTGTGTAGCCACTCCTGGGGAATCTGGCACACCTAAAATGGAAATTTTGGCCTGATTGCGGTCAATTGCAATGCCTGAAACAATTGGGTTCTCCATAGACTCGTCCTCATAAGTAATAGTAGTGCCAGGACCTGGCTGGAATGTAGATAAGACCTTAAGTGGCACATTGTATTTTCCAGCAAATTCAACCGACCTAATCTGAAGTACTTTTGCCCCTAAACTGGCTAGCTCCAACATCTCTTCAAAGGTCACCTTATCAAGTCGTCTTGCCTTAGGCTCAATACGAGGATCTGTTGTAAACACGCCCTCAACATCAGTATAGATATGACAAGCACTTGCACTTAGCTTGGCAGCAATAGCAACAGCAGTGGTATCACTACCTCCTCGACCTAGAGTTGTAATATTTTGCTCGTGATCAAACCCCTGAAACCCTGTCACAATAGGGATACCCCCTCGAGCTAAAATTGACTCAATTTTCGTCGTGTCAATATCTAGAATACGGGCATGACGGTGCTTAGGTTCAGTGCGCACCCCAGCCTGCCAACCTGCCAGTGACTGTGCATCATGACCAAGACTATTTAAGCAAATGGCAAGTAAAGACGTTGACACCTGCTCACCTGTTGACACCAACATATCATATTCGCGGGAATGTGAATCCAGATGCATTTCACTTGCCATACCAATAAGACGATCTGTCTCACCCTGCATTGCGGATAAAACTACCACCACTTTGTGTCCTTCCTGTCTTGCTTTCATTACAAGAGAGGCAACATGACGAATTTTTTCGATAGAACCAACAGAACTACCGCCAAACTTTTGCACAATAAGAGTCATAGAAGAAAAACATAAACCACACTAGAATTATTATATACGATTTCCTTTAATAAGCTCAAGACTTATTCATTGAGGATTAACCCTATTTGACTAAAAGTTCTTCTAGTAATGCAGTGACACGAGCATGATCTAGTGACTTAACACCACCACCTTGCGCAAAGTGAGGCTTACCGCCACCACGTCCTCCCAAGGATTGCATGAGGGACTTGAGTAACTGACCAACATGCACATCACTATTTTGGCCACGCTGAATAAGCAAGGTATGAGGACTTGAAGCACTCGCCAATACTAACAAACTGTCTGGATTCTTTTTGACCCACTCATCTGATAATAAACGCATTTCAGCAGCTTCAAGCTCAGTAAGTTGAACACATACTTTTCTACCGGCAATCGCAGACTGATTTGCCTCAAGCGTTGTTAACTCTTGCAAAGCGAGCTGTTGCTTTAACGAGTGAAGCAACTGGTCTTTTTCTTGATCTTGTCTCTGTGACACTTCAATTCTATGACGCAACTCTTTAGGGGGCACTTGAAAGACTTGCGCACTTGATTCAAGATAAGATAAGTGCTTATTAATCCAGTCTAATGCAGCAGAACCAGCAACCGCCTCGATTCTTCTGACTCCTGATGCGACGGCCGACTCACCTGTAATTTTAATTAGGTTGATATCACTGGTTTGATCAACATGCGTGCCACCACATAACTCAATGGATGCGTCCCCCATCGATAACACTCGCACGTGATCATCATACTTTTCACCAAACAAAGCCATAGCACCTTTTGCCTTAGCCTCTTCTATAGGAAGAATCTCGGTGGTCACTTTAATATTTTTTTGAATAAGTCGATTGCCCCAGTCTTCAATGAGACAAAGTTCTTCTCGAGTAACAGGACGGTGAAAGGCAAAATCAAATCGCAACCGTTCGGGAGATACTAGTGACCCTTTCTGATTAACCCCTTCTCCTAAAATGGCATGTAGAGCAGCATGTAACAAGTGGGTAGCACTATGATGCTTTTTAGTTTGCGCTCGCACATCACTGACACCTAGCATTACTGTATTGCCAAGCTTAAGTTCTCCTTCAAGCAATTCTCCTTGATGCAAAATCACTTGACCCACTTTTTGAGTATCTGTGACTCTAAATACCCCTTGGCTCCATGTTATTTCGCCACAATCTCCAATCTGTCCCCCACCTTCCGGATAGAAAGGCGTTTTATCCACAATAACCCAGCCTTTTTCAGCTTGCCTCATGTGCTCACAACGTTGACCATGATTGATCATGGCCATGATCTTACCTTGTGACGAAGTTAATTCGTAGCCTATAAATTCAGAGGGATCAACATCGTCTAGAGGCAACGACTCTTTTTGAACAAATTTTTGATATTGCTTGGACAAAGCTTTTTGTTTACTCATGGCCTCCTCAAAGCCTGGGAAATCAACACGTATACCTTTTTCAACACACATAGACTCCGTTAAATCATAGGGGAAACCATAAGTATCATAAAGCTTAAAGGCAATATGGCCTGGAAGTACTGACTGCTCAGATGATGATAATGCTTGTTCTAAATAACGGATACCAAAACTTAGTGTTTGACCAAATTGCACCTGTTCTCGAGCGATAGTGTCTTGCACTGCCGACTGTCTTTCTTTCAGTAGAGGATAACTTTCTCCCATGGCCTCAACAATCACTGGGACCAATTTATCCATAAACTGGGTATGACCACAAAGCTCATAGCCATGCCTTAACGCACGGCGCATGATCCTTCGTAATACGTAACCTCGCCCCTCATTACTTGGCACCAAGCCCTCAGCAATAAGAAACACTGATGTACGTAAATGATCAGCTATAACCTTTAAAGCTGAGTGATGAAGATCTTTACACGAAAGAACGCTGGCTGCTGCTTTGATAAGATCCTGAAAAAGATCAATATCATAATTATTGTGCACACCCTGCATCACTGCAGCCATACGCTCCAAACCCATCCCTGTATCGACAGATGGCTTTGGCAATGGCGTAAGTGTGCCATTTGCATCTCTATTATATTGCATAAAAACCAAATTCCAGATCTCAACATAACGATCTTTATCTTGATCTGGCGTTCCTGGTAATCCACCTTCAATTTCAGGGCCATGATCATAAAAAATTTCGGTACAAGGACCACACGGCCCAGTATCGCCCATAGACCAAAAATTATCTTTTTCCCCACAGCGAATGATACGCTCCTTTTTAACACCTATCGACTGTCCCCAAATTTTGGCAGCTTCATCATCGTCCTCAAAAACTGTCACATAAAGTTTGTCGGGAGAGATGCCAAGAGACTGTGTAATAAAATCCCATGCAAATCGAATCGCGTCTTCTTTAAAATAATCACCAAAACTAAAGTTACCTAACATTTCAAATAAAGTATGGTGCCTTGCCGTATAACCGACATTATCAAGGTCGTTATGTTTGCCACCTGCTCGCACACATAGCTGTGATGACGTTGCACGAGAATAGCTTCGACGATCCTGCCCTAAAAAAACATCTTTGAACTGATTCATCCCTGCGTTAGTGAACATCAATGAAGGGTCGTCATGAGGAATTAGCGATGAGGAACCCACACGCTCATGTCCGCACGCTTCAAAATAATCTAAAAATCGCTTACGTAGTTCATGTGTTTTCATTAGCCATCCTCAAACCTATCTATTAGTCAATCAGGACTGAGCAAATGGTGCGCTCATCAAAGCCTCGTGATTTTAAAAAGCGTAGCGCTTTTGCTTGATTTTCCTCATTGCTATAGTGAGCTCCAAACTTTTTTTCGAGAACCGCTATAGCATGAGCAGACCAATCAAATGTTTCCTGATCACACCATGATAACATGGCCTGAGTTGATCCTCCACGTTCTTGCATTATTTTTTTGAGGTACAACAAGCCTTTACCACGACTAATGCAAGAGCGAATGAGAGCCTCTGTATAGCGATCATCTGATTGCAAACCTGTTGAAACCAATTCATCCATACAAGCCTCTATTACTGATTGCTCATAACCACGGGCTTTCAGCTTTTTTACTAGCTCTCGCTCACTATGCTCACGATCTGCAAGTAATCTCATTGCGGCCTGACAGGCTTCTTGGCAAGTACCACTCATGACTCAGTGGCATCAGCAGTCTCTTTAGCTTCTTTCTGAGGCAAAACCTTTGCACGAATCGAAGCCTCAAGCCCTGCTGCCATTTCTGGATTTTGCTTAAGGAATTGACGAACATTCTCTTTACCTTGACCAATGCGCTCACCATTAGCACTGTACCATGCCCCTGACTTTTCAATAAAGCCATGCTCAACACCCAGGCTAATAATCTCGCTCTCACGTGAAATCCCTTCACCGTAAAGGATATCAAATTCAGCCTTTTTAAATGGAGGAGCCACTTTATTTTTCACTACTTTCACTCGAGTCTCACTACCATAAATTTCATCGCCCTGTTTTAAGGCCCCTATTCTACGGATATCAAGTCGTACTGAAGAATAAAACTTGAGTGCATTACCACCTGTTGTGGTTTCTGGGTTACCAAACATCACACCAATCTTCATCCGAATTTGGTTGATAAAAATAACCAAGGTATTTGAACGTTTGATGTTACCTGTCAATTTTCTTAGTGCTTGTGACATAAGGCGAGCTTGAAGACCCACATGGCTATCTCCCATATCACCTTCTATCTCCGCTTTCGGTGTTAGTGCAGCAACTGAATCAATCACGACAATATCAATAGCGCCAGATCGTACTAACATGTCAGTAATTTCAAGTGCCTGTTCTCCAGTATCGGGCTGAGACACCATTAAGGAATCTATATCAACTCCAAGCTTACCCGCATAGACAGGATCAAGTGCGTGCTCTGCATCGACGAAAGCAGCTGTTCCACCCATGGCTTGGCATGCAGCAATCACCTGCAAGGTCAAGGTTGTTTTACCCGAGGACTCAGGGCCATAAATCTCAACTACTCTCCCTTTTGGCAGCCCACCAATGCCTAAAGCAATATCAAGTGTCAAGGAACCAGTAGAAATAGCTTCGATTTCAGCATGCACAGAATCATCACCTAATCGCATTACAGAGCCTTTACCAAATTGTTTTTCAATTTGGCTGAGTGCCGCATCTAAAGCTTTTTGTTTATTTTGGGACATAATTGTAGACCTTTATTTTTTATTATCATCATTTGCATTATTTCATAAATGGCTACGCTTGCCTAGACCGTTGTACCATAAAAATCCAAGCTAGACCATTGACATTACAAAAACACAGTAATAATCTCATTAATGTGATTACACACAATCTCCAAGTTTACTCCAGCCATACCTTCTCTTGATTTGGTTCTGTCAATCATTTCTTCGTCATCTATATCTAGCCTAAAACTTCACTCCCGCTTTGCATTGTACTTTAACCAAACCCCTGTTTTTATCTCCACTAGCCGTGCCTTCTTTACAAATGATAAAGAAAGAGAAATAGCTGAAGAGTTCCAGAAAAATTTATTGGCATCATTCGTTGACAGCTTGCATATGGATATTAGAGATACTTCCACTTCATATCACTTGAGCTATGTGTATTGGATCCTACGCACTTCGCTTGATGAAGACAATCTCTATGACACCCCTTTAGATACTAAAACATTAAACGACGCTCTCAAAACAGGGAGCCTTGGCCAAAATGGCAACTTAGACCCCATGGCATTCTTTATCGATGTTATGTTTTTAGACGAGCCAGATTTCATTGAAAAGTATAGAGGAAGTGTTAAGATTGATCGAGACATCCCAACCATATCAGCGCTTCTTGAGCAAGCAACTGGAGCAGATCATCATGCAAGCTCAGAACAGACAAAAAAGGTAAAAGTCAAATGCCCTCAAGAACTTAAAGGCAAATCATCCCCTGCCGTGGTTACTTATCTCAAATCAATGAGCAGTGATGCAATAAAACAAAGTAAGCTAGCAAAGGAATTCCTCGATTATGCGGTATCACACAATCGTCACTATCCAGCGGTTCATATGGATGAGATCAAAAAGATAGCCGCAATGGCAGATAGAGTTAAAGTCATACCTGGCCGCCCTGGCCAACCATCAAGACTGTTTGTTGCTAGTGCAAAAAATAGCTCCAAAATGAACAAAATTGAGCAAAGTATTATAAAGCATTTTGGTGCCAACAAGTAGTATTTTAGCTACTCTAAGGAGCTGTATTAAACATCACAGCTGTGATAGAGTAGGCTTATGAATAAGGTCGCCCATACGCCAATGATGCAACAATACTTAGCTATCAAAGCCGAGTATCCTGACTTGTTGCTATTCTATCGTATGGGTGACTTTTACGAGCTTTTCTTCGATGACGCTGTTCTTGCTTCGGAATTGATTCACATTACTCTTACAAAGCGGGGCCATTCTGCAGGTGAGCCTATCCCCATGGCAGGTGTACCCGTTCACTCTGTTGATAATTATCTTGCAAAATTAATTAAGCTTGGTCATAGTATTGCGATTTGTGAGCAAGTAGGAGAAGCTGATCAAAAAGGCCCCATGAAACGCGAAGTGACTCGCATTATCACCCCAGGGACTATCACCGAAGACGAATTACTCGATGCAGGTCATGAGAGCATTATCATGAGTGTGGTACTAGGCAAAACCTCAGCCTGCGCCTATTGTGACTTGACCACAGGGGCTTTTCATATCTGCGAAACCGATTCAGTTGAGGCCTTACAACAAGAGATAGCCAAACTAGCACCTAAAGAAATTCTTATATCAGAGTCAAGCTCATCACCAGCATGGCTAACATCCCACCCTGCACTTCAGCATCGTCCTGACTGGGATTTCGAAGTCGATAGTGCCAAACGCACACTTAGCACTCAGTGCGGCACACAAGATCTATCTGTCTTTGGCTGCGAATCTATGAGCGTTGCCCTAGGTGCTGCAGGAGCACTACTACAATTTATCAAATACACGCAAAAAAAAGCATTACCGCATATCAATGCCATCCAAGTTCATCATATGGATGATAGTATTAGACTTGATCAAGCCACACGTAAAAACCTTGAAATCAGTAAAAATCTCAAGGGTGGAAAAGAGCTAACACTTGCAGCAACCCTTGATCATACACATACAGCTATGGGCGCTCGCCTAATTAAACGCTGGCTTAACCAACCTATTCGCGATCTTGCGGAAAAACAGGCCCGCCTTGATGCCATTGATGCACTCATCCACACGTCAAACCATCAGATTATTGGTGAAATATTGCATCCTATGGGAGATGTAGAAAGGATCCTCTCACGTATTGCTCTTCGCTCCGCAAAACCACGGGACTGTGTGCAATTAAAAAACACTCTCCAACAACTTCCCCTGCTATTACTCGAACCTGTTGACCAGGCATCGCCTCTCATTCATCAGACCTACCAAGCTTGCCATGGCTTTGACCCTCTTGCTGAGCTACTTGATCGTGCCATTATCGATAACCCACCAATGAGCATTCGTGATGGTGGCATGATAAAACCAGGTTACCACAAAGAACTAGATCACCTTCAAAAGCTCAGCACTAACTGTACTGATGCCCTCTTAGCGCTTGAAGCCAAAGAACGTGAAACATCAGGGATTTCTACACTTAAAGTTGGCTACAATCGTGTTCATGGCTATTATATTGAAATATCAAAAGCACAATCACAAGAAGTCCCTCAGCATTACCAGAGACGACAAACGCTCAAAAATGCAGAGCGGTTTATTACACCCGAACTTAAACAATATGAAGATCAGGTGCTTGGCGCTAAGGAAAAAGCGCTTGCCCTTGAAAAAGTCCTCTACCATGAGCTTATTGAATCACTTGCCACTCATATCGGGCCTTTAAAAACACTCGCACAAGGCATCGCAGTACTCGACACACTACTCTCAGTGGCAAAACATGCAAAAGATTACCACTGGACCAAGCCTCAGCACTCTGAACAAACGCAAATCACCATACAGCAAGGCCGTCACCCCGTATTAGAAGTTGTATTAGGAAGCGATTTTGTCGCCAATGATACCCAACTCAATCCCAAACAGTCGACCCTTATCATTACAGGCCCCAACATGGGTGGTAAATCGACACTCATGCGCCAAACAGCGCTTATCTGCCTTTTAGCCCACTGCGGCTTTTATGTTCCTGCACAAAAAGTTGTCATTGGCCCCATGGATCAAATTTTAACCCGAATAGGTGCCAGCGATGATATAGCAGGAGGTCGATCGACCTTCATGGTAGAAATGACAGAATCAGCTTATATTTTACACAACGCCACAAAAGAAAGTCTTGTGCTCATGGATGAAGTAGGACGTGGCACCAGCACTTTTGATGGACTATCCTTAGCATGGTCATGTGCCGACTATCTAAGCCGAGTCAAGCAGTCTATGACTTTATTCGCCACACACTATTTTGAGCTAACCTCGCTTGCAACAGATCGCAACAATATTGCCAATGTCCACCTTAAAGCCAACACTCATGGTGAAGAAATTATTTTTCATCATACCCTACAGCATGGGCCTACCAACAAAAGCTACGGCTTATTTGTCGCCAAACTCGCAGGCATCCCAGAGGCTGCTCTGCAGATGGCAAAAATAAAACTTAAAGAACTCGAAGAACAAAACAATCATTCACCTCAAACAGAACTCTTTAGCAAGCCTGCTGAAGAAAAAAAACATCCAGTTCTTGCGATGCTTGATTCAAGTGATATTAATGAAATGACACCTTTAGCTGCCCATCAATTTTTAAATGAACTAAAATTACTACTTAACACAGAATGAGTGAAGCATGGGCTTTTACGATAAAAACAACTTTGAACACGAGGCACGTGATTATATCATGGAGACCTTTGTAAATATCAAAAACCATGAAATTGAAAAACTGTGGAAGTCCATTAAAGCTATCATTCAAAAAAATCCTCATATTAAACTCGAAGATATTCTTAAAACACTCCAATTACTGGAAGACCATAAAGCCTACTCTGTTGAAAAAACAGAAGAACCTCTAGATATTTTAGAGGAAGATCTTGAAGAACTCATCGAAGAATCTGAACAAGAGGAAGCAGAGTTATCGGAAGAAAAAGTACTAGATAAAATTCGTATCAAAGCAGACAAGAGTCTGTTAGATGAAACTGACAATCACCTACAAGATGATTTGGCTGTTGTCCTTTTGCGCGATATCAACGAGATTGCCAATGAAGCAAGATCACAAGCACTCATCGATGGACTAGGAGGCATGAGCGCTATTGATTCATACCGTCTTGATCTTATGATTGCCATTGCCCCTCACCAAGTCATCAAAGGATCTTTAAAAGCAATGTATCACCATATCGGTGGCATGTATCAAAATCTTGTACTTGGAAGCGAAATTTATCCTGATGAAGCCTGTTTTACCGGGGCCATCAAAGATGCCATTGCTGATAACGAGCATCTACATGGCCACGAACCTTGGCAAGTAAAATTCTCACCCTATATGGATAACCATAAACCCCATTAATGCTTTTACACAAATGCCGGATTATCCCTTGAAAAAGTAAACTGCTCCGAGTGACGCTGTATAGTGTGAAAAGCCATATTCGAAAGAAGATTTTTCTTGTTTTTGGGTGCCAAGCAGTCCGTAAGAAAACTCAGATCGCACTCCTATATGCGGAGAGACCATGGTTTGATATCCCACGCCCACATTAAAGGGAGTTTTTCGATTACTTGTTCCATAGCCCAATGTCAGTTTTGGATCTCCAGTTTTAGATCTTGTTTTTGCTGTTTTAATATGGGTGTAGCCTGAACCAAACTTGAGGTAATATTGGTTATTATTGTAGAGTTTATACCCAAGTAATGCGTCAAGATAAATAGACTCAACTGTTCGTGCTGTGTTCATATCATTCACACTTCGTCCAGGCGTTGAAATAGCTAAGTCGAACTCACCACTAACTGTCCAAGAATGAAAAGACGGGAATCGCTTTCCTAACGAATAAGTATAACCTCCTGTAATAGCAAGTACCTCACTTTGATTCATATCAGAAGACTTTTTGATTTCAGAACCTGATTGCTTCTCTGTTTTATGCACATAAAGCTGATCAAAGCCTAAAGCTGTACCGGCATAAAAGCCTTGCGGGTCTATGGAAGAATAAAGATATTTAAAGGCTTTATTTTCTGATAATAAATAACCAAGACCCAGTGTGGCATTAAGTGATGAAAAGGTATAGCCGACATTTACAGCTTTACCTTCACCTTCAAAATCATCCACACGCTTGCTTGTTTGAGGATAATAGTAATAAGCCGTTGAAAGCCGTGTAAACCAATGAGATGTCACTGGCGCATCGAGACTTAAGTCAGCACCAAAACCGTATCTAAAAGTAGATGTTTTTGGACCTAGATGCTTTAATGCAGTATCTGCTGGTTCCTGAGAAACATGCCGCATTGAAAAGGCCAAACCAAGCTGAGCACTATCAAAACTCGGTAAATAACCACCAAAAAAGCCTTCTAGGTTTATAGCACCATGGCTATTAGCCTTGATACGATAAGCACTATGTTTGTTTTCCAATAACTTATGATCTGAAGAGTAACTTGATAAGACAAGCTGTAGTGCCCCACCATAAAATAAATGTTCATTAAAGCTTTGCTTGTAACCTCCTTCTAGAGCAAGTAGAGCTGCAAGATTGGCATAAGAACGTATTGTTTTACCCTCAGAAATACGCAGATCTGCACCATCCGCCCCCATGTCGGCTAACACATAAAATCCATGGGTATCGTCTTTGATACGAAGATTTGGCTGCATACTTGAGTTAACAGGCTCCCCTTTGCGGGAGACAACAACACGAACCTCATCACGATCAACCGCCACTTTGTAAGTATGGTAATCCTCTTCAGAGCTCTTAACGTTTTCAGAGGTCGATAATTTTTTGTCATAATAATGATTTTCTTGTGCATGGACTAGATTCATGGCAAGAATCAAAGGTAAGAGCTTTAAGAAAGTTGAAGTTCGATAGTCCATGGTAGAGTTTCCGTGATTTGCATCTTTGCTCATGGTACCATGAATTATTTCACAATCAAATAATTCGACCAAATGACTGTTCAGCAAATCAATACAAGTGCCTTAGCCCCTACCACAAGACTTGTGATAGCATTTGTATTGGGTGTTGTCCAAGTCTTCTGTTACGCCCCCTATGATCAAGGCTGGCTTATTATCCCACTATTAACTCTCCTGATATTAATAGCACCAAAAGATAAAATATTTGCTTATGCCTACTGCTATGGCTTAGGTCTTTTCATTCATGGCACTTGGTGGATTTATATTAGTATACATACGCCAAGCTATGGCCTTGACTCAAAATCTCTCGCATTTCTTTTCTCTGCAGCCTTTATTTTTTGGCTTGCTCTTTTCCCAGCATTTTCCATGAGCCTCTACAAGCGCTACAAAAGTAGATCTCTCTGCAACAACGCCTTGCTATTTGCTAGCTTTTGGCTATTAACCGAATATGCACGGTCTCATCTTCTTACAGGCTATCCTTGGATGACACTAGGTGATAGTCAACTCACAACGCCCTTAGCTCATCTCTATCCCATTATTGGTAGCGAGGGTATTAGCTGGTTCATTGCTTTTTTTGCCTCACTAGGGTCACAGGTTTTAGAACGGCCATCATGGCGCCAAAAGCTCCTATGCATAGGCGCTTTACTTTTACTCATGATCTTTTCTTACAACCTTAAAACAGAGTGGACTCAATCAAGAGGGACAATTAAAACCGCTATGATTCAAAACAACGTGCCTCTTGCCTCAAAGTGGAAACGATCACTTCATGCAACGATTGTAAACGACTACAAAGAGGCTGCTAGCAAGGCACTCGACCACTCACCTGATCTCATTATTCTACCTGAAGCAGCTCTCCCAAGCCCCAACTGGATCTCATACGCACTTAGCGATCTCGATCATGACGCTAAAAATCAAGCAACAATGATTATTGCAGGAACACCACTTTTTGAAGATAATGAAGCATTCAATGGTGCGATTGCTTTTGGCTTTGGTTCCGGAAATTACAAAAAACAACACCTTGTCCCCTTTGGTGAGTTTTGGCCCTTACAGTCCTGGCTAGGTGAAAACGCCCGCTTTTTTAACATGCCCATGTCTATGTACTCTCATGGATCAAACAAACAAGCCCCCATACTGTATAAAGACAAGCCTCTTGCCACTTTTATTTGTTATGAAATAACTTATCCACCTCTGGTAAGAGACTCTTTGCAAGAAAGTGAACTCATTATTACCATCACTGATGATGCATGGTTTGGTACTTCTATCGCTAGAGATCAACACTTGGAAATCGCTCGCATCCGCTCAAAAGAAACGGGTCGCTCACAAGCTTTTGTCGCTAACACTGGCATTACTGCAGCCATTGATGATCAAGGGGACATTTTTGCGCAACTACCTACAGACAAAGCTGATCGACTTGATACAACCCTGACTCTTCATCAAGGTCAAACACCGCTCTTGCGCTATGGGAATTTATGGCTTTATCTCTTTTCTTTCACCTGGGTTTTGATCGCCTTTGTGCGTCAAAAGATACCACTGACGAAACGACAATAACAGACACCATTGATTGTTATACTTAGCTCTTCGAAACTGCCTATTTTGGCATCACTAAGTACTACCCGCAGAAGCGGGAGGATGATGCCGACCTTCAGAAATAGCCACTGCTTTAAGCAACTGAGCAATAGGAATCTCTTTGTACTGGACTACCTGCGTATTAACTTGACTTGCTCCTTTATAAGCCAGTGTCTTAGCATCTTTGACCACAAGCCCTTTTACTTCTTTTTTTCCTACAGTTTGTTTTGTCGCTGAAACGACTGTTTTGCTGGTCTTTGTTCCGCCAGCGTAAAAACTTGATTTAGTGGACGTGCTTTTTTGATTTTTAATAGCGTTTTTAACAACTGTTTCTCTTTTTCCAGAAGAAGGCTTTTTAGTGACCCCAAGTTTTTCAAACTGCTGTGCAGCCTTACCCCCTGAGCGCCCTGTATGCTTCTCATAAGCTTTATAAAGTTTATCGATCTCAAGAAACAAGCCACCATCTAACTCATGTATCCAAGAATTATCCTGGCCTACACTTAGTTGACCCTTAGCTAATCTAGCTTTAAGCCACTCAAGGAAATGCTCCCCATACTGGAGTGTCTTGATTTCTTGTAATGCAAATGGCAACAAAAAGTCTGGCCCCGTAAAGTAGCTTAGTGATTTTTTTTGAGCAAGCTCATGTAAAATCTCATACGCTGATAAATCTTCATAATTTTCCTGTAAAAGTGAAAACCACAAATAGAGCGTTGCTTCACACTCAGCAATCCAAGCAAATCCAATCTTTGGCATGATTCGCTGAGCTAGAATAGGCGTCAAATGACGGAAAAGCTCAGGATGGTCATCTACCACATGTCGAATACGGTAATAGTCAGTCTCAAATAAAATCTCACTGTCAAAAGGATTCCAAGTTTTAGTTGCAGTGCCATCTTTTTGACAAAAAACAACCTGACGACCCGATGCTATTTTACCTAGCATTTTGAGCAAAGAAGCACTAAAAACCGTATAGTGATGACGTTGGTTTTGATGCTGACTGTGAGTCGCAACATATTGCTCCATTGTAAAATAGGCCCTAGCAAGTCCTTCGTTGAGTAAGCCGCACACTGAGCCACCAGCCTCTGTTGGCAAAGCCTGCACAAGCGTTGCAAATTGCTCAATCAATGGCTTATAGAGTGTATCGAAGTAATCCTCTGGAAGTTCTAGTAGCCTAGGCAGCTTATCAATAAGCTTCTGATGGAGATCGCCAAGTAACTCTTCAGGTGCTAAAACCTTAAACAAAGTTCTTTCTGTGTATGACTGACGCGAGTCTTGCTTATCTAGAACTCCGTCAAGATTATTTCGGTTTGATTTGAAGATCATGGCAGCTCCTACGCGGGCTATTTAAGCCCATTTTCACTGAGTGATTTCCCTTTTATCCTTAAATTGATTATACTATTTTTTTGTCTTAAAAACAATGAATCACATGACTGACTATCAGCCAAAAGCTATCGAAAACCAAGCTCAGGCCTACTGGAATCAAAAGCGTTCATTTCATGTCACAGAATCGAGCGACAAAGAAAAATACTACTGTCTTTCTATGCTTCCTTATCCTAGTGGGCACATACATATGGGCCATGTACGTAACTATACCCTTGGAGACATTGCCAGCCGCTATCAAGCACTCCAAGGAAAAAACGTGATGCAGCCGATGGGATGGGACGCTTTTGGCTTACCTGCAGAAAATGCAGCCATTAAACACAAAGCATCTCCAGCAGACTGGACCACAAAAAACATCAGCCAGATGAAACAACAACTCATGCAAATGGGGTTTGCTTATGACTGGTCAAGAGAAATCTGCACCTGCGATGAAAGTTACTATCGCTGGGAACAATGGCTATTTACGCAACTTTATAAAAAGAAACTCATCTACAGACAGCAATCTACTGTTAACTGGGATCCTGTTGATCAAACAGTTCTAGCTAATGAGCAAGTTGTTGACGGTAAAGGCTGGCGCTCTGGCGCAGAGATAGAACGGAAAGTCATTGACCAATGGTTTATGAAAATCACCGATTATGCTGACGAACTTGTTGACGCCCTAGA
The DNA here is from genome assembly GCA_047404175.1 of Legionellales bacterium. Lineage (GTDB taxonomy): Bacteria > Pseudomonadota > Gammaproteobacteria > M30B25 > M30B25 > M30B25. The sequence continues at coordinate 26,911 of JBDOIW010000035.1, read as the reverse complement.
TGACTTGGAAGGATGGCCAAGCCACGTCAAAAATATGCAACGCAATTGGATAGGTCGTTCTCATGGAGCAGAAATCACTTTCGAAGTTAATGGGCAACCCTCTATTCGAGTTTACACAACCCGACCAGATACTTTATTTGGCGTCACCTATCTAGCGATTGCTGCTGATCACCCACTTGCTGTACAAGCCTCAAGTCAAGATGAGTCTATTAAAGCATTCAACGAGAGCTGCCAACACACAAAAACAGCAGAAGCAGACCTCGCTACATTAGAAAAGCGGGGTATCAAAACACCGTACCAGGCTATTCATCCCCTAACAGGCGCCCTACTACCTATATGGATTGCCAATTTTGTTATTTCAGACTATGGCGAAGGTGCTGTCATGTCTGTCCCCGGCCATGATACACGCGACCATGCCTTTGCCCAGCAATACAATTTACCCATCACCTATGTGATTGAACCCAAAGAACCCAATACAGCAATGCTTGAGCACGGCCCCCTCATTCACTCAGAATCATTTAACGGGATGCACTCACAAGATGCTATCCATGCAATCACTCAGGAACTAACCCAGCAAAGCAAGGGGGTCGCGAAAAAGCAGTTCCGGCTACGTGACTGGGGTGTTTCAAGACAACGTTACTGGGGCTGCCCTATTCCTGTTCGCTATAATGATGCAGGCGATGTGGCTTGCGTTGCCGAGGATGATTTGCCCGTAGTCCTGCCAAGGGATCTCAAACTAGACAAACCACAATCACCTCTTCCTCAACACCCTGGTTTTAATACAATAACGCAAGACGAAGAGGGGGTTGAATGGCGACCAGAATTTGATACTTTTGATACTTTTGTTGAGTCCTCCTGGTATTATTTGCGCTACTGCAGCTTCGATCAACACGAGGCCATTCTTGATGAACGTGCAAAGTTCTGGACACCTGTTGATTTATACATTGGCGGTATTGAACACGCCAACATGCACCTTCTCTATGCTCGCTTTATGCACAAAGTCATGAGAGATCTTGACTTAGTTGATAGTGATGAACCCTTTACCCGACTTGTCACACAGGGCATGGTACTCAAAGATGGTGCAAAAATGTCAAAATCCAAAGGTAATACCGTCGAACCGAGCGCCTTAATAGATAAATATGGCGCTGACACTCTACGATTTTTCGTGACGTTTGCCGCACCTCCAGAACAATCGTTCGAATGGTCTGAAGGAGGCGTCCAGGGGTGCCATCGCTACCTGAATAGGCTTTGGCTACTCGCCCATGAAATTCATGCTACAAATGACTTCAGTGACGGAAGCTCGCTACCTGAGCAAGCCCTAAAACATTGGGTTGATTTTCAACAATCGCTCGCTCAGGCCAATCGTGATTACGAACGGTTTGCTCTAAACACAGTCGCATCTGCCTGCATGAAGTGTCTTAACGATCTACAGGCCATGCATCAGCTAGCCAGCGGCCACGCGAGCATTAAAGCAGGCCTTCGAGACCTACTTGTACTACTTAACCCCATTACTCCGCATATATCTCATCACCTGTGGCAAAGCCTAGGACTAGGTGAGGACATTCTCAAAGCTCCATGGCCAAAGGCCAGAGAAGAGCTTTTACAAAGCGATCAATGCCAGTGGGTCATTCAAATGAATGGAAAAAAAAGAGGCATTATTAAAGCTAGTTGTGATGCGAGTGAATCCGAGCTGATGTCACTTATCCGAGCTCAAAGTACACTTGCCACTCACCTGGATAATCATATCATTGTTAAAACAATTATCGTCCCCAAAAAACTGGTCAACCTTGTGATTAGACCTCAAGCATAAAGAGATCCTCTATGAAAAACATCATTATCACCCTATGCAGCATACTTGCTCTAAGCGCATGTGGCTTTAAAGCTAAATCTCCAATTAATGGCAAAGGTCAAAGAGTCTTCATTGAAAGTAGTCAAAGCCAGGATGAATTTGAAATCACATTACGCAATGAATTAGCACAAGACCAATTCATGCTAGCCACCCAAAAACAAGAAGCAGATCTTCGTATCACAATCACTCATAAACACAAACAATTTCATAAACCGAACCGTCAAAACAGTGATCAAACCAGGGCCTACCCCGTCGAAGTTATAATCCAGTATACCATTGATAGTCATGAAAAAAGCTACCATGAAACTCTACGCGCTAACGGCCAGATTATGGTGACACCAGGACAAACCATTTACACTGGCCAACAGCTCAAGCATGCTTACCAATCTCTCTATAACGATATCGCCCATAGCATTGCTGAACAACTGATGGATCAGGCCACATCATGAGCGTTATAAAAGCAAGTCAAGCAATTAAGAGTAACTGGGATCAAAGTACCTATCTATTCATTGGTAACCAAATTGCCCTTTTCGATCAATGTCGCCAAAGCTGGCTGCTTAGCCTCAAAAAGCAACAACCATCCATTGAAATAATACAAATTAGCCTTCAGAAACAAGATGACTTAGAGCAATTGCGGCAACAAGCTCTTGCTTATGGGCTATTTAGCCAAGCTAAATTGATTCAAATTACTGTTGATACAAGTACATTCAAGAAACACGATCAACTTTTGTCCATACTTCAGCAATGCCCAAAAGAAACCTATATGCTGACCTCTATGCCTAAATTTGATTTCAAGCAAAAAAAAAACAAATGGTTCAAAGCTTATGAACAGTCGCTTAACGTCATTGAGTGCATGGAGCCCTCGGGCCCTGATCGTACTTTTTGGATCAAGCGCAGTCTTAAACAACACCGCCTTGAACTATCAACAATGCAGCAACAATGGCTAAATGATGCCACACATGGTAATCTCTCCAGCGCCATACAAGAAATCCAAAAGTTAGCACTACTAGTCAATGCTGGAAAAATTGACGACCTGGTCATGCGTCAAGCACTAAGTCAATCGTCCATGTATACACCTTTTGAATTAATCGATGCCATTCAATCTGGACAAGGTGAAAAGAGTATCGCTATTGCAAATGATCTACTGACACCAGAATCTATCCCTTTAGTTGCATGGGCCCTTAATCAGGAAGTTCGACTGCTTCTGGCTTTAAAGATTGCTACCATGCAAAACAAGCCCTCATCTGTTATTTTCAAGCAATACCGAGTGTGGGGAAATCAACAGACAAAAGTAGCTAAACGAGCTCAGCAATGCTCTTTGCAACGGCTACAAGACCTCTTTTGCCTAACTGTTCGCCTAGACCAACAATTCAAAGGTGCACCAGGCTCTGCAAAAGCAACAGCTTTAACGCTTATTGCTGAGCTATGCTCATCGGAGGCAACACCCGCAACCAAGTTACTGATTACGCATTGATGTCTCTTCACAATATTGATAGAATACAACAAGATAAAAACAGTACTTTAAGTTATGTATCTCATTTTTGGCGGCACATTCAATCCTATTCATCGGGGTCATCTCACTTGGTGTGAGAAACTTTACCACGCCTTTGATCATACTCCTGTTCACTTACTACCTTGCTACCAGCCCTGTCACAAGCGTGCTCCAGTAGTTTCTCCTGAGCATCGCATCAATATGCTTAATCTTGCAACACAAAGCGCTTCCTTTTGCCGAATTAATCTTAGTGAAATCAATTCTAGTCAGCTATGCTATACCTATGAGACACTTGAAAAGCTTAAACCTAATCATCCTGCCATCACACTTATTATCGGCGCAGACCAATGGCAAAACTGGTCCAAGTGGAAACACACTGACCGTATCTTAGCTGTAGCGAATGTGCTTATTTTACCACGAAAGGGCTATACCGTAGAAGGAGTAAATCCCTCTGATATAAAAGAGCTTATAAACCACCCTCATGGCTTGATAAACTATTTTAACGACTCTATCGCACCATGGTTAGCAGAGCTTTCTTCCACACAGATTCGACAAATGCTAAGCTATGATTTAAAACAACACCCTGGGCTTATTCCTGAGGTGTCTGATTATATAAAACGATACCAACTTTACAAGGAATACACACATGTCAACACCTAATGCCACATGGATTAGAGACACACTTGAAGATATCAAAGCCATTGATCTTGTTGAGCTTCCCGTTGCTCACCTTACGACAATGACTGATACCATGATTATCTGCAGCGCCAACTCTTCGACCCATCTAAAAGCTATTGCCACACGCCTGATAGTAAAAGCTAAGGAAGAAAACGATCCCCCGCTTCATACCCATGGCCTTGATAGTAATGAATGGATTTTAGTTGACCTTAACCATACTGTGGTTCATATCATGATGCCTGAAGCCCGTGATCATTATGATCTAGAGAAACTATGGAGTTTTACCGAGGAAGCACGCGACCAGCATGAAGATTAAACTGATTGCCGTGGGTGAAAAACTCCCCCAATGGCTACAACTTGGCATTGATGATTTTGTACAGCGATTTAGTCACCCTTGGCCTATAGATCTAGCAGTTATAGCGCCTGCAAAACGACACAAATCTAGCACCACCGACGTCATTAAGCAAGATGAGTGGCTAAGGATTAAAGCTCACATTCCTAAACAAGCTCTTGTTATCGCGATGGATGAACGAGGCCATATGCACCACTCACAAGGCTGGGCAGATTTACTGAATAAATCTCAACTCGATTATGCATCCATTTGCTTTGTGATAGGGGGAGCTGATGGCCTTTCACAAGCATGCCGAGACTTTTGTCATCAGAAACTTGCCTTATCGCCTATGACCTTACCTCACGGCCTGGCACGCCTGGTACTAATTGAACAACTCTACCGAGCTGTAAGCCTTATACGAAATCACCCCTATCACAGAGACTAAGCCGTGAGCAAATACTTTTCTATAGACCTTTCAAGCTTACAGAGTAAGCGTTCGTTTATTCTAGTTACCACACTAACCATGGTCATCATTGGTCGACTTTTCACGCTCCAAATCAATGGTTTCGAACAATTCTTTCATCGATCCTTACATAATCGTCTCACCTTACAACCCACTGTTCCAGAAAGGGGCATCATCCTTGACCGTCATGGCGTTGTGCTTGCCCATAACACAGTAAGTTATGATCTAACGATTCAAGAAAACGAACTCGAGGAACAAGGACTTGATTCTCTCAAATCCATTATTACAATTACCGATAAAGAATACGAAACTTGGTTAAAACAAAAACAGCAGGTCAGAAAAAACAAACCGACACTTATTAAAGCTAATCTTTCTCGAGATGAAATCAATCGCATTGCCAGCCATAGCTTTCAACTCAAAGGTATTCATATTCAGCCACGCACCATACGTTCATACCCACTGAAAGAAGCATTAGCTCCTGTCACTGGCTATCTCTCTGCAATTAATGGAGATGATACTGACATCATTGATCACCCTAATTACCGTGGCACAAAAACCATCGGCCGGGCTGGCCTAGAAAAAAGCATGGAACCGCGCCTTCATGGCCAAACAGGATTTCAAGCCATTGAGACCAATGTCAGAGGAGAAAAAACTGATCTACTTCATGAAAGCAAGGCACAAGCTGGCAAGGAGATTAACACTAGCATTGATGCCAAGCTACAACAGTTTATCTATGAGGCTCTTGGCAAAGAAGTGGGCTCTGTAGTTGTTATGGATCCACGCAATGGTGAAGTACTTGCTCTTGTAAGCAAACCCTCCTACGACCCTAATCTATTTGCAAATCCACACTTACATGCTGGGCTTGCAGCATTACAAAAACAAGCCAACATGCCCCTATTCAATCGTGCTGTTCAAGGTCAGTACTCGCAGGGATCAATTATTAAACCTTTTGTAGCTATTGCAGGCCTAGATGATGGCACCATCAACTCTAGAACTACATTCAGCGATCCTGGCTACTTTCAAATTGAAGGAAGCTCTAACATTTACCGTGACTGGTATGCCAAAGGGCATGGTGAAGTGAACGCATTTAAAGCGATTGTTGTCTCCTGTGATACGTTTTTCTACAAACTCTCCGTGCAACTTGGAATTGCTAAAATTGCCCCTGTCTTGAGACAGTTTGGATTTGGAAAACCAACAGGTATTGAGCTAGCCCATGAAGCACAAGGCCTAGTCCCAGACCCTCAGTGGAAGAAAGCCAACCGTGGAGAGTCTTGGTATCATGGAGATACTGTTATCACTAGTATTGGGCAAGGGTTTATGCTCTCAACCCCTTTACAAATGGCCTATGCCACATCCATCTTAGCCGAAAAAGGTTATGCCAATCCACCCTCGCTCATCAAACAAGTCACTGATTCAAAAAACCACCAAGAACTTTCCCTAAAACACCCTTACCACTGGACCTATATCCACAAAGCTATGGAGCAAGTCATCCAAAGTACTAAGCCTTACGGAACTGGTTTTCGCTTCGGTCAAGATGCCCCCTATCGTACAGCCGCCAAAACAGGTACTGTTCAAGTCTATCGTCCTAAAGATGGTAAGTTTTTACCGCAACCACAACTACCCTGGAAATTACGTGACCATGCAACTTTTATAGCATTTGCTCCCATTGAAAAGCCTCGATTTGCATTAGCCATCGTGATAGAGCATGCCTCCAGCTCGAAAGCATCTAAACTTGCTAGAAAAATACTCGATGCAGCCATACTTGGCAAATATCCACAAGAAGTCTCTAAAACACCGACTAACACTAAAAACTAGCACAGGGAGTGTCGCAAGCGATGGTCATTCGTGGTAGGGTATAATATATGAGTATTAAGCGTTTTTCCATGCATACTGCTATCAATCTTCTAAGAGGGATTGATATGCCATTGTGTCTCTTGATTATAACACTTCTATGTATTGGTATTTGCACATTGTATAGTGCCGGTGATGAAAATATCCATCTAGTCAAAAATCAAGTAGCAACCTGTGGGATAGGCCTCATACTACTTCCTATTATCGCAAGGACCTCCCCTCGTTTTTTTTATCACTGGGCCCCTTTTATTTATGCCGCTACAAGCTTTTTACTCATTGTAGTACTAGTTGCGGGCATTACAGTTAAAGGGGCTCCTAGATGGATAAGTCTCGGACTATTTCGTTTTCAGCCATCCGAATTAATGAAACTATCAATGCCTCTTATGCTAGCCTGGTATCTTGACCAAAATCGACTACCTCCTAATTTTAAGACACTCATTTCATGCTTTGCAATTATGATACCACCTATTGTATTAGTGCTCATCGAGCCTGATCTTGGCACCTCTATTATGATTACCTTATCAGCCCTTAGTGTGATTTATCTTGCAGGTATTCATTGGGGATATATACTCGGTGGCGCTTTAAGCTTAATTGCATCACTTCCGATCGCATGGCAACTTATGCATCCCTACCAAAAAGATAGGGTACTCACTTTTATTAATCCAGAAAGTGACCCACTTGGAGCAGGCTATCATATTATCCAATCAAAAATTGCCATAGGTTCTGGGGGGTTTTCTGGTCGTGGCTGGCTTAACGGTACACAAGGGCACTTACATTTTTTGCCCGAACATACGACTGATTTCATCTTTTCATTGTTTGGTGAAGAATTTGGCTTCATGGGGGCTATTTTTCTGATAAGCCTCTATCTGCTGATTACCTATAGGAGCATAAGCATTTCTCAAGCGGCTCAATCGAATTTTTCTCGTTTACTTGCTGGAGGTCTTGCACTGAGCTTCTTTTTATCGATGGTTGTTAATATTGCTATGGTAAGTGGTCTACTTCCGGTTGTAGGAGTCCCCCTCCCGATGATGAGTCGAGGAGGCACTTCCATGCTTATGTGGCTTTGTTTTTTTGGCATGATTATGGCTATTAAAAATGAGCACAAGTCCTCTAGATGAAAAGTCGGCATAGACATTCAAAACAAATTTGCTATCATGAAACCTTGTTGATTTTATCCTGATGACTATGTCCATTTTAATTCGTTTACTTTTTGTTATCTGTTCATTATTCTGTCTCACTGTCCCTGCCTCAGAATCTACTTTTCCAGAGCAACGAAAAGATATTCAGGAATTCATCCAAGCGATGGTTAAAAAACATCACTTTGAAGCAAAGGAACTTGAACAGTTATTTCACCAAGTGCAATTAAAACCAAGGATTGTCAGTACAATTAAAAACCCAAAAGAAAAAGAAACTTGGGGTCATTACCGAAAGCTTTTTCTACAAGATAAGCGTATTCAGGAAGGTGCTCAATTTTTTCAACAGCATGAAAAAACTTTAAATCAAGCCGAGCAAGAGTTTGGTGTCCCCAAAGATGTCATTTTAGGTATTCTTGGTGTAGAAACTTTCTATGGAAGTCGTCAAGGCAAACATCGGGTGATCGATGCTTTAGCCACACTTGCCTTCAACTATAAAAGTAGAGCTAAGTTCTTTCGTTCAGAGCTTGAAGCATTTCTCATATTGACACGCAAGTATCATATTGAACCTTTGAGTATGAACGGCTCATATGCCGGCGCTATGGGTTACCCACAATTCATGCCAAGTAGCTACCTTAATTATGCACTCGATTACTCTAACACAGGTCACGCTGACCTCCTAAATGACCCAATTGATGCCATCGGTAGTGTGGCGAACTATCTCGCTAAAAGAGGACATTGGCAAAAAGATCAGCCTATTCTTGAAAAACTTGACCAAGAAAAACCTGAAAACTTAAGCCTTGGCAATCATCCCATGAAGCTGTTGTATCAATATGGCCTTAAAACAAAAACCGTTGTGCCAGGCAACGTTATTGTTAGACTTTTCGAGGTAAAAGAGGACAATAAGACTTCTCTTTATATCGGCTACCCTAACTTCAAGGCAATTATGAGCTATAACCCTCGCATTAATTATGCAATGGCTGTTTATCACTTAGCTGAAGCAGTGGGTCAAGAACGCAAGCTTGCTAGCTCCAAAGCTCTATCCTCATCTTTAGCGACTGCTCCATGAGCTCTCACTCTGATCAAGCGCTAAAAGAATATCATCAGCATCTAGCTCAAGGTGTATACCACCATCAGAAAGCTAATATTGATAAAGCTAGAGCATGCTATCAAACGTGTATTGATCTTGCCCCAGATAGGCCTGAAGGCTATTTTTTTCTCGGGGTATTATTGAGCCAGCAACAAGAGTGGTCTAACGCACTAACCCAGCTTGAACAAGCACATACAATAGCCCCCAGACACCTTGATATTTTGAACGCACTGGGTAACAGCCTTAAACACCTCAAAGAGTATCATCGTGCTCAAACGTGCTTTCAACAAGCACTAACAATCGATCCAAATCACATTACAAGCCTGCAAAATCTGGGGGTATTACAGCAAAGTCAAGGCCAAGACAAAAGTGCTATACAGACCTTCAACACAATTCTTGACCAAGATCCAAATCACCATGATGCTAGAACAAACCTCAGTCTTCTTTATGCAAAGAGTAAGCAATTTGATCAAGTCATTCATCTACTCAAACCATTAAAACAATCACTTAATAGCACAAGTGCTTTGCTCCTAGGACAGGCCCTTGTGCAAATGGGACACTATCAGTCAGCACTGCGTTATCTTAAAAAAGCCCTCAAAACACATGATAGCTGCCATGATGAAATTCACTTTCAACTCGCCATCACCTATGATCAACTACATGTCTCGAGCAAAGCACACTGGCATTATGAACAATGTATTGCTCTTGACCCAGAACATCTAGAAGCACATTCAAATCTTGCAGATAGTTATGTCAAAACTCGTCACTACCAGCGTGCGATCCCACACTATAGTTTTTACTTGCAACACAAGCCAAAAGATCTTGAGACACTTTATCATCTAGGGCTAATCTACATGCAGCTTGATCAACACGACAAAGCCCTAGAGTACTTTAAAGCAACTCTAAACGAACAAGAAAATCATCTAGCGGCACTGTTAAATCTTGCCAACATTTATCTCAACATCAATGATCAAGACTCTGCGATACTTACCTATGAGCAGCTACTAAAACATCATCCCCATCACGAAGAAGCTATCTTTACATTAAATAGCCTACAAGGAAAAGACACCCCTGCTCAAATGCCCCAACCATTTGTTGGCCAACTCTTTGATCAATATGCTAACCACTATGATGAACATTTGACCAAAACACTCCTGTACCAAGCTCCACAGCGTTTACTAGAACTACTTTGCTCTAACATCCATCCTGCTTCTAACAGCCTAGCCATACTGGATATAGGCTGTGGCTCTGGTCTTATGGGTGATGTCATGAAGGGATACATTGACTTCATCGATGGTATTGATTTATCTGAGGCTATGATGCATCAATGTAAAGCCAAGCACCTTTACCGAACAGTAAGGCAAGGCGATTTCACTCACTTGGATATCACTTCCGACTATACACTTGCTGTTGCCGCTGATGTATTACCCTACATAGGTGATCTTGAACCATTTTTCACACGAGCATACAACTGCTTAAAACAAGGCGGTCACTTCTTATTTACTGCAGAGAAAAACTATGATAATGATAGCTATTTTCTCCATTCTCATATTCGCTATGCTCACCATCCAACGTACATCACAAACTGCCTTCATCAATCAGGATTCGAGCTTATTGCCGATGAAAATGCCATTCTACGTCAACAAAATGGTCAAGATTTACACGGACATATTTATTTAGCAAAAAAACAAGGCCTGTAGATCCTCTTTGACATATAAATCCCTTTAGAAGAATTGAATCTATAATAATTAATAGAATGCTTTTATAGTGGGTTAAACGCCCGCGGCATTAGCTTACAAGAGCCCATGAAACCATAGTTTATCCATGCGATCTATTGATAAACTTTACTAGCCTGGAGGCCATTGCATTGATCGACCACCAAGAATATGAACGTGAAGATGAAAAACTGTTTGGCCTGCTTGTGCACCATTATTAATCACTACACGAAAATCATCTTTAATCCCTAAATGCTCAGCAACTTCAGGAACTTTGCGCATCAACGCACCTAGCAGCGCTTGATGCTCCTCTCTTACTTGATTAAGTTGTGGAATGCACAACTTAGGGATAAGTAGTACATGCACTGGAGCTTGAGGGTTGATATCATGAATAACGATCATTTCATCATTCTCCATCACTATCTCAGCGGGAATCTCACGGTCAATAATCTTTTCAAATAAACTTTTACTCATTGGGCTTCCTTTTTTATACGATCACAAATGCTGATCAAACAGTCTTCAATACCAGGCTCTGTCATAGAGTGGCCAGCCCTCTCAATGACGTGTAAATGCGTATGTGGATACAAGGCTTGCCAGCAGGTTGCATTAGATAATTGGCAACAAAGGTCATATCGTCCATGCACTAGATCAATGGGGATCGCAACCAATGATTCATCTCGAGTTAGTAAATAATTCTCAGGAATAAAGCATTGATGGGCAAAATAGTGCTGTTCAATGGACGCCAATGCTAGAGTATTATTTGACTGACTCATGGCTTCAACAACAGATTCATTGCTGGACAAACAACTCACTTCTGCCTCCCAAAGGCACCAGGCTTTTGCAGCTTTTAGACGAATGTCCATATCCTTATGAATGAAGTCATCACCATAAGAGTCAATCAGCCTAGAGACATCTCTACCCTCACAAAAGCGCTGCCATGCCTCAGGAAAGAAGAGACTAGCACCATGTGAATACAACCATTCATAATCTTGCTGTCTTCCTAAAAATAAGCCACGGAGAATGAGTCGGCTGATACGCTCAGGATGACGTTTAGCATAAATCAATGACAAAGTACTCCCCCAGGAACCACCAAAGAGAATCCACTGATCAATACCTAATTGACAACGAATGGCCTCAAAGTCTTCAATGAGATGATCTGTCGTATTGGCTTCAAGCTTGGCCAAAGGCCGACTTTGCCCACACCCTCTCTGATCCACTAAGATCACATGGTAAAAAACAGGATCAAAGAAACGACTGCAGCTAGGATCAGTCCCTCCGCCAGGTCCTCCATGAACAAATAAAACAGCTTGACCCTCTGGGTTACCCCAGCGACTAAAATAAACCTCATGCCCATCTTGGGTCTGCAAGTGAGATTCCTCAAGACACCGGGGCTGGTAGCCAGACGTTTTAACCTTCGCCGGCTGAATCATCGGCTTTGAAATCACGGGCATTCCCTTCAGTACGCTCAATAAGCTCTTGATCTTCTTTGGACTCAATCGATAAGGTTGCTGTAGGTCTTGCTAATAATCGTAGCACACCGATAGGCTCACCAGATTCCTCACAATAACCATACTCACCATCCATGATACGCTTAATTGCCGCATCAATTTTATTAATATGGTTGCTTTGTCGCTCAATTCGCTTCAATGATTGTTGAAGCTGCTCTTGTCTCATTGCTACGTCAACAATCTCAGTAGAACCATCTAACTGGCTTATTTGACTGCGATATTGAGCAATATCTTCAAGTGCATCTTGGCGTAAACCATCAAGAAGATGTCTAAAAAATCTTAGCATATCGGCGCACATATAGTCCTTTGCGGGCATACGTTTAACAGCACTCTCTGATGGAATTTTAATCGTTTTTGCATTCATTATAACCTCCTAAAACATCTTAATGCAGCGGCGTGATATTAGCACAAAGATATAAAGGCGCCAATAGGAAATTAGCTCTATTTTATGGAAAACATGCTTTAATTTTTTTTCTCTTCGGTTTTTCATTGACTTAGCATCTATCACAAAAAAAACTATTTTTAGCTTTAGCACAGTGAAGCATTGACTTTATCATAGAGAAGACGCTATGTGTTCTACTGATTACTTCGGTAGTGAATCCACTCATACTCTTTTGCACGATAATAACCAGGCACCAGGACTAAGGTATCATGAAAAACAAGCAATGGTAGGGTATCACGTAACCAGGGAGGCACATGCAAAGACTGTAGAATGTTTTTGATCGATTGCCTCGGGCGATCATGAGATAACCTAAGATGCTTGAAATCTTGACGGAGGCCACACACTAGTTCTACTGGCCTTAGCTCTTTAGCCCAAAAAGTCATTTGAGCAAACTGACATTGAGGCACTAGAGACAAATCCCACGAGTATCGCTCAACATTTGAATTATGAGCGTTGTTTCTAACCCAATAAAGTCTTTTCTTATACACACGTATGACACCTTGGGAGGTGGTGAAGCTAATATGCATCTGACTATGCCAGGCACTAAGTTGATGCACTAAACTAGTCCACTGAGTCATAGGCAAACTATAGCCTTCATAGCGTGACAACCAATACCTTAGCAAGGGAATTTGTTTAGCTTGTGCCTGATCTTGCCAAAAAGACAGACATAGCGAGCCATCTTCTGCCAAACCATGCAATAGATCCTGATGAAGATAGTGCTCAAGTAACGAACTATCCTCCAAACAATGCTGTGACGACTTCTCAATTGTTTTAGAAGCTTGAGGCCAATGCTTATGTATAACAGGCAATATATGCTGCCTAAGATAATTACGTGAAAATCGAATATCTTTGTTACTTGGGTCGTCTATCCAACGCAAAGCATAGTCTTTAGCATACTGTTCAATGGTTGCTTTAGGTGCATGCAATAGAGGCCTATACCAATATCGATCCAGGCGATGATTCAAAACTTTCATCGCTGCTAAGCCCTTTGCTCCTGAACCACGTAATAGACGCATGAGTACTGTTTCCACTTGATCTTCTTGGTGATGTGCTAGGCAAATAAGATCCTCGGACTGTGTATGATCCTTGATTAGCTGGTATCTTGCATCACGCCAATAAGCTTCAAGACTTTGCGGCTTGTGTGCTAGATTTTGTGCATCCATTTTTGCAACAACAAGAGGCACACCTAGCGCATCACATTGCTCCTGACAATGCTGCTGCCAAGTATCAGCATCTTTTGTGTAAGCATGATTAACATGAATAGCATGTAGTGTTTGCTCATGAGCAAGACACCATGCGTGAAGACTGTGAAGTAATACCATAGAATCCTGACCACCACTCAAGGTGACCCACCATGTTGCACAAGGGCGGGAATGCTTCATGTCGAGCATATCACTTGCTAATACCAACTGCCCCCTCCTCTTGATGATGGCTACTACTTTAGACCATAAGCCATAAGACGCTTATAGCGCTGCTCAAGCAATTGCTCATGCGTAAGACCATCTAACTTAGCTAAGGACTCTTGTAAGCTGGACTTGATTTTGGCTGCCATTAACTCAGGATGACGATGCGCACCACCTAGTGGCTCATCAAGCACTTCATCAATAAGCCCAGCCTGCAAAACTCGATCAGCCGTCACCCCCATCGCTTCTGCAGCAAGCGCAGCATGTTTCGCATCCTTCCACAAAATAGATGCACAACCTTCTGGGGAAATAACAGAGAAAATACTATACGTACACATAGAAATTTTATCACCTACCCCAATGGCTAAGGCGCCGCCAGAACCGCCTTCACCTGTCACAAAGCAAATAACTGGCACTTTAAGCCTTGCTAGCACAAGTAGGTTTTTTGCAATGGCCTCGCTTTGATTACGCTCCTCAGCGCCAATACCAGGGTAAGCTCCCATCGTATCGATAAAAGTAATCACAGGCATATTAAAGCGCTCTGCCATTTCCATAAGCCTTAATGCTCTTCGATAGCCTTCAGGTTGAGGCATGCCAAAGTTCCGCTTCAGCTTTTCTTGAGTGGTGCGACCCTTTTCATGACCGATCACCATGACAGGACGACCATCTAAACGAGCTGTTCCTCCAATCAAGGCATGACCTGCACCGTAGTGACGATCACCAAGCATTTCATCAAAGTCCGTAAAGATAGTACGCAAATAATCACTAGTATAAGGACGTTTTGGATGTCTAGCTAACTGTACTTTTTGTGCGGTCGTTAAATTAGAGAAAATCTTTTTTGTTAAATCATCACGTTTTTTTTCAAGCCGCTCTGACTCTTCCATAAGATCTAAAGAAGCCTTGCCAGAAAAGTGTTTTAATTCTTCGATCTTTGCTTGCATTTCAGCAATAGGCTGTTCAAAATCAAGGAAGTCTAAATTCATAGCGCACCACTTTTTATAAAAGTTTCAGCTTAGCATACCTAGGTAGACACAACAAGAGTCAAAGCACAAACAATCACCGCAAATCGTTGCCCTAAGGTTCTGTTTATGCTATAATTTTATCTTATTTTTTTGTGCGGAAAGGATATGCTTGATCTCACTATCGCTGAATCAAAATGGCTATTTGCTTCTTGTATTTTAATATCCTCATTACTTGCCTTTTTGCCTGCTATCTACCGTATCGATCACCCAAAGCGCCCAGGATTACTTTGCGCAAAAGCATTTTCTGCAGGGGTTTTTCTAGGTGCAGCACTGATGCACATGCTCCAGGAATCAATTATTGACTTTCATATGCAAGGCATTGAATTCCCAACAGCAACACTTCTAGCCGGAACAACCTTTCTTGTTTTACTCTGGCTGGAACATCTTGGCCAATCTCTTTCTCTTCATCACGACCAATCCGACCCATCAATCGCATTACTTGCAACATTGATGCTCTGCTTTCACTCTATTTTTGAAGGCGCTGCATTAGGGTCTGAAATCACCATGGCTAGTTCACTGATCATTTTCTCTGCTATTATTGCCCATAAATGGGCGGCTAGTTTTGCGCTAGCATGTCATCTTGCTGATACCAAACTTTCAAAGGCAAAAATATATAGTTATCTAACTCTTTTTGCACTCTCAACGCCTGCTACCCTACTGCTAGTTTACTATGAACTAGATGTGAGCTCCTCCCCCCTGCTAAGCCCTATTTGCAATGCCATGGCTGCAGGCACCTTCCTCTACATCGGCACACTCCACGGCCTAAATCAAGCGGTAATGATTGAGCGATGCTGCAATCTTAGGCAGTTTATATTTGTCATCATTGGTTTTCTAACGATGGCAGCTCTCGCCGTTTGGGTATAGCTTAGTTACTTCAGAGCCATTGGCTTTTCAAAATGTTGATAATCTTTCAAGCTATGCCAGTCACCACCCCACGTCCACCCAGCATCCTTAAAAGCCTTCACCACTAAATTATTAGCACAGTTTTGGTGCTCTAAACAATGATCCACATCATAAGCTTTGGCATTCTTTGGCAGTATGAGACTTCCTTTAATATAAGGATTCCAGCGAGGATTAATATCAACCGCTAAACCATAAGCATGTTGAGAAAACTTCCCACTAGCACCAGTAATAGGCCGACAATTAAATGATGAAGTATTATTGCGTGACATCGCCAACTCATCATCACCGTTGAAATCCTGCATGGGTTTGATTGATTCGAACACAATGTGCGCTCTATAAAAACGATCAAAAAGATCGTCGATTTCCTTTGCAACAGAGGTATGCACAACCAGATGGCCTTGATGCGTACGACCATCAAGGCCCCAGTATTGCACTGCAGCATCACGCAATTGTGATAGTGATACTGGACAACCAGGATACCAAATAGTTTTTTCCATGATCTGTTTTTCTGCCACTTGCAAGGGCAGAACCTCAGCAGAAATAGAGAGGCTTGCTAATAGATAAGCATAAAAGATTATACAAACTTGTAAAGGAAGTCTCATACCAAAAAAGATTACCCTACTAAGCCCATAGAGACTACAGTATCTCGTTCCTGACAAAGCTCATCATGTGAGGCTTTGACAAGAGCTTCAGCCTCTGCACTATGGGTAATCCCTTCTACTACCTCAATACGACCCTGATTATTACGACAAGGGTAGGAAAAAATAAGCTCTGGATCGACACCATACTGCCCCTGGGAGGCCAGAGCAACTGAAAACCAGTCATCACGATAGTCAGGATGATGAATACATTTGACTGTCTCGATGGCCGCGTTGGCAGCAGAAGCTGCCGAGGAAGCTCCTCTTGCTTTAATCACAGCAGCTCCCCGCTGCTGAACTGTTGGGATAAAACTGTCATGATACCAAGACAAATCTGTAATGACTTCTGTCGCAGGTTTGGACTGAATAAGCGCATTAGCATAATCAGGATATTGTGTCGCAGAGTGATTGCCCCAGATAGCCATGTGCCCAATCGAGCTGACTGGTACGTTAGATTTAGCAGCCAACTGACCTTTAGCACGAAGCTCATCTAGCATGGTCATAGCAAAAAAACGATCCTGTGGCACATCCGGCGCACTCTTCATAGTAATCCATGCATTGGTATTGCAGGGGTTACCTACTACGAGAACTCGAACATCACTTCCAGCGTTGCGATTAATGGCGTCTCCCTGAACGGTGAAAGTACCCGCATTGGCTTCTAGAAGGTCGCTTCTCTCCATACCAGCTTTACGGGGACTTGCTCCGACTAATAAAGCCCAATCAATACCGTCCATGGCAACATCAGTTTGGTCAGTACAAATAATCTTGTTAACACAAGGGAAGGCGCCATCTGTGAGTTCCATAGCCACACCCTCTAGCGCCGCCAAACCACGAGGAAGCTCTAATAAGTGTAAATCAACCAGAGTATTAGGGCCAAAGACTTCACCTGAAGCGATACGAAACAAAAGACTATAACTAATTTGACCGGCGGCCCCTGAAACTGCGACCTTAATGGGTGCTGACATGACTGCATTCCTTTTCATTAATAGTGTGCCCCTAATCTAACACAAGGAAAGCCTATCAACAATCCAACACTTAAAACAACTCTTCAATTGGCGAACGAAGACCTCAATGATGCACCGCTATCCTTTCACTCGATTTAATGCTAATCTATTGATATTGATATTTTTTTAAATCCAATGAACAAACAGTTTTCCATCTACATTCATATCCCATGGTGTATTCAAAAATGTCCTTATTGTGATTTCAACTCACATGCTATTAAAGGCGAACTCCCTGAAAAGGACTACATGCAAGCTCTCTGTCACGACTTTGAGCAACATCTATCTCGTATAGAAAAACGAGAACTTATCAGTATTTTTATCGGAGGAGGAACTCCCAGTCTGTTTCACCCCTCATCACTAGAGCAAATCCTTTCCCTAATTAAAAAACACTGCCACTACAACCAAGATCTGGAAATAACTCTAGAAGCCAACCCTGGAACATTAGAGCACTATCCTTTCAAAGATCTTTTAACCATTGGTGTCAACCGCTTATCCATTGGTGCCCAAAGTTTTTCGGATACCCAATTACAACATCTTGGCAGAATCCACAGTCAAGAGTCGATTATTCAAAGCGTTGAAGAAGCAAAAAACGCCGGATTCCAGCGCATCAACCTCGATATCATGTATGGACTACAGGCACAATCAACCAAACAGGCACTAAACGACTTACACCAAGCACTGGCACTACAACCAGAACATCTTTCTTGGTACCAACTAACGATTGAACCTCACACGGCGTTTTACACAAAAAAGCCCAAACTACCCCAAGATGAACAACTCTTAGAGATGTTTTTTCAAGGGCAAGAACTTCTGGCAAGTGAGGGCTATAAACCATATGAGATCTCTGCTTATACCCGCAACCAGGCATGCCGACATAATCTAAATTACTGGCGTTTTGGTGATTATTTAGGTATCGGTGCTGGAGCTCATAGCAAGTGGACTGAAAACACTAAAATCGAGCGCTTTTGGAATTATAAACATCCCAAAGACTATTTGCGTCAGTCGATACCACAGCAAGGTTCGCGCCTACTCACAGCTGAAGACCTAGAAATTGAATATCTCATGAATCAGTTGCGACTCTATGAGCCGATGCATCGTAGCGACTACGAGAGACACACCGGGTGCAGCTGGGAGCATCTTCGCCAAACCTGCGACCACCATGACATCTATGGCTGGATTCAGCTAAATGACCAATCATTAAGTATTAATCCAGATGGCCGAGTGATGATTGACGAAATTCTTACCTGGTTTTGTGATTAGCCCGATAAAAAAGAGGGTTGCCGCATCTTAGATCTTTCCAGATATATGGCTAGAGCCATCTGCAACTAAAATAAATTAAAGTCCATGCTAATAATTCGTTCACCTATACCAACAAAATAATGCTCAAGTACTGGCTTTTGAAGCTTTGGTATAAACCAAATCAAAAATAGCATGCCCCAAACGTAGCCCTCGCTGCTCAAACTTTGATGCGAAACGCCAAGGTGGCTTATCTACATAGCCATTACCCTGTAAATCTTCTCGTTCGTTGAGGATGTGCAAGCAATGCTCGGCGTAAGGTTCCCAATCGGTAGCAATATGGATTTGCCCATGCAGCTCAAGCTTTGGCACAATCTTATCCAAAAACTCATGCTGTACTAGACGTCTTTTATGGTGACGTTTTTTGGGCCAGGGGTCCGGGAAGAAAATTTGCACCCGCTTCAAACTTGCATCATTGACTCTCTGATCAAGGATCTCAATCACATCCTCTTCGATAATACGTATATTATTAATGGACTCTGATTGGCAACGCTGTAACAAGTGCCCGACTCCAGGCGTGTGTACTTCAACACCGATGAAACCTTCCCCTGGATAAGCTAGTGCCTCTTCAGCTAAACCATCACCATTTCCAAAACCAATATCGAGTATCATTGGCACCTTTTGGCCAAATAGGTCAAGCGCATTAATAGGTGAGCTATTCTCAAGCAGCCATGGCTTTCCATTCATAAATGCAGATTTCTGCGATTCAGTCATACGACCGATTCGCTTTACAAAACTACGAATGCGTCTATTGTTTTGGTCTTGTGTCATACACTCTTTCGTCGTAATATAGTTTTATTTAGTCAAGGCGCAAGGATGCAAACTCGGCCATACTCTTTTATACGTTTTGCTATTACTGGCATTTTAGCAATTATTGTGTTTTTTTTGCTCATATTATTCTATATAACTCAGAACGTTAACACCGAAACCATAAAAAATCAACTTGCTGAGCAATTAAGCCAATCCTTGGGGGCAACTGTTGCAGTCAAGGGCAACATTGAGCTAACCCTTTTTCCAAAGTTACACTTATCTATTTTTGATATAACCCTCACTGACACGCAACAAAATCTTTCAGGATCAATTGATGAAGCCTACCTCGTTCTCAATCCATTTAGTTTACTGGGCAAGCAGCTTGTTGCCCATCAAATTCAACTTATACATCCACAATTGATTATCAGAGATGACACGAATGAAATCACCTCCAACCCTCCTGAAAGAACAAGCCCGCTTGCGATTGTCTTTACGGGAAGCCAAGTGCTGCTCAAACACTCTGAACTTGATTATAAGCGCGGTGACGCCCACATTAAGCTTCATGATGGCAACATTCTTCTTTACGGTATTGATTCTCATGAGGCCATACCTCATACACTTCGCGACTTTATTGTATTTACATCACTTAAGGGCCGACTGACAGCAGACTTACTTGAATACGATAATCAAGAAATTAAAAACGTTGATTCTTCATTTGCCATTTCAGACAACAAGCTAAATATTAACCATCTTCAAGGACAAATAGCACAAGGTTTTCTTGACACTAAAATGTTAATCCGAGAACAACAAGGCTTATTACATGCCAATGCCTCACTAAGCCTCAATCAGATAAAAGACACCACATTCATCTCAACACAAATTCCACTCAAGCATGCGCAAAGCTCAATCAACATAAAAGCCCATAGTACTGGAGTCAATAGTGATCAGCTATTTGAGCATCTTTCTGCTGAGGCGTCTATAGAATCTATTGATGGGGAGCTGTCACCTTTCCCGATGGACCCACTTTTGCACCAATGGAACCTACAAGCCAAACAACAACAAAGTTTTAGCAGCCTTCCAAAAGATAAAACTTATATGAGTCATTTCAGAACTTTGTCACTCAAAGGCCAATATCATAACCACATCTTTGCTCTGCACGAAGGACATTTAAGCACTGAACTCAGTGACACGTATGTCAATGGCTATTACAACACACGACAGCCGGACTATTATTTCAACCTATTAATTAATCTTCCGCATATCACCCAACAAGCATTACGCAACGAAATGAATAGTTTTTTTCATAATGGCCTACTCAATACCATTCCTGCGATTATCTTTTCTGAAAAAGGTCGTAATATAATCACACTTGATACTGATTATGTGGATGTCAGCAAGCTTATTCTAGGCAAAGGCTTAAGTTCAATTCTAAAAGGTGCCAATTATACAGCATTCTCTGAGCAAGAAGATGAGATCAAAGCTAAACTTTTTCAAGATTTCAAGGAAGGGTTTAATCCATAGTACTCTAATTTAACCTTGCTCTATAAGTAAGCCCAGAGACTTTCTTACTCGCTCTTAATCAGTATTTAGTGGGTACGTATTGTCCTCATACAACACTCTGCAAGCATTAAAAAAGTTACTTTACAAATGAATGCATTCAGGTTTCAATGCCCATAGAGCAACACAATAGTGATGTATGTTAAATTCAGGATTCTCAGAGCAGTTACTCACATGGTACGACAATTCTGGTCGTCATGATTTACCTTGGCAATTAGCAAAAGATCCCTATCACGTATGGATTTCTGAAACCATGCTCCAGCAAACCCAAGTAAAAACTGTCATCCCCTACTTCAAGCGTTTTATTAATTCCTTTCCAGACGTTAACAGCCTGGCCAATGCATCTGAAGACGAGCTTATGCAACACTGGTCAGGGCTAGGTTACTATAGGCGTGCTATGTTTTTACACCGTAGCGCAAAACTCATCTGTGATGAGCACCAAGGTCAAGTTCCCAACACAATGGAAGCGCTCATCAAACTCCCTGGCATTGGGCGTTCAACTGCAGGTGCTATTTTATCTCTTGGTTTTGACCTTGCTCATCCCATTCTTGATGGCAATGTCAAACGTGTTCTTTGTCGCTATTATGGTATTGAAGGTTGGCCAGATGCGTCTAAAAATCTCAAGCGTTTGTGGCCATTGGCTGAGGAGCTTATGCCTAAAACACGCTGCCGTGATTACGGACAAGCCAGTATGGATCTGGGCGCATTAGTGTGTCATAAGAAAAAGCCTGATTGCTCACAATGTCCTTTACAAAACCAATGCCAAACATTGCGCTACAAACTCTTTGACGTAATTCCTGGCAAAAAACCTAAAACAGCGATGAAATATAAAACACTCTACGCACTCTTAAGCCACAATAATCAACAGCAGTGGCTCATGGTGAAACAACCTCCCGAAGGTCTATGGCCTAACTTGTGGACATTTCCTTTGCTTGAAACACTACCAGACAAGGTACGATACCCCTATCCTGCGTTTACTCATCAGCTAACGCACTATCAATTGACGATTGTTCCGATCCAAACAAAAGCCATGCCAACCGGAAAAGCTGAGCGCTGGTGCAATCTTGATGAAATGCACCAACTAGGGCTTAATCGCCCAAGTCAGAAAATCCGCGAGCACTTGTTACTCAACCCCAATCAAATGCCTCTGGAAATGGCATAAATCATACTATTGCTCAGTACCTTATCTTGAGATTCATAACTATTCATGCGACAATAGTAAAAACAAAGAGGTACTATTATGCGTCAGGTTTACTGTGAAAAATACCAACAAGAACTCCCCGGACTTGAAGAGCCGCCTTACCCTGGTAAGCAAGGTGAATACATCTATGATCATATTTCAGCTCAAGCATGGCAAGCTTGGTTAGGCCAACTAACGATGATCATCAATGAACACCGTCTTAATCCCCTAGACCCTAAAACAAAAACCTTTCTTGACCAAGAGATGCGACGTTTTTTTACTAATGAGAGTACACCTCCAAGTGGTTACACGGAAGCACAATAGTATACCCCCACTTAACATTCATAAATCGACATGCTTCGCGCAGAAATAGCGCACATGATTTCGCGCAAATTTACTTGACAGTTCATAGCACTTGCGCTTTAATGAGTGCTTGGTTGGCCAGATAGCTCAGTTGGTAGAGCAAAGGACTGAAAATCCTTGTGTCGGTGGTTCGATTCCACCTCTGGCCACCATCTTCTAACTTTTTCCTTTTAAATGCAATTTGCCAAGGAGCCGCATATGATTGCTGTTAGTTTTTTTGCCATACAACACTCAAACGTACGCCATAGCCAACTCAGAACCCTAGACATGAATCAAAACCAGTCTAACTATGTGAGAAATTTATTCCATTTTATCCTGTCTGATCTAAAGCGGTTAAGCCAACTACACATGGGCAGAAATGCAAACGAAGCAAACTTTGCACCTGATTCGCATATTGGCAAACAAAAGTATCTAAGAAGCGAACTTGCCACACCTGTAGATATCGCACTGGCCTCTAATCTTGCACTAGACCAAAATATCCCCATCTTTCATGCCGCTGAGCAATTTAGATCTTGCTGTAAAGGCGTTTACCAATTTCTTTCAAATACACCAGTTATAGTCAAACTAAGCAGTAATGCCCTTCCTGAGGAAAATTGGGTTAATTTTGAAAATAATACTGTTGTCATTACTTTCAGTGACAATCTATTTGAGTGCCAGAATGAAGATGATGTCCTAGGTATTGCTATCGACTACTTAGATCGTTTGGTACAAGTATTATCAGAGCAGGCTTCACTCCCTAAAGAAACACTAAACTGGTATAGCAACAACATTGACAGCTTCGAGTTTATGACAAGCGATATTCTCAATAGTAATCAAACTGATAAAGCACATATATTAGCAGCGGCATTGCTCAGAGCTGGATTTCAACCAAGATCTTCTGAAAACCCATCCGAATATGTTACAAAAAATAAAATTAATGGTGTTATGGATGAATTTTCTACACTTGAAACAGTGCCTTTGCCCTACAGCCCTCCTTCTTATAAATTAGCAAGACCACAGAAAGCTAATCACTATGAGACAACCGCTCCATGCTCCTCTTCTTTTTTTAATTCTCTCATTGCAGAATGTGAGCACACAGCGGCAAACGAGGTAAAACGAGGTAATCATCCATTTCATGATGAGTCTATCGATATCGTGTTTAGCTAGCAAGGTTGTTCTCCCGCACATCTAAAGTAATAGGCTTGGAAGCAAAATCATTTTAGGCTTCAGAACTAGCTCGATCGTGCCCTTAAGGTATCTATGGCTTGGACGATAGTACATAATTGCCATATCATAGTCATCAAGTAACTATATGAATTAAAACCACAAGTCCTGCTGAGCTTTCGCCTGACTATAAAAGAGAGCCAGGCCGTCTTGGTAAAAGCATGAGTTGAGTAGTGCTATGATGTGCTTATCATCCTGATTATAATTCATATTCCATACAATAGATCCTGGCTGAATTGAGGAAGCATGGATATGAAGCCAGTCGATAAAATGAGCTTGAGGCAAGGTATTAATCCAAAGATTTACATGATTAGGATTAGTAAGTGTGTGGATATTCTCCCCCCACAATAGTGCTTTTTCAACCTTATCATAACTTCGATTCCATACCTGAATAGTGCGGAAACTTTGCCTTGCAAGACTACGACAAACTACTGAACCAAGTCCCCCAAGCCCAATCACACCGACATGCTCAAGGCAATGCTCATGTTGAAGCTGGCCTATACCCTCATTAAGCCCCACAACATCGGTATTAAAACCTCGATAACCCGCGTCCTCATACACCAAGGTATTACAAGACTCCAAAGCATTGACACTCTCATCAGCTTTGACGCAATGATGCGCAAGCACCAACTGTTTGTAAGGCATAGTGATACTTAAACCAGCAATACCTAATACATAACATACAGCAAGACACTCCTCAAGATTATTGCAAGCAATAGCAACATAGACAGCATTCTTTTTTGTACGATAAAAATGATCATTATGAAATTGCGCACCTAGGCTATATCGAATATTTTCGCCCAGTAATGCGTACACTTGACTGTCTCGGTTAAGTAAATGCATATGATATAGGTTAAAACTCTCATCTAAAGAGAGCATTCCTAATTGGGGATCAGCATTCCTTCCACAATAATAAGCACAACTGCCATAGACTCTTGCCATCACGCGTGAGAAGGAGACATCAGGTCCCATTGCATGCGCAATGACATTGTGCTGATCCTGAAGCCAATCTAATAATCTCAAGGCACCATGGGCAGTGTTATCTCGCACCACTAACTTATAGGTACAAACACCCTCACAATACATCCTGGCAAGCTGTACATCTAAATCATAATCCCCTGGCTTCCAAGCGTGCCATGAGCGAATCCATTTGATCTGTGGAAAGCGCTTGATGTGTTTGCTAACCCAGATGACATCAACATCATGCTCTATATCAAGTGCTGTAGGGCCATAGGAGGCCAGTAGCGCCAGTATCGAAAGCCTTTGAGCCTCACTGCCGTGGTAAGCACCGTATTCGCGCTGGGGCCTTAGGGTAATAATCATCGGTTTTGGTGATTGCTGAATCAGTGCGTTAATTTTTTCTATAGATGACCAACTCTCAGCACAAAGCTTATCTAAACGCCATTCAAGCGTATCAACCCGTGAATCGATAGCACCGAGCATTTGACTTAATTCTTTGAGGCTAGCGGGTGACAAGACCTCAACCACTCCAAAATCATAATCACTTCTTACATTGACCACCTTACCTCACTTTTTAAGCGTACTCACTAGTCGGCTGTTGCTGTGAACCTGAAGGCTGAGAAATAGTATGTACAGAAGGCATGACCTGACGGCTCATGGTAGAAATCTTTAGCATCCACGATAAAGTTGGGAGCAAATCACAGGGCTCCACAGATGTAATTATTGATCCCGAAGCAAGACCCATGCCTGCTGGTAGGCACATCATAATACAAGCTTGTTTATTTTTCTTATCTTGCTCCATCGCAGAGACAATTGCCTCCTTGGCAAGATAGGGTAAAGCTTGCAAAAGATTATAATCTTCAAGCAACTGGCAAATCATCTCAAAGGATTTCTGCGCCAATAAGCCTTGCTTCTTAGCTAGCGCAGCCTCAAACCAAATCCCCCAAGCCACAGCGACTCCATGAGGAATAGTGTAGGCACTAACTTGCTCAAGTGCATGAGCTAAAGTGTGACCCAAATTTAACCATTGTCTTTTTCCATGATCATTTTGATCACCTATGACATAAGACATCTTCACCTCAATGGATAAACGCAGCCATTTGTGTGCTTGGCTAGATAAGCACTCACGCGGTAACTTTTGCTCTTGTGCTAACAATTGCTCACAGCTCAACTGGCTATGCAAGATGGCATGTTTGATCAGTTCGGCCATGCCCTGCTCTGCTTCTTGATGAGGAAGCGTTGTTAAAAACTCAGAGTCAACTAACACCCACTCTGGCATAGACACTGTACCAATACTATTTTTACTTGAAGCAGTGTTAACCCCGTTCTTGCCCCCATGCGCAGCATCGAGCATGGCCATTACAGAAGTTGGCCAAAAAGCATGTGCAATGCCTCTGCGGTAGGTGGCCGCCACAAAGCCTGCCATATCGCAAACCACACCACCTCCCACACCTAAGATAAGAGCTTGTCTGTCAATATTGGCTTGTAGTAATTGATCCTCTATCTCTGCTTTGATGACTCTTGTTTTGTGAGCATCACCATGAGGCATCACAATCTGACAATACGCTTTAGCATAAGGTAGAATAGCTTGCCTTATGGTGTCGAGCCAGTGTTTGGCAACCTCAGTATCCGTTAAAACAATCACGCAGGAATAGCTTGATAATCGCTGTAATGAGGGCTTTGACTGCCATGTGCCGAGATACACTTCATGGGGTTGTTGGGCAATTAATTCCATAGGATACTCCTTCCCTAGATTTTGACTAAGCGTTGGGCCAGTAAGCAGTCAGCAATGACTAAATAAGCCATGGCTTCAACAACCGTCGTTCCTCGAATGCCAACGCATGGGTCATGTCTTGACCCCTTTGGATAGTGTAGCATAGCCTTATGACCATGAACATCCGTGCTTTGTTGCGGCTTACGAATGCTAGAAGTAGGTTTAAACGCAACATGAGCCACCACAGGCATGCTGGTTGTTATACCACCCAATGTTCCTCCGGCATGGTTCGTTGCACAGGGCTCTGAGCCATTGTGGTTAAAAACATCATTATGTGTTGAACCTCTCATCGAAACCGCTGAAAAC
>JBDOIW010000034.1:0-1649 GCA_047404175.1 Legionellales bacterium | reverse complement strand
ACATGACATCACTGGTTGAATCTTCTCAATATCATCATCTTGAAAGTAATATCATCAAGCGAACTATTGCTGAAGGCTTCGTTTCTGCGGCACAAGAACTTCGAGGACTTTTTGTTAAAACCTCTCCTGATCCAAACAGGCTCTTATCTAGAGCTTGTTTTTTGCTTGAGTGGATGTCTCATAATTTAGCCACATCCATGGGTAAAAAAGACTTGTTTGAAATTGTTACTGCGATTAACTCAGTAGGACTATTTGATCTAGGTCGCTTAAGTGGGCTAGATTCTTTTAAAAATAAACAGTTCTCAGACATGGTGAAACATCTTGTTGGTAGTATAAAACATCCTAATCTTACCGCTCGAAACTATACAGTTGATGATCTATATAAGCATTCTGCTGAGAGAGAAACAGAAAATTATCTTGCCGCGTTCGTGGGTGTTTACTATCGCTCCCATTGCATTCGCTACAATGAAGAAACCGGTGAACTAACGAGTTTTAGTCATGTTTATACTTCTGATAACTGGAGCGATCTTGCAAAGTTGCTAGTTTGTCCTACAAGCCCTCATCAAGAATATTTGACTCTCTCGGAAGCATCAGGCGCTTATCATTGTCACGGAACTCTTCTTAATGCCTTGGTGCAAAGTAATAGTGGTGATGATCAGAGTTACAAGAAAGTACCTTTTGTTCTTGCTCTTCTACAGCAGCTCAACACTATTCGTTGTTTACATGAGGTCGATATTGCAGATCAGAATGGTTTGGAACTAGATTATAATTTACATAGCAGTGATGTTTTAAACATCAGTGCACAGGTGATACGATCATGGTCTTTGTTTGGCCGGGATCATAAGCAGGCCTTATTAGCTTCGCCAGACAGTAAACCATGGTGGAAACTATGGAAAGATGGATTTGAATCTGCGCGTGAGGTATTTGGAGATCACAATACCAAGGCTGATGCTTTTGTTAAAAGCGCAAAGGATAACCTAAGTATGGGTAACAGTGATGAATTAAATCACGATCTTATTCAAGCTGTGATCCTTTATCAAACGTACGCAAATAAACCCATTGCGAAACTACTTGTTGCGTATGCCAAAAAATGTGGTGAAAAGAAAGAGGACGATAGATTCATTTCATTTTCTAAGACTTTTCTAACCATTCCAAGAGCAAAAATAGCATTGAAAGATGAGTCAAGTACACAACTTTTTGACCATTTTAAACAAAGCTTCAATGTTGTTCTAGATACACTAGGTGGTCATATGCTACCGGAATATGATGCACTAGTCGTATTTTTAGAGTATATGTCTTATGCTTTCTTTACCTCAAAAAAGAGTGAGGCCAAAGAGTTTATAGCACAAGTATTAGGTTATTGTTTGGTGCCACGCCATATCAAAAGTCTATCCAAATCAATAACTTATAAACAGTTATCAAAACTTTTTATGATCGATAATATCGTAGCTAATCAAAAAGTGCTCAAGAATGCTGCAGACTATGCGATGCAGCGTCATGATGCAAATGATACTACTAAGACACATTTTACAGAACATGCTTATGAAGCATTAATCCATATGATTAATCTCGATCAAGAATTACGTGATAAAACAGAACGCAAAGTAGATCTCTTAACGATGAAACCATGGATGAACTATACTAAGTAC
>JBDOIW010000033.1:0-51010 GCA_047404175.1 Legionellales bacterium | reverse complement strand
CGAATGGTATAAAGGACGTAGAGATTTTAGTCACACTGACCTAAGAAGGATTAATCTTCCAGACGCCAATCTTCGAGGCGCTCATCTTGAAGGCGCTAATCTTCAAAATGCCAATCTTCAAATGGCTAATCTTCAAGGTGCTAATCTTAGAGGCGCCCATCTTCAAGGCGCTACTCTTCGAGGCGCTCATCTTCAAGGCGCTGATCTTGAAGGCACTGATCTTAGAGGTGCTAATCTTAGAGGTGCTAAGCTTCAACGCGCTAATCTTCAAGACGCTAATCTTCAAGAGGCTAAACTATACAAAGCTACTTTTCAAGAAGCTAATCTTCAAGACGCTTATCTTCAAGGCACTGATCTTCAAGACACTATTTTTGTACGCACTAATCTTCAAGGAGCTCATCTTCAAGGCGCTGATCTTCAAGGCAACAACCTTCAAGACACTTTTCTTAAAAACGCTAATCTTCAAGGTGCTAATCTTTCAAGTGCTGAGCTTTCTGAGGCCATGCTTTTAGGCACTAATCTTCAAGACGCTAATCTTCAAGAGGCTAAACTATACAAAACTACTTTTCAAGAAGCTAATCTTCAAGACGCTCATCTTCAAGGCACTGATCTTCAAGACACTATTTTTGTACGCACTAATCTTCAAAGAGCTCATCTTCAAAGCGCTGATCTTCAAGGCACCAATCTTCAAGACGCTGATCTTGGACGCGCTAAGCTTCAAGGAGCCAATCTTAAAGGAGCGATTCTTTGCGAGGCGAATCTTGTGCAAGTGAATCTCTGTGGGGCTAATCTCACAAATGTGAATCTTCAAAATACCAGTATTGAAGGCATAAAGTCTGATTCAAAGACTCAATTTTGTAACGAAATCTACTTTCAAGACACACATGGTCAGTTCAATTCGCTTCAAGGAGACAATGCTGCAAGAAACAAGGCTCTCCTTCATGAACTTTCTCAAAAATCGCTTCATTTCTCTTTCCAGTCAACTGAGCAATTATTGATTCAGCTCATCCAGGCTTGTCATTCGAATCCAGAATCCGCTGAAGCACAAACATTCTATCAACATGCACCATGGACAAAGGTAATATCCAGAAACCTTAGCGGCGATTCTGTTGAGGCATTCATACCCTTTGGCACAAAACTTAACCCTAATGGCTCTCTTTCAACTATTGATGGTACCGAACGCACTATTCCTCTGCCTCAAGTTAGCGCTGATTTTTGGGATGAAGATGATCATCAATCAGCTGAGACCCATGAAATCTATCTAGCACCCCCCCTTGATGAAGAGGACGAGGTTACTGCTCTATTCATTGGACGAAAACCTCTACATGACATGCCTGACGATATACAACAGGCATTGCGTCAAGAAGCGGACTGCCGAGGAGCCCACAAAGATACATCCATTCGAGGAATTGCCATTGCTCAATTTTTTCATATGACAAGCTGGAATACGGAAGAGAAGGAAGCATTGGGCATCGAAGATCCAGAAGCAGAGACGACTGCAGACCATACTCCCCAAGCAGGAACTCAAGCTGAAGCCTCTGGAGGGGCCGCTACTGCTGCTCGTTTGTTTAATCACGCTAGCGGACAAGAACACCATCAGCCTAATAGTTCTAGTCACTCTACAAAAGCTCTCTAAAACATCACAATGAATCTTTGAATAGACTATGACAACAGTGTTTTGACAAAAACCCAGTGCTCATTATTTGATAGTGTTGGCTTAAAGCCATACTGTTCTAAGCAAAATGACTGTAGCTGCTCTGGTTTTTTCACCTGATGCTCAACCATCCAACGAGCCATAAGCCCACGTGCTTTTTTGGCATAAATACCAATGGTTTTTGGCTCATCCCCTCTATCCACTTTAAAATCAAGATGAATCACTGGGTGCTCTAAGCGCGCAAAATCAACGGCACCCGCATACTCTTTTGACGCAGCATTCAATAGCACTGGCTGCTCATGCTGACTAAGACAATGATTAATATGAGTAGTGACTTTTGTTTGCCAAAAGGCATACAAATTAGCTCCTTCAGCATTTTCCAACTTAGTTCCCATCTCAAGACGATGAGGCTTAATGGCATCAAAGGGCCGTAAAAAACCATACATGCCAGATAAGATACCTACATGTTGATTAAGATAGTCATAGTGACTAGGGTCAATAGAACGGACATCCAGTCCTTGATAGACATCACCTTGAAACGCCATCGCTGCAGCAGCCTGCTCAGCTTGGGCAAAACCTTGATAACGATCGAAATTAAGTGTGGCCAACGAATCACTTAATTTCATTAAAGACTTAATCTCATCTTTGGACTGAGATTGTAGCAATGTCACCAAGGCAGCTGTTTCTTTTGCAAAAAGGGGCTGCGATAGCGTATCATTGACCTGTTGAAACTGTTGTTTTTTTGCGGGCGAGAGTAATAAAAGCATGGGCCTGTTTTTTTGCTATTTATCAGCATTATATCCAACAAAAAAACATAAAACCACTGTTAACGCCCTAGAGGAAACAAAACTGTCGTAAAAAGCAAAGGGTTTGGTCCTATAAAAAAATCTGCTAGACTTCACTCTTTTACATGAAAAGAAAGGTAGCGTCATGGCATCAAAACCTCGTATCAATATTCAAGTCAAAAGCGAATACCTGAAAGATGAGTCATCACCCCGAGCTCAAGAATTTGTTTTTCGCTACTATGTATCAATCAACAATACAGACAACCAGGGATACAAACTGATTGCACGTCATTGGAAAGTGCAAGACAGCGATGAACACATTCAAGAAATACAAGGACAAGGTGTGCTAGGCAAACAACCCTATATCCATGCTGGAGAAGTCTTCACTTATGATAGTCTTGTGATGCTAGAAACCCCCTTGGGAACGATGGAAGGAGCCTACACCTTTCGCGACAGCCAATCCAATTACTATGACATTCCCATTGCACCATTTATGCTAGCCAAACCCGACCAACTTCACTAAGGAGCTCTATGTCAACCTATGTTGTAGGCGATATCCACGGATGCCTCGAGGAGTTACAAGCACTATTAGCATTGGTTCATTTTCAACCCAATAGTGACGTACTGATTAGTGTTGGCGACCTAGTCAACAGAGGGCCTCAATCATTAGAGACTCTATTGTTCCTAGCTGATCTTCCTTCTTTTCGTTGTGTGCTAGGTAACCATGATCTTTACTTGCTTGCGCTTTGGCAAGGCGTTCAATATCACACTCACGACCTGGACAGTATTTTAAATCATGCAGAGAGTAACTCTCTTCTTTATTGGTTACTCGATCACCCTCTCATCTTACAACATGATCAATGGACCATCGTCCATGCGGGCATCCCCCCTATCTGGTCAGTTGCTCAGGCTTTAAGTCATGCAGAGCAAGCCCAAGCAGCCTACCAAACTGATCCCAAAACATTTTTTTCCACCATGGTAGGTAACCATCCATCTCAATGGAACCACTCATTAAGCCAAACTGATCAATATCGCTATACGATTAATGCATTGACAAGAATGCGACTAGTATCTAAAACAGGCGAACTTAGTTTAGAGAAACAAAGCACCGACCATCAGTCGACATTTTCTCCTTGGTTTACACATGTCAACCATCGCTTTCATGAAGAAACCCCCCTTATCTTTGGGCACTGGGCTGCACTCAATGGGAAAACCAACCACCCTCACATCATTGGGCTTGATACTGGGTGCGTCTGGGGTGGTCGACTTTCTGCTATCCGCTTGGAGGATCGACAACACTTTAGTGTAGCCAGCAAACAGCCTCAACAGCGTAGCCCCTAGCCCCTTATACCTCAGATGGATGGTCTCAGACGCTATAAGACTAGCATTTCATGTTCAATACGTGCTTACAAGATACCTTTCTTTATCTATCCTATAGTTAAAGCATTTTAACAAACATAGATACTCCTTTGGAGATTTATGGCATTGAAAATCATGAGTAAAAAAGACATTCACCCACTCTACATTGAAGCTATAGCCCTTTTTACAATAGGATTTTACAAGAAGTGAAAAAACTTACTCCGATCTTAACATAATCTACTTATAAGATTTTACTCATCGAGATCATTCAATACATTTTGTATAGTGTTGAAAACGAAAAGAGACCGGGTGTTTTGCATCTTGCTCATGAAAGGTCTCACTTTCCCTATGCCATTGATCCCAATCAAGATTGGGAAAAAAAACATCACACGCAAACGCCGACTCCACTCGAGTCACATAAAGGCTGGTCACATCCGGCAACACCTGCTGGTAAAAATCACCACCACCAATCACCATCGCCTCTACATCTTTGATAGAAGACTTCATAGTTGGCCAATCACTAAACACTCGCACCTGCTCATGCTCACTCGAAGCCATAGTACGGCTCAATACCCAATGAGGACGTCCTGGTAACACACCTGGCAAAGAAGTGAAGGTTTTTCTTCCCATCAATAACACTTTACCCTGTGTCATTTGTTTAAAAAACTTTAAGTCATCCGGCAAATGCCAAGGCAAAGTACCTGATTTTCCGATACCACCCTCTTGATCCATTGCCACTATTAAAGATAGAGCCATTTTTAAATCCTCATCTTAGTCATCTATATTCATTTATAACTTATTATTACACGCCTAACATACTGCTTTTCATGTTTTGTTCAAGAATTTATCCGAACAATACTTGCAAAATGGTTACTTATTTCGCTATGATACGAGGACTTCTTACCAAAGTAAAAAAACATTTTATGGCGAATCGATTATTCCCATGCAGTGCTTTACTTCAATCTATTTTGTTTATTTGTTTGAGTACTATGGCAGTTACTGGTCACGCTGAGCAGTCGCCTTACCCCAAAATTGACTATGGCGATAAAGAGGAAGCCAATCATATTAAGAATGGTGAATATCTGACCACCATGTCTGACTGCGTTGCTTGTCATACTAATCACAAAGAGAATGGCGAGGCTTTCTCTGGTGGCTTAGGCTTAGAAACGCCTTTTGGCACTATCTACGCACCTAATATTACCCCCGATGAAAAGACTGGTATTGGGGGCTGGTCGGATGATGAATTTATTGCTGCCATGCAGCAAGGTATTTCTCCAGAGGGTCGTTACTATTTCCCTGTGTTTCCCTATGCTCATTTCAATAAAATGTCACGCCAAGATATTTTAGACATCAAAGCTTACCTAGCTAAAATTCCAGCCGTTCATCAAGTGAATAAAGAACCAGATATGCCAGCACCTTTTAGCTGGCGACCCTTACAGTTTTTTTGGCGAGAACTATTTTTTCATCAAGCTAAAGGTGAGTGGCACCCAGACAAAGAACACGACGAAAGTTGGAATCGTGGCGAATACATCGTTCAAGGACCTGGGCACTGTGGGATGTGTCATACCCCTATCAACCTGATGGGTGCACAGCTTAACCAATATGCTTTCAAAGGTGGTTTCGTCGATGGCTACCACGCTCCTGATATTTCTGCAACGCACTTAGGGCAAGTTGATAATGCAAAAATCTTGCGTGTATTTAAAGAAGATGAGCGCATTGAAGGTGGAAAAATACAAGGCCCCATGCTTGAAGCAAACCACGAGAGCTTATCTTTTCTGAAGGACCAAGATCTTAACAGTATTGCCAATTACATTAAATCGATAGAAAGTGAAAAGCCAACAGAGGCTGCGCACTCCACAACCATTGATGAATCAACTGGCATCACTGTTTACAACAAATTTTGCGTAGGGTGCCATGTTTCAGGTGCAGGTGGCGCACCCAAGCAAGGTGATGATGCCGCTTGGGCAGAGCGTTTAGCACAAGGGCTCGACACTCTCTATGAACATGCCATTCAAGGCTATAACAGCATGCCTCCTAAGGGTGGGTGCAGTGACTGTACGGACGAGGAGATTATTGCTGCAACCCAGTACCTTGCCAAAAGCACAGGCGACACATCACAAAGTAAACCTAAAGCAAAGGCACCAGAGGCTCTCACTCTGGATGATGGCAAAACCATATATAACCAAAAAACCTGTCATCTCTGCCACACTACAGGTGTTCAAGGGGCCCCTAAAATTGGCGACATAGAAGCTTGGCGTCATCGGGTAGAGCAAAATATGGATGTATTGTTTCAACATGCGATTGAAGGCATCAACAATATGCCCAGAAAAGGCGCATGCCTTGACTGTAGTGACGCCGAAATCATTGAAGCAACCAAATATATGGTTCAAGAAAGCACAGACAAGGGAGACTTTTCCTTATGGTAAATAAAAACCAACGACTTTTCAGTTTGTTTTTGTTCATACTTTCGCCCTTGGCTTATGCCAAATCCCAATACAATATGCCTATGGGGGTAACCTCTGTCAGCCATGACATTTACCAACTTCACATGACTATCTTCTGGATTTGCGTCATCATTGGTGTTGCTGTGTTTTCCGTGATGTTTTATGCGCTAATTCACCACAGAAAATCTAAAGGGGCAAAAGCGGCCAACTTTCATGAGCACTTATGGGTTGAAATCATTTGGACAATCATTCCCACACTTATTCTCATTGGTATGGCAATCCCCGCAACTCGTGTGCTCATGCACATGGATGACAGTGCAGAAGCGGAAGTCAACATTAAAATCACAGGCTACCAATGGAAATGGAAATACGATTATCTTGATGAAGGCTTTGGAGTATTCAGTAATTTAGCATCAACACACGCTCAAATTCACAACCAAGAACCTAAAGGAGAATGGTATTTGCTTGAAGTAGATGAGCCACTAGTGGTTCCTGTGCACAAAAAAATACGCTTTTTAATTACTGCCAACGATGTAATTCATTCCTGGTGGGTGCCTGAACTTGGCGTCAAACAAGATGGGATTCCTGGTTTTATCAACGAAACCTGGGCTCGTATTGATAAAGAGGGAACCTATCGTGGCCAATGCACAGAATTATGTGGCATGTATCACGGCTATATGCCTGTTGTTGTCAAAGCAGTCTCAGAAGAAGACTACCAAGCCTATATTGCAGAAAAGACAGGTGGTGGCAAGCATAGAGATGCGGCTGCTCTAGCACAAAAACAAGCAATTGATGAAAATCTCAACCAGGATCTCAGCCACGAAGAACTGATGTCTCTAGGCGAAGCAGGCTACCTGAAACACTGTGCGGTCTGTCACCAAGTCAATGGGAAAGGTATGCCCCCTACCTTCCCCGCCATGATCAATGGCAAGATTACCACAGGTCCTTTAGATGGCCATATCCATATTCTTCTTCATGGTCAACAAGGCAGCGCTATGCAATCTTTCAGTTACCTTACCAACAAAGAAATTGCCTCCATTATTACATATGAGCGAAATGCTTGGGGCAATCATGATGTAATTGAAGGCAAAGGTCATCAAATTGATGTACAACCAAACGAGATTGAAGCAGCAAGATAAGGGGAAAAAGTATGGGAGATCATGCGCCAGTAGCAAATACTTGGGGTGAGTGGATAACTCGCTGGCTTTATACGACCAACCATAAAGATATCGGCACTCTATACTTGATTTTTAGCGCGGTGATGTTCTTAGTCGCAGGCGGCATGGCACTTGCTATTCGAGCAGAACTTTTCCAGCCTGGCATGCAGTTTATGACACCCGATTTTTACAACCAGCTACTTACAATGCATGGGCTGTATATGATTTTTGGTGTAGTGATGCCAGCTTTCGTTGGGCTTGCAAACTGGCAAATTCCTATGATGATTGGCGCACCAGATATGGCATTTCCTCGGATGAACAACTGGAGTTTCTGGATCTTGCCTTTTGCGTTTACGCTACTGAGTAGCACGCTATTTATGGATGGATCTGCGCCAAACTTTGGCTGGACATTTTACGCCCCTTTGTCCTCAAAATATGGCCCTCCAAGTACTGACTTCATGATTTTCTCTATCCACTTGATGGGAATTTCATCCATCATGGGGTCGATTAACATTTTAGCGACCATTCTGAATATGCGAGCCCCAGGCATGCCTATGATGAAAATGCCTATGTTTGTTTGGACATGGCTCATTACTGCTTTTCTTTTACTCGCCATCATGCCCGTGCTTGCAGGATGCGTCACGA
The DNA here is from genome assembly GCA_047404175.1 of Legionellales bacterium. Taxonomy (GTDB): domain Bacteria; phylum Pseudomonadota; class Gammaproteobacteria; order M30B25; family M30B25; genus M30B25. The sequence continues at coordinate 42,966 of JBDOIW010000033.1, read as the reverse complement.
TGCTGTTAACAGATAGACATTTTGGCACCAGCTTTTTTGATGCCGCCGGGGGTGGCGACCCTTTATTATTCCAACATCTTTTTTGGTTCTTTGGTCACCCAGAAGTATATGTTTTAATTCTGCCTGCTTTTGGCATCATCTCAGAAATCATTCCAACTTTTAGTCGTAAACCCTTGTTTGGTTATCATGCTATGGTTTATGCCACGGGGGTGATTGCCCTACTAGGCTTTGTAGTATGGGTGCATCATATGTTTACAACGGGTGTACCATTAGGGGCTCAACTGTTTTTTATGTACACGACTATGCTGGTAGCGGTTCCCACGGGGATTAAAGTCTTCAATTGGGTGGCCACCATGTTCAAAGGCTCAATTTCTTTTGAAACTCCGATGCTTTTTGCCATTGGCTTTTTACTCTTATTCACAATGGGTGGATTCTCTGGTCTTATGTTGTCGATTGTGCCAGCTGATATTCAATATCAAGACACCTATTTTGTAGTGGCGCATTTCCACTACGTTTTATTACCTGGGGCCATTTTTGCGATTCTTGCGGCGGTATATTATTGGCTACCAAAATGGTGTGGTCGACACTACTGCGAAAAACTTGGGCGTATGCATTTTTGGGGTTCGCTCATTTTCCTGAATGTGACGTTCTTCCCCATGCATTTTCTTGGGCTTGCAGGCATGCCAAGACGGGTACCTGATTATGCCCTACAGTTTGTCACATTTAACCAAATTGCTACAATCGGCGCCATTGGCTTTGGTTTAGCGCAACTCATCTTTGTTTACAATATCGTTCGTACGGTTGCAGGCAGGGGTCAGAAAGCCACAGGCCATGTATGGGATGAACCCAAAGGCCTGGAGTGGACACTCCCCTCTCCCGCGCCCTACCACAGTTTTGATGAACCGCCAGAAATGAGCTCATGAACCAAGCCTCTGCTAATCAAAAAGTAGCCAAACGTCTAATCCTCCTTGTGGTGGCTATGTTTGGCTTTGGCTTCGCCCTAGTGCCACTGTATAACGTCATGTGTAAACAACTAGGCATTAACGGTAAGGTCGAAGCAAAAGCTCAAGCCTTAGCGCATGGTATTGATGAATCCAGAACAATTAAAGTACTTTTTTTAGCCACAAATAATGATAGTCTGCCCTGGACATTTAAGCCAAATATGAGCACCATTACACTTCATCCCGGCGAAAATACTCGCATTAGTTTCTATGCACAAAACAACACTGATCACGCGATGACAGTCCAAGCCATCCCCAGCATAGCACCAGGTCTTGCAGCTCAGTACCTCAAAAAAACCGAATGCTTTTGTTTTACACAGCAAACACTAAGGGCTCATGAAGCACAAGATATGCCTATTCTCTTTCATCTTGACCGTGACATCCCTGAAGATGTCCATAGTGTCACGCTTGCTTACACTTTGTTTCATATCAAAAAACCTGATGACGCGGTTCCAGGTCAGGCAGGAAAACTAAACGCTTAAGAGGATATTATGCCAAAGAAGAAAGTTGCCTATTATATTCCAAGCCCTAGCCACTGGCCTATTGTAGGCTCTGTTGCGCTATTCACTACCGTATTTGGTGCGACCTTATGGCTTCATGAAGACCAGTTAGGACCTATATTATTTGCGCTGGGGATTGCTTTAATCATTTACATGATGTTTGGTTGGTTTGGAGAGGTGATTCGTGAGAACCAAGCAGGTTTGCTCAACTCTCCGCAAATGGATCGCTCATTTCGTTTGGGGATGCTGTGGTTTATTTTTACTGAAGTGATGTTTTTCGGTGCTTTTTTTGGTGCCTTATTTTATGCAAGAGTTCTTTCTGTGCCCTGGCTAGCAGGTGAAGGACATGGCGCCATTACCCACTTTATGTTGTGGCCCCACTTTGAAGGCGAATGGCCTTTACTTACAAGTCCAGATCCCAGTCTATTTGCGCCCATTGATGGTGTCATGCATACCTGGGGACTTCCTGCTCTTAATACGCTGATCCTATTAACCAGTGGTGTTACTATTACCTGGGCTCATTGGGGCATTATCAAAGAGAAATGGCGTCATGCCCTCATTGGCCAAGGGTTAACCATAGGATTAGGCATTCTTTTCTTGATCATGCAAGTCATTGAGTATGGCGAAGCTTATCATGATAAAGCGCTTACTTTAGCTTCAGGTATTTATGGAAGTACCTTTTTTATGCTAACTGGTTTTCATGGGCTTCATGTCACGATTGGCACCACTATGCTCATCTGTATTTTTTATCGTATGGCCAAAGGTCACTTTACCGCCAAACATCATTTTGCCTTTGAAGGAGTTGCTTGGTACTGGCATTTTGTTGATGTTGTTTGGCTGGGGCTTTTTATTTTTGTGTATTGGTTATAAACTAAACCAAACAAGGATGAACCTATGAACACGGTTGTTAGCCAACAAGTTAAAGCACTATTAGATCAGCACAAGCTTAGTGAGTCTGAACTGGCCAGGCGTATTAAAATCCCTAGGCCCACCCTTAATCGGCTTGTTGCAGGAAAAATGCATAGTCCTAAAATGCACGTGCTTCAAGCTATTGCTGACTATTTTACTTGTGAAGTGTCTTCACTAATCCACTATCACGCACCTGCCAAAACCTCTCAAGCTAGTTATGTGCCATGGGGCATGCTTGCCACCTGTGAACAAACACAAACACTTAAAGTTGAGACGCAACATGCTATACCAGACTGCGCCATTCTCACACAATGTCACGCTGACACAAACTCCCTTACCAACCAGACACTTTGGTTGGTAGTACAGGCGAAAAGCAAACCTCGAGATGGTCAGTGGGTTTTAGTATATCACCCGCCGAGTCAGGCAATAATATGGTGCACCATACACATTCAAGGCTCTAGTATTGAGTTTCACCCCTTGGATTATAAGACTAATAAATTGACCCCTTCCCAGATCCACTGGATTGGTGTCATCACTTCTACCCATACTTCACTTTGAGGAACGCCATGAAACGTTTACTAATGCTAACCCTTGCCAGTATAAGTCTTCTCTCTAGTTGTGATGACTCGGGCACCGTTGCCAAGCTTGCCTATGAGACCTACACCCAAGGAAAATTCATAGGAGAAGACTCCTCTGTTGTGAATCAATTTTCTGAAGTTTATCCCCCACTTGATGAAGTAGCATTCATTGAGTACTACCGTTGCTTAGCAAAACGTAATAGTGATCTGTGGGATGATCTAGCTTTAGGCTTAAGCCACACTCACGGCAAAGATCTTATTTTAGATACCAGTGAAAAAGACAAGTGGTTAAGAACCATTGGCTATTGCTGTCAAACCCACACCAACCCAGAGACAGTGTCATTAGATGATTTACATCAACTGTTTGGTTGGTCATCACAAAATATCCTTGATAAAGTCCAAGGTAAAGGTTTAGCTCTAGATTTTCCAGATATACTCCTAAAGACTATGGCCGAGGCAATCAAATTCCGTGAGTTTGATTATCAAGGTCCTAATGATTATCTTTTACAATTATCGGTTCCAAGTAACTATTTTGAATCAAAGCTCAATCTTCGCAAAGAAGAACACAAAACTTTATGGAAAGCTCTTTCGCAGCAAAAAACATGGAACTACGACGATTTAACTAAGCTTTTATCAGAGCAAGACGAGCATGATGCACTACAGTGGATAGTCACAGGCATTGTTAAATCCTTATGCCATGAAGATGCCCTTTTAACTGTTGATAATGTGAAAGGTGAATTAGAAAAACCACTTAAGCTTTTCACACAGCGCTATGCTTGTAGAACAGTCTCAGAAGCAACACTCAATGGGATGATGATAGCCTTGAGACAAGGTCTGTGTGTCGTTGAGCCCTCACTTGAAGAAGACAAAAAATAAGATTTTGGTTTTCATCTACGAGACCTAGGTTGTAACCGAACGCTTTCATTATATTTTGTCACTATAGCCTGCGCTGCGTTGATCAATTGCTGGGGAGCAATAAGCTGGTTATGGACTAAGACAAGAGGCTCTTCAGACCCTTCACTTAGCTCCAAATACTTTTTTTCCTGGCGAGAAGTAATATCACCATAAAATTTTTGACTGTTGAGTATCCTACTATAATCGCTTTCTACTTGGTTAATCAGCTCTTGGGCAAATAGCTTAGGATCAACATTATCTTGTTTTATTCGGTGTTCTAGTAAATCTTGCATACCTTGTTCCATACTTTGTCTATCAAAATATTTAGAACTCAGCATAGCATCCCATGGACTATTTCGATCAGCACGAGTATGCTTGTTTTTACTCGAAGCATTTCCTAATTTTGACTCTGAAAACTGTTTTAGGAAATCTTGTGCACAAGTTGATGCTAGCTTTTTTGCTTCAGCCAATGCTTGCCATTTTGCTTCAGCCGATGCTTGCCATTTTGCTTCAGCCGATGCTTCCCTACTCTGACCTATAGCAAGCAATGCCTCACAAAATGAAGTTCCAGGGTGTTTTAAGATGATTGGATCAAGGCAATCTTGCAATTTTCGATCTAACTGAACAGAATTATCTTGTAAATTTAAATTTGCTTCTAAGTAGGTTTGCCATGCTTCCTTTTGTTTGCTATTGGGTAATAAAAGGATTCGATAAAGATCGTCTTGAATTTTAGATTGAATTTCAGGATCAGCACTTTGATCGATATCTTGATCTGAAGTCTTGTTAATTTGAATTAACTTATAAATTTTTTCAATCAATTGCAGGTGCTCTACTTGTGATGCTATTTTCCGGTCAGAATCAACGAAGGGGGGTTTGGTATGCGCATACTGTTGCAAAATTTCTTGTTCTTCAGGTTTATGTGAAATTTTTTGATGCAATGTGTAAAGTGTCTTCATGCTAGGATTAGCATGCTCTAAAAGCTCATAAAAAGGGTCCTTATTTTCTAAAGGAAAGTCAGTCACAGATCTCATTTCATAACTCTCATTCTTTTCCCAGCGCTGACCAGTCAAACGTTTCCAGAAGCGTCTTACGCTTTCAAACAAACGCCTCATGAAGCTTAGTCTAACAGGCGTGGAGGGTACATTTTTTTGCTTAGGCGTATTACGCAATGTCTCTATGGAGTCAAAACCATTTTGCACAAATAAGAAAAAATACAGCTTCTTTTCTGGTGTATCGCCTATCGCATTTTTCCATAATGTTTTAATATTATTTTCAGCCATCTTATTGCCTTGATCACTACATAGACAAATTCTAGACCAAAATTAAAAAAAAACACCTAAATCATATACTTATATTCTTCTATTCTTAGGCACATCTTGCCAATAAGACTGTTTTAACCGAAAGGCTAAAGCACTGAAAAGAAGTAAGAATAAAAGAACATAAGGGCCAAGATGGATACGCTCGGCTTTTTTAGGCTCAGCAGCATAATGAAGGAACGTCACAATTTCTCGCACATGCTGATCAAATTGATCTGAGGTCATCGAACCTTTGCTGGCAAGCATAACCAAATTGTGGACCCTTGGGGTTTGACCAGGCCTCAAGTCATCAGCATCTACTTTAACTTGCGTTCCCTGCATAGCGATAAAGGGGTTAGGCATGCTTGTGCCTGGCATCAAAAGATTATTAAAACCATGACTAATGGTATCATCTTGATAGTAGCTCTTGAGGTAAGTAGTAATCCAATCATCACCCCGTGAACGCGAGGTCAAAGATAAATCCGGTGGAGGTTTAGCAAAAGCCCAATTTTGATTAGCCATAGGCATGGTCTCAAGAGTAATACCTGCTTTTGTAGCGACCTCATCATGGGTTAAGTAGCGCATGCTATGGCAGACAAGGCATTGCTGTTTAAAGTGCTGCGCACCTTTCTCGATGGCTTTTTGATCTAGAGATTGGATATCAGCAGGTTCCAAATGTAAGCGCGCCTGGGCGCCCCAAGCACTGCTCGCTGTAAGCAATACACAGAAAAGCAGGCGCTTTGAGCTCATGGATACCTCACACGTTTAGGCACTTTATGGGTATGCTCTGCTCGGGTATACCATGGCATTAATAAGAAAAAAGCAAAGTAAGTCACCGTAAACATCCTCGCTAAAAATACTTTAATCCCTTCAGGCGCCACTGTCCCTAAATATCCCAAGCCCATAAAGCTCACTACAAACACACTCAAAGCAATTTTTGAATAAAGCCCCTTATATCGTATCGATTTAACTGGACTTTTATCTAGCCATGGCAAGGCAAATAAAATAGCAATGGCCGCAGCCATTGCCACAATCCCTAAGAGTTTATTAGGCACTGCCCGCAAAATCGCATAAAACGGCGCCATATACCATACCGGGGCTATGTGTTGTGGTGTAGACAGATGATCGGCTGGAATAAAATTTTCTGGTTCTAGAAAATAACCACCACCCGCGGGTGCAAAAAAGACAACACCCAAAAAAACGATCAAGAAAACGCCAACGCCAAAGAGATCTTTCACTGTGTAATAAGGATGAAAGGTGATTCCATCAATGGGCTTGCCCTTACTGTTAAGGTGCTTCTTAATTTCTACGCCGTCGGGGTTATTGGAGCCTGCTTGATGCAATGCTGTGATATGAAACATCACAAAGCCTAATAACAGCAAGGGTACTGCAATGACGTGAAAAGCAAAAAAACGATGCAAAGTGAACTCTGAAACAGTGTAATCACCCTGCAACCAAATCAGCAAGGTATCACCCACAAAAGGAATCGCCCCAATCACAGCTAAAATCACTTTCGTTGCCCAATAGGACATTTGCCCCCAGGGAAGGACATAACCTGAAAACGCTTCGGCCAATAATAAAAAATACAGCGCCATACCTGATAACCAAATAACAATACGAGGCCGTTGGTAAGAGCCGTACATGATGGATTTGTACATGTGCAAATAAATGACCACAAAAAAAGCAGAGGCCCCAGTGGAGTGCAGATAGCGCAATAACCAACCGTACTCAACATGACGCATGATATATTCCACAGAGCTAAATGCTTCATCCCCAGTGGGGGTGTAGTACATGGTCAGCCATATGCCAGTTAAAATTTGGTTAACGAGTACCAATAGAGCAAAAACACCAAATAAGTACCAAAAATTAAGATTTTTCGGCACAAAATAGTTTTTTGCATGTGAATCCCAAAAGCTGCTGATGGGCGTCATTTTATACCATGGAATGGGCTTTTCTCGTATGCGCCTAGCCATGCTCTCCCCCTTTATTCGCTTGCATCATGGGAAAGAATAGATCTAATTGCAGGCAACTTATATGATTCATCGATTGGGTCATGCCACAGTCTCCCAAGCTTGGACCGCCTGACTTTGTAAAATAGCATCCATTTGAGCGGGTGTGGGTTCTTGACCAATCACTAGGGTTGTAGCATTGGTATAGGTATGAGGAGGCACTTCAAGGTTTAGAGGTGCTGGCACCCCAGTATATACGCGACCAGCTAAATCAAATTTCGACCCATGACAAGAGCAAAAAAAACCACCAGGCCACTGATCCTCAACGCCATTGACATCAGGACGGTAAGTAGGCGCACAACCAAGATGTGTGCAAACCCCCACTAAAATAAGATACTCAGGCTTTAACGATCGCCATGGTGTTTTGATATACTCTGGTTGTTGTTGCGCAGAAGACTCTGGATCACGAAGATGGGCCTGCATCTGCATGAGGCCATCAATCACAGCTTGCGTGCGTTTGATAATCCAAATAGGTTTTTTACGCCACTCAACGGTGAGCTGATCGCCTTCTTGCATTCCAGAGAGATCCACCCGCACAGGAGCACCTGCAGCAATGGCTGCAGCACTTGGCATCATGGAAGATAAAAATGGCACAGCCGCCATCGCCACACCCGCCAAACCCACAGCAGCAGTGGCTTTGGTAAGCGCTTCACGGCGCTTAAGATCGACAGGAGGGGCTTTTGACTTAACCACGGGCATCCTTGCTAAACGGTTAGTCACATTTTAATGCCTTTTTCGCTGATAGGCAAGGTGATTGAGCCTACTTAACTTTGCACATCAAACGACACCTATAAAACCTAGCAGTTGGAGGTTTGGCCGGGAGAGCTGAAACCCCGATCCAAATCATCAAGGTCTTCAAGAGTTTTAATCGGAGTAGAAGCACTTAAGGCCTCTGCAATTTTACCCAGATCTGGATCAGAACTTGCAACCTGATATTGATAATTCTTTCCTGTGCACTTATAGTACTCTTCGTTTGATTCATTGATAAGATTAATCGTGAACTCATCACCATATTGTTGACGAGCTTTCGTCAAAACATCATGAATCTCCATTAATCCACTTTCGTTTGAAGCTTTCATGCAATCGATAATATCTCTCTTCATACTCCCATAGATATTATCTAATTGAAAAGTAGTGCTCAAAGTAGTCTTCATTTTCTGCTTTGCTTTATCATTAAGATTAACATTATCATCTAACAGGAGACGTAAAATTCTAGTTTTGATTTGTCTGCCTTCCTCCAATTTAGTATGGCAACTTTCTGAAAATGCTGGGTGACAAGCTACCACAGCAACTTTGTCCAGTAGAGTAATCTCTGCCTTACCACCTCTTTTTCCTACCACGTTGACTTTCTCATTTAAGCACAACTCTATTAAGTCATCACGCGTTTTTGGAGCCCCATCTATCTTCTGATCGAAAAAATGATCTATAAGACGTTCAAAGTCACTGTCCTTGCAGCCCAAACAAACGGCTACAACCTTGGTTAGTGATCTTTCGTTACCTATTGTAACGTACCCTGATAGGTCACCTACTTCAAGAATTTTGTGTCCTTGAATCAGATACTCACTCAACGACCTCTTTGTCTCGGCAGAGGCACCAGGTGCTGTAGTTGTAAGCGTGAGATCTGCAGGAGCGGCCGTAGTAGTTGCGGTACTGGTAGTTGCAGCATCAGCATCAGCAGCAGCAGTTGTGGTAGTAGTTGCGGTACTGGTCGTTGCACTAAGTCTAACTGCAGGACTATCAGGATTTAGTAAATCTGGATTGTTATAAATCCTGGATGAAATAGAATTGGTGATTTCAACCTCTCTCAGGTTTGCTTCACCTCTTGAGTAAAGGCGTTGCAAACATACACCTATACCATCCCCATCCAATAGAGCACCAGATCTTTGGTTATATGCTTTGAGTTGTGTTAAAAAATTGAATACTATTCTTGCCGTGTCTGGGTTATCACTCACCCACTGCTCAACTACTTTTTTATTATCTTCGTTAGAATCAGATAAGCTTCCAATAAATTCTCTATCAAAAATACCATTACAACATAACCCTGCCTTAAAAGAAGAAGTTACCATTTTAGGGGTCATACCTTCATTATTAAGAGGATTTTCATCACTTTTTTGAACATACTTGTTAAAGCATTCTAAATTATTTTTTTTAGCCTTCGCAGCGTTACCACTCTGCCTCAAAAACTCTGTATTTCCGTCAAGGATAGGGAGCGTTTCTGTAAGCTTAACAAGCATAAATTCAGCAAAAGATTTATCCAGGTTAAAAGCAATCTCCACAGCACGAGTGCCACCTTGAGTGTCTATTAAGAACTCAATACCATTATCATATTGGCATAATAATTCAATCTTCTTTTCTGCTTCGCGTTGTTTTGCAGGATTTCCGTCATCGCTTATATCTTTTAATGCATCTTTTACAAAATCTGTTACCCAATCTTTTGCTGTGGGTTTTTTTCCCATATCTTCTAATGCTTTTCTTAACTTAGGTTCTAATTTTCTTAACTTAGGTTCTAAATCCATAGAGGCTTTGAGGTCTACTAATCGATCGTAGACTTTAGTCAATTGATCCATCTTAAGCCCAGATTCTAATAAAGCACCTCCGTTATACTCTAGCTTAGCACGAAGCCCTGAAATTTTTTTATAGTGTTTATCAATTTTTTTGAAAAATTTTTTTCCATCTCGTGTAATCTTAAATCCCTGAGCACCTTTTTTTGTATCTTGTGTGTAATACGTTGTCGAGAATGATAGCCTACCATCACCATCTTTTTCATAAATGTCTGGAATACCTTTTAATTCTTCCTGCATACCCGCGAGTTCACCAGCAATGCTTTTCACTATTGCCTCTTGTGATTCTTTTCTTCCCATATTACCACCTTTCATGTTATTAAACTCTATTGAATCATAGACCCTATTTTTATTTTTTTACAAAAAACCTACAACTTGCCAAAAACCAAGAAAAACGCTATTCTATTAACAACTTAAAGTAATAAATCACACCATGGCCATCATTCCCATACTGCAATATCCCAATCCCCGTTTAGCTGAAAAAGCCACATACGTTGAAGATGTTATGGATCAACGCATTCAAACGATTATTGCGGATATGTTCGAAACCCTCTATGCCTCCGAAAACTGTGCCGCGCTTGCAGCATCACAACTGGATATCGTCAACCCCCCATATATCACCGTCATTGACTTTTCTGAAAAAAAAGATCAACCTCTTTGTCTTGTCAACGCAAAAATCAGTCAGCTAGAAGGACGAACGCATACCGAAGAAGGCTGCATGTCTGTACCCTTTGGCACCTATGCTAAAGTAGAACGTGCTGAAACCATTCATGTCGAAGCACTTGATCAACACGGCAAACCACTCTGTTTTGATGCAGATGGATTTATGGCTAAATGCATCCAGCATGAATTAGATCACCTCGAAGGTGTTCTTTTTATCGATAAACTATCCAAACTAAAGCGCAGTCGCGTTGATCATAAAATAGATAAAGGCTACCGGCTCAAGGAAAAAGCTGACAAGCACTCCTCCTCTTAAACTTGGCATTGAAGCTTGTAAAAGCTACAATAAATTATGCACTTTCACAGGATTTAGTCATGCCCCTTCGCATTATTTTTGCTGGTACTCCCGACTTTGCGGTTCCGTGCTTGCAGGCCCTCATTGAGTCCGAGCACGAAGTCGTTGCAGTGTATTGCCAACCCGATCGTAAACAAGGACGAGGCCAAATCACAAGCGCCCCTCCCTGTAAACAACTGGCTATGCAACATAGCATCCCTGTAGAGCAACCCGCCTCGCTCAAAAATGATCAATCCGTGTCACAGCTCCAAAGCTACAGCGCAGATCTTATGGTTGTGGTTGCATACGGACTGATCTTGCCCCAAGCCATACTCGAAACGCCTCGACTAGGCTGTGTTAATATTCATGGCTCACTCCTGCCTGCCTGGCGAGGAGCAGCCCCTATCCAACGCGCTATCCAAGCCGGGGATACCACAACAGGCATCACTCTCATGCAAATGGATGAAGGCATGGACACTGGAGACATGCTTCTGACCACCGAATGCGCCATTGAGCCTAAAGACACTCACGCATCCTTGGCTGAAAAACTGAGCCAGCTTGGCGCCAAACTATTATTAGAGGGCCTAGAGGCGCTTGAACAAAACCAACTCATTCCAGAACCTCAAGAACACACCGAAGCCACCTATGCTCACAAACTTCATAAATCTGAGGCCACCATTGACTGGAGTCTCTCAGCTAAACAAATTGATCAACATATTCGAGCCTTCAACCCATGGCCTATTGCCGAAACACAATGCCCCAAAGGCCGACTGCGTATTCATCTCAGCGAATGTCTTGATGACTTCCATGACGAAGCCCCTGGCACTATTTTAGCCTGTCACAACGAAGGCATTGATGTTGCCACCCATCGTGGCACCTTACGCCTTAAGGTACTACAGCTCGACAACCAAAAAGCGATGGATGCTAAAGCATTTTATCACGGGCAAAAACAGTGGCTAGTGCCAAAACAATGTCGACTGATCACAAAGGATGATTGAAAAGACTGAGAAATAGCGAGAACACGCTAACTAATAAAGAGCAAGCTTTAATAATCAAGATAATAGCTTATAAAAAGGGTCTTTTTTTAGGAATGTACACAAAAACACCTACCCCCTAAGATAGAACAAGTGAGTGCAAAGACCAACATACAACATGAGTCATACGCCTGCAAAAACAGAAAGGCCTGCGTATGACCCATGGTAGTCAAGAGCTGATGTTAATCTTCTAATTTAAGATTATCCGCAGACTCTTTACCATTCCTTTCAAGAACGTCATAACTTACAGCCTGACCATCCGAAAGAGTGGAAATCCCTGCTTTTTCTAATGCAGAAATATGAACAAAAACATCATTGCCACCTTCACTTGAAGCAATAAATCCATAACCTTTTTGGTGGTTAAACCATTTGACTGTACCTGTCGCCATTTTTTGTACCTTATTAATAATTAAAACGCAAATATTACATCACGCCTTGATACCCTAGCAAAATATAGACAGTTAAACAATTGATTTCTACAATAAATTACTTTTTTTAAGCACATTAGGCCTATTCGACGCTTAGATGAAGTAAAACCCCGTAAAGCACACCTCTAAATGCCATGTATGACTGTCAAAAAAAACATTGCTCAGATAGTTGTTTGGACAGAAAACGGGCGGCTCTTTTAAGCAATTGACCTTACGAGCACGACACTATCAATGCAAATGAGCCTTACTCCTCTTTTGCATCCAAATGCAAAAGATTCTGCCACTGCGCCAATGTTCGAGGCAAGCGCTCAATACGCTCTAGCTTACCTTCTGGATTAATGACTAGCGTAGTTGGGACAGTTTGTATACTACGGACACCCCACTGGGTATAGTCCAAATCACTCAACAAAGGGAAGTTAATCTGGTATTGCTCTGCCAGCTTTTGTAACTCGTCTGTCGATAAATGATCAAAGCTTGCCCCAATGACTTGTACTTGCTTAGGATATTGCGCCTGCAAAGCAACAAAATCTGGCATCTCTTGCAAACAGGCATGGCACCATGTAGCCCAATAGTTGATGAGCTGCCACTTACCTGGCTGTAATACGACAAGCTGACCACGATGATCATAGATTTTAGATTCTTTACAACCTAGCATGATGGATGCAAGCATGACAACAAACAAGCCACAACAAAATGATCGTATTACTCTCATCATCACCGCCTAGACAAGTGCTTAGCCTCAGGATGGTAATACTGTAACAACAAAGCTTGAATATCTTTAGCCAAAGCCTGATCTTCATGCGGAGGGGTGAGAATGGCTGCAAGCTTACCTTCTGGATTAATCACTAATATTGTGCCTGAGTGATCAACATTATAATCTTGTTCCATAGATTGGTGCGCCTCATGCGTATGTCCTGGCATAGGTGTTTTCATAGCGAGAATTCCTAGTGATTCTTTCAATGGCGCCAAATGACTTTCATCACCTATGGCACCAAAAAAATCTTTATGGAAACTTGAGACATACTGCTGCATTGACTCAAGCGAATCTCGATTGGGATCCACACTGACAAAAATCATCTGTGGTACAATAGTGTGCTCATCTTCATACCAAGCTTGGTAGACTTTTGATAAAGTTGATAAAGTGGTAGGGCACATTTGAGGACAATGTGTAAAACCAAAAAACATCAAAGTGAAATGGCCATGCAAAGATGTATTATTCAGCGTTGTCCCATCGGTTTGAGTTAACTCAAAGTCTAATATAGGCTTAGGCTCAGGAAGTATAAAGCCACTTTGTAACTTCAATTCAGGCTTGAGACGCTGTGGTTCAAGCTGATGATGAGTCCATAAGCCAAAGAAAATAGCCAAGAAAGCTGCCACCACAAATAAAGAGGCCACCACTTTTTTATCAGAAAGAAACTGTATCATAAAACCGGCTCCCAGAAAGCATCAATCACCCAGTAGTGATCCGTGCACATTAAGATAAACAAAACCATCAAATAGGTAATAGAATAGCGAAATAACGCCATACTCACTTCCGGCGTTGACGCATCATCTGCACGCATCAAGCGAAAAGCCCACTGTAAAAAACGAGCATTAAGAAGAAGCACCCCACAAAGATAAAGGAGATGGCTCATCCCAATGACAAAAGGCATGATGGTTGCAACACACATTAAAGCGGTATAAAGCAAGATATTAAGCTTAGTGAAGCGAATACCATGCGTGACAGGCATCATTGGTATTTTAGCCCTAGCATAATCTTCATAGCGATGAATCGCTAATGCCCAGAAATGAGGGGGCGTCCAAGTATAGATAATCATCACCAAAATCCAAGCACTCGCACTCACATCGTTGGTTACTGCCGACCACCCTAACAACGGAGGCAAAGCACCCGCAAACCCCCCAATGACAATATTTTGTGGTGTTTTTCTCTTTAGAAAACCTGTATAAACACAAGCATAACCAACTAATGAGCATAACGTTAAAATAGCACAAGTGGCATTAACCCCAATAAACAAAATAAAAAATCCTGCCGTGCCTAGCAGTGTCGCAAAAGCAATCACTGCCCGATTTGTGACTTGACCTTTAGGCAAAGGACGCTTTTGCGTTCTTAACATAAGCCTATCAACATGGCGATCAATAAGATGATTAATAGCAGCCCCTGAACTTGCTGCCAAACCGATCCCTAAAAGCCCCAAAAAAGTATTGGACCAGCTCATCACACCAGGCTCTGCAAGAATCATGCCCACCCAGGCGGTTAACAACATCAATAAGACAACTTTGGGTTTAGTTAGTGTTAAATAGGCCTCAAAAGCAGTACTGGTCATGCGATAGACTCCTTGCTAGGCAGCCACACAAGACTTAAAACTGCCATCATTAAGATAAGCAATGCCACACCATTGTGCAAGACTGCATTTACCATGGGCAGCTGTAAAATGACATTAAAAACACCTAATAGAACCTGCAAACTAATGCCTAAAAACAACCCTAAACCTAAGATTTTCTGATGCTGAACTTTGCTCTTGATCATAAGCACCATTGACCAAGAAAAAACAAACGCAAAGGTCAGCAATCCCCAGTAGCGATGAATAAGTTGTAAAGTCATACGGGCCCCCATGGACATACTTCCACCTTCGTAATTATGGCCCAATGGCAAAAAGCCATGAAACACTTCTGACAAATGCCCTGAATACCACCAAGCACCCTGACAGGTTGGGAAATCAAAACAAACAGCAGAAGCATAATTAGCGCTTGTCCAGCCCCCTAAAATAATTTGCATCACAATCATAAAAACAGCCAATAATGCCCCCCAAACTAAAGGCTTGTCTTCAGGATAGGCCTTCTGAGGGAAATAGCGTCTTGCTGTAATAAGCATCAGCAATGTTGCAACACTAAACCCACCCAATAGATGCCCCATGACCACAAGCGGATGTAATTTCAAAGTAACTGTCCACATACCTAACGCTGCCTGCGCACAAACCAAGACACCAAGCACACTAGGTAGCGCAATAGGATACTGCTTATCTAATCGGCGTCTCCACAAGGCTATAGCCACAACACTAAGGATAAAAGCACCTAAAGTCCCTGCGATGTATCGATGAATCATTTCTTTCCACGCCTTGGCTGACTCGATGGGAACATCTGGGTATAAAGCTTGAGCAGAGGCAATGTGCTCATTTTGTGGAACGCCAATATGGCCGTAACAACCTGGCCAATCAGGGCAGCCCAAGCCTGCATCAGCAAGGCGCGTGTAGGCTCCCATCATAACAACGGAAAATGAGAACAGAACCGAGATAATAAAAAGATGCTTAGAACTTAATTTAACCAATGTGTGATGCCTTTAGTAAGTGTTTAATGTCTTTTACAATTGCTTTTGATGACTCAATCGAAGGAAACACCATGACGACTCGTGCTTCTGGATCGACAAGGTAAGCCTGCGCTTGGTTCAAGGCAGCAAACTGGGTTGGATTTGTACTCAAATACAGCGCATCCAAAGACTCTCCTTGACTATGCGTAAGACAATCTCCATCAGCACAAAGAAGTGCCAGCCGTATACGATTGGCATCTGATCCCAATGCATAGCGCATCGACTGTAGCCAAGCTGCTCTATCAACCTCACTTTTAGCAATCAGCCACCAGTGAGCATCGGTTTTAGCATGCCCACCTTCCGCATCCTGCCAAGCTAATGCGTTAACGTCGATGATAGGATCGATAATTTCACCTGAGACTTGTATGGATAAATCCATATCATCTGCATGATCAACAACCCAATGGGCAGCCACCCAAGGCAACGCTATAATGAGCGCCATTGCAAGCAGTAGCCATAATGTTTTAATTTGACTCATTTACAACCCCCTTCGCCGTATTAGCATAGCACAACCGACCCCCCAAACCAACGCAAACAATGCCCACTGCCCAGCATAAGCCAAGTGCCGCCTGGGATTAAGTGAAAACAACGGCCAATGACGATCATAAGGGCTTGCGTTGTCCTCATTGAGTTGCAGCACTTCATTGGCAACAGGCATGTGTACTCGATCTGATAAATCTTCTGATGAAAAAGTCTGCATACTCAGATAGCCTTGATAACTCTCAAGGTTCTGTCCAAGCAAAAATCCAGTTTTGGGATGGGTGACCTGAGCAATCACTGAGACTGGCCTTCCCTCATACGGCAAAGTAAAATACTCGGGCATCTGTTCTAACCACCCATGATTCACAAATACAAGCGAACTACTTCCCTGAATTTGAAAAGGCCACAATATTTCAACGCCTAATTGATGACGACGAAAGCGGTTCATCCACACAATCGGCTGCCCCACATACTGGCCTGTGACCTTTACCCAAGCAATATCATACTGAGAAAGATCGGCCTGCGGTCTTAATACAATAGGTCGATCTGCACTCACTAACTGAATCGCATCAAGCTTTTGCTGTTTTGAACTGTAGCGCTCATATTGCCAATATGATAAGCGCAACAAACCCAAAAAAACACTCAGCATGAGCAGAATAAGCCCTAACGCCTTAAACTTGAAACCTCTAGAGAGGCTGTTGATTTTTTTTGTAAAATGCATGAGGCAAGATTACCTAAAAAACACACAAAAAACCAGCCGCAGCACATTGATCAATCTAATAGACACAATCTCATAGACACTAAAACCTCCATAAAAACGCACAAAATAATTAGTATTTAAGGAAAAACAACACACATCTATCTTTTTACTACAGCTCTTTACACCATCAGTTTGTTGTATCCAACACCACTCAAACTCACCGCTAGCTTTTAAGCTTAGTTTTGCTATGATAAGACTAAAAAGGATAGAACTATGCGCTGGATTATACTCATTTTATTTGGTGTTATTCTTTATAGCCTTGGTAGTGCCAGTTACGCCATGCTTACTAACAAACATGAAGGCAAAGCCATGGCTAAAGCTCTGACTTGGCGTATCAGTTTATCTTTGCTAGCCTTTTTTTTACTGTTATTAGGTTTCTTGTTAGGCTGGATTCAACCCCACGGTCTTATCCCCTCTCAAGTAAGCCATCAATCACTGCAAGGACAAAACTATGGGATTCAAAGGCATTAATATCAGCTCACTGCTTGTTTTATTTTCTCTTGCGGTGATTCTTTTTGGCACCCGACGTCTACGTGATGCAGGAGGTGACATTGCAAAAGCCATTAAAGACTTTAAGCACACCATGAACGATCAAGACGAGTCAAAATCCTGATGGGATTAGGAGAATTATTACTCATATTAGTTCTGGGTCTTCTACTCTTTGGACCAGAACAAACGCTGAAGTTTGTACACACACTTAGCAAAACCCTTAAAAAAGCCCATCAAATATGGGCGCAGTGGTCACTTGACGATGCGTCTATCAATCCTAAAAAAGACACACCTCATGAGCACAGAAACCCTTAATTTACTGACAGAGTTAAGAAAGCGGCTTGCCGTGATAGCCCTTGCCTGGATAGTATTGTTCATCGCTAGCTGGCATTATGATGAACAGCTTTTAAACATACTCATGCAGCCACTACTCTATTATGTTCAGGCAGATCACCTCATTGCCACCTCAGCTCTCTCCCCAATGATGACGATGATCAACCTTAGCGCCTATTCAGCCACTTTGAGCGCTATTCCTCTTATAATTTGGCAATTCACTCGATTTCTTATGCCTGCTCTTTACCCCCATGAAAAAAAGCAGCTCATCATCGCCTTGAGCTCGTGTCTAATTCTTCTACTTTTGGGGATGAGCTTTGCTTTCTTTTTAGTTTTCCCCATGTTGTTTGACTTTCTGCACCAAATGATGCCCTCTTCCATCGAACTTTTGCCCGATATTGAGTCGTCACTTCTCACGGTCACCAAGCTACTACTCACATGCTGTCTTATTTTTCAAACGCCGATTGCGATTTACTTCCTTTTAGCCTTTCAATGGATATCACCCAATAGAATACGCCAGCTAAGGCCTCATATTATTTTGAGCTGTCTAACATTCGGCATGCTACTCACCCCTCCAGATGTCCTGTCTCAAATACTCCTAGGCGTTCCCCTTTGGCTACTTATAGAGCTAGGTCTTGCCACTTTTGTTCTCTGCCATAAAAATATGCCATGACTAAGGCAAAAAGGTTTCGATAGACCTCTTCAAGCCACCCCATAAAAAGAAAAAAAATAGAATAAACAACTATATTTATCCCTTTACACACAAGGGGTGATTATGAGCTCAACTGAAGACACACAAAACACAGCATTATCTATTGAAAAATTAAAAAAGGTAAAGATGTGTGGCGCTGTTACCACCGCAGATCTACATAATAAAAAAGTCACATTGAGGGCTACCGTTCTGTTGGCGTCAGATATGGTAAACATATCAAAGAATCATGCACCAAAAGCACAGGCATTCATTGAGCTATTAAGTAGTGAGCACTTTGATGCCTATAAACACCTGATGGAAGAACTTTCTGGATCAGACAATATCAGTGAGGAATTAACCTTTGCCAGCACACAAGACAAATTTTGTAGTGATGTAGCACTTGCACTAGACAACTTATCTAGTGAATTAAGAAACTTTAGCATCAGCAATGAAGCTATTTCAGAAGACAGTCCTATGAAACAATCCCTGATAGCTAAACTAAGCATTGGCAATAACATAGCAGATTTTGTTGAGTTTCAACCCGGGAGAAAAAGTACCCAAGAACTATTGGATGGGCTGGGGTGGCTAAGAAAAACAGGGCTAAAAGCTGCACTAAAAGTAAAAGGAAGTTCCTTTGATACCTTAAGCCAGGTTGCAACCATATTTAAACCTCTTGAAGATTCATTAGAACAGTGGTCTGAATCTAATATGGAATCCATCTGTGAAAATCGTTCCGACTCAGGTCTTGGGCAAGACATCAATAGCAGTCACTTGATTCACCCTATAGAAAAAGCACCTGATAGCAGTTTTGAATCAAGCAACGAAAAAGAAGAGGCTGCCCATAAAACACCCGGCATGTAGAACACTATGACCATCTAGCTTGCTTGAGATAAAGCCTCAGCCTTATCGGTTCGCTCCCAATAAAAATCAGGGTCTTCACGTCCAAAATGGCCGTAGGCTGCGGTCTTCTGAAAAATGGGGCGCAATAAGTTTAAAGAATCAATAATGCCCTTAGGCGTTAAGTCAAAATGCTCTCGAATCAAGTCGACCAATTCTTCTTGTGTCGCCTCACTCGTTCCAAAAGTGTTAACCGCAATACTCACAGGCTCTGGCACACCAATCGCATAAGATAGTTGAACTTCACAGCGCTTTGCAAGCTTAGCCGCTACGATATTTTTTGCAACGTAGCGTGCAGCATACGCAGCAGAACGATCAACCTTAGTTGCATCTTTTCCAGAAAAACAACCTCCACCATGACGCGCCATACCGCCATAAGTATCGACAATAATTTTACGCCCAGTTAAGCCGCAGTCTCCTTGAGGACCACCAATCACAAAACGCCCTGTTGGATTGATATAAAACTTAGTTGACTTGTCTACCCATTGGGGGGGCAATATAGGCTTGATAACCTCTTCAGTCACAACCTCCATAAGAGCGGCTTGTGAGATATCAGGATCGTGCTGCGTAGAAAAAACAATGGCCTCTATACCTTCAGGCTTACCATCACGATATCGCATAGACAACTGACACTTAGCATCAGGGCGCATCCAAGGCAAAATACCATTACTGCGTAATTCATTTTGACGCATCATCAACTTATGTGCGTACATAATAGGTGCAGGCATCAATGTCTCAGTTTCATCCGTTGCATATCCAAACATCATCCCCTGATCACCCGCTCCCAATACTTCTGCATGCGCTTGATCAACGCCTTGCGCGATATCACCAGACTGTTTCCCGATAGCCGTCATCACAGCACAGGCGTCACCCGCAAACCCCAAAGTAGGGTCATTATAGCCAATGTCGATGATAACCTGACGCACAAGTGCTTCCACATCAACCCAAGCGGAAGTACTTAATTCTCCTGCAACCAGCACCATTCCAGTTTTAACTAAAGTCTCAATCGCCACACGTGCTGATGTATCTTGGCGCAACACTGCATCGAGAATAGCGTCGGAAATTTGGTCGGCTACCTTATCAGGGTGACCATTAGAAACAGATTCTGAAGAAAAAAGCGCGTAATTTGTCATTCCTATTAACCTTATTTGAGCACACGGGCATCATAACATATTCTTAAAAATAGCAGCAATACTAAATTTTTATCTACACCTTTTTCGATAACGTAAGCAACCAAGCATAGAGCTCACTGCAACCCTTCTCTAGATTAACAAAAAAGGTCAAAATTCTGGGCTGTCTTTTTTTAACATCATAAGCTAACAGGCCAGAATTCCCCAACTGCATCTGCCTATGTGGCAAAACGGGCTCTGAATATACAGGAAAAATCTTATAATCATTAAATTGGTAACTCATCAGTACCCACAGAGCGGTAAGATTACCAGGCAAAGCAAACAACACAAAGTAGGCGATAAATAGAAGCAACTTATGTTTCAATAAAAAAAACTTCACTTTGAAAAAAACAATAATAGGATTAGAAGAAAAAGTTGCTCCTAATAACTTTAGTATCACCAAGGAATACATACTCAAAAAGAAAAAACAGGTTGAAGCAATCCGAACAGCCATACTAAAATGACGTGTAGAGATTTGCATGAGAGTAAACAATCTAACAGGCTTCGGCTTAAACATAACAACAACACCAAGCAAATAGCTCTAGACTAGGGTAAAACCAAAGGCAACACAAGCTTTGTGATAAAACCCTTTGCCTTTAAGTTGTTTTTGCCTATAATTTTAATAAAAACAGGAGTATCTATGAAAACGCTCATCATGATTATTGCTGCAAGCCTAGTGGTTGCCTGTGGCCAAAAAGGCGATTTATATTTACCTGATGATTCAAATCAGAATACTGAACAGTCAGAGCCTCTCACATGAGCATCACGCACATAGAGCATGTGAGCTTAGAGCACATTGCTTCACACTACCAAACACCGTGCTTTGTTTATTCTAAAAACACCATGGTACAAAACTGGCAGCAATACAAAGAAGCTTTTGGTTCACAAGCCTACCTTATTGCTTACTCGGTTAAGGCAAACAGCAATTTGTCAATTCTACGTTTACTAGCCCAACAAGGCTCTGGCTTCGATATAGTATCTGTGGGTGAACTCGAGCGTGTTTTATGTGCTGGAGGCAGCGCATCAAAGATTGTTTTTTCGGGGGTAGGCAAGCAAGCTCATGAAATTACTCGAGCACTTGAATGTGGCATTCGTTGTTTTAATGTTGAATCCATCAACGAACTTGAGCTTATTCAACACTGTGCTCAAGCCATTGATAAAATAGCTCCCATTAGTCTACGAGTGAATCCGAATATCGATGCTAAAACACATCCCTATATATCCACAGGACTTAGTGACAATAAATTTGGCATTGATATCCAACAGGCCATGGACTTTTATGCGCTTGCAAGCAAGCTTAGCCATATCAAGATTACAGGTATTGATTGTCATATTGGCTCTCAAATCACTGACATAGGGCCTTTTCAACAAGCTGCTTTAGCCGTTAAAACACTGTATGACCAATGTCTAAATGCAGGCTACCCCATTGACCATATTGATTTAGGAGGAGGATTAGGTATAGCCTACGATGACAGCTCGCATCCAATCAAAGTTCAAGTGTTGATACAATGCTTTTGTGATATTTTTGATGATTCAACACTCACACTCATGATTGAACCAGGGCGCTCGATTGTCGCTGAATCAGGCTATCTACTAACCCGGGTAATTCATCTTAAAAAAACCAAAGAAAAACATTTTGCAATAGTCGACTGTGCCATGAATGACCTCATAAGGCCCGCACTCTACCAAGGCTGGCACCCCATAACCAACACCCATGAGCATCACGACACCCCTAAAGAAACTTATCAGATTGTAGGGCCCATCTGTGAGAGCGCTGACTTTCTAGGACATGATAGAAAGATGGCCATAAAAACAGGAGACCTTCTTGTGATTGGCATGACAGGTGCTTATGGCTCCAGTATGGGATCAAACTACAATAGCCGCTGCAAACCACCAGAGATACTCATTGATGGCCACGAACATCGCCTAATTGCTTCACGTGAAACCTTTGAGCAACTGATTCAACGTGAACAGCCCCATTTGGATTAAATGATATGCATCTATCTTTTACAAAAATGCAAGCGTGTGGCAATGATTTTGTAGTCTTGAATGATCTTCAACAAGACCTCAAACTAACACCACAGATAATTCGCAAACTTGCCGATCGGCGTCGTGGCATTGGCTGTGACCAGGTTCTACTGGTGACTCAGCCATTAGATGAAACAACTGATTTTGGCTATCGTATTTTTAATGCCGACGGTTCTGAGGTTGGCCAATGTGGCAATGGAGCTCGCTGCCTTGCGCATTTCATACATGACCTGCAACTGTCTTCAGCAAAAACTCTGAGCCTCTCAACCCTCACAACCCAAATGAAAGTTACTCACCTAAAAGAGCAACAATACCAAGTGCACATGCCAGAACCCAGCTTTGACCCACAAGATCTTCCCATGAAAAACAAGGGAGAAGCTCCCTATACACTCCAACTAGACCAACAAGACTGGTCCTTTTTTATTGCCAATGTAGGCAATCCTCATATCATGATTATGTGCGATCACAAAAACACCTACCCAGCTGAGGATATTTGCCGCAGATTCAGTCAACACAAATACTTCCCTGAGGGGGTTAATGTAAGCTTTGCCTACCTTGAACACCCGTCCTCTCTTATCATTGATGTTTTTGAGCGGGGATCAGGCTGGACAGCCGCCTGCGGTAGTGCTGCTACAGCTTGTGCCTCCATGGCCATGCGTTATTGCCAAGCCAATGAAACCATCACCGTGAAGCAACAAGGTGGTGATCTTTGCATTCATTGGCCAGAACAATCAGGGCCCGTGTTTATGTCAGGACCTAGCGAGCTTTGCTTTAAAGGGGACATAGTCCTGTAAAAAGGTTGACACATCACCCCAAAGCAGGTAACAATCTATTTTTAAAAAGGAATTTAAGTCATGAACAAATATCTGCCCTTAATCGTATTATCTAGCTCACTTGCACTCTCACAAACAGCATTCGCCAAAAGTAGCGGTCAATTCTTAGTTGGAGCGCATGGCGGCTTCTCCATTTCTTCAACACTCACAAATGCTTCTGCAGGAGAAGGAACCACGTTCAACCAAGATATCAATAACTTTCATTCTTATGTCATAGGTGGGCTGGTTGGCTATCGCATGCAAGACCTTGCTATAACTTTAGACTTCACGTATCTTCCTATCGCTGATGATGACGGCTTCACCGCACAGGTGAACGGAAAGACCTATAAGCCTAACAACTCGTCAAGATTTGAAGCTTTATTCATTAATGCATCTTACGAGGCTTCTTGGCTACACCCCACTTATCGTCCCTTTGTTTCTATTGGGCTAGGTAATCTACACGGATCTCTTAGAACAGAACTAAAAACATCCAAAGATCTTCCCTATGGGCCAGCCGAAGCCAAAATATCAGATAATCATTTAGGATTTCAAGGCAAACTTGGTGTCAATACAGACATCATGGACAATCTGAGCGTTGGCATCAACTATACTTACTTGCAAGGTTTTGATAAATACCAAATAAAGTATGCAGATGAGAGCTTGCTCATAAGAAATATGACCAAGACATCTGGCGACTATTCTTCTCATAGCTTAGTTGGGCAGCTAGTCTATGCATTTTAGCTAGCCCTCAATCTGCCATATTGATTCAATGCTAGAAACAAATGTACTTGCCTGTGAAGGCAGTATTATCCTCTAGCTTGAGCAATGCCTGAGCATACCCGCCGCGTACACGCATGAGCTAAGCAGCCCCCTACTCTTCCGATTCAAGCTTAGAAATAATGACACAAACCTTTTGCGTCAAACTATTATTTTTTGAGCAAACGCTAGTCAGTCTTGTAAGAAAATCAGGGGTGAGGACGTAAAATTTGCCTCAGAGGCAATACTTTGCATATAAGAAGCACGTAAGACTCGTTATAACTGCTTGACAACCATAACAAACTTTAAGGCAAATGATTAAAAGCGCATGCCTAGCCTTGCAGATATGAATTGGGTCGAATACCTGCCACTATTATCGATCTTGCCAAAATCATCTTTGATGTCCATTTGTAGCTTTTGGAAACTTCTCATATAACCATAATTAAAGCCCCAGACTACACTTTCATAGAACTTTTTGGTAAATCCTATCTTCAACTGTACTGCAAGAGAACTATCATCATTGTTTTGTGGCAGGGACGACCTCTTAAAAGACCTTGACAATGTAATATCAGAGAACACCATCCCTAGTCCCAAAGAAGCATAAGGCCTATATTTTTCCGTCAAGAAAGTTGACAGATACACAGCGTTAGCAAACAATGCATCCAAGCGTGAATCACTAGAGGGATGATATCTCTCACCTGCGTAATCGATATCCAAATCACCAAATGGCATATACAAGTACTCAAGCTCAGCAATCCAATCATGATTAAACTGATACCCAAAAAAGAGCCCCGAAAGACCATCATGATTGACATCAGCTTCTTTTGTGAAATTTGTTTCATTTTCTTCAGCGGAGACACCAAAAACATGGGTTGCAAAGGCTCCCCCCAGCTGCACACCTAACAAAACATGACTAACTTGCGAAGCAATCGGCGTCTCTTCTTCAACTTGCTTTTCGATGACTTGAACGGCCTGCGCTGTTGTGACTACCCCAATGACCAATGAAGCTAAAAAATTTTTTCTAAACATGATCAAATCCTTTTGTTAACTTATCATCAACAAGATTAGCATGAAGATAAAAAATCCACAACACCACCACCAGAGCATGTATTTTAACTTTTTGAGTCCTGTAGTGTTAGATTAGTACGGCTAACAATTATAAAAGGACTTTTATGGCCACCGAAATAAAGCTGCCACTGCAGCACATCTACTGATCACCCCACTAAAAATCCGTGTCGAGAAGAGCTCCCTGTAAAACACACGAAAAAGAAAGCCCGCAATCGATGATAGAGACACTCGCAAAAAACGCACAGCAAACAAAAAAGAAGAACAAAAACAGCGCTTTAAACAAATTACAGATACCTGGATCTGTTTTTTACTATTTGCGTCACCTGCCTATTTCTTATATTGTTTGTTGTGTATAGATTAATGGAGACACAACCATGTGTAACAGTAAAATCCCTTGTACGTTTATGATTATCGCAGGTGTGTTTGCACTACTTGCCCTATATGTGGGTCTGTCCGAGCCAAATCCAGAAGGCTTTTCAATCAAAACCTTATTCTTCCATGCTACTTTAGTGGTACAAACAGTCATACCTGTGCTTGCCACTGGCGCTCTTTTGAAGTACCTCACTAAAGAGCATTAAACCAAGTCACTAGCAACGCTCAGCCTGCCCCCACATTACTCAGGCTTTGCGTTGCTTCTTTTATCTTAACAGTGTTACACTGTTCATATCATTAAAGATAAAAAAATGCTGGCCTCCGAGAATGACGCAATCAGCCATATCTATTAAGAACGTCTGCAAAAGCTACCACAGCCATAAGAAAGCTCTGCACAATGTCAGCCTCTCTGTTGCAGAAGGCGACTTTTTTGGATTAATAGGACCTAATGGTGCAGGCAAAACAACACTCATATCTATACTTACATCCCTGACAAAAAAAGACAGCGGCGATATCAAAATTTTTGACCATGACTTTGATACCCACCAATCTCTTGCCAAACAACTTATTGGTGTCGTGCCCCAAGAAATTAATTTTCAAACCTTCGAGACACCTTTACAAATCATCATAAGTCAAGCTGGCTACTATGGCATTAAGGCAAAAGAAGCGATGCCATGGGCAGAAGAACTACTAAAAACTATGGAGCTTTGGGGCAAAAAAGATCAGCAAGCACGCATGCTATCTGGAGGAATGAAACGTCGACTCATGATCGCAAGAGCACTCATCAACAAACCCAAGTTACTCTTTCTTGATGAACCAACAGCAGGTGTGGATATTGAAATACGCCGCTCCATGTGGCAGCTGATGAGAGAGATCAACAAAACAAACAAAACCACCATCGTCCTAACCACCCATTACCTCGAAGAAGCTGAAAATCTGTGTAACCGTATTGCCATCATCAATGAAGGCGGCATTATGCAAACCAGCAACACCAGAGAGCTATTAAAAAGCACACAGAATCATAATTATATTCTTGATATTAACGAGCAAACCAACGACATAGCCCCCAAGGTACCTTTTTCTTACACATTGCTTGACTCTCAGACTTGTCGCATTAGTCTCAGCCATGACCAGACCATTAACGACGCTATAAACGCTCTAAATCAGAATGGCATTCAGGTGCTTAGCCTTAAAAATGAAACCAATCGGCTTGAGCAAATCATTCACGACATGATTCATGCGAAAAAGGAACGCTGATGTACTCAAAACTCACAGCCCTACAGAGCTTAACCCTTAAAGAATCACGCAAAATATTTCGTTGCTGGGCGCAAACACTGCTCCCCTCTGCTGTCACCACGACCCTTTACTTTGTCATTTTTGGCAACCTTATTGGAAGCAGAATTGGCCTTATTCATGACCTACCCTACAGTCAATTCATTGCCCCTGGGCTCATCATGCTAACCATCATCACCACTAGCTACGCACAAGTCTGCGGCGGTGTTTATCTCGCGAAATTTGCCCGCTACATTGAAGAGATTCTAGTCTCACCCATGTCTGATAGCCTTATTGTCATAGGCTTCATGCTAAGCGGCATGACAAGAGGTATCGTAGCAGGCGCCGTGGTTACTTTTATTGCCTCGCTATTTGTCCCCCTCCCCTTTCTTCACCCTATAATACTACTTTGTGTTGTGATTATGACAACCATCATGTTTTCTCTCACAGGGTTTCTAAACGGTCTCTATGCCAATAGCTTTGATGAAATATCTATCATCCCCACCTTTGTCTTAACTCCCCTCACCTATTTGGGCGGTGTTTTTTACTCTGTCAACATGCTACCTGAGATGTGGGAGAGCTTATCGCACGCCAACCCTATCTTATATATGGTGAACACTTTTCGCTACGGTATGATAGGTATTACTGATGTACCTATTTTAGAGGCTCTTTTGATTTTACTAGTGATCAATGGCTTATTATTTGCAAGTTGCGTTTACTGCCTCAAATATAGCAAACGCATAAGGCCCTAACATGGATAAGCTGACCATAGAACAACTAAGAACTCATTGCACATTAGGCATCCATGCCTGGGAACAAACACTTAAACAAATGCTTCTTATTGACTATCAAATTGAATTCAATGCCTCAACAACACAAGAAGATATTTCAAAAACTCTCAACTATGCAGCGATCGCACAATGTATTGATGGGTTTTGTAAGCAGAAGTCATTCCAACTTCTGGAAACCTTAACCCACGCACTTGCCGATCACCTAATCACAAGCTTTCCATGCACAAGTGCCACACTAACCGTTCACAAGCCCTATGCACTACCTCATGCGCAAAGTGTCTCACTAACAACATCCAGGCACAGCTGATTCAAAAAAATGTTTTTTTTCCACCACTAAGTTATGCTAAACTAAAGAATCATTTCCACGGAGGGAATCGTTGTGCGCAAACATATCCTATTAATGGCCTTAGCCGGTGTGCATTTATACTCATACGCTGAACAAGCACCAACTCAAGATTCAATTGGATGGGAGCTATATAAAAACGGCAAATACGATGAAGCCTTGTCCATTTTTCAAAACACTTTATCGATTAACCCAAGTGACCCTCATGCCTTACGAGGACAGGCCTATTCTCTCTATCAAAGCAAACAATATCACCTTGCTCTTTTAAGTCTGCCCAAAGTAGTCCAATGGGAGAATAGGCAGCTTGATAAAGGTGACTACCACGACACCAACACCATTAAAACAGGCCAAGATTATAATGCACAATCCATGCTTGCATGGAGCTTATACTACATAGGAAAACCAAAGGCTGCTGCAAACTATTTTTATGCCAACCTCGATCGCCACCCTAACTGGGATAACAGTTTAGCCGGACTTGGCTACACTGCTCTGGCTCGAGAAGACAAAACGCTTGCTCAGTCAAGCTTTCGCCGAGCCATTAAGGCAAACCCCAAAAACATTCAGGCGGCTAGAGGCTTAGAAGAGAGTAAAAAACTGCCCTATGGCTTCACCTTTAGTGCATTCTCATCCATTGCAGAAGATGGCCACGAATCACCTTATGAACGCAGCAGTAATGGCACAATAAGGCTAAGTTACGCACATTTTCGTAATCACGTCACCCTGCAAACCCGCTTCAATCGGCTAGAAAAACGTTATGACACCGATAGAAAAAGCGCCAACAAAGCAACAGCGTCTTGGGTACATTTCGTTCCCATTGATTCGGTAAGGAAATGGGCCGCACGCCTCGATGTTAATCATGTTACCCATGATAGTGCACTATACGACCGCACCACAGCTCCTTATGCTTCCATCATGTACTTTGACCAAAGGCATGATCAATATTACGATATTGGCTATGCAACCGCACACTTTTCTCATGGAAATACGCTCGATCAAAAAACAATGCATCAATTCAGCGCAACTGCTGGCAGATCTCACCTTCATCGTCAATTTTGGTCAAGCATTCGTGTGATGGGACAATATATCAATCAAGATAATGATCAAGCAAAAAATCAAACTTATTGGTCTGCAACAGCATTAAGCACTTACCACCTAAGAGCACAACCCATAGATGTGACAGGCTATTTAACACTGGGAGAGAGGCAGTTCACCTACAAGCCAAACTTATATACACTCTATGACCGCTTAGAGAAACAGCAAAATGCCTATGGAGTCTCAGTCCATTATTTTATGGATGATCATACTACCCTTATTGCTGATTACCGTCATGATCGCTATGAATACAATGATGAACATTTTGGGCTGAATTGGTATAGCCTAGGCTTAAGCTATGCATTTTAAGGAAAACCATGAAACAACAATATTGGCGATTTAAGGCAGGCATAGTTATCGAGAACAAAAAATCTTTATTGATTATCGATACCAATTCGGCTGAAATCTTTCAAGTAAATACAAGTGCGAAGCATTTGATTCCCTTACTTGCATCTGGCTCAAACCTAAAAGACCTAGCAAGCTCTTTACACCACACATTCTCTATTAATCTTGGGATAGCAAAACAAGATGTCCTAGCCCTTATTCATCAACTCGCACGGTGGAACCTTATTGATGCCTACGATGGTTAAAAAATTACTTTTAGATGGCTTTAGTCCACATCGCGATGCCTCAGGATTTGCGATAGCTGAGCAAATCAAACGTCATTATGGCGAAGCTATTGAGATTCATGCCCTGCAGTATCACGCAGATGCTAATGTTCTAGCTTGCCCATGGGTTGATTATGCTCACCATACAAAACAAGACTCTCTTGATGCACTCTTGGATATCCATGAAGCCTTTCCTTATCATGCTTTATGGTTACAACATACAAAGCGCTGCCTAACAATTGCCCAACACCAAAGCAGCTTAAAACAAGCGGGTATACGCTGCATTATACCGGCATTGGACAGCATTAAAAAAGTAATTAAGCTATCACAGCTTAATACAGTACCTCAGTGGCCTCATATCACCTTACAGTCAGACGACCCTTACTGGATCGAAAAATTCAGTGACCTGCTACCTCTATGTGAGTGGCCCTTACAAATTCACAACAATAAACAGGTTTTTTTCTCAAAAGAAACTCTTCAACAAGCCATCATAGAACGGTTCAATGTCCACGATGGTATTGTCAAAATCGGCCCTCATATCCAAGAAGAGCTATTAAGTGCTGTGGCATTATGTGATGATCATGGCAACGTCATTGACGTGCAAATTCAAAGACCACTACTCCTAGATGGCCAAAACAAATTTTTCTTAGTCAACCACCCACAACTAAAGGATTTATGCCTTGAAATCATCTCCCAGCTCAACTGGAAAGGCGCTTTGCACTTTCAGTTCTATCAACAAGAGGGAGAATGGCTACTCTTTTCTTTACAAACAGAGCTCCCTTCATGGTTTACACTACATTCAACATCAGACGGCATGGTTCCCCAAATGATTCGCTGCCTATTTGACTTTGAGCGGCATGCCCCCATTCCTCAAACTATTCCTCAAGTAGGTCAACAGGTAGATCAAGTCTCAACTATAAAAAGCAAACACTATCAATATTACAAGTCATTTGGCTCATGTGCCAACCGACGACAGAGAATAAAGTCTGCAGAGGAATCATCGTGTCTCTTGCTAGCAAGCCAACACAACACCCTCTCAAGTGATTTACAGAGGTATCAAGGTATAGCAACCTGCTTGCTGAATACCAGCAACAAAGTCTCTCTGTCTGAACAGCTTTTCAACCATTTAGAACAGCACACGCCATCGGCCATTTTAGGATTTGACAGTGCCAGCATACGCTGCCTGCAAAGCCAAGAAAAAAAACTAAGGGAACTAGGCATTTGGTCCCTAGTGCCTGCACAATGGTCACTGGATAAAGCTGAGGCTTTATTACAGCAAGGCTCTAATACTATCAGGATAAATCAGTATCATCATGCCTACTCTCTGCAAGAAGCGTTATCCAGCGCATGCAAACTTGGCTATCCTTTGCAGCTAGGCAACTATCTTGAGGGCTGGCATACTATTTTGGATTCTAAGCATTTAGAACACGCCTGGCACAATCTTGCCTTTACGCCAAGAAAGGAATCATTACAGTTAAAGGCAAGTATTGAGGGAGATGCATTTGAGTCAGTAGCATTCTTTGATAAAAGCCATCAACTTTATCACTATTGTTGCGCTAAAAAACATACCGAGCATCAATATAGCTTTATTAGTACCCAAGCACTTCTGCCTCAGATTAAGGCTTTGGGCAAGCTCTCACGCTGGCAAGGAATTATTCATTGTCACTGGATACGAGATCAACTGACTGATGAATGGATTTTGCAAGGAGCATCACCCTCTCTTCCTCGCTGGTTTTCTGCAATTGATCATAGTGCATTTAACTGGCTTGAGCAGCTGATAAAACCAGATGAAAAAGGCCTGGAGTTGCCAACAAAGCTAATAGGCAGCATGATAACCTGGCACCCAAAAATACAACGTGATTCTGTCCACACATTAGCTCAAACTGTGCTTGCTTAAGGAGTTTACATGTCAATCGCTTATGAGCCACCAAGAATTATACCTCTTAGACAAACACAGCCATCTCTACCACAATACGATCAAAATTTGATCTCATCACTGATGTTACAGCACGGCAATGTCCTCATGCTCGCACATGAAAAGCGCTTGCGTCATAACTATCAGGCACTTAAAAGTAAGTTTAATCCAGGCAAGATACCTTGCCATATTATTTATCCTTATAAAGTTAACCATAGTGCTGCTTTAATTGCGATTCTACACGAAGAAGGCGCTTGGGCAGGAGTCTGTCAGCCTCATGAAATGACTCTTGCACAAAAACTTGGTGTACCAGGTGAGAAAATAATGCTTTCAGGCCCAGTAAAAGCAGATGGCTTACTTTTAGATGCCATTAAGATGAACGCGATGATTCACATCGACAATCTCGAAGAACTAAACCGTTTGACGCAAATAGCAGCACAATGTCAACAAAAAACACGCATTAGCCTTCAAGTTTCGGGACTTGATCAACACAGTAGTCAATTTGGCCTAGACTCTAGACAGGATGACTTTTCGCGTGCTCTAAGAATGGTTGCTCAAAGTGAGTATGTACAACTTCAGGGGCTTTATTATCATCACCACGAACAAGAACCAGCAAAGTTCGCGCAAGTTATCGACTATCTTTGCCACATTGGCGCACAATGCCAACAAGAAAACCTATTTCCATCGCAATTATTCCTGGGAGGCGGATTCCCTGGGAGCGTCGCGCTGAAACACAACACATCCCCCCATAGAGCAATAGATAGCTTTACACATATACTTCAGCACTACGAGAGAAAGTTAAGCAAACAATTTGGTCACACCTGCTCTATTCATATCGCTCCAGGACGACTACTGGTTGAAGATGCCGTTGACTGTGCTTGCAAGATTATGGCCGTTAAAACCCATCATCAAGGCATTGATACTGCCTATCTTGCAACAAGCACACATCAACTCCCTCATGCCAAGTGGTACAGACACCCTATTCGCCATCTTAGCTCGTTTTCATTTGACAAAGCTAGGTCCTATCGCCTATGCGGCGGATCAAATCTCCACCATGACATTATTCGCCAATCCGTCAAGTTACCACCGCTACAAACCAATGACACCATTATCATTGAACGTGTAGGGGCTTATCACCAAAGTCATGCATCAAACCGTGCGGATGCGCAGCCTGCGATGATACTATTCAGTGACCAAGGTCATCATCTAATTCAAAAACCGCAAACGTCAGAAGACCTCCTACGTCACGACCTTATTCCTAGCCATTTACGGCATGCCTATCATCACCTAGGCTAGTCATCAAAGCTTTTTTACGCTACACTGCTGACTTAGATGTAAAAAAATACTTTTCATGATGGAACCTAACCACTGGAATGATAAAGCAGAAGATCTCACTAATCAGCTTATTGACTCTATCCGCCATCATGGCCCCATGCCGTTTTCAGATTATATGAATCGCTGCCTTTATGAGCCTGTGCTAGGTTATTATCAAAGTCGCAATCACCCCATTGGAGCACAAGGTGACTTTATCACAGCGCCCGAGATGACACCTCTCTTTTCACACTGCCTTGCGCGTCAATGGCTTGACCTCAAGCAAACTATACCAGAGAGCGCCATCCTTGAGATGGGCGCAGGATCTGGACGCATGGCCTCAGATATAATCCACTACTGTAAAGCACAACAGGCACTTCCTCCTTGCTATTGGATTCTTGAGACAAGTGCTTTACTTCAGTCCGAGCAGTACCTTCTGCTCAAAAAAGAGCACCCTGATTATATCAACCAAATCAGCTGGATCACTCAATGGCCCGAGCATTTTTGTGGATTGATCCTGGGCAATGAAGTCTTAGATGCCATGCCCATTGAAAGAGTACAATACAATGATGGCTGGCAAAGAGAATATATTACACTTGATAAAGAGGACAAGCTTTGCTTCACCTACAAGCCTTTGCCTAGCAATCTATCTCTCCCAAGTCTTAATAAAATCCCATGCATTCCTGGTTATCACACAGAAGTTTCCACACTGATTCCTGCTTGGGTTAAAAGTGCTAGCCAAGCACTTCAACAAGGTCTTATTTTACTTATTGATTACGGCTACCCTGAGCATGAATTTTATCATCCCGAAAGAAAAACAGGCACGCTCACATGCCACCACCGCCACAAAACCAACTACGATCCGCTATGGCTGCCAGGGTGTCAAGACATCACAGCTCATATAAACTTTACTCAAGTAGCAGAAGCGGCTCTCCATTACGATCTTGAGCTAGAGGGATATTGCCACCAAGCAGCGTTACTTATGAATCTAGGGATTACTGAGCTACCGTTGCAAGAAGAAACACAACAAGCGTTTAAAACAAGCCAGTCTCTTAAACAATTACTGATGCCCCAAGAAATGGGTGAAAAGTTCAAGGCTATAGGTCTTGGTAAAGGGCTGTTGCAAAAACCTTTATGCTTTAGACAGATAGACCAAAGACACCACCTATTCAAATAAAAGTATTTTTATTGACTATAATTTCATTTTGACCAACAAAGTGAAGTACCATATGGATAGTCATGATTTTACACAAATCCGCACCCCATCTATAGTTTATACGCTAGGAGAAGATAAAAATTACTTCAACGACGCTTTAAGTGAAAAATGTATAGAGGCAAAAGCACCGTTTATATTACATAAAATATTTTATGCCAATGCTCCTGGGGCAACTAAAATCAATGCAGTTGAATTAGACCTTTTTAACCCTGAGATAGCTAAAGAACTATCAAATAATCAAGTACTCATTGTTGTCGTTCCAGACTCAAAATCTGAACTTGTTGAGTTCGCTATGCAGGATAAGCCCGCCCAAATTTTTTCAATTTTTGAAGCAGAAGCAAGAGATCCTGATAAACTCTTGAAAGCTTTACACTCATTTATGAAGATCAGAGAAAGACTTCTCATGGAAAGCGAAGTGCAAGCAGCAAATAAAGGGAAAACACCTCCTCAAAGTAGCAGAGCCCCATCAAAAGGAAGTGTTCACGGCTTTTTTTCTCATCTATTTGGCCGTTCTCATCCACAAACAGAAGAACAGCTGGATAAGCCTATTGAACTTGAGGATATGAAAAGAAGGGGTCCAAATCCAGATAACAACAACTAACCATCATTTTTCTCTCTCCAAAAGGACACTAAAGGAAAGACAAGGATGTTAACTGCCCCAAGCTAGCAATGTGAATAGCTAGTGATTAATAATCTCTAGCCTTGATTGTTTAATTCGAGATTGAATCCATAAAAACAACTATCAAAAGATAATTCGAAGATGAATGACACATTATTTGACGACCACAAATACAGATAAATACAGATAAATACAGATAAATACAGATAAATACAGATAAATACAGCATAAAAGTATATAATAAAAAATAACTAGTGGAGGGGAGAGGTGAAAAATGAATTGGGAAGAATTTATAGCCGCATGGGATGAAGGCCGCAGAGATTTCAGCAATGTAAACTTTAGCAAGGCGGGAGTCTACTCGTACCACGAAAAATCCATTAATTTCGAGGAAGCAAATTTTACAAGGGCCAATTTTACAGGGGCTGATCTTCAAGGGCTAAACCTTCAAGGAGCTAATTTTCAAAAGACGCAACTCCAGGGGGCTAGTCTTGATGGAACCAATCTTCAAGAGGCAAATCTTATTGGAGCCAATCTTCAAAATGCCAATCTTCAAATGGCTAATCTTCAAGGGGCACATCTTCGAGCAACTGACTTTCGACAAGCAGATCTTAAAGCAGCCGATCTTCAAGGTGCGCATCTTAATGTCACTAAGCTTCAAAGAGCTGACCTTCAAGAGGCAAATCTTCAAGAGGCAAATCTTCAAGAGGCGAATCTTTACAGTGCTAATCTGCAAGAGGCTAATTTAAAAGACGCTAATCTAGATAGGGCGAATCTTTCAAGAGCGAATCTTTGTTCGGCGAGTCTTACAGAAGCTACTCTTGAAAAGGCTAATCTTGAAGGAGCGCGTCTTCATAATGCGTGCCTTAAAGGAGCTAATCTTCAAGAGGCCAATCTTCAATATGCTAATATCGAAAGCATAGGGATTGACTCAAGTACACAATTTTTTAATGAAGGCTTCACTCAAAATAGCCAGGGGCAGTTCTATCCGATTCAAGGATCAATCGCTGAACAAAACAAGCAACTTCTCAAAACACTTGATTCAACATGGCTTCATATCTCTTTCAAGTCAACTGAGCAGTTGTTGCTAGAACTTATTCACTTTTGTCAATCTAACCCTCAATCCACTAAAGCACAAACATTCTATCAACATGCACCATGGACAAAAGTAATATGTAGAAACCTTAGCGGGAATTCTGTTGATGCATTCATACCCTTTGGCACAAAGCTTAACCCAAACGGCTCTCTCTCGACCATTCATGGTACCGAACTCACGATTCCACTGCCTCAAGTTAGCGCTGATTTTTGGGACGCACACAAAACTCAATCAGATGAGACCCATGAAATCTATCTAGCATCCCCCCTTGATGAAGAAGACGAGGTTACTGCCCTATTCATTGGACGAAAACCTCTACATGACATGCCTGACGATATACAACAAGCATTGCATGAAGAAGTACAGAATCCGGGAAAACACAAAGACACATCCATTCGAGGAATTGCCATTGCTCAATTTTTTGACATGACAAGTTGGAATACAGTAGAGAAAGAAGCACTAGGCATCCAAGAACCAGAAGCTGGCGTCAATACGAGCCCAAGAATACTGGCACAACCTGAGAATACAGTAGCATCAGGAGCACCAACCTCTTCACCTAGTCGGTTATTTGACACTCCACCCCCTAACGACGAAGAACATCTTGAACATGACACTGCTCAAAATCCTACTCAAGCTGATAATAGATAATAAAATAGCTTTGATATAAAAGGTTCATCCAATCACTATTGAAGAAACAAGATCAATCAGGCAATGTAGCTAAGTAATGATTTATGACTTCTAACCTTGATTGCTTAATTGCAGAAGCTAACTCCCTACCCTGCAAACCTTTCTGAATCCATTGAGCCACAGGTATATGCCTACATTTATCAACCATATGCTTCCACATAAGCTGCTCAGAGCATAAATCACGAATCACTAGTGCACAATCAAGCCAAATAAAAAAGCGATCTTCCCTGCGCCATACATCCAGCCGTGACAAAAGCTCTAACACACCCTCTGGGGTCATCTTTTTCAAGGAGCTTATCTTGTCTAAATGTTTGATAATCCACTGTAGAAGTGTCTCATACTCTTTAGGTAACGCCAGTATTTGAGTAAACAACTTAAGCGTGCCCAAATCTAAATAAAGCCCTAAAAATGCTAAACGCTGCTGAGGCAATTCAAGCTGCGTAGAAAAATGACGCAACAACTGCCAATCTTTCTGTCCTAATGGCATAAGCGCAGGCATCACAACTTCTAAAACATTGAGAGCAGAGAGCACTTCAAAAAAACGCATAGGATCTTCTGTAGCGAGGGCCTTTTCAGTTTCCTGCCAAATACGCTCCTTCACTAATGCTGCCATCTCACCTGAATGCACCATCGATTCAACTAGAATGGCGGTTTCCTCTGCGATAGTAAACTCAGGAAAAGTGGCTGAAAATCTTGCTAAACGCAATACGCGCACAGGGTCCTCTACAAAAGCAGAGGAGACATGACGAAGAATTTTATTTTCACAGTCCTGCTTACCGCCATAAGGATCAACAAGCTCACCAGTCTCAGAAGATCTAGCAATGGCATTAATCGTTAAATCTCGTCTTGCAAGATCTTCGATTAATGTCACATCGGGTGACGTAAAAAAATCAAAGCCATGATACCCCTTTGATACTTTACGTTCGGTACGGGCAAGTGCATACTCTTCTTTTGTTTTGGGGTGCAAAAATACGGGAAAATCTTTGCCCACAGGCTTGAACCCTTTCTGCAACATACTTTCAACAGTCTCGCCTACAACAACCCAGTCACAATCACTGATTTTTCTGGCTAATAAGCTATCTCGCACAGCACCACCCACTTGATAAATCTCCATGGGCCTCCTGTTTGATGTCTTATGATGGTAATTTATCGGCAAATCAGTATAATAGCAACGATTACTTTTGACTTTTAATGACTATGAACTTTCTGGCGCAATTTCAACACGGTATCTCTCGTCTTATGGGGTGGTTGGCCAACTGTGAAAGCACTTGGATAAGCCAACCACTGATTGCCATTGTCAAAAAGCGCTTCAATATCTCCATAGATGAAGCAGAACTTTCTTCTTTTTCATCTCTTAATGCCTTCTTTACTCGAAGACTAAAGTCATCCACACGCCCAATCGCCAAGGCACCCTCTGTCGTTTGCCCCGTTGACGGTCAAGTGTCAGGCTTGGGAAGCTTAAGTTCACAAACCATTATGACCGTAAAAGACCATGACTATACCCTCGAATCTGTGTTTGGCCATCATCATGATTTAAGTAAAATGTTTGAAGGGGGGCTATTTGCTAGCTATTATTTAGCACCTTATAATTATCACAGAGTCCACTGCCCTATGGACGCTGAACTTACTCATACTATCGCAATCCCAGGAAGTCTCTACACTGTTGATCACAATCGAAAAAGCATGCCAAAAGATGTTTTTGCTAGGAATGAACGAGTTGCTGCTCTTTTTAATATTAATGGCGGCAAAATGGCGGTTATTTTTGTAGGTGCCACGATGGTGGGGAGCATCCATACCGTGTGGTCTGGCCAGGTAGCACCTCCCATAGGCCCTCGAGTTGATCGGCACGACTTTTTACCTCAACAACACATCTTTAAAGCAGGCGATGAGATTGGCCACTTTCAATTTGGATCTTCTATTATTGTGCTATTCTCTCAAAATATAGTAGATGACTGGCATCAAGCACTACCTGTTGATGCCCCATGCCAAATGGGCACAGTGATTGGATTAAGCAAGGAATCCTCATGATGTCTTCTACTCAAACACCAGGGAAGTCTTTAGGCATTTTTGCTATTACTATGATTAATGTCATTGCTATTGATAGCCTCAAGACACTTCCCATTAGCGCTGAATATGGCTTAAGTCTTGTGTTTTATTATGCTCTTGCCGCACTCTTATTTTTTATTCCCATTGCTCTCATCTCTGCCGAACTTGCAACAGGCTGGCCTGCAAAAGGGGGCGCTTATGTCTGGGTTCGAGAAGCTTTTGGTGAACATTGGGCTTTTTTAGCTATTTGGATGCAATGGATGTACAACCTTATTTGGTTTCCCACTATTTTAGTTTTCATTGTAGACTCTGGATTGGCAGTATTTTTTCCTCAATGGCTTAACCATAAACCACTCATTTTGTCGTCAGTTCTTGTTCTTTTTTGGGGTGCTACTTGGCTCAATTTTTATGGCATGAAACTGGCATCTTCCTTTAGCACCGTGGCAGCTGTTTTAGGGACATTGCTTCCTATGGCTTTTATTATTGTTCTGGGAACATTATGGCTAATAGATGGCAATACAAGCCCTGCACACCTAAGCTGGGATGCACTATTTCCCCAAGCATCCCAAGCACAAAACATTGTCTATTTTACTTTTATTTTATTTGGTCTTATGGGCATTGAAATGTCCGCTGTTCATGCTGACGAAGTCAAGCAACCAGGACATGCGTATCCAAGAGCCATTGCTTTATCTGCTTTCATTATTCTGACTTCACTCGTTCTAGCATCGTTGGCCATTGTCATATCAGTGCCCAAAGACGAAATTAATGTGATACATGGGCTAATACAGTCCTTTAGTCACTTATTGCATCACTATCAACTAGACAACTTACTTCCTATTGTTGGGCTGGCTATCGTCCTAAGTGGCCTAGGGAATGTTTCGGCTTGGATTATTGGTCCTACAAAAAGTATTTTAGTAGCGGCACAAGACGGCACCTTACCCAAAAGCTGGGCAACAGTCAATGAAAAAGGCGCCCCTACTGTCGTGTTACTGGTTCAAGCGATTATCTTCACCTTACTCTGTGGTTTGTACGTCTTGATGCCAAGCTTAGAAGAGGGCTATATTCTTCTCACTGCCATGACAGCCCAAATGGCCTTAGGCTACTATGCATTGGTTTTTTGTGCTGGAATGGCTCTAAAAAAGCGCAACCCTAACCATCCAAGGGCTTTTTCTCTAAGCTCAAACACAATGGCTATCATCGGATCACTTGGTCTGATGACCTGCATCGTCGCTATCATCGTTGGCTTCTTCCCACCAGAGTTGGTTTCAAGCTCACCACTTAAATATGATGCATTACTCATTTTAGGAGTTGTATTGCTTCTCATGCCCCCACTATGGGTCTTTCTGAGCAAACATCAAACTAAATGAGCTCGATAGCATTAACATAAGCCTTGCTTAGTAAACAAACAGCTAAGGGGATTTGATAGGACTAGTATTGGTAACATCCCTCATTGCTTGACGATCCCCACCATAAAGACTATGTTTGACGACACTGGCAGCAGATTCAGAAGCTGTAGCTGTAGAGTCCTCATGATCAACACCATAAGGGTGAGACTCATCCTCATCAGCGGAAGATCCTCCTGAAGATCCCACCTCAGACAAACCTGAATCATCCAAAGAAGCTTCTGACATTGAACCATCCAATGAATCCTCTGAGACACGACCACCACTAGAGAAGTCAGACTCACAGGCAGAATCATCAAGATCAGCGGGACTAGGCGATCCTGGGAGCAAAGATCGACCCTTACCATGAGCATTAGAATGTTTAGCCTTGAGTATGACGCAGGTTACATCATGAACATTGCTTGAAACCTCATCAAGAGACACATAGCCAAGAAGAACCTTTTGAAGTCGATGAAGATGAATATCTATAGCCTGCACAGGCTGATCTAACAAATGGCAGTCAGGATTTAATCTTTGCATCATTGCACCAGCCATTTTAATTAATAGACGCGCATGATCGTTAATATGTTCAAAAGAACTTGATAAACTCGTATGCTTACAAAAGTGTCTTAATATCTGCACTCCTTTATGCTCAGCCCCCATCGATTGTAAAATATTCGCCATTATTGCAATGGAAAACTCAATCGCCAAGAAGGATAAAATCCCTTGCTTATACTGCTGACTGGTCATGGATAGCTTCTTACTTGCTTCTTCTTGAGAAAGCAATGTGGCATACTTTTCACCTAACTCATCAATTCCTTTCATAAGAGTTTGAATCACTAGTTTTTGCATACTAGGAGTAATACCCACCACAGCACATGAAGCCTGAATAACATGCTCGCGATGGAAACGATATAGTTTAGCAACAGAATGTAAGGCAAAAATATCACCCATGTCTCGACGCTTAAAAGGTATTATAAACTGGTTGAGAGCAATCATAGACTCCGATCGATCGCCCAATTTTTCTTTAGCTTTGTGATCGATTTTCCAGGAATCTATCATATGAGAAAGCCAAGCATCAATATGGCGACCTATTTGAGCCTTTTGTAATTCTATACGGCCAACACTCGCAGCATCTAATATTGATACTGGCAGAAATTGCTTAGAAATAAATTGCTGTATAAACTTCAACTTAGCCAAGAAACTTCTCTCATCAGATTTCATATGAATATTAGAAAAATGACCAAGGAGCTTCAATAAATCCCTTTGATCATATTCTCGTACTTGAGAAAAATAGCTAAGCCATGCAAAAATGGGCAATGTCACAAGATGACCCACTTGCATAGGCGCTTCGACTTGATTCTCATCCGCAACAAAACCCTGATGATCTGGGGCAAATGAAAAACTCAATCCTTGGTAT
Source organism: Legionellales bacterium (assembly GCA_047404175.1). Classification (GTDB taxonomy): domain Bacteria; phylum Pseudomonadota; class Gammaproteobacteria; order M30B25; family M30B25; genus M30B25. Next base: position 1,749 of record JBDOIW010000033.1, on the reverse strand, counting down.
GCACAATCACCATTTATATCTAATATATTAGTTAATAATCGTATTAAGTGCTGAGAAGAGATTGATTGATTTATATAATGCAGCATGAGTAATTTTGGTAACGAAAAGCCTTTAACACCCTCGTATGAAAATGACTGCACATGTAGCTGAGGGCAATGCTCTAGGATAAAGCAGGCAACTGGGGCACAAGAACAAAGTGTTTCTTCGAATAAATCAATAAGCAAGTAGGCATAGTCTTGAGCAAGAAGCGCTAACTCTCCTTTTGTAAAAAGCAGTGGCAATGCCTCATAGGACTTATTGTCTACAACATACTGTAATTTAACTACCGTAAAAGTATTGATATTTATTTCATGCAAGGGTGAAAGATCAGCTTCAACAGCAGCTATCTGTAGCAAGCCGGCATATTCCAAAAGGGTCTCAAGTTTACTATCACTAGTTAACCTTGAAATAGCGACTAAAGATTTATCAAGTAAAGCCTGGTAGTTTACCTTCTTGCCCACTTTAGATAGTTGTTTTTTTCTGTTTTTTGCCGCCTTAGATTTTTTACTTTTCCTTGTTTTTTCATGACTAGGCTTGACCACTTGTGTTTCTAAGGCAATGTGACTATCTATGTTGCTAGTCATCACTTCTAGGCTTGGAATCATCTTAATAAGGCAATCAACGATATGGGTATCCTCCAAACTCTGGTAATCACACACTAATTGCCAATAAGATTCAAAGCTTCTCACCTTACTAATCCATGATGCTATCGCATCAGGTTGAGGAAAGTGAGATGAGACCTCATCTAAATCAAACATTAATTGATCCAAACGACATCGATTGTTTCGAACTGCATCCAAAAACGTAGCTTCTAACTGATGAATTTTTTTCATAGCCTCATGACGAGTAGTTGCTAATCCTTGCTCGAATAAATCACATGACATATCTACATTGACATAATCTTTTAAATCCTTCTTCCATACTTGCAAGTCCACAATATCATTTAGGTAATCATGAATACGATATCGCTCGCCATTATCCATTCCAAAATAGAGACTTATATGCCACCGAGTCATTCTTTTATTGGACTCGCGCACAAATTTTGACAAGGTAATATGCATGTCCAGGTTGTCAATATGACCTTCTAGTGATTGCCCGAAAGAGCTTGTTAGCTCGTCCAAAATAGTGGCTATCAATTTTTTATTGCTTAGTTTGATAAAAATTTGTCCCTCACCCTGCTCAACTCGCCATGATTGATGATGAGAAACTAGAGACAGATCACGATAAAAATATGAATACATACAACCCATTACAAAACCTTTATTATTCTTATTATTATATAATTAATGCATACAACTGAATAATATGACTTAAAGATAAAATTATCAAGTCTTAGTTAAAAAGACGGGCTTTTTGTTTTAGTACGAAATGATACGATTAAGACCATGATAGAAAGAAAAATAAGATCACCAATGTATATTATGGCAATCGCAATACTCTGCTGCTGCCAAACAAGGACATTGAAAGAAAGTCAAGTAGCATTAGAAGAAATCCAATCTGTACAGAAAGCCCTTAGACAAAAAAAAACTAACCATGCCATACAACAACTTGAGGTTATACTACAGAAACATCCATACGATTTTTTTTTATTAAACAACCTTGGCGCTCTTTATTGTCAACACCATAAAACTAGACAAGGTCAAGAGTTGTTGAAGCGAGCCCTAAAAATAATGCCAAACCAGCGATACTTTTTAGAGCTTAACCTTAAGC
>JBDOIW010000032.1:0-1507 GCA_047404175.1 Legionellales bacterium | reverse complement strand
AATGGCGCTAGTGCGATATTTGACCGATTATTAGGGTTGATTGAGATATAGTCATGATGAAAAACGCCCAGAGTTTAAATAACCCTTCCCCTAAAATAACATTTTTGTTAAAATAAAAATCATTATTTTGAATGGTTTATGTTGATATGGATGCAATTTTTGATGTTATCATTGTAGGAGCAGGGCACGCTGGTGTTGAAGCCGCTCTTGCTTCTGCCCGTGTGGGTGCTTCTACCTTATTGCTCACTCATTCGATTGAAACAATTGGCCAAATGTCGTGTAACCCGGCTATTGGGGGGATTGGAAAAAGTCATCTCGTCAAAGAAATTGATGCCTTGGGTGGCATCATGGCAAAAGCCGCCGATAGGGCAGGGATTCAGTTTCGAGTTCTCAATGGAAAAAAAGGCCCTGCTGTTCGAGCTACACGTATTCAAGCTGATCGTAAGCTTTATAAAGAAGCCATTCAGGAAGCTGTTTTTGCACAAGAAAACTTAACTATTTTTCAGCAACCTGTTGTGGATCTTTTGCTCGAAGACAACACAATCAATGGTGTTGAAACAGCTCTAGGTATTCAATTTTTTGCTCCATCAGTGGTGTTAGCCACTGGGACTTTCCTAGGAGGTGTTATTCATGTGGGTAAAAAACATCATTCAGGGGGTAGGGCAGGGGACCCAGCTTCTATTCCTCTAGCAGAAAAACTAAGAGCCTTACCTTTTAGGGTAGGGCGTTTAAAAACAGGCACTCCTCCAAGAATTAACGGCAAGACCGTTGATTTCTCCGTGATGCAAGAGCAGCCAGGAGATTCACCAAGGCCTGTGTTTTCCTTTATGGGAAGCTTGAACGATCACCCTCGTCAGGTCCCATGCCACATTACCCATACTAATGAGGAAACGCATGCTATCATTCAGAAGCATATGCATGAGAGTGCTATTTTTTCAGGCAATATCGATGGTGTAGGCCCGAGGTATTGTCCATCGATTGAAGATAAAATCCATCGCTTTGCGGACAAAACTTCTCATCAGATTTTTGTAGAACCCGAAGGCCTTGATACCCATGAGCTTTATCCTAACGGTATTTCTACAAGCTTACCTTACGATGTTCAGCTGGCTTTGGTAAGAACGATTAAAGGCTTTGAGAAGGCTGAAATTATGCGTCCTGGCTATGCCATTGAGTATGATTATTTTGATCCACGTGATTTAACAAAAACGCTTGAAACTAAGTGGGTTCAAGGCTTGTTTTTTGCTGGCCAAATTAATGGCACTACTGGGTATGAGGAAGCTGCTGCTCAAGGGCTTTTGGCAGGCGCTAATGCTGCACTAAAAAGCTTAGAAAAAGAGGCTATATCCTTCTCAAGAGATGAAGCTTATATTGGTGTTTTGGTTGATGATCTTATCACCTTAGGCACACAAGAACCTTATCGTATGTTTACCTCTCGAGCTGAATATCGTCTGTTGCTACGTGAAGATAATGCTGATTTACGTCTCACTTCAAAAGGTTACGACTATGG
>JBDOIW010000031.1:0-3171 GCA_047404175.1 Legionellales bacterium | reverse complement strand
CCCATAAGGTAAGCTTCTGGCATAAAAAAATGTGTAATATCTGCTTTTGATTGCTTAAAACATTGGATCAGTGAGAAAAGATCGCGTAGGATCTGAAAGCGTTTTCTAGTTTTTGATAAAAAAGTTAAGTGAACATGAGGCTCTAAGTGTTTTACAAAGCATTTATTTGTGGGTTGGTTGAGACAAATGAGATGAATAGTAAAGCCATTCTTTTTAAGCTCAGGAAGCAATATTGCTAAATGAGCTTCTGTTCCTCCCATATCAATGGAGGCTGTCACAATCACAATGTGTGCCATAAGAGTGGGCTTAAGTAGTTTGTTTTGCTTTAAATTTAGCAAAAGCAGCCAAGCTTTGAAAGTAATCAATCCTAGTCAATCTTTCATTGTTTTGCTAAACTAATGATTCATATTAATAAGTTAGGTTTTTTGTGTACGGTGTTTTAGGCAAAGAAGTGGTTTACGAAGACCAATATGACGCGCAATTGCTTTTTGGTATTCCAAGAGCGCAATCGAGACAGTCTTTGGAAAGTCATCATAAGCTTTGTGGCCAAGGTCATGATATTTGGAATGCTTATGAATTATCTTGGTTAAATCAGGAAGGCATGCCGCAGGTGGCAGTAGGGCGGTTTACCCTACCTGCAGATAGCCCGAGCATCATTGAATCTAAATCTTTCAAACTATATCTTAATAGTTTTAATCAGTCGCATTTTTCCTCTTGGGAGCATGTTTCTCACACCATGCAAAATGATCTCTCTACCGTTGCAAAAGCACCTGTTGATGTTGTACTGATGCCACTAGACCAGATTGCTGACCTTCCTTGGCGTTCGTTACCTGGTATCTGTCTGGACCACCAGACAATTGCGATTGACGACTATAGTGTTTCACGTGAAAAAATCGTAGTGAAAGAGGCGGGTATTGTTGAAGAAACGGTTTACAGCCACCTATTACGTTCGAATTGCCCAATGACCAATCAGCCAGATTGGGGCAGCATTCTCATTCAATATAAAGGCCAGGCTATTTGTCACCAGAGTTTATTGCGTTACATTATAGGCTTTCGTCAGCATCAGGGGTTTCATGAGCACTGTGTGGAACAGGTTTTTTGTGATTTAATGCAACAGGCTCACCCAGAGTCACTGAGTGTGCATGCTTTTTATACTCGACGAGGTGGGTTGGATATTAATCCATGGCGATACTTTGGTTTGAGCAAGCCTGACCCATCATTGCATACCATGCGAGTGGTGAGGCAGTAATTGCTACTCGATTTTGGTTCCAGGTTAAGCGTTTATGACCCTGTCTTTTAGCAAAGATTGGGTGACCTTAAAATATTTTGTTATTCACAAAAAGAGTGTTATGAAGCTAAAAGATTTAGTCTGTCCTATCAGTAGTAGCACCATGTTGGTGCCTGTAGCCATATCGACAGGACAGACATATGATTATATGAGTTTGTTTAAACACTGGTTCGCTAGTATTCAAAGAGTTTAATAACTCTCATTTAAAAGCTTGTTGTCGTCAGTTGGTTTGTGCACTTAGTCGAAAGCAATTTTACTTCCATCCTAACTCGTACTCTCTTTCTGCACTAAGCATAGGCACAGAGTTCGCCCAATGCAGGTAGGATGCAATGCCATCTATTGGCAACACAAAAAACACATGGGGACTTGATCGCAAGGCCTGCGATAAAGACGTTATGGTTGCTGGTTTCTAGAGCCTGCACTAGGGGCTTCCACATCCTCTCTAGGACCTGCTGCATCCCCTTCAAAAAATCTTTGACCTGCTACATCATCCCTTGTTGCATTATCCCCAGTACCTGCTGCTGTTCTGGGATCCACTGCTGCTTCGGGCACAACTCCCATACTTAGTAACTCTTCAGCGCTCCAATTTGTATCGTTATAAAGATCATGAATATTAATGCTATCTTTATCTCCAGGAATTTGTGCCTCTTCTCTCGATGGCTCTTGAATATCTCTAGGACTTTGTGGTCTTTGTGCTTCTTCTCTCAATGCCTTTTGAATTTCATCTGAAAGATCCGCAAATGGCTTGACCTGAATCGCCATAGCAAATTCAATTTGATCATCTTCACCGGTATAAGGTTTAAATGCACAACGGTGTGTTACAGGAGATTGATTTCCTTCCTGCCAAAACTCCTTTGACATGGCTATCTCTGGTAGCAAATTTGCTGGACCATGCAACCTTATAGCAGCACCGGCATCTACCCCACAGCCGTAAGGAACATAAGCATCAACATGTCCCATCAGTGCAAGGCCCCTCACCCTTCTCCAAGGCGCCTGCTCATAAAAACGCCTTGCTTCTTCTGTATATTGTTTTGTCTGGACATTTGCTATTAACTCTAACAACAATTGTTCATTTGACTTCGATGAATCACTACAAGGCTGATCTGATACATGTTGCAACATCTCCTTGTTTTTTGCTGCAACATCAGATTTTGTTTCTATGAAATGACCATTCTTATCTCGATAATAACTCTCTCCAACTAGATCTGTACTAGAATCAAGCTTTATATTGCTTATGTCAGCACCGCTAACATAAACTCTACTAAGACTTGCACCTTGAAGGTTTGCTCCAGATAGATTGGCTCCTGTAAGATCTGCCCCTTGAAGTTTTGCTCCTATAAGATTTTGTCCTCTAAGATCTGCATCTTGAAGGTTTGCTTCTTCAAGATCTGCACCTTGAAAATCTGCACCTTTAAGGTTTGCCATTTGAAGCTTGGCTCCTGTAAGATCTGCATATTGAAGGTTTGCTCCTTGAAGGTTTGCATCTTCAAGATCTGCTCTTTGAAGCTTGGCTCCTCTAAGATCTGCTTTATGTAGGTTGGCATCTGAAAGATTTGCCTCTTGAAGATTTGCATCTCCAAGATCTGCTTCATCTAGGTTGGCACCTGCAAGATATGTTGTTTTAAGATCTACTCCATGTAAGTTGGCTCCAGTAAGATGTGCACGTTGAAGGTTTGCATCTCCAAGATCTGCACTTTGAAGGTTTACTCCTTGAAGGTTTGCATCTTCAAGATCTGCTCTTTGAAGCTTGGCTGCTCTAAGATCTGCATATCTAAGATGTGTTCGTCCAAGATATACTCCTGTAAGAATTGCCCCTTGAAGGTTTGCCATTGTAAGATTAGCTTCTGTAAGATCCACATTTCTAAGATCTACATCTTTAAGGC
>JBDOIW010000030.1:0-1014 GCA_047404175.1 Legionellales bacterium | reverse complement strand
GGAGACCACTATATATATAATACACAACCAAAGGCAACCGCTGCCAAACTTAATGGCGAGGCAAAATTGCGGTACACGAACCTAAATGGAAATGAATACGAAATCAAGTTACTGACATCGGATGGAAAACCGCGCCAAATGCGTTGCGGAGACGCAAGATGCTTGGGAGACGCTATGGAACAAAGGTTTGTAAGACCTCCAAAGGTTCAACCTTCGGGACTCAGCGCATTACAGAAAGACCACGCGTTTTTGACTGACCCACCAGGATATCATTTCAATGATGGTGAGCGTGCGACATCAAAGTATGCCTATTCCGCAGGGGGAGTAGAAGAACTTGATCTTAAAGCAGGAGAAGAGGTAAAAATTATCTCCGCACCTGCTCACAAGCCGTGGTGGAAGGTTGAAAACGGATCTGGTAACCAAGGCTTTGTTCAAAAGGATTACCTTGAGGTTCATCGAACCGATTTCGGCATTGGACAGATGCCGCCACCTCTATCGCCTCCAACTATGCCAAATGCTCATCAGCACGAGGGTTAACGTCGCAGTCTGCCCGATCTCCATCCTCGCCGACGGCATCTACACGTACCCAGTGAGTTTTCTGCATAACTTTGAGTCAATCGTGTGCAAATCGTACTTACAAGGTATTGAATTATAATGAAAATGCTAGTAACAGTAAGCTTTATGATTATTGAGATAAAAAGGTCATCCTCTATAAAAGAACTTCATTGGCTGGCGGAGCCCAGGGGGGGGGTCAATTTCGTGGGATTGGTTTGGTTTTTGGTGTAAAGTGTATTTTTGTTGAACGATTTAATGAATAATACTGGTTTCGTTGTCAGTTGTGTACAGCGGTTGCCTTTGGTTGTGTATTATATATATAGTGGTCTCCTGTGAAGATTTTATATGCTAAAACTTATTATAAGTAGCTTAGAAATTGTTTTGCTTACAACTCGGCCAACTTTGTTTTATAAATCTAAATCAAATCAATGGCTTGTAATATTATCAAAAACATACACC
>JBDOIW010000029.1:0-1484 GCA_047404175.1 Legionellales bacterium | reverse complement strand
AAATTTTTATTGAAACATGGAAATTGGGGAGATAGTAAAAAATTTGACAGATTTTATGAATTGGAAAATGTTGATATAGTAGATAAAATCGAAAGTATGGAACAAGACTTTTTTAGAAAGGGTCGGTATTTATTATATCCGTCTATACTAGAGGGCTTTGGACTAATGCCTCTTGAAGGGGCTATGCAAGGAACAATCCCAATCTGTTCGGACATAGGTATATTAAGATATTCTTCCGCACCATTTAGTGTTTTTGTATATTCTGAATATTTAACCGATACTGTTTATAATATAGTTTCGGAGATGGATGGTGTAAAGGATTTAAATTGGGAAGCGATTGCAGAAAGTTGGATAGGTATGATAGATTTTTTAGATAAAAATGAGGAATTTGTAAAGGAAAAATATAATGATTTGAAAAATGTAGAGGATTATGTAACTAAAAGATATGAAAAAACCTTAAATGATTTTTTAAAGAAAATCAGCCCTGTGGGTGAGTTATAAAATGAGAATATTAGTTGGTGCGATGAATTTAACTAGTCCTCTATATGGTGGTGGTGATAAGGCACTAATTGATTGGCTTCTTGATTTACATAAAATGGGGCATGAAATCAGTATAATCAATATAAATCCTCAAATTATAAAATATGAAAATCAATTACCCTTTGATTTTATACATTTGTTAGAAAATACTGAATGGAAAACGGAAGATTTGAAAAATCAAGTTGTGAAAAAACACGCTCTTAAATTGATAAATCAGCGAAAAGAATATGATTATTATTTGGGTTATGGGTGGTGGGGGGCAGGATGGAAACAAGTAGACGAGACTTTTGCATCAGTTATCAAAAATCAATATCCCACAATTCAAACCATAAATTTAATATGGGATTTGCATACATTAAATGAATTAGATAGTGATTGTGAAATAATTATGCATGGAGCCCCATACCATTTAATAAAACACCCCCAAGCACCATTTGTTGAAACCAAAAGAACATTTTTATTACCAAAACAAAACTCTTATCAAACAATAGATAATTATGATATAACGGAATGGTTATCTAGGCCTTATGATTTTATATTTAATAATCCTTCTATTTATAAAGGCTCACCAATAATAATAAATCTCGCATTGAATTTTCCTGATAAGAAATTTTTAGTTAAAAAGGGAACTTGGGCTTTTTGGGATATTTATGGATGGTATGAAAAATGGCTAGATATGATGAAACAGATTTCTAATATTGATATTATTGATACAGTAGAAAATATGGAAAATGATTTTTTTAGAAAGGGTAGATATTTATTATACCCTTCTGTTTCTGAAGGTTTTGGATTAATGCCTATGGAGGCCGCTACTCAAGGAACAATCCCCCTTTGTGCAGATACTGAAATTTTAAGATATTCTTCAAGCCCATTTGCTGAATTTATTTACTCGGATGCTTACACATTCAATCCTATATCCATTACAAACGGCTGGAGTGGAGGAA
>JBDOIW010000028.1:0-31604 GCA_047404175.1 Legionellales bacterium | reverse complement strand
TACTATCGATACACGTATTCTTGGTGGCTTACTTATTCGCTTGGGAGATCAAGTGATTGACCGCTCACTTAAGGGACAACTTAATCGCTTACAAAAAACTATGTATAAGGGTGTATAGAAATGACAACAAAGATTGATGCATCAGAAATCAGTGATTTAATTAAAGCGCGTATTGAAAAGTACGATTTGCACGAAGAAATGCGCACAGAAGGGCGTATTACTAGTTTAAAAGACGGTATTGTTAGGATTGCAGGCCTTGAAAATGTGATGCAGGGAGAAATGATTGCCTTCCCTGGTGATGTATACGGTATGGCACTGAACCTTGAGAATACCTCTGTAGGTGCCGTTGTTTTAGGATCGAGTGATCACCTTGAAGAAGGCATGACCGTTCAGTGCACAGGCCGAATTTTAGAAGTGCCTGTGGGTGAGGCTTTAATTGGTCGTGTTGTGGATGCGCTTGGCCGACCTATTGATGGCAAAGGCGATATTGAAACCGACACCTTTGATGCGATTGAAAAAACGGCCCCTGGCGTTATTTGGAGACAATCGGTAGACCAGCCGGTACAAACAGGTTTGAAGTCGATTGACGCCTTAGTACCTATCGGGCGAGGTCAGCGAGAACTCATCATTGGGGATAGACAAACAGGTAAAACTGCCGTCGCTATTGATGCTATTATTAACCAGAAGGGCACAGGAATTAAGTGTGTTTATGTGGCGATTGGACAAAAAGCATCCTCCGTTGCTACCGTAGTAAGAAAGCTTGAAGAGCATGGTGCCTTAGATCACACGATTGTTGTCAACGCATCAGCTGCAGACCCTGCAGCCCTACAATTTATTGCGCCTTATGTGGGCTGTACTATGGCGGAATACTTTCGAGATCGTGGTGAAGATGCCTTAATTGTTTACGATGATTTAACTAAGCAGGCTACGGCTTATCGTCAAATTTCTTTGCTACTTCGTCGTCCGCCTGGTCGTGAGGCCTATCCTGGTGATGTATTTTATTTACATTCTCGTTTACTAGAGCGCGCTGCACGAGTTAACGCTGAGTACGTTGAAAATTTCACTCAGGGACAAGTCAAAGGTCAAACAGGATCCTTAACGGCATTGCCTATTATTGAAACACAAGCAGGTGATGTTTCTGCTTTCGTACCCACTAACGTTATTTCCATCACGGATGGTCAAATTTTCTTAGAAACAGAGCTCTTTAATGCGGGTATCAGACCTGCGATTAATGCAGGGCTTTCAGTCTCTCGGGTAGGAGGAGCTGCGCAAACTAAGATGATTAAAAAAATTGCTGGTACCATGCGTTTAGCACTAGCTCAATATCGTGAGCTTGAGGCTTTCTCGCAGTTTGCCTCTGATTTGGATGAAGCAACACGTAAACAGCTAGAGCGTGGACAAAGAACCATCGAAATTCTTAAACAGCCACAATATCAGCCACTAGGTGTTCCTTTGATGGCGATTAGTCTTTATCTTATTGAGGCGGGTTTTGTCGATAACGTTGATGTTGCAAAAGTGAGAGAGTATGAGACAGAGTTACATGAATATTTGAAAACATCACATGCAGATATGTTAGAAGCGATTGCTGAAAAACCAGTATTAAGTGATGAGATTAAAGCTCAGATTGATCAAGCACTCACTCAGTTTAAATCAATGCAAGGGTAAGAAAGAATGTCAGTCGGTAAGCAAATTCGCACCAAAATTAACAGTGTGAAAAGTACTCAAAAAATTACTGATGCCATGGAAAAGGTGGCTGCCAGTAAAATGCGCTCTGCCCAAAAGTTGATGGCAAAAACAAAGCCTTATTCTGAAAAAATCTTGCAAGTTGTCGCTCATGTTGCGAAAAGCCGTAGTGAGTACCAGCATCCTTATTTAGTGGGACGTAGCTCGATCAAGCGGGTGGGTTATATTATTATTTCTTCAGACCGTGGTTTGTGTGGAGGGCTCAATAACCAGCTGTTTAGGCAGGTACTTCTTGATATGCAAAGCAAGCAGAAGCAAGGGCTTGAGATTGATCTTTGCTTAATTGGAAAGAAAGCTGATGTGTTTTTTGCAAAGTCTGGGGGTAATATTATTGCTCAGACATCACACCTTGGCGATCAACCTCGTGCAGAAGACCTTATCGGCGTTATTAAGGTGATGCTCGATGCCTATGATGAAGGTAAAATTGACGCTATTTATCTGGCTCATAACGAATTTGTGAACACGATGGTGCAAAAGCCTCATGTTCATACCTTGCTGCCTATTCCTGAAGAGGATGTGAGCGAGCAGGTGCGTCAAGGCCATTGGGATTATTTATATGAGCCTGATGCCGAAAAGCTCTTAACCGAGCTCTTAAAGCGCTATATCGAAATGCAAGTCTATCAATCTGTGGTTGATAACCTTGCTTGTGAACAATGTGCACGTATGATGGCCATGAAAAGTGCCACCGAAAATGCAAAAGACATGATAGAAGATTTAAGTCGTATTTATAATAAAGCCAGACAGGCTGCAATTACTCAGGAAATTGCAGAGATTGTGTCAGGTGCTGAAGCCGTTTAATTGGGGAGAAGTTGAGGAAGCTTATGAGTGTAAAAACAAAAGATAATCAAGTTACTGGGTCTATTGTTCAGATTATTGGAGCGGTCATTGATGTGGCGTTTCCTAAAAACAAAATCCCTAAGGTTTATGATGCTTTGACCATCAAAGAACATAATCTTGTCTTAGAGGTGCAGCAGCAGCTCGGAGACGGTGTTGTTCGTACGATTGCCATGGGATCAACTGAGGGCCTTTCTCGTGGGCTAGAAGTTGAGAATACAGGAGCTCCTATTAGCGTCCCCGTGGGTGATAAAACACTAGGCCGTATCATGAATGTTTTGGGTGATCCTATTGATGAAGCAGGCCCTGTGAATGCAGACAAACATATGCCTATTCACCGTAAGCCACCGGCTTATACTGAATTATCTTCAGAAGTAGAAATCCTTGAGACAGGGATTAAAGTGATTGATTTACTTTGCCCATTCGCGAAAGGGGGTAAAGTCGGTTTATTCGGAGGTGCGGGTGTAGGTAAAACAGTCAACATGCTTGAGCTTATCAATAATATTGCGACAGAGCATGAAGGTAAATCCGTTTTTGCCGGAGTAGGTGAAAGAACGCGTGAAGGAAACGATTTTTATCATGAAATGAAAGAGTCTAATGTCCTTGATAAGGTATCACTTGTATACGGTCAGATGAATGAGCCTCCAGGTAACCGTCTGCGTGTGGCTTTGACAGGTCTCACCATGGCTGAAGGCTTCCGGGATGAAGGCCAAGATGTCTTGTTCTTCGTGGATAATATCTATCGTTATACTTTGGCAGGTACTGAAGTATCTGCCTTATTAGGACGAATGCCTTCTGCGGTAGGTTATCAGCCGACACTTGCTGAAGAAATGGGTGCTTTGCAAGAGCGTATTACGTCTACAAAAACAGGCTCTATTACATCGGTACAAGCCGTTTACGTTCCTGCAGATGATTTAACTGATCCATCTCCAGCAACAACCTTTGCTCACTTAGATGCCACAGTGGTATTGTCTCGACAAATTGCTGAGCTTGGTATTTATCCTGCGATTGATCCTCTCGATTCAACGAGTCGTCAGCTCGACCCTCTCGTGATTGGACAGGAACACTACGATGTGGCACGTAAAGTACAGGCTATCTTACAGCGTAATAATGAATTAAAAGACATTATTGCCATTCTTGGTATGGATGAGCTTTCAGAAGAAGACAAGAAAACTGTACGTCGTGCAAGGCGTATCCAGCGTTTCTTCTCGCAGCCATTCTTTGTAGCTGAAACCTTCACAGGCACACCTGGGGTTTATGTTTCATTGCAAGAAACCATTCGTGGCTTTAAAGGCTTGATTGACGGTGAATATGACCATTTGCCAGAGCAGGCGTTTTATATGGTAGGATCTATCGAAGAAGCGGTTGAGAAAGCGAAAACGCTAGAAGGAGAGTAGATGTCTGGATTTAGCGTGCATCTTGATATTGTGAGTTTAGAGCAGACCTTGTTTTCTGGGCAGGTAAAGTTTGTGTCAGTGCGAGGCGAAATGGGTGAGCTAGGTATTCACCCAGGGCATGCGCCACTCTTAACAACCATCAAACCAGGTCAGGTCATTGTGCAAAAGCAAAATGGCGAAGAAGAGCTTTTCTTCGTGTCTGGGGGTATGCTTGAGGTTCAGCCTAGTATTGTCACTATCCTAGCCGATGTCGCTACTCGAGCAGAGGACTTAGACGAAGCACGAGCGATTCAGGCAGAAGAAAAGGCAAGAGCTAATCTTGCCAACAAACAGTCTGAAATCGACTACTCACGGGCTTTATCTGAGCTTGCAGAAGCATCGGCACAGATTAGAGCCATCTCTGAGTTAAAGCGTCAATTGCAAAGAGGACGTAAGTAAGCCTATTATGGCTGGTAACAAAGTATGTTCCCCTTTTTTTGCCTTATTTTATAGGGTGAGTTCTGATTGCATGATACTCCCAGTAGGTCATGAATTACTTCAATCAATTTTCAATGTAATATGATTTGTCCATGAAGAGGTGGAGTAGGTCACCAAAGCCTATGTTGATTATTTTTTCAGTATGTGATATAATTATTTTTAATTATCTATTTTTTTGTGAAGAGTTTTTGATATGAGTAACACTACACTTGAAAATTATATACTCAGTCCCAATGGCTCTATTACTGATGATAATGGGGACACTATAACCTCAATGTTTCTACATGGAAGCTATTATGTAGGCCCTGAAGGCGCAGTAGCGATTGCTGAGGCTCTTAAATTGAACACTACGCTTACTTCAATTAGTCTTTCTAGGAACAATATAGGCCCTGAAGGCGCAGTAGCGATTGCCGAGGCACTTAAAGTAAACAAGAATCTTACTTCAATTAATCTAGGGTATAACGACATAGGCCCTGAGGGTGCTAAAGAGATTGCCAAGGCTCTTAAAGAAAACACAACGCTTACCTCAATTAGTCTTTTTTGGAACAATATAGGATCTGAGGGTGCGAAAGAGATTGCCGAGGCACTTAAAGTAAATAAAGCGCTTACTTCAATTGATCTTTATGGCAACAATATAGGCCCTGCAGGCTCAATTGCCCTTACCGAGGCTCTTAAAGGTAATATTTTTCTTCGTGATGTAAACAGAGGTCTCCTCGTAGACTCTTCAATACAGAGGAACATAAATATTTTAGCTCTCATTAAAGATGGTTTAGATTCAGTAGGCAGTCTACTATTAAAGTATATTACTGAGATGCCTGATAATAGCTTTGGTAAGGATTACCTCACGGATTTAGTATCCCTTTGTGAAGTAGTCGATAATCTAGATGAGTACAGCAATCTAGATGAGTACAGCAATCTAGATGAGTACAGGCATGCTTTAAACAAGCTGCTGAGACATAACCTAGAGGATTTATCCGATACCTATAAGGCTTGCTTAATAAAAAAAGTGTGGCTGCTACTTATATACATGGAGCAAGACCTACTTTCATGCATGAAAGACGGTGCAGACGGTGCTGATGCAGTAAATTTTGAGGCGATATTTGGATCTGATGAAGTAGATGTATCTCAAGTTCCAGCCCAGCCAGAATCATCGACAGAGATACTAGCTTATGCCACTAGTCTGAGAGATAAACAAGGAAGTCCTGGTGATGTGATACTACACCTGGTCAATGTAATATCTATGTCCTCAGCTTGTGACGAGGAAAGTGTAAATGATATGTTGACTATGGACTTAGATGAATGGGTTGCCCATATCAATACAATGGATGTTGAGAGTGATATATATAAAACAATAGAACGTGTGCTCACAGATATTGCAAGCTTACAACTACAAAAAGGCTTCCATCCTAATAATATTTTGGCTGCCTTTTCAGGTATTGGCATGGCTCTCAACATTAAGGAAAATGTTCAAAAAAGCGCAACTAAAATCCAGGGACCTCCTAAGCTTCATGGAGCATTCCCCACCTTATTCTGCCAGACAGCGAGGGGTGCTCAAGTTGGTAGAGAAAGTGACACGGAAAGTATTGATGACAATGAAGCTATATCAGGTGATTCTATTAAAGGTTTTGCACTAGGTTTTGCCTCTGGGGTGCTGGTAGGAGGTTTGACCAGTATGGGCTTGTTTTTTGGTAATGTAGGAATTGCAGGATTGGCGCTATCAGGAGTAACAGCGATAACAATGACAGCATTAACTGGTGGTATATTGGCAGCAGTACTGGTTGGTGGAATGGTGTTTTATGGTGTTGGGCGCTATTATGATGCCAAATTAAAATCTAATATAAGTGTCGATACACGAGACCGCTTCAGGGGTGAGCACCAATGGAGACACCATCCAATGGAGACACCATCCAATGGAGACACCATCCAAACACCCATCCCTGGTGATTCAAAAGTGGCAGCACAAGTATTTTAGGCGAAACCACATGCGATAGGATCTTTTATCTAATGGTTGTTTGGATGATTCGAAGGGCCTGGCATAATTAAGCTCAGCGTTAAAGCCCCAAAGTTGTGCGTTTAGACTCAATCCGTAGTCATAAAGCTCAACGCCATCAATCTTATTCTCAGCTTCAAATGCATCAGGATAATGAACCTTTCCTTGACCATATTCAAGAAAAACCCCCGGTTTTAAAAGACACTCTTGATTTACATGCCATGAGAACTGGCTACTTAGGTTAGAGATAAGGGCTGAATCAACCATATACTCTGATTCATAGGCTTTTAAAAGGTAAGCATTACCTAGGCTCTTTCTTTCCAGAGATGTGAGTAGATCTGGTGTCCACTGTCCACCCATTTGTAAGGAAATAGTGACAAGGTTATGAGGAAAATAGCTGATTATACCGTCAAGGTTAAAGCGATTAAAAGCACCTTTGGCATAGTGTTGATCTCCACCTTGGCTTGGGGGTGCATTGTTTTTATCTATATTATATTTGCTCATACTGCCAAACACATTGGGTAATCCTCGCGTATAAGCGATCTGCATTGATGTGAAACTATGGTACTTAGGTAAAAGGGCTGAGTAAAAGCCACTGATGCCTAGTGTACTTAGATCATCTTCTTTTAGCTTATTTCCTTTAAGCTCTGTTATAGAATTTTGTCGAACAAAGCTCACCTGAAGGGCACTGTTTTTTATATTACTTCTGTGAAACCAGTGTTTTATATAGGCTTGAGTTTGCCAGTAAGCACCTGAGATCCCTGTGTCCTTAAATTCTGCACCTAAGTCAAAGATGTTTTGTACATATTGCACACCAAACTGTGTATTAATATTTTTGAAGAGGGGTGTCTGATAGCTGATTAGCCATGAGTCTCCTTCGTTAGGATCAACGTTTTGTGTATAGCTTGCACTTAATTGATCTAATAGGCTAAGAGGGTTGTTCCAAGAAGCTTGGATACCCAGCCTGTATTTTCCTGTAACATCGCTACCAAAGTTATCGCTAAATACGTAGCCTTCTATGCGGCGTGAAGCACCGATATCAAGGTTGATTTGTGTGGTATTAGGCTTCGATCCGGGAGCAAACACTGCTTTTGCCAGCATACCAGGGTAGTGGTTGATGGTGGTAATAGCGGATTGAATATTAGGGATGTAAATAGGCTGGTTTATGTAAGAATGCCAGGGCCTTTGCAAATCTTTTTTTGAGTAAAACTTTTCTGAAGGTACTGGCACGACTTGCTCTAAAAGCGGCTCGCGTATACCAATGAGTAAATCACTTCCTTCTTCAATTAGCGCTTGTTCGGGTAAATAGGCAGACGATAAAATATATCCCTTACTTCTGTAAAAATTTGTGATTTGTTGAACAATAACAGTTAGATCTTTGATTTGGATTTGTGTTCCAATCGAAGCATCTTGATCTTGAGCTAACTGTGTAAGAACATGGTTGGCCCATTGTTCTAAATCTTGGCGTTTAATATCAGGCTTCTCAGCGAAATTTTCAAATGAAATGGAGTGAATCCATAATGTTTTGGATGATTGCGTAATAGATTGGGGTGTTTGCTCTTCAGTAGTTGCTTCAATGGACTGTTTTGATGGAAATGAGGGTAAAGAAAACGGATTTGGAATACCAGGTGGGGAGGTAAAGTCGTTAGCGTATAGTGTAGAGCATGCTACTAAACAGATAGTAGTAATAATCAGTGGGCGAATCAATGGTGCATCCTTGCTTAGCATAAATTGATTATAAGAAATCTATTCGTCATCTGCAATTGTTTCACCAGGAGAAGATGGCGCTTGAACATCGGTCACTAGCTCATCAGGTAAAATGATATTAGTAAAATCAAGAGAGGTGCTCGGCAGAGCTTCTAACGGAAGTGCTGTTTCACGTGGAACTTGCTTGCTTTCTGATTTTACTTCTTGTTTCGGTGATACCGTAACCGGTTTTACTACTGGTGGTTGAAGTATAACCATCACCATCACAGGTCTATGGACCGCTTTAATAGGCATAACCTTGATAGTATTTTGGTGTTCTTTCGGGAGAGCAACAATAATGCTCCTATAGTCATTTTCTCTTTCAAGTTTTTCAATAATACCTTGTAAAAGTTTTGGTTCTTCTTTAGCAATGGCCTCAATAATATTACCCAATAAGATTTCTCCCGCTAAGGTATAGTTTTGACGATCTGTGCTGGATAGTGTATAGCTGACAGTGACCTCAACAGCTTCAGCAATGCCTGCTGAGGCAAACACCCCCCCGCCTTTGACGGTGATATTATCATTGGACAGTACCCCAGATAACGTTCCCGCCTGAATATTAGCAGATCGCTCTCCAGTGAAGGGTTTGTCTTCAACCTTAGAACCACTAATTTGTAAAGCTTTGGGAGTAATTGTGGCAGTTATAGTAGTACTTGCCTCATAGTTTGCTGCATCATTTCCTCCTAAGATATAACTTAGGACAACATCTTTATTTGTTCCTGCGTTTTTATTTGAGAATCGCGCAGTAATTGAACTAACATTAACATCGTCACCAGAAATGATGCCATTAGTATCTAGGCTACCATTGTTAGCTAAAATAACAGAAGTAGAGGCATCGTAAGTTTTGTTATTTGCAGAAGCCCCGGATATGTCAAGGGGCTTTGGAGTGATATTGGCGGTGATATTTGGGGCTGTAGGAGCAATATAGTTGCTACTAATATTTGCAATGGAGTAAACTACAGCAACCGTTTTATCAGTGCCTGCATCTGCATCATTAAAAGATGCTGTTGTACTGAGTGATAGATTATCTCCAGACACAGCACCAATCAGAGATCTGGAGCTGCTGAGAGTTGCATTAGTATTGCCATCATAAATTTTATCTGAAACACTTGTGCCTGACACGGAGAGTTGTTTGGCAGTAATATTGGCAGTGGTTGTGTTAGGTGATGGAGCACTATAGTTACCATCACTGTTATTGGCTAGAGTGTAAGCAAAAGTAACGGTTTTATCCGTACCAACATTGGTATTATCGTATGTGGCGGTGGTGCTAGCGAGAGAGACATTATCTCCACTTACGGCTCCAGAGAGGGTTCCTTGACTAGATACAGTGGCAGAAGTGTCACCATCATAGACTTTAGTTGCATTGACAGCACTGTTAGAGATAGTAAGTGCTTTGGCAGTGATGTTGGCAGTCGTGGTATTAGATGATGGAGCACTATAGTTACCATCGTTGTTATTGGCTAGCGTGTAAGCAAAGGTAACAGTTTTATCTGTGCCGACATTGGCATTATCATAGGTGGCAGTGGTGCTAAGGGAGACATCGTCTTCTCCTTGAGCTCCATTGAGAGTTCCCTGGTTTGTGACGTTAGCTGTACGAGTGGAGTCGTAAGTTTTTGAAGCTGAAACTGCACTATCTGACACTGAAAGTTGTCGTGCGGTGATGTTAGCAGTCGTGGTGTTAGATGCTGGAGCACTATAGTTACCATCACTGTTATTGGCTAAAGTGTAAGCGAAGGTAACAGTTTTGTTAGAGCCGACATTGGTGTTGTCGTAGGTGGCAGTGGTGCTATTAAGAGCAACATTATCGCTACCTTGCACGCCAGAGAGAGTACCATTAGAAGTAACCGTGGCGGCATTAGTCGCATCATAGGTTTTTGAAGCAGAAACAGCACTGCCTGAAACTGAAAGTTGTCGTGCGTTGATGTTGGCAGTCGTGGTGTTAGATGCTGGAGCACTATAGTTACCATCACTGTTATTGGCTAAAGTGTAAGCAAAGGTAACAGTTTTACCTGTGCCGACATTAGCATTATCGTATGTAGCAGTGGTGCTATTAAGAGCAACATTATCGCTACCTTGCACGCCAGAGAGAGTTCCCTGACTAGACACAGTGGCAGAATTGTCACCATCATAGATTTTAGTCGCATCGACGGCACTGCCAGAAACTGTGAGTTGTTTGGCAGTGATGTTGGCAGTCGTGGTGTTAGATGCTGGAGCACTATAGTTACCATCGCTGTTATTGGCTAAAGTGTAAGCAAAGGTAACAGTTTTACCTGTGCCGACATTAGCATTATCGTATGTAGCAGTGGTGCTATTAAGAGCAACATTATCGCTGCCTTGCACGCCAGAGAGGGTACCTTGATCAGACACAGTGGCAGAAGTTTCACCATCATAGACTTTAGTTGCATCGACGGCACTGCCAGAAACTGAAAGTTGTCGTGCGGTGATGTCTGCCGTAGTTGTGTTAGATGATGGAGCACTGTAGTTACCATCACTGTTATTGGCTAACGTGTAGGCAAAGGTAACAGTTTTGTTAGAGCCGACATTAGCATTATCATAGGTAGCAGTGGTGCTAAGGGAGACATCGTCTTCACCTTGAATACCAGAGAGGGTACCTTGATCAGACACAGTGGCAGAAGTTTCACCATCATAGACTTTAGTTGCATCGACGGCACTGCCAGAAACTGAAAGTTGTCGTGCGGTGATGTTAGCAGTCGTGGTGTTAGATGCTGGAGCACTATAGTTACCATCACTGTTATTGGCTAAAGTGTAAGCGAAAGTAACAGTTTTGTTAGTACCGACATTGGTGTTGTCGTAAATGGCAGTGGTGCTATTAAGAGCAACATTATCGCTACCTTGCACGCCAGAGAGAGTACCATTAGAAGTAACCGTGGTGGCATTAGTCGCATCATAGGTTTTTGAAGCAGAAACAGCACTGCCTGAAACTGAAAGTTGTCGTGCGTTGATGTTAGCAGTCGTGGTGTTAGATGCTGGAGCACTATAGTTACCATCGTTGTTATTGGCTAGCGTGTAAGCAAAGGTAACAGTTTTGTTAGAGCCGACATTAGCATTATCATAGGTAGCAGTGGTGCTAAGGGAGACATCGTCTTCTCCTTGAATTCCATTGAGAGTTCCTTGACTAGACACAGTGGCAGAATTGTCACCATCATAGATTTTAGTCGCATCGACGGCACTGCCAGAAACTGTGAGTTGTTTGGCAGTGATGGTGGCGGAAACAGAATCATTGCTTGGGGTGCTATAGTTAGCAGCGTCGGAACCTGCTAGGGTATAAGTGACAGTGATGTTTTGGGCACCTGCATTGACAGAAGGAAAGCTGCCCGATCCTGTAACAGTGACAGTGTCACCAGAAATCACGCCTGAAAGTGTTCCTTCCGTGATGGAAGCGGAATTTGTTTTATCATAAGTCTTGTTGGCAACTGAGGTGCCGGAGATTGTAAGAGGTTTCGCGGTGATACCTAGTGTTTCTGTGACTGAGGATAAATCCATAAAGTAGCCTTGATGAAGACTGATACTCTGTCCTGTGAGTGAATATCGATAGTTGCCCAGATCAGTCGTTTGACTAGGGGCTTGTGCACTATTATCAATCCAACTTACGGTAATATCACTTGTCCCATTACCTGAGAGTGCATTATCAGCAGTGCTATGACCACTACGTAAGCTGCCTGAAGTGAGTTTTGCATGAGCAACAGCATTAGTGGCTGAACCATACACTTGGGAGTAATGAGGAGATGATCCACTAGATCCTAGACTAATTCGAGCGGCATTGCTGGTATCCATGGTTCCAATAAAGCTTTTTGTTCCAGATGCATTTTTGATTGTGACTGACTCTCCTCCACTAAGACCAAGTATTGATTTGCTTCCGCTATTAGTCCAGCTAAATGAGCTGGCATTGGCATAAGTTAAGTTAATATTTCCTGCAATTGTTAGATCGCCGGTGTAACTTTGCCCAGAGCTACCTATGGTAGTAACATCATTGTATAGTTTGATCGACCCATTGCTTCCACTATGTGTGATGTTCGTACTTTCTGCTGTGATACCTCGGAGTGTGATATCACCAGAATCCGAATGCGTAAGTCCAGTACCTGGATTCATGGTAATGGTTAAGTCCGCAGCACTTATGGATTTGCCAGAAGCCACGCTGATAGTGGCACTGCCACTATCGCGATCGCCGTCAACAACACCATTCGCACTAGTATCGTTGGCAATTAGTGTTATATCACCTGCTGAAGAAAGGTTCTCATTGATAAGAATACTTCGTCCTGATTTTAGTGTTAAGGAAGCAACACTTCCTGTGGCACTAATGGCCTCACTGATGGTGATATCATTACTTGCTTGCAAGGTTACAGCGGTGCCTGATGTGATTAAATTAATGAGACTGCTAGGATTAATGATGCTATCAATAGACTTAAGCGTGCTATAATTGAGAGGTACATTGCTTGTGCTGGTTGTGAGCGGGAAATCATCAACCAGGAGCGCTTGGCTTTGGGCACCGATAATAAATCGGTTTCCAGAGTCATTCATGACAGCTGCTTTGCCAAGGTAATCATAACTGTCAAGAGACAGATTGATATCTCCAATACCCGTATAACCTTTGCCAAGTGTTGCAACTGTTGATGGACTACCAAAGCTCGTGTTACTAAAGTCGATGATCATGGCGGCACCAGTATCAAAGTCGGTATTTGCATTGCCATAGTCAAACGGAATGCCTACCATAAGTCTTGACGCATCACTATTGAATGCAACCGATGTTCCAAATTGATCATATAAATCCAAGGTTGAAATACTATAATTATTGCCACTGCTATAACCATAGCCTATGGTCCCTGATTGGCTGCCACTTGAAAAATTACCATTAGAAAAACTAAGTAAATAAACGGAGCCGGAAGTGTCTTTACTATTGCTATTGCCATCATCATAAGGGGCTCCAACAGCAAGGCGGTTAGCGCTTTCGTCAAGCGCTAAAGATCGTCCAAATCCATCATAGCTATCAAGGCCAGAGATAGACATGTTGTTGCCAGAGGCATAGCCTTGACCAAGGGTGCCTGTATGAGAGGGGTTGCCAAAAGAGGCATTGCTAAATGATAATAAATACACCGCCCCGACATCACTGGTAGAGTTAATATCACCATCATCCCCTAGGGCTCCTACAACCAACTTAGAAGCATCATTGTTGATCGCTACAGCAGATCCAAATTGGTCATTGTTGTCTAGATTAGTGAGATCAAGGTCGCTATAGCCACTACCAATTGTTGCAGTTAAACTAGGATTACTAAAGCTGCTATCGGTAAAGCTAATAAGATAAACAGCACCAGAATCATTATTTGAATCACCAGAGCCATCATCGCCTGGAGCACCAACAACAAGGCGTGTTGAGTCATCACTCAGTGCCACTGCCGAGCCAAAGTTGTCATTTTCAGCTAATGTTGTGATGTTAAGATTTTTACCCCCTGTATAGCCTTTCCCTATAATGCCATCTAGACTACTTCCTCCAAAGTTTGTATCTGTAAAGCTAATAAGGTAGGCTGCTCCAAATCCATAGCCAGAGAGGGATGAACCTCTATCATACTGGGCCCCAACGACTAATCGAGAGGCATCTTGATTGAGTCCTAAAGCATCACCAAATCCTGTGATGCTTGACCCATAGTTTGAACCCATAGTTGCAAGCAATGATCCGCTACTAAAAGAGGTATCCGTGAAAGAAAACAGATAGTTAGCCCCCGTACTATTTGTGGTGCCATTTTTCCCATCATCAAAGATAGCCCCAGAGGAAAGTAGGCTAGCATTGTCGTTTATGGCAAGACTTGTACCGAATTGATCAAGTGTACCTAGAGAAGTTAGATCAATGTCCTTGCTAGAAGTATAGTCTTGCCCAATTGTTCCTGTATGGCTCGCACCCGAAAAATTACCGTTGCTAAAGCTCACTAAATAAATAGCTCCGCTATCAGAGAAGTTATTAGCACTACCATCATCGCCAGGAGCACCAATGACAAGCCTTGTTGCATCTTCACTAAGTGCAACCGATGTCCCAAGTTGGTCAGCGCTAGATAGTGTTGATGCTAAACTTAGATTATTCCCTCCGCTGTAGCCGTAGCCGATGGTTCCATCATGAGAGCCGCTACTAAAATCGCTATTGCTAAAACTCATAAGATATACAGCACCTGTACTAAATTGACCATTGCTTGATCCAGCATCATGAGATGCTCCTACAGCCAGACGAGTATTATCTGCATTAATGGCTACACTAGTGCCAAAATTATCATAGTCATCTAAGTTGGAAATACTTAGGTTACTACCGCTGCTGTAACCTTTACCAACGGTCGCTGTATGGCTAGGACTTGAAAAAGAGTTTCCTGTAAATGAAATCAAGTAAGCAGCGCCGGTTTCTGACGAGCCCATGGAAGCACCATCATCATATGGGGCTCCAACAACTAAGCGACTTGCATTATCACTCAAAGCAATAGACTGGCCAAAGTAATCATAATCATCAAGCATAGTAAGGTTAAGATCAGAGTAGCCACTTCCCAGGGTTGCACTTAGGGTGCCACCAGAGAAATCACTATCGCTAAAGCTAATAAGGTAAACGGCACCACTATCATTTGAGGCCCCGCTGCTGCCATCATCTCCAGGAGCACCTATCGCTAATCGTGATGCATCTTCATTGAAGCTGACGCTTTGGCCAAATAAATCATAATTATCTAAAGATGAGATATCTACATTTTTATTACCACTGTACCCTTTACCAATAGTCCCATCTAAGCTAGCTCCAGCAAAACTACTATTGGCAAAAGAAACTAAGTAAACTGCGCCAGTGATATCATTACTGTTAAATTCGCCATCATCGTAGGGCGTACCAATGGCCATTCTTGTTCCATCGTCTGATAAGGTTACGGATTGAGCAAAATTATCGTTATCTTCGAGAGCACTTAAACTGAGATCTTTATAACCCGCAAAAAGTGATAGCATTAACCATTCATACGCATTGGTTTGGCTACCAATGGTTATATTTTTAGGATCCAATAGTAGCTGTCCACCAAGCCCCGTGACGACTTTGGTTAAATCTACTTCCGCTAAATGGCTTTTTCCAGATATTTCAATTAATCCCCCCTCTTGCTTCCCAGAAACATTGATGTCTCCTTGCATTGAAGTTGTATCATCCGACCATACGACAACAAGCCCACCATTTCCTTTTACGCTTTGTGCGCTGAGTTGTGAAGAGGAGTTTACCCAGGTTCGTTGGCTAGAGAGTGTTTGAGGAAGTGCAATAAATTGTTGTTGTGCCCAAAGATAAGCGTCTGATGTCGGCATCTCGCCTCCTTGCAGTTGCCCTCCTGCATGAATAACACCCCCTTTCTCCTCGCCTAATGCAGATAGATTTGCGCCCATCAAACTTGTGAACTGTCCTGCTGAGAGGCTAATCGTGCCTCCTCGAGAACCGTTTGCAGTGACTTGTCCAGAGAATGTGGCTTGATGATCCGACCAAATAAAAACATCACCACCTCGACTATAACCATTCGCACGTAGAAGTGCTTGATTATTGGCAATGATACGGTTATTTGCTGTTAAGTTGATTTTCCCCGCCTCACCTTGAATACTGTTGGCATCCATGCTACCCGCAAGAGAAAGTGTGCTGTCACTGTGAAGTGTAATAGTCCCTGCGTTGACATCACCATTGGCTTGAATGAGCCCACCTTGGGACAACATGCCCTCAGCACGAAGTTGAATATGACCACCTTGGTTTGCACTATTGGCCGTTATCGATGAGCCATCATCCATGCGTATATGATGTGCTTCACCAACAATGTGTCCTGCCTGATGCGCATGATCAACACGAGTGGAACTTTGATCTTCAAAGTGGATGCCTTGATCACTTTTGAATGAAATATGCCCGCCTTGTGCTTCGATGACTCCTCGTTGCTCAATGGTCGCGCCTTGTGCGGTAAGGTAAATGACGCCATCTTTCTCATGCACTTGATTGGCTTCAATAAAGCCTTCATTGTTAACCACTTGGTTGATAAGGGAGGGGGCAGCTTTGGCTTCTAAATGAATGCTTCCACCTGGGGCGCGAATGTGTCCGCGGTTATCAATGGCATGATGGTTCTCATCACTGAGTGATTGCTCCGATACCGTAAAATGAATGAGGTCTTGGCCATCGAAGTCTAGAGTGATGGCATCACCAGACGCTAGAACAACAGAACCAAGATGCGCTTCAATGGTACCTTGGTTGCTTACGCTTGATCCCGCAAGGCCGATCATCCCTCCAGAGGCAGCTTCGAGAGTGCCTAAATTTTGCACGACCCCGAAAGCATGATCATCATTGCGAAAATGGTAATGCTGTTGTAAAAAGTTTTCATCGCTAATGGATAAGCTCGTTGCGAATAAGCTGCCCACTTGAACGATGGCATTGGGACCAAAAATAATACCATTAGGATTGCTGAGAAAAATACGGCCATTGGCTTTTAGTGTCCCTAGAATTTGACTGGGTGACTGCGAGAAAATACGATTTAATAGTGTGGCATTGGCATTAGGTTGGATGAATTCAACGCTTTCATTAGGGGCAATATCAAAGCTATCCCAGTTGATGATGGCATGCTGACTTGATTGATGAATTTTGGTCGCTTGATCAGAAACATGGACATCACCCGATTGCACTTGGGGATTTTGTGGAAGGGCAAAAAGCGTCGTTGCACTGAAAAAAAGTGCAGTCAGAATAAAAAGTTGGTTGATCTGATAACGTATCATTGTGGGCCCTCTCTGCTGCTTAAACTATAGACTTTTTTTGAAAAAAAACTTTTTTATTCAGGTTTTAAGAGGGTTTCTAAGGTTTTTGGAGGTGTTTGTAGAGCTTCTACAGGTGAAAAAACAAGATGTGTTGCATTTATCTTAGTATTTGCCTTGCATCTGACAGGGAGAACATGCTTCAATGCAGATTAAGTAGTTCAAAAAAAGACAAGTATGAATCTTAGTATTGTCATTCTCGCTGCAGGGCAAGGTAAGCGTATGCACTCTGATTTACCTAAGCCTTTGCACACGCTAGCGGGTAAGCCAATGTTCACACACGTATTAAATGCAGCGCAGCATCTTAATCCACAGCAAATTATTGTGGTGTACTCAAAAGGGCTTGATGCGTTTCAAAAAGCAGCTGGGGATCAGCCTATCACATGGGTTGAGCAAGCAGAGCAGAAGGGTACAGGCCATGCGGTGATGCAGGCACTGGATGTGATCCCCAAAGATCATCAGGTCTTAGTGCTTTATGCCGATGTCCCCTTGGTCAAAGTCCCTTGCTTAGCAGCTTTGGTTGAGCAGGCCACCAACTCTGGTTTGGCTGTGCTATCAACACACCTTGAACATCCCCATGGTTTTGGTCGTATTGTTCGAGATGAGGGGGAAATTGTAGGTATTGTTGAAGAGAAAGATGCCAATGACAGTCAGCGCTTGATCACAGAAATCAATACAGGAATGATGGCTGTTTCTGCTGCTTTATTACACACCTACTTGCCTCAGTTATCGAATCAAAATGCACAGCAAGAGTATTATTTGACCGATGTTATTGCCATGGCTTCAAATGCAGGCTTGGCGATTGAGTCGTGTATTGAGTCAGAGTCGACATCGGTACAAGGTGTGAATGATAAGCAGCAGCTGGCGGTGCTTGAGCGATACTTTCAACGGGAGTATGCTAAACGCCTGCTTACACAGGGGGTGACGATTATTGATCCAGAGCGATTAGATTGTCGTGGTCAAGTTACCGTTGGACGGGATGTCACCATTGATGTGGGCGTGATTTTTGAAGGTGACGTTGTCATCGGCGATGGCTGTTATATTGGCGCTTATGCAGTGGTTAAAAATACAACTATAGAAAACAATGTTCATATTAAGCCTTACTCTCACATTGAGGGCGCTCAGATTGGTGATCTGGTTGAGATTGGCCCTTTTGCCCGAGTGAGAGAAGGAACCCAGCTAGCACCCACCTGTAAGTTAGGTAACTTTGTCGAGACTAAAAAAGCGCACTTGGGATATGGTACAAAAGTAAGTCACTTAAGTTATATCGGTGATGCTACTTTAGGTGAAAAGGTGAACATTGGTGCTGGCACAATTACGTGTAATTATGATGGTGTCAAAAAGCATGCCACTGCCATTGGTAATGGTGCATTTGTTGGATCTAATACTGCTCTAGTTGCCCCGATTTCGATAGGTGCCCATGCTAAAATTGCAGCAGGCTCGGTCATTACCGAATCAGTTCCAGATAATATTTTAGCGATTGCTCGAGGGCGCCAGGTCTTGATTGATACAAAGAATTAATTTTTCCTTAAGGCTGGGCTTATATCCCATTTTTTTGTGAGACATGTGCTCGTTTTTTTGTTATAATCTATGGTTTAGTATTAAATTAAATGTGATATGGCTGACGAAGTAACTGGTTCAAGTTTGAGTTTTGATGAGCTTCTGCCAAGTGAAGATGATCAAGCTGTTTTAGATCAAGCCAAAAAGCTTGCAAAAGATATCTTAAGTAAGACCCCTGATCAAATGCGTATTGATGAAAAAGCGTTACTCATGACAGCATTTTGTACAGATGTTTATTCTCGAGAAAGTACTGATACTAGTCTTGCTGTTGGCTTATCCGTCGCTAGCCCTAGTTCTAGTGACTCACAAGAAGATATTGGCTCTATTGATCGAGAAGGTTCACCTGTTTCTAATGATACGCAGCAGGATGCTATTTTGCAGGCAATTAGAGTAGAACTTTTAGATCTTGAAGGGCAAGCTGATCCAAAGCATGAAAGCACATATGCTTATTATAAAATCATGCGTCCTAAAAATCGCCCCAATGTTGCTATCTTTGTTGCCAAGGGGACAGATTCTTCTTTCGATTGGACAGGGCAAAATATATGGGTGAATGGACGTTTATCCAACCTTTCACCTCACCTATTAGAGTCAGTGCTCGGCTTACTCCAACATTTTATACCGCGCAATGATCAACCAACACATTATTGGCTAACGGGCCACTCTCTTGCTGGTCATCTTGTTCAAGAATTAAGTGCCATGATGTATGGGTTGTCGCATTGTGACAATAGTAATAGTCTCTTTCAGTACATTCTACACGCCCTAAGTAAGTCAGATAGTAAAGAGTACACCCCTGATGAACTCCAGAGTTATGCTGCGGCCTTATGGTCTAAAATTAATGTTGTTTGGGCGGTTGATCCACCAGGAACTCATCACATTATCAAAAGTTTGTTTTCTTCAGATTTTCGTTTGGATGAGGATTTACAAAGGCCCTATTTTGACACATTACCCAACACTCACATGACATTAGTGGGGCGTGTCAATCTTATTAATCGTATTGGACAGCAATTAGTTGATCCATACGTCCTACGCACTCCTTATTTTGACAACGATGGAGGCTACGAAGAATACTTTTGGATTCAAAAAATTCAACAGGAGTTTACCACTCTTAGCTTTAATATTGCTTCACATGGTGTGCGAGGCATGATGCAAGTCCTTTATCAAGGTAATGCCAATTTAGAGCAATATAAACCCCACAGCCGGCAGCCTTGGGGAGACGGTTCCAATGTTTATTCCTTATCAAGACTTTTCTTTCTGCCCATCTTTGGTGTTGTGGATAGATTCAATTATATTATTTCAGGTACCATGGATGGAGATCAACAAAGCTTACAGAAAGCCTACGAAGATGCATTGCAAGTACGGGCAGTTACTAAGATTCAGGCAGTATTTAAAGGTTATAAGGCGCGACGAGAAGTACTAGAATTAAGGCAATCCCAAGCAGCCGCAGCGACTAAGATTCAGGCAGTATTTAAAGGTTATAAGGCGCGAAAAGAAGTACTAGAATTAAGGCAGTCACAAGTAGCCGCAGCGACTAAGATTCAGGCAGTATTTAAAGGTTATAAGGCGCGAAAAGAAGTACTAGAATTAAGGCAGTCACAAGCAGCCGCAGCGACTAAGATTCAGGCAGTATTTAAAGGTTATAAGGCGCGAAAAGAATTACTAGAATTAAGGCAGTCACAAGTAGCCGCAGCGACTAAGATTCAGGCAGTATTTAAAGGTTATAAGGCGCGAAAAGAAGTACTAGAATTAAGGCAGTCACAAGCAGAGCGTGCAAGGTTAGAAGCAGAGCAAGCAGAGCGTGCAAGGTTAGAAGCAGAGCAAGCAGAGCGTGCAAGGTTAGAAGAAGCAGAGCGTGCAAGGTTAGAAGCAGAGCAAGCACCAGACCGTGAAAAGTTAGAAGTTACCCAATCTGATTCTCAAACAGGCCAGCACCAAGGCTCTATCGCAACCACAATGGGTGTAATCGCCTCTGTGGCGGTAGGCTTAGGTTTGGGCTTTGGGTTACCTAGCTTTGTCTTTGCGGGTAGTGCAAGCACTGCCTTGTTTGCCGTGGGTTCGCTCACTGTCACTGCTGGCTTATTGAGTGTTGTAGGAGTGGCTATTCTATCAGGCTTAATCGTGGGTGCCGTGTCCTATGGTGCTTTAAGTCGTTGGAATCGTCAGCAAATGCATACAGATGACCGGGAATTAACAGGGACTCCTCAGCCAACGAATAATAGCTGTGAATTACTAGCTAGGCGTTATTTGAATGATGCCAGAGATTTAGCTAATGACGGTAATAATCTTGGTATCGATGGTCCTATGGTATCGATGGTCCTAGGCGGGCGGAGTTAGTCCGTTGACCATCGCTTACTTAGTAATAAAAAGAGCGCTCTAGAAGCGCTTTTTTTATGCATTGCTGGAAATGAGTGCTGAGTGATTGGTTGAACCTTTATGCGGGGGGTGTGTGTAGTGATAAGTTATCAGTTTGTAAGAAGGAATGGCTCTTGTTCTTTTTGTCAATTTAGTTGGTATTGGTGTATTTTTAATATGAGGTGGCGCAAGCTTTAGCCTCAATGTATGCAGAGAGATTAAACAAGAGGCAATGCGCCATGTAGACAAACAACACAAAGCTGCGAGCATTATTCAACGCGCATGGCGTTCAAGAAGGCCAGATGATTCCTCTCAGATCGTTTCAAATGCTGATAGTTCGAGAGGGAAGGAACCACCTCCCTATTGAGCGAAAATAAGGTCCTCACCTAATGGGTATGAAATAGAGGTATTGGAATCTTACAAGAAGACTATCACCAGAGTGTTTTTAGCATTAATGTAGCCATGATTAGTATAACGCCGTTTAGCTTGAGTCTTTTGATGTGGGTGAGTTTTCGTAGTATTTTTCGCCAATTTTGATGCGTTCACGGCCATTTTTAACGCGCCATTCATTGGTGTCACGCCATGAATAAGCGCAGCCACAGTATTCTTGCTGATAGAATTGCTCTCGTTTGGATATGTCAATCATACGGCTTGATCCACCTTCTTTGCGCCAATTGTAGGTCCAGTAAACTAAGCCTGGGAATTTAATTGCTGCGCGAAGTCCACAAGCATTGATTTGTTCCATGTTTTTCCAGCGAGATATGCCTAGTGATGAGCTAATAACATCAAAGCCATAGGCATTAGCATAGTGTGCGGTTTGATCAAAACGCATATCAAAGCACATAGTGCAACGAGGGCCTCGTTCAGGCTCATGCTCTAGGCCTTTGGCGCGGGCAAACCAAAGTTCTTTATCATAATCTGCATCAACAAAGGGGATATTGTGTTTTTCAGCGAACACAATGTTTTCATTTTTGCGTAAATCATACTCTTTTTTTGGGTGGATATTAGGATTATAAAAATAAATGGTGAAATCAATATCACTTGCTATTAATGCTTCCATCACTTCGCCAGAACAGGGCGCACAGCAAGAGTGTAGCAGAAGTTTTTTTGTGCCCTCAGGCAAGACCAAGCGAGTGCGTTCCACGTGAAATCCTATAAAAATGATGAGGATATCAAAAAATAAGCAGGTATGGTAGCTTTTTAGCCTATTATCTATGGGACCTAGGGCAAACCATTCGTACGGTTCGTCAGTCATGGAGTTGGAGCAAAGTATAAAATACCGTATAGTTTTGCGATTACAACCATGTTAATCTTGATTAACATGGCTATACAAAGGAAACCAGACATGTCTCAAAAAATCGTATTGATCACAGGGGCAACCAGTGGTATTGGCCATGCTTGTGCTGAGCGTTTTGCACAAGAGGGGTGGCGCCTAATTTTAACAGGAAGGCGGCAAGAGCGTTTGGCGAGTATCAAAGCCTCACTAGAAAAAGATCATGGCGCAGAGGTTTTGACTCTTGTGTTTGATATACGCGAGCGTCATACTACAACACAGCAATTACAGTCCTTGCCAGAAGGGTGGCAGCACATTGATGTCTTAGTCAACAATGCAGGTTTAGCGGCAGGGCTTGATTCATTCGAATCTGCAAGCTTAGATGATTTTGAGCAAATGATTGACACTAACATTAAAGGCTTATTGTACGCAACTCACGCCATTCTTCCGGGTATGCTTGCTGCAGGAAAAGGTGATATTATCAATATCGGTTCCATTTCAGGGCACCAGGTCTACCCAAAAGGCCATGTTTATTGCGGTACAAAGCACGCGGTGCATGCAATCACGCAGGGTTTACGCCATGACACTGCGGGCAAAGGCATTCGGGTATGCAGTGTGGACCCAGGTGCGGTTGAAACCGAGTTTAGTTTAGTGCGTTTAAAACAAGATGACGCCAAAGCTAAAACAGTCTATCAGGGGTTTACCCCATTGCATGCTCAAGATATTGCTGACGCAGTTTACTATTGTGCTTCAAGGCCAAAGCATGTCTGTATTGCAGATATGATTGTTTTACCCGCACAACAATCTGCTGTAGATAAAATTGCACGTAACGAGCTTTAGTTTTTATCAGCGTTGACATTCCCTCTAAAACTCTCTATCTTGTGTTGCATTATTGACAGAATGAAAGTACTAGGGACTGGTCATGGGCAAAGGACTTCCAGATAAAAAATCAACGAATCAATCTAATATTCCTATTGTCACAGTGATGGCTCCCAAGGGGGGGGTAGGTAAAACAACGGCAGTGCTGAATTATTCTTCAGTATTATCAAAAGGTCTGCGTGTTTTAGCTTTAGACTGTGATCCTCAGTGTAATTTATCGCAAACTATTTTAGAAATGTTAATGCGAGATAAATTTCCCAGGCTGAGTGATGACAGCCGTGACACGCTTACGCGTCAAATTGCTGGGCGTATTATTCATATTCAGCAACAACAACCCCAGTATCATGAAGCAGATATTGTGTTGTTGAAAACCATACCCAGTGCAGAGGAGTTAGAGGAAAAGTCAACAGCTTTACAGGCAAAAGATGTTAATACATTACTATTCTATACTAGCGAAGATAGTCATAGTGATAGTCAATCTGAGGCTAGTGAGTCGGATGAAGAGGCTGAGGCTAGTGAGTCGGATGAAGAGGCTGAGGCTAGTGAGTCGGATGAAGAGGCTGAGGCTAGTGAGTCGGATGAAGATGAGGAAATAAAACAATTATATGTTCGTTATATTACTTCAGCTGGCTTTACAAAGAAATCTCTTGGTCACTTAAATGATTATTTCAAGGATGACCGGTGGGAGTCCATCACATCGGAGAATGATTTAGACGAAACCGAAAAAAATAATCTTTTAGCTGAGGCTTACCTGGTATTAGATCAGCCTGTCACCTCAATTCAGGATCAGATTCTTCTCACCTTAGTTAAAAAGCCTGTTGCTTTTATCAAACCAGAACAGCTAGAAACCTTTTCTGAATTTACAGAAGGCTTTATTGTGACAACCGATGAGGATGATGATTGGAAAATTATTCATAGACTACCACAAAAAGATAAAGATGTATCTTTAGATGAACTTGACGCTGTGCAAGAAATCTTGAGTGATTTGACAGATGTTCCAATCGAAAATATTCCATTATCAGCAAAAGATGCTATGTCAGTAGCTATGGCTTCAGGCTACAGTATTAGGAATATTGTAGACGCTTTTGATCCAGAAAGGTTAGCTGAAAATCCAGTCAAACACTTTGTGGAAGGTAGAGCTCAGGCAACTGATGTTTTTAAAATCAAACCACAAGCGGACAGTGATGGTGAGGTGATGCTGCTGGCTGGAAGTTATTTTTTGCAGCTTGTTCTTGGCAGCAAGTTTTCTTTTGGTATTAAGGCACTAAATGAAGGTCCAGGTAGTGTTATATCGCCTTTTTCAGCCATGATTTTTGCATTGAATCACTATATACGTGAAGTAGCTGCGTTACATCAAGCGGATGTCGTGCTCATCGATATCAATCCTGGATCACATGATTTGAATGCGGTTTTGTGCATGATTAGTGATGGTCTGGTAGGGGTGCTTAACCCTGAGGCTTACAGTGACCATGCGATGATGACGATGGATGTTATTTTATCGCGCTGGGCAAAACAGTTTGCTCCTCTTTATGCGAGACAACGTCCTCACCCAGCTGGTAGTTTAATCTCTTCGCCACCTTACTTTTTGGGGTATAGTTTACAAAAAGTACCTAAGATAGGTAGGGATATACAAGGCGCTGCTAAAATTATAGCGAAGGAAATTAGAGATATTTTTGAAAAAAATGTGGTTCCCGCACTAAAAGAAAATAATTTGTTTCCTTCTTTTGGTATTCTAGACTTAGACGAACAAGCTCAGCTGTATGCCGATATTAACCGGTTTACCCAACAAACAGTAGCACTTCAGAAGCAGCAAGGTGTGATTGCTACCGAGCACAACCGCATTATGCATGATCTTTTTGCAAAGACGGTGCAAAGATTGCTAGGCCCATTTTTTAAGCACTGGAGCGACCGTGCTCCAAGGTTGAGCCAATTTTTGCCCACCATAGATCCTAACGCGCTTCCATTCGAGCGTCTATGGGCAGAACATTATCGCGATAAATTTTTAAAATCACCTTCGAGACCACAGGCGGTATTGAATAGCCCTGCTTATCTATATGATATTGATGATATGACATGGATTATTTTGGAATATAGGAAGCAATTGCTTTCTAGTGGTCATGCATTGACAAGCGCTTGTCCTCCCAATGCTCATCAGGCTATTCTCATTGACCCCTGCATTCACCCGTGTGAAATAAGTGGAGACAAGAACTCAAGAATAAAAGAAACTGTTGATGCCGCTTTTAAAGCTGTAGATCAGAACTGGGACGAATCACACAAGGTAAAGCTTGCAATTCTACCTATTTTTACAGGTGCTCGATGGGTATGTGTCAGAGTAGAGTTTGATTGGGACGCACAGAAGCTTTCTATTCTATTTGATGATCCACAAGGTGCCCTCATTGATAAACGATTTCAAGGAGCAGCGAAAAAACTCAAACGAACACCTGTACTTCATGCAGGTTTATTGCAAAAAGTAAT
Organism: Legionellales bacterium; assembly: GCA_047404175.1. Classification (GTDB taxonomy): domain Bacteria; phylum Pseudomonadota; class Gammaproteobacteria; order M30B25; family M30B25; genus M30B25. Next base: position 6,088 of record JBDOIW010000028.1, on the reverse strand, counting down.
TCATGCCTTTTCATCCATTATGAGTGAACGTCTACCAAGAAGTGCAGCAGGCCGAAAAAGTCATGTTCACACAACAACCCTATTAACTAAAACGGTTGATCAGCAAGGGCGTTTCATGAATCATGCACAATCAGGTGTGATTGTTGTAAGTAATATCCAAGATTATTTAACGCCTCTTCATGGTCAAATTCCGCCCAACAAAGCGTTCAAAGATGCTTTTACTGTTGCGCGAATTAATGATGTTATTGCTATCAATGATATGGCTCAATGGGTTGCTGTGAACGCGCCCCCTGAAGTACAGGGTGTTAAATTGAGCTGCCCGCCCTTTAAAGCAAATAAAAATGGAGATCCAACGGAAGAGTTAATAAAAGCACGTACGGATTGTACAAATATTATTCGAGCGTATAGGGCTAAGCAACCTGCTACCGTTCCTGGTCATATTAGACAGCAATTTATTAAGGCACAAGTTAAGTGGATTGAGGGGGAATTGTTTAGGGTTCTATCGCAATACCATGTACTTACGGCGGATTTTCTTACATCACAAAAATCATTTTCTTTAGCTAAGCTTCTTTATCAATTACGCCTTCGGGTATTTAATCCTTCTGGATCCAGAGCTCGAAGTAGTGATTATGCCTCACCCAAAGACACCTTTCCAACAACGCTTACTGAAACGGTCTTAAGAAAACTAGGCGCACTTTCCACAGCGTCAATAAAAGACATGTTCAAAAGTAAAACTAGATCATCTCTTTCAAAAAAACATGCTTGTAGTGATAGTAGTTTTACCATCACAACAGGGCGAAGAGGTAAGGCTCAAAAGTATCAAAGGCTTCCAGTTGCAGCTGATGGTGACTGTGGCTTTAATGCTTTTGGTATCACAAGATCGCAGGCATATGACTTCCTTATTGACGACGGTATTAAATCTGGCGCAAATCAAGCTGAAGTTTTAGGTATTTTAAGGCCAGTGCTTTCAGAGTTGATCATTGATGCAGATTTCGTTGACTATCTATGTACGGTGTCGTCTGGACAATCAGGTGATTTGATACAGCAGTATTATCAAACGTATTTACAAACGGGATCTAGTGATGATTTAGAATCATGGGTAGACGCTAACCTGCAGAGTGTTATGACAGTTTATTTAGACTATGATGTTATGGATCGTAAAATTGATAATGGTTGGTGTCATCCTCTTGTATTACATGCTCTCGCTTATATTAGAAAAATAAGCTTATATCTATGGAAATTAGATAGTGCAGGGAAATTAGTACCTAATAAAAGTGATCATTATGATTATTCAGAAATGAAGTCGCCAGGGGCAAGACAATCCACGCACATCCTCTTTGTTAACAATAATCACTTTGAATTATTAGACCCTATTGGCCATGATTCTATTAAAAGTCCAGTACCTTCAGGACAAGCAACACCTTCTAGTGCGCGGCGATTATCTCAGCGTGTCACTCCTGGATCAGCAGGCAATAGTGGTAAAAGGCCTCGTTTATCTCAAGCTACGAATCCACATGTGTTGTTTTCTAGTCCAGTTAGTACAGCAAGTGGTTCGGGTTCAAGCAATAACAGCCAGATAAATACAAATGGTCATCAAGTAAATAAACGGCGACGTACTGGGACGTCTCAAGTGAGACCACATGCCTCAGCAAGTTTGCCGCCATTTCCTGTTGGCAATAATGCGCATGGTGCAACACATCAGTCAGATACGGGGTCTTCAAGCGATGTAGAAGTTAGGCTTGCGCATAATCAATCTCATGGATCTTCAAATTGATAGGCCCATTTGTTTTGAATTGAAGTTCCAGTAAATGTGGTATAAATTTATATATTCACGAATGATGCTTCCTCTATTTGAGAATAAAGGATTGCTTTTTATGGTTGTTTTTGCGAAAAAGGATTTGTTTTTATAATCATCTATAAGATAAGCTTGGCAGTGGGATATCCTGCTGTTATAGTGAGCTTTTTAAGTGCATATGAGCGCTTTTCAATGGAGGACACCATGCCATCTAGTCATATGAAGTAGAAATCCTTAAAACAGGGGTTTCTGTGATAGTATTCTAGATATCAATGTTTTCAACGCTGAGCGCATTGTCCTCAATGAAAGCACGACGAGGTTCTACTTGGTCACCCATAAGGGTATTGAACATCTGATCGGCATTGACAGCGTCTTCGATGGTCACTTGACGCATACAGCGCACTTCTGGGTCCATCGTGGTTTCCCATAGTTGATCTGGATTCATTTCTCCAAGACCTTTATAACGCTGTATTTTCATACCTTTTCGTGCTTGCTTCATCAGTAAATCGTAGGCTTCAGCAAAAGAGGTGATGTCGTATGCTTGTTGCTCATGAATCACTTGGGCGCCAGGTGCAATAATCTGACAGCAATCATGGCCTGTTTGTGCAAGAGTTGTGTAATCGGTAGATTGTAGGAAGTCTGCCTGTAGTAAGTGAACTGTGGTACAGCCATGCGCTAGCATGTGGACTTCGGGGAGGTGGAGATGATGTTCTTCATCAAATTGGATGCATACCTCGTATTGGTTGCCTTCTTCTTCAAGTTTTTGAAGATTGGCTTGTAAGTTTTGACACCAGGTCTCCATCGCTTGCTTGTTACTCAAGTTATCATTATTAAGTAGAGGTAGATAGAGGAGTTGGTCAAGGATCTGTTTGGGGGTATGATTCGACAATTTTTGAATAAGATCTTGAGCTCTTTTGTAACTTTGGATCATATTTTCAAGAGCGATACCAGCGATGCCCGGTGAATTAGGTTCTGCAATCAGTTGCGTGTTGTTGACAGCTAATTGAATAAAGTATTGGTCAAGCTCCGCATCATCTTTGATATATTGTTCTTGTTTCCCTTTCTTGATCTTATACAAAGGAGGTTGTGCTATATAGATGTGACCTGCATGAATAAGTTCAGACATATGTCTAAAGAAAAAGGTCAGTAGAAGCGTGCGAATGTGTGAGCCATCAACATCGGCATCGGTCATAATGACAACTTTATGGTAGCGTATTTTCTCTGGGTTATATTCTTCTTTACCGATACCACAACCCAGCGCTGTGATGAGCGTGCCCAGCTCTACAGATGAGAGCATTTTGTCAAAGCGGGCTTTTTCTACATTTAGGATTTTACCACGCAAGGGTAGTATGGCCTGGTTTTTACGTGAGCGTGCTTGTTTAGCCGAGCCTCCCGCTGAGTCCCCCTCAACAATGAAAATCTCTGAGAAGGCAGGATCTTTTTCTTGACAGTCTGCTAACTTACCAGGTAAACCTGCAATATCAAGTGCCGACTTTCGTCGAGTCATGTCACGAGCTTTTCTTGCTGCCTCACGAGCTCTGGCTGCTTCCATAGATTTCATCACAATGCTTTTAGCTTGCTGAGGGTTTTCCATGAGGAAGTCACGAAGATGCTCGTTGATCATTGATTCAACGACTGGTTTGACGTTAGATGATACAAGCTTATCTTTTGTTTGTGACGAAAATTTGGGGTCTGCTACCTTAACAGAAACAATGGCGGTCAGTCCTTCTCGGATATCATCTCCTGTTAGCCCTTGTTTTTCTTTTTTGTTGAGTTTTTCTTTCTCGATATAACTATTAACCGTACGGGTCAGTGCAGTCCGAAAGCCTGCCAAGTGCGTTCCACCATCCTTTTGTGGAATATTGTTGGTGAAGCAGTAAATGTTTTCTTGGAAGCTATCGTTCCATTGCATAGCGACTTCAACAGAGGCTTCTGGTCCTTCACCTTTAAAGTGGCAAATAGTTTCGTGAGCACGAACTTTGTTAGTGTGCAAAAAGTCAACAAATGCGCTAATGCCACCGCTGTATTCGAAGTTTTCGCTGCGATCATCTCTTTCATCGCTTAATTCGATGGCTACTCCAGAGTTTAGGAAAGATAGTTCGCGAATACGCTTGGCTAGGATGTCATAGTGGAACTCAGTGATTTTAAAGATGTTAGAGTCGGGGGTGAAGCGAACCTCTGTTCCTGTGGCTTCTGATTCACCAATGACTTCAAGTGGTTTTAATGGTACACCTTCAGCATATTCTTGATAGAATACTTGTCCTTTTTGCTTAATGGTAAGCAAAACTTTAGACGATAAAGCATTCACAACGGAAATACCTACCCCATGTAAACCACCTGAGACTTTGTAAGCATTATCATCGAATTTTCCCCCTGCATGCAAAACCGTCATAATAACTTCAGCAGCAGAACGATTTTCTTCGGGATGCATGCCAGTTGGGATGCCGCGACCATTATCCTTCACACTAACAGAGCCATCATTATGGATAATGACTTGGATATGAGAACAGTGGCCTGCTAAGGCTTCATCGATAGCGTTATCAAGCACTTCAAAGACCATATGATGAAGACCTGTGCCATCGTCGGTATCGCCAATATACATTCCTGGTCTTTTTTTGACAGCATCAAGGCCTTTGAGGACCTTGACACTCGAAGCATCATACGTGGATTCTTGAACTGTTGACATAATTAAATCATTTATCGTTATTTGTAATTATTATACATGAAATCTTGTCGATAAGATACCATTATCACTGCTTAGGAAGTGGTTTCACGTGGAACTTTTTGACTCAAGTTGTAGAGAATGGAAGTCAGGGTTGTCAGCAAAAAAACCTTTAAGGTGACTTTGCTCAATACAGGTTACAAAAAGCTGAAAAGGCAGCGCCAAGAGACGCTCTGCTATTCTTGCTTGAAAGCGATGATCGAGCTCTGCGGCTAAATCGTCCAATAAGAATAAGCAGGGTTGTTGACTTGTAGCATGAAAAAGTTCTGTTTGAGCAAGCTTTAATGCAGTCACGACGCACTTTTGTTGGCCCTTGGATAATGTGAGCTGCGCGGGCTGTTTTTTGTACGTAAGTTGGACGCTCGCTCTATGGGGGCCAACTTGCGTATAACCCTTTAAGCTATCTGTATGAAAATGTTGCTTAAGTGCTTCATCAAGAGTTTGGCTGTGACTCCAGCCTTGGTGGTACTTGAGTGTTAAGGACTTGTGCATTTCTGGAATTAAATCAGCTAAAATAGATTCAAGATAAGGGGTGAGGGCTTCAAGATAAGCTAGGCGCATAGTGTCAAGTGCTTGGCCATGGCGTACTAATTCTTGGTTCCAAACGCTCAGAGCACTTTCGCTGGCTTGTTGTTTCAGCATAGCATTGCGTTGTTTTATAAGGCGTTGAACCTTCTGCCACGTCTCAAAAAAGTCGATTTGGTGGTGGAATACGCCCCAGTCCATAAATTGACGTCTTGTGTCTGGAGATCCGCTAAGTAGTTCAAAGCTTTGTGGCTCTAATAGCTGAATGGGGAGATGATTAGCTAGCTCACTCAGTGAGCTGATAGGGTGATCATTAATGATTTAACTGTTGCCGTCAAGTGTCTTTGTACGTTTGATTTTAATGTGATGAGTGAGGCCCTGCGGTGTGACAATTTGCCCTGTTACCCCCAGCGCTGAGGCCTCATGCTGGATCATGTGCTTTGCTTGGCGAGCACGAAAAGATCGGCCTAGTCCAAGGAGATGAATCGCTTCTAAGATAGACGACTTCCCACAGCCATTTTCTCCACAAATAAGATTTAACTTGGGGTGAAGTTCTTCTGAAAAATGATTCAGATTGCGTAAAGCATGTATGGTTAAATGTTGTAGCATAGCCTTTTATAAGCGCATTGGCATGATCACGTAAAGTGTATTGGCTTTCTCACCAGTTTCATGTACAAGAAGACTGCTTTCGCTATTTTTGAAAGAAAGTTCAACAAATCCCGCATCAACAACAGCTAAGATGTTGAGTAAATAAGTTACGTTGAAGGCAATGTCTAAAGGCTCATGTTCATAACTAATGGGTAACGATTCAGTTGCTTCCTCTTGATCAGGGTTGTTTGCTGTAATCGTTAACGCGTTGTTTTCTAGATGAAAAACAACGCTGCGGTGCTTTTCGCTAGATAAGATAGAAGTCCTTACAAGGGCCTGCTTGCCTAATGGACTCGTCCACATCAAATCGTTTGAAATTATCCTGAAATAATGCAACCAATTCTGCTCGAGCAGTAGCAAAAGCCTTGACGTCTGTCCATGTTTTTTTAGGATTAAGT
>JBDOIW010000027.1:0-1070 GCA_047404175.1 Legionellales bacterium | reverse complement strand
GTTATACAGGAAGCACGACTACATCCAGATAAAATCAATCATGTTTATGCGGGTAAAAATGGTATTTTAGGTGCTCTGAATGATCAACTTATTGATACCAGTACGATGTCAGGCCAAGAAGTTGACTTACTACGCTTCACACCTGGAGGTGTATTTGGTTCTTGTAGGTACAAACTCAAAGACCTAGATACTAACAAAGCTGAATACGAAAAGCTTATTGCTGTATTTAAAAAACATAACATTAATGTCTTTATGTACAATGGCAGTGGAGATTCTCAAGACACTGCACACAAGGTTTCTATGATGGCAGACAAAATGGGCTACCCTATTCAGTGCCTTGGTATTCCAAAAACAATCGACAATGATCTTGCCCACACCGATAACTGTCCTGGATTTGGTTCTGTTGCTAAGTATGTAGCTATCTCAACGTTAGAGGCAAGTCTTGATATACGTTCGATGGCAGAAACATCCACCAAAGTATTTATACTTGAGGTCATGGGACGACATACTGGCTGGATTGCAGCATCGAGCATGCTTGCAAGACAAAGTGGTTTACACACACCACATATAATCTTATGCCCAGAAAAACAAATTAATCATTCAGCACTTCAAGCAAAAATTAATGCCTGCGTTGAAGATCATGGTTTTTGCGTAATTGTTGCTGCAGAAGGTGTTCAGGATGAATCTGGTCACTTTCTTGCTGAATCTGGAAAGAAAGATGCCTTTGGACATGCTCAACTTGGTGGTGTCGCTCCTAAACTAGCGCAAATGGTTCAGCAAGAACTAGGACATAAAGTGCATTGGGCCGTTTCTGACTATCTGCAGCGCTCTGCTAGACACATTGCCGCTGCAGTTGACGTTGAACAAGCGTATACGCTTGGAAAAGCAGCAGTGACATCATGCCTTGAAGAACAAACAGGTCAAATGATGACTATCATACGCGACTCATCAGATCCTTACCAATGGTCAATAGGTACAGCGCCACTAAGTGAAGTGGCTAATATTGAAAAAACCTTACCTGATGATTTTTTTACACCATGTGGAATGGACATTCATGAACGGGCTCGAGA
>JBDOIW010000026.1:0-3212 GCA_047404175.1 Legionellales bacterium | reverse complement strand
ATACCATAGACCCTGAAGGTGCTAAAGCCATAGCTGCAGCCCTTGAAAAAAACACCACGCTTACCTCGATTGATCTTACTGGTAATAGAATAGGCGATGAGGGTGCTAAAGCCATAGCTGCAGCCCTTGAAACAAACACCACGCTTACCTCGCTTGAGCTTTATCATAGCTCTATAAACGATGAGGGCGCTAAAGCGATTGCTAAGGCCCTTGAAAAAAACACCACGCTGACTTCCATTAACCTTGGAGATAATGATGACATAGGCCCTGAAGCTGCTAAAGCCATAGCCGCAGCCCTTGAAACAAACACCACGCTTACCTCGATTGATCTTACTGGTAATAGAATAGGCGATGAGGGTGCTAAAGCCATAGCTGCAGCCCTTGAAAAAAACACCACGCTTACCTCGATTGATCTTGCTGGTAATAGAATAGGCGATGAGGGTGCTAAAGCCATAGCCATAGCCCTTTCTTTTAATATTTTTATATTATTAGAAGATTCAGTGGTACATGATGGATCTTGTAAACGAGTCATTGATCGAGTTAATAAGCGCAACTGTGCAATTAGAGAGATACTAAGGAGACAGGCTTATTCTGCTAGCCCAGACCTTATAGGGGAACAAACTCTACAAACTAGGGAACAAGATCTCAAAAGCTTACAACTATACTATGATCAGATCTCAAGTTCTCGTATCTCAGGTCGTCGTATTTCAAGTTGTCGTAGTCAAAAGTACCTCGCTGTTCTACTTGATGCTGACAATAGCGATCAGAGCGAAGAAAAGGCCACTTCTTTCCTCAGAAAATTAGACCATTTGTTACAAGATAACCTACAAAATCTTCCCTGGCTCTTTCAAAACCACCTTATGGAAGTAATTGAAGGAAAGCTCACAAATTTATCCCAAAGAATCTCTTCACTCTCATCATACATACAAGAGAAAGAAGAAGTGCTTGCCATATATATGGCCTATACCTCTGTACTGCTAACTGCTAGCAAAGAGCCTTATGGTGGACTACCTATTTTAATCCACCAGTTTTTACATCAAAAAGACGTGTACTCGAACGAAGAATATTCTGATACATGGGAGTTGTCATTCTCTAAATGGTTGAGTGGAATAAACGAACTTGAGGCCAATAACAAGGTAAAACGGGCCCTGTATGAAATATTTTATAAAACCGCTCAATATCAGGTTGAAAATGGCATGAATCAATACAACGTGCTTGCTGCTTTTTCTGATTTTGATCTGCAAGCAGAGATCAAACGAAATGTCACTGATACAAAGCTGATTAAAGAAAAAATCACAAGGCATACTCAACAAATCACAAGGCATACTCAACAAATCTCATGGCATGCTCAACAAGTCTCAGCATTGAAGCAAGAACTCAAACTGCTTCAACCACTTCAGAGGCCAATCCCGACACTGGAATCAACTCAAATACACCAGGCGCCACTAACTCAAGGTATGAAAAGAAAACTCACAGGGGATGAAACTTTCTTTAGGGATGCTGAGCAGAATAAAAAGACACGGCAGGATGATCTTGAAACAGAACTAGCTACACCTCGTCCTTAAAATGAGCAAAACTACACCTCTAAGATAAGCAGCTGAAACATCTAAATTACTGAGGTTAAATATAGTTTTCCTTCTAAAACCACGAAAACATATTGCTTAGAACTGAGAAAAAATAGTTAAGGGTGTCGATTTATTGCAAGTTTTGCCATAAAAAGTTATAATAAATCGTAATGCAACTTCCTATTTAGACCAATGACAGATACCTTCACAAAAGTAAAAAATTACCTATTTTATAATGATGGAAAAATCACAGACGAAGACCACAAGACGCTTACCTCGATTGATCTTGATGACACTATCATGAGAGCTGATGATGTTAAAGCGATTGCTAAGGCCCTTGAAACAAACACCACGATTACCTCGATTCATCTTCAGAATAATAGAATAGACGATAATGGCGCTAAAGCCATAGCCGGGGCCCTTGAAACAAACACCACGCTTACCTCGATTGATCTATATGAAAATAACATAGGCATTGAAGGTGCCAAAGCGATTGCCAGGGCACTTGAAAAAAATACCACGCTGACTTCCATTAACCTTGGAGATAATGATGACATAGGCCCTGAAGGTGCTAAAGCTATAGCCGCAGCCCTTGAAAAAAACAGCGCGCTTACTGAGATTCATCTTGGATATAATGACATAGGTTCTGAAGACGCCAGAGCGATTGCCAAAGCCCTTGAAAAAAACACCACGCTTGCCTCGATTGATCTTTCGAAGAATACCATAGACCCTGAAGGTGCTAAAGCCATAGCTGCAGCCCTTGAAAAAAACACCACGCTTACCTCGATTGATCTTACTGGTAATAGAATAGGCGATGAGGGTGCTAAAGCCATAGTTGCAGCCCTTGAAACAAACACCACGCTTACCTCGATTGATCTTCAAGATAATGACATAGGCCCTGAAGGAGCTAAAGCCATAGCCGCAGCCCTTGAAACAAACACCACGCTTACCTCGATTGAGCTTTATCATAGCTCTATAAACGATGAGGGCGCTAAAGCGCTTGCTAAGGCCCTTGAAAAAAACACCACGCTTACCTCGATTGATCTTCAAGATAATGACATAGGCCCTGAAGGTGCTAAAGCCATAGCTGCAGCCCTTGAAAAAAACACCACGCTGACTTCCATTAACCTTGGAGATAATGATGACATAGGCCCTGAAGGTGCTAAAGCCATAGCCGCAGCCCTTGAAACAAACACCACGCTTACCTCGATTGATGTTTCGTGGAATCATATAGGCACTGAAGGAGCTAAAGCCATAGCTGCAGCCCTTGAAACAAACACCACGCTTACCTCGATTGATCTTTCTTATTCTTATAATGACATAGGCGATGAAGGTGCTAAAGCCATAGCCGCAGCCCTTGAAAAAAACACCACGCTTTCCTCGATTGATCTTTCGCAGAATACCATAGGCCCTGAAGGAGCTAAAGCCATAGCCGCAGCCCTTGAAAAAAACACCACGCTTACCTCGATTGATCTTGCCAAAAATGGTCTAGATGATGATGGGTTTAAAGCCATAGCCAAAGCCCTTGAAAAAAACACCACGCTTACCTCGATTGATCTTGCTGGTAATAGAATAGGCGATGAGGGTGCTAAAGCCATAGCCATAGCCCTTTCTTTTAATATTTTTATATTATTAGAAGATTCAGTG
>JBDOIW010000025.1:0-2031 GCA_047404175.1 Legionellales bacterium | reverse complement strand
ATCTTGGCAAGTCGACTCACGTAGAAGTATCTTTATTATTAATCAAAAAGATCCACAAATTCTTTATAAGATTAAAAGTTTTATTGGCTTTGGTCAAATAAACGGGCCTTATAAGAATAGAAATACTAGTACTTATTATCGATATAGGGTTGGTAATATAAAGGGTACTGAAAGACTTATTGAGATTTTTAACGGAAACCTGGTTTTAACTAAAACTGAAAAAAGGTTTAAAGGTTACTTAGATATGTATAATTCACGTGTAAGTAAAGATAAAGAAATTAAATTTAAACCTAGTAGTAGGGTAGTTAGATTGAATGATAGCTGGCTTAGTGGGTTTATTGATGCAGAAGGAAGTTTCTCAGGTTTCCTAAGACATGGGGCCGATGGAATAAGTGGTGTGTCAATTCGTTTTAGTTTAGTGCAAAAATTTGAGAAAGAAGTGTTTAAGGATCTGAAAAGTTTAATTGGTGGGTCTTTCTGAGAGGAAAAAAAAGGAGATATATTTCGTTTAACATTAGCATCTAAGAAAGATCGTGATACTATAATATCCTATTTAGAAAAATATCCATTACGTTCAAGTAAAACAATTGCTTTCACAAGATTTAAGAAATTGCATATTAGAATGACAGACGGTGAGTTTAAATGACGTTTATCAAGTCCTCGTGCTAAAGAACGTATAATTACACTTGTTAAAAACATAAATAAAGATATATAAATAGTTGATGATAGAGTCCGGTGTCTATTCATGGTGAGATGTAATTATTGTTATTGTTACAGTTATGTGCACCAAACAGATACCACATCACATGTATACTGTAGGTATGGATGTAGATACTAGAGCTTATTTTACTGCGGCAACAATGATTATTGCAGTGCCTACAGGAATTAAGATTTTTAGTTGATTAGGAACAATCTATGGTGGATCTATTAGATTAGATACTCCAATGCTATGAGCATTAGGATTTATTTTCTTATTCACATTAGGAGGTTTAACAGGAGTTATGCTTGCTAACGGAGGAGTAGATATTGCACTACATGATACTTATTACGTAGTTGCGCACTTCCATTACGTATTAAGTATGGGAGCAGTATTCGCTCTATTCGGAGGATTTTACTATTGAATTGGTAAAATGACAGGATATGCATATCCTGAAAAATGAGGAAAGATTCACTTTTGAGTAATGTTTACAGGAGTTAATGTAACATTCTTCCCTCAGCACTTCTTAGGATTAGCAGGATTCCCAAGAAGATATAGTGATTATCCAGATGCTTATGCTGGTTGAAACTATGTAAGTTCATTTGGATCTGTTGTATCATTAATCGCAGTATTAATTTTCCTATATATTTTATATAGAACATTTACAGATGGTGTAGTTGTTGGTCGTCATTATTGAAGATCACCTGAGTTCTTCGACATTGATGGAGACGTGGTAGTAGCACCTACATTAGAGTGAACATTAAATTCTCCCCCTGAGTTCCATACATTTAACGAGTTAGCTTATTTAGCAACATCTAAGTAATTCTTGTTTAATTTGTATTCTCTACGAGATTAGTTTTGCGGACTATTATGGTCTGCAATTCGTGAGTATTATTAGTTTAAACGCTTTAATATTTATATATGGTTGAATATTCAGCAGTTCTTCTTTTTGTTTGTTTTAGTATCTTTTTATCATGTTTACTTCCAGCATTATCTTATATTCTGGGTGTAAAGAACGGTGATTCAGAGAAACTATCAGTATACGAGTGTGGTTTTGACCCATTCGGAGATTCTCGTCAAAAGTTTGAAGTTAGATTCTTTTTAGTGGCGATTTTATTTATTATTTTCGACTTAGAGATTTCATTTTTATTTCCTTGAAGTATTTGTATCAGCGATTTAAGTACATTTGCATATTGAGTAATGTGTGATTTCTTTATCATTCTAACAGTAGGTCTTATTTATGCTTGAAATAAAGGAGGTCTTGAATGAGAGTAATATGTTTTTAGAATAACATCAACTTTTTTGTTTTGTTCGAAATTATAAATCTTTGTGTA
>JBDOIW010000024.1:0-5161 GCA_047404175.1 Legionellales bacterium | reverse complement strand
AAGTTTTCAGTTTTATTAAAACAAATTGAAGGTATGTTGATTGATGTTTTAGGTCAATATAGAAAAGAAGTAATGGAGCCTAATAAAATAATATTGTGTAGTCACCAAGCTATTAAAAGATTTAGAGCCGATGACAAAGCAAATTTAAAAGCCCGTAAGTATGTGCAAAATGTTGAAGATGTTAGATATGTAAATCCATCTACAAATAGATTTTATGATAAATTATCTAATTTACCTTTATCGTTAAAGAAACTTAATATAGATGGCATAACGGTTGATGAAATTCATAATTTTAATAATTTGATTAGTAAACCAAGAGAACATACTTTGTCAAGAGTAGATTTAACAAGAGGAAGAAGAACTAATTTAGATTTTACATTATTACCTACAATGAGGGCTAATGCTACCTTAAATGTATTGCCTGATGGGGATAGTGTAAATTCAAAAAAGGGTATATATGTTGAGGAGGGAACTCTTTATCATAACCCAAATAATTATAACATACCAACTAAAACGGGAATACAAGAAAGTGAGTACCGATTAAAATATTATTCATCAGGTAAAGGAAGTTTAACTACTGCACCTGCTAATTTAATATCTCTAATATTTGAAATACAGGCAAAAGAAGAAAACAAAGGAGTAAATAATACTATATTAATGTCAGCAACACCTTTTACTGATAATATATTTCAAATGTTTTCTGTTTTTGGTATGACTAATTTGGATAAAATGAAAGAAAGCAATATAATGTCTGTATGGGACTTTTTTGTAACTTTTGTTAAAGAAGAGTGGAGATATAATATCACCCATAGACAAACTTTTGGATTATTTCCTGAAATACAAAGCTATTATAACTCTTCAGCTATGTCAAATTTCATTAAGTCAATGGCAAATTTTAAAGTTTCAGATAAAATAATAGAAGCAGACAGACCATTAAAGTATTATATCCCACAAGATGGTACAGGAGGAAATAATCAAGCAGGAGCAAATACATCATCAGTACAATGGGCACCTCAATTACAAGATGTATCAAGTTATGTTCCATTAAGTCCTGTGCAAAAAGAAATAATAAGTAAGATAGCACAATATGTAGAGGGTAAAATAGATATACCATTTCAATATTGTCCAAATTATGGTGATGCAATTCAAGTAGATAAAGAAACAGGAGAGGTGGAATTTTTAAATGATGAAGTTAAGGATTACATTAAAGAAGTAGAGGATTTACTTAAAAAAGCTAAAAAAGAAGAAGAGGGAAGTAACGAATGGGAAGAATATTTAAGGTCAGCCCGTAGCTTATTAGTAGATTTAAGAACAACTTATCCTGAAGATAAAAGAATAGCTAAAAAACAAAGTTTAGTAGATAGTGCTTTATTTGACCCTGAAACTATAAAGGATATGCAGGAAAATGAAGAGTTGTATGATAGTAACTATGAAGATATGGATTTATCTGCAAATAGTAAAAGTGAAGTAAGGATGGCTCGTGCTATTGTGGGTCAAGGATTTGGGCAAATGTGTGTTATATCTCCTTATTTACTTAAATGTGATAAATCAGGTGATGTACCTAATGATTTGTTAAAAAATTTCCCGTTAGACCCTAATGACATATCAAAATCAGCAAAGAATTTTGTAGAAAATAGTCCTAAAATTAAATATGCAATAGAATGTGCACTTAATACTATTAAATATGATTCCAAGGAAGGAGGAGTAAATGATAGACAAGTGGGGGGTCAAATAATGTATATTAATAAAGGAAAAAGTATGAAATATGGTGGTCATTATTACAATCTATATGAGTTAATTAAAACTTACATAGTAGACCAAAAGATAACATATTATGACAATATCAAAGACAAATTAGTAACTTTAACTAAAGAAAACATTGGTATTATTACAGGTGGTATGAGTGGAACAGTCAAAGCTACGGATGAAAATGGTTCTATACTTATAGATAGTACCACAGGAAAAGATAAAACAATAGGAAAAAGGGAGGACATCAGAGATAAATTTAATGATGGAAGAATAAAGATTTTACTTGGCTCATCAGCAATAAAAGAAGGAATAGATTTAAATAGAAGAGCCCACACTTTATATGTATTAGATAGTGATTTTTCTCCATCTAACGCAATGCAATTAGAAGGTAGAATTTGGCGACAAAAGAATATGTGGGAATTTGTTAGAATAGTATATGTTCTTGGTATTGATAGTATTGATGCATTTGTATATTCTAAACTGCAAACCAAAATAGGTGAGATTAAAAAAATGCTTGAAGCAGGGGTTTATGAATTAAACAAAACTCAATATACAATTGATGCGAAAGAAAGAATAAGAAATATTATTACTGACATAGACCAATTAACCGATTTAGCTTGGCAAGATAAAGTTGATGAATTAAATAGTAAAGTCGCAAAATATTCTGATGAAAAAAGTAAGTTGCAAACTATAAAGGACAAATATGGAGAGGTTAAAATGTTATTTGATGGTTATGTAACTCTTATGAATAAACTCTATCAATTAGTTAAATTTGAAGAAAAGAGGAAAATTGCTCTTGTTGAAAAAGACAAATTAGATGTAGACATATTATATAATTTCAAAAAAGATAGTAGAGGTAGGGGTAGACAATGGAAAGAAAATAATAAGCCTGTATTTGTAAGTATTGAAGAAGCTATGAAAGTAGTAGAACAACAAGAAAAGGATGGAATGATAGAGTTTGCAAATCCTGATTTAATTTTAACGGCTGACTCTCAAATGGTTGATGTTAATGTAGTAGGTGATGCTGTAAGAAAATTAATTAAAAATAATCGTGGAACTCTTGAAAATATATTAGAAGTATCTCCAACAGAAAGAAATAGTCGTATGAGAATGGTTAATAAAAATTCCATAATAGGAGAACAGATAGTAAAGGTGATAACGGATAATCTTTCAGATGAAAATATCAGATTCAGTTATGATTCAATATCTACACAAGTAAATTTATTTTTAACAGGTACAGAAAACGAAAGAATAATGTCTAATTATTTTTACTTAATAGAAAATCAAATTAAAAATGATGTTACTCAAGAGGGTTATAATTTTAATGATATTGATATTTTAATCACTAAAGCTAATAACAAAGTAATTGAGGGGCAAAAAGAATTGAATAGTGAGAAAAAATGGAAAATAGAAAATAGAATAAAAGAGGAAGAAAGCCAATTATTAAAAGCAGAACAAAGAGGTGAAACTCTTGAGGAATTAATTGGTAAATTTAATAATTCAATGGCACTATTAAAAATAAGAGTAAAATAAAATAAAATGAGAAAGTTTTTAGAAACATATCCAACAGTCCAATTTGATGAATTATATAGAGTATATCCTGATTATGGGGTAATGTTGTCAGAAATCGTAGAGGTTGGAAAAAAAGTCAAGAGAGGAGTGTCTATTGAAGCAGAGGAGCAGTATGAACAACTATTAGACTCTTTTGATGCATTTCTATTGACTGATGAAAGTATTGACTTATATAACGAAGCATATCCTCGTAGAGCACTTGATAAAAGTTTGCTACCTTCAGTAAAAGAATCATTATCATTAGAAGAAAGAGATACACTTGAAACAGAATTAGAGGAGGAGATAGAGGGGTTGATGAAAGGAATTGATTCTCCTTTGATTGAAAACATTGCTCCCGTAAAAGCTAAACAAGAAATAATTGCAGGAGAAGAGCAAGTGTCAAGAACAAAAGAAGATTTTGATGAAGATGAGAGGTTTGTAGGTATATCTGTAAAATATAGTGATATAGACAAAGTAAAATTTGAAAAAACATTATCAATGTTAGGGCAAGGTTGTAAATTTAGTTATGCAACTTTTGGGAGTAAGAGTTTTGTATTGTTTAAATTAAAAGGAATGGGTAGGTTAATTATTCAAACATCAGAAACAAGAAAGAATTATGAGAGAATATTTTTCCCACCAAATCAACCTCTGAACTTATTTATTTTAAACGACAATCAATATACATTGCAAAATATTTTTAATCTATTTGAGGAAAGTTTTGAGTGGGCAGAAGATTCAAATGAAGTTTTAGATGATAATTTTTTATATAACACACCTTATATATATGGTTCTTATGAAACGGGATTTCTATGGAAAGAAGCAGAATTAGTTCAGCAACCAAAAGGAATTGCTTTACGAAGTAATCTTATAGAAACATATTTTTCATTATATAATCCATTAGAAGCTATCTGTACTATGCAAATGTGTTATGAGATACATACTAAAGTAAATGTTGATAGTGATGCTAAAAGGAAAATAGAAAAGAATATAGAAGAACAAAGTTATTATATAGAAGGATTTAAAATAAATATAAAGCCTACTTTAAATATATTAAAAGAATTACAAGATAAAAGCCTTTTAGATAGCGATTACAAATTAACACCATTAGGAAGAGGGGCAATGGATTACAATATTGGTAACAGAACTATTATGCCTATGTTTAGACCTTTTGCTTATTATATGAATGACCTGCAAAAGAAAGTAAGTACATCTCCTAATAAATACTACTCTATATTTAATGGTCAAACATTATATCATATACAAAAAGAGGCAGATAAAATAGAGTTTGCTATTGCATTGACTACACCATTAAAAAAACTTTGGAATGTTCAAGATGCCATTGAATCAAATTCATATCCTATAAAGTGGCAACAAAATCAAGATTTTAAAAATTATGTTCAGTATTTGCCTTGTGGAGCAGGTGGTAAAATGAGCATAAGAAAAATGAAAGAAGCAAGAGAGCAAAGAAAGTCAACTCAAGGTAAAATTGTATTTAGAGATTTAACCCGTAAGTATTTATACATAGCAAGTGTAGAAAATAACGATTTTGTGTGGAGTATAGATGCACAAAATTATAAATACATTACTAAAATGTTTGCTCAAGATAATTTAAGAATTTTAGGCAATAATGAATCCTCATATAGTGCACCTGATTTTGCTTTTTTTATTATTGTAAATGATGACAACAATATACTTGCCGTTCTTCAAGCACAATATAGAGTAAAAGAAACAACAGAAGTTGAAGTTGATAATGCAGGGAAATCCTTACAAGAAAAAATTAAATTCAAACATCAGAAACAAGAAAGAATTATGAGAGAATATTTTTCCCACCAAATCAACCTCTGAACTTATTTATTTTAAA
>JBDOIW010000023.1:0-2269 GCA_047404175.1 Legionellales bacterium | reverse complement strand
GATGAAAATTATGGACCCTGAAGGAATCCATAGTGGAAACAAAACTGTAACTGGAAACTTTACAATAGATGATGAATTGGTATTTCCTAAAAAGGACACACCTAAAATAAAATTAGCCTCGGTTGAAGAGTTAGCCGCACAAGCAGGTGTAGATTTAGATACTCCAAAAATACAAACCCCCATAAATAATAATCAATTTGTCGAGGCAATTGAAATGGATATTGCTCCTGTAAATATTGATGAGTTTTTAGAAGGTTCTCCACAATCTACTGTTGAAAATTTTGATGTTTCAATTAGTCAAACATTTGAAGCACCCCAAACTTATTATGATGGGGCAAATGGATTAGAAGAGGATTTACAAGAAGCAGAACCCCCTATCCCTAGTTTTGATTTACCTTCTGCAAGAAGGACAGTTGTTTCTAAGTGGCAGAATTTTGAATCTACTGAAGAAGAATAGGAGATAATATGAGCAATCTAGTTTGGAGAAAATATGTTATAAATAAAATGCCGTATTGGGTAGAGTGGTTTAAGAATAATCATTTTCAATCATATATTGAAATGTTACATAGATTTATTATTACTAATCCATATTACCTTCCTAAAGATAATGATTCGGCATTGGTTGAATTAGGTTCTGATTTAGATTTTTTTGATATAGATGAAGATTTTTTTGATTCTTTGACTGATAAGGGATTAAAAGTTTGGCATAATTCCGATTTTCAAGATTTTATGTATGAACTTCAAATTGTAGGTGGTGAACACCAAGAGATAAAAAAACTGCTTAAGTTATATAAAAGATTTCCTTGGTGGTTTAATAGATGTTACTCTAAAGTTCATGAAAATCTAGCGCAATATTTTGAATCAGAAGGCAGAAACTTTAAATAGAAGCACTATCAATATTTAAATATGGATAATGATTATCGAGATTGGGGAGTGCAGAAAGGCTCACTTTCACTACAAGATTCTTTTTTAGAATATGTTCCTGAGACTGAAGCAATAAACGAGCAGGATAATATAATTTTAAGTAATCAAATATCATTTCCTCTTAAATTTTTATACCAAGTTATTTTCGTGGGAGGAAAAAGAGGGTCCGGAAAATCATATACTGCTGGAGTCATGATGGAAGAATTAGAAAGATTAGGTTTGCAATATGTATGTTTTGATGCTTTAGATGCTCATGGAGGATTGGATGAATTAGAGGGGGTAGAACGAATAACTCCTGTTAGAGGCGAGTCAGTCAATATGTTAAAACTAACAAACAAATTGAGAGATACTGGAAAATCATTAATAATAAATATTTCAGAAATCCCTTTAGAGCAGCAACAAGGTTTGATTTCAGAATATTGTGAAACTCTTTTATCTACGGATATGGATGGTAGAGGATTGATGACTATTTTTGAAGAATGTCAAGACTTCGTTCCTCAAATGGGAAGGCCTGAATCATTTCATGGTATAGTTCGTTTATGTAAATTAGGTCGTTCTAAAGGATATGGTTCGGCTTTGATTTCTCAAAGACCTGCGGCAGTATCAAAAGAAGCCTTATCTCAAGCCTCTATATATATGGTTCATAACGTGATAAATACAAAGGATATAAATGCTCTTAAAGAACAAATGTCTTTTGGAACAGACACCTCACGAATAGAAAAGATATTAGACGGAATAGGGGCTTCTGAACCCGGAGAAGTTGTAGTCTATGCTCCTGAATTTTTGAAGGATGAGGGTTATATAACGGTTGGCAAAGTCGATAGAAAAAGACGGACTGAACACAAAGGCAAAAATATTGATGTAAGGCCAAAAACTATCACAATGTTTTCACCGACAGGAATCGGAAGTGATTCTTTGAATACGTTGGGTGATGATAAAGATTATATTGATATGGGAATGGAAATTGAAGATTATGGCTCATCAAATGATTTTGAATTTGAGACTCAAGATAATAAAGATGTAGATAACAGATATGACTTTAGGAAAGGTGAAGATGAAGAAGAATTTTCTTTAGAAGATAGTTTGACTTGGATTGCGGAAGAAATAGAAAATGAAAAAATTATTAAAAAACCTAATACAGGTATGAGATTTATTGCAGGTATCGCATTTTTAACTGGCGGTATATTTTTAGCAACTCGTAGAATATCGAGAAATGATTAGTAATCTTTAAATAGTTAAAATGTATTAATAGAAATATGAGCAACAGACAAATAGGTAATATAGTATTGCCAAGACAACCTCCTAGACCAAGAATGCATAATTTTGAATCATTTAACATGGTTAG
>JBDOIW010000022.1:0-1692 GCA_047404175.1 Legionellales bacterium | reverse complement strand
GGTAATGACTCACAGCCCGTGTCTGCTCTTTTGATGATGGCTGCACTTTTAGAGGGTGAAAGTCAAATCCATGTCATACATCCTGGAGAAACCCCATGGATTGATGTCACTTTGGCATGGCTTAGGCGTGTTGGTGTGCCAGTGACTCACCAAGACTATCAGTGCTACACTTTGAGTGGTGGGCGAGTGTGGTCTGGCTTTCAGTATGCTGCCGCCAAAGACTACAGTGCTCTAGCTTTTTTTGCAGGTTTGGTTGCCATTAGCAAAGTACCACTTACATTTCAAGGCTTTGACCCTAATGATGTCCAAGGGGATAAGATAGTGCTCGAATGGTTGCAATCCATGGGGCTGGGTGTGCATTGGCAGGCTAATAGCTTGAGACTAGAACCACCTACTAAGCTTAATGGTGGTACTTTCGATATGGCCCTCAGTATCGATTCTATACCTATCATGGCAGTGGTGGCATGCTTTGCTTCAGAGCCTGTGTATCTGACTAATGCTGCTATTGCCCGGAAAAAAGAATGCGATCGATTATCCGTGATGACTAAGGAGCTAGGTAAAATGGGTGCTTGCATTACCATGCATGAATCGTCTCTTGTCATAAAGCCAGCACCAATGCATGGATGTAGTCAACTAGAAGGGCATGCTGATCACCGTGTTGTGATGGCGCTCACACTTGCAGCACTGCATGCTAGCTCTGGCTCAATATTATCGGATTGTCAGTGGGTGCGTAAAAGCTTTCCAAGTTTTTTCGAGCTACTGTCACAGCTTGATGCCACTATTCAAGACTGTGATCAATCCCAGGCTTATATCCTTAGTGATTGAAGCGTCATGCTCATATCTCTAGTTTGGACTAGTCTTTCTATGAGAGTCTGTGTGAAAAAAGCGTTTAATTGTTTATCAGGGCAATGATTTGCTTTTATGTTATTTCTGCTATAAATTCATAATATCATCAACATTTTGCGAGTTTAACCGTCTCATAGACCAAACAAGATTGATTCTTGTGGCTATAGAGCACCCAAGCACTCATGAGTATTCTTTTAATAGGCTATGCCAATTCAGGCAAAACAAGTTTAGGTCATAGGCTAGCACAACATTTCCAGTGGGTATGCCAGGATACCGATGCTATGCTCGTGCAGCAAAGTGCATGGGATAGCGCAAGACAAGCCTATCAGTCTTTAGGTGAGCAAGATTTCCGAAAGCTTGAGCATCAGAAGCTAAGTCAACTTGTGTGTCAAGACCAGATCATTGTAGCAACCGGGGGAGGCATTGTTGAGTATGCACCCAATCGGAGTGTATTGAGTCAAATAGGTACCTGCCTGTATTTAGATTGGCCTTTTTCGGTTTTAGCAGAAAGACAGCGAGCTAACCCTGGGGCCTTTTTAGGCCAGGAGCGACTGTTTGACCATTGGCAAAGACGACATGATCTATATACCCAATGGGCAGATATAAGTCTTAGTTTGTCAGAACAATCGCAGCAGCAGGTTTTTGCATTGATCCTTAACGTATTGGAGAAGAGCCATGCCAAGTAATACCTTTGGGCGCTATTTTAGTGTGACCACTTGGGGTGAATCTCATGGCATGTCGATTGGCGCTGTGGTAGATGGTTGCCCAGCAGGCATAGCGTTAAGCTCAGAGCACATCCAAGCTTTTTTGGACCAAAGAGCGCCTGGCAAAGCACTGACTTCACCT
>JBDOIW010000021.1:0-76900 GCA_047404175.1 Legionellales bacterium | reverse complement strand
AAACATAGCATATTTACTATTGGAAGCCCAACCTGATAAAAGAAGACCATAAACCCCCAAAGAACTCAATGCTAAGACGAGTAGAACCCCGGCATTAATATCTGCTAACACTACCCCAGGAGCAAATGGGTACACGGACCATACCACTAATGCCGGAACAAAAGATAAAATAGGGGCCATAAGAAACAAATAGCGATTAGAGGCAGTAGGAAAGACAATTTCTTTGAAAAGTAACTTAATGGCATCAGCAATGGGCTGTAACACTCCACGGAAACCTGCGCGATTAGGCCCTATTCTTGACTGCATGTAGCCAATAACCTTTCTTTCTGCCAAGGTCATATAAGCAACAACGCCCATCAAAGGTAACACGATGGCTAAGATTTGAACCACAGTCCAAAATAAGTAGATTATCATCTCATTCATCTACAAATCCTCCAAACTCAATGTCAACAGCGCCAGGTGCTAATACACTACTTGCCTCGACACCAAATGGGGCTAATACCACTTTACCTTGTAAAGTAGCATCGACAGCATAAGGCATGGAAACTGACTGCTCCCCCTGGGTAAGCACAATGTTTTTAGCATGACCCTCAGTGTTGCTGACAAGTTCTGCTGAAACAACAACTGTCGAAGGATTATGCTCCTGAATGTTTTGTAAGGCTTCCGAGCGTCTTACAATCGCATCACTCGCATAGAGGGGCCAGTAAGGCTGGAGCATAGTAGTTGTTAAAGCATCAGGCAAGGCATTTAGAACTTCAGCAGCATGCACCTCTGCATCATGCTCAAAACAGAGCTCCCCGTGAATTTCTGCTCGTACATCCTCGAGATGACGATGCTCAAAATCTTGCAGCTTCATCATACCGCCTAAGGCCCTTAGAACCTTCCAGAGCGGTTTTGTCTCTTGTGTCAAAGACGCGGATGCTTTAAATGATTGTTTTTGGCCTAAAACATTACAGTAAGTTCCTGCTTCTTCCGAAGGAAGCGCAATAGGTAAGATAATATCAGCATATGACTTCATTGATTCCGTGATATAACCTGACATCATCACTACGAACTCAGACGCTTGTAGCGCCTTAATCAGCTGATCACCAAAGATGCTGTCATGCTCAGGTTCAAAACCAGCTAGCAGCATGGCTTTACGTGGACTTTGTATCATTTGACCAAGACTCATTCCCTCATGATCAAGCTTTTTGCCCGCAGGACCTCGATGAGGTAGAGCCCCCATTTCGTAAGCAGAAGCTGTATTTGGTCCATCGGTTATAAAGCCGAGAGTGATGTTAGTTATTTCGCTAATACGCTTAAGTAAACTATGGACTACTCCGTAATCAGATCGTGCTTGAACCCAAGTACCCAATACAATTGATCCCTTTTCACTTTGGCATAAACGTTCAGCAATCAATGTAGCATCTGCACTAGGCTTGATACCTTTAAGCAAGCTAGCTTCTTGGCCTGATGCTTTGGATTTTTTCAATTTATGGCATGCCACTAACACCTCTGCTAAGTGACTGGCTAGATTTTCATAGCCAACTTTATTCACTTTCGTATTATCAAAACGGTGCTGAAAGGAGCGTGTTTGAGTTAATAATACTTTTGTTTGATGGCTTGATGCTTGTCTTACATGAATACCAAGCACAGGAACTTCACGATGTAAATTTAAATCGACTAGCCATAAAGTATCAGACTGTATTAGCTCTTCAAGCGAATGCCCAATGCTTGGAACCACGGGATCTTGGTGCTGAGAGGAAAAATCTTGACGCTTAAGCCTTGAATCAATGTGGTGAGAGCCTAGAGATCGCAAAAGTTTTTGGAATAAAAACAGAGATTCTTGCGTTGCACTTGGAGCAATTAATCCACCAATGTTGTCTCCCCCTTGCTCACCTTCATGACTAATCGCATCGAGGCAGATCATGATTTGGCTAAGAGCTTCTTCCCAAGATACTTCTACCCAACGATCTTTTTTCTTCATCATGGGTGTGTGGATACGATCCTCATGGTGCAAGCCTGCATAGGCAAAACGATCTCTGTCAGCAATCCACTGCTCGTTGATATCTTGATTTAAGCGAGGCACAACCTGAACAATTTTGTGATGTCCTTTGATATCCGCCATGGTATGGTAGTAAATATTTGCCCCTAATGCATCGTGAGGGGCAATACTATCGTGCTGGGTGAAATGCCATGGACGACCTTGCTTAGCACTAGGCTTGGCATTCAGTGCTCCAACAGGACAAAGATCAATGACATTACTCGCCACTTCAGAGTCCATCAATTTTGAAACAAAAGTGCCCACTTCTGTACGCCCACCTCGTCCTGTGAGCCCTAATTCGGGGTAACCCGCGATTTCTTGGCCAAAGCGAACACAACGAGTACAGTGAATACAACGCGTCATTTCTGTATAAATCAAAGGGCCAATATCTTTATCAGAGACCGATCTTTTATCTTCATCAAACTGGGAACGATCGGCACCATAACCCATGGCTAGATCCTGCAATTCACATTGTCCACCTTGATCACATACGGGGCAATCTAAAGGGTGGTTGGTGAGTAAAAACTCCATCACCGTACGCTGAGCTTGCAGTGTTTTTTGAGATTGAGTGTGCACTGTCATGCCATCACTCACGGGTGTTGCACATGCAGGAAGAGGTTTGCCAACACCCTCTACCTCAACCAAGCACATACGGCAGTTTGCGGCAATGGATAGTTTCTTATGGTAGCAAAAACGAGGTATATATACCCCAGCTTCATCGGCCACTTCAATGATCATCGCATTTTGGTCTGCTTCTAGCGTTTTTCCGTCTAGATGTATCTTTACCATAATCAGTCTCTTTGTTTACGCATAATCCAAGGCACAACCTGTAACCTTTGATCGTTTGTGTTCAATAAAGTAGTCAAACTCTTCTCTAAAATGCTTAATAAAGCTTAGTACTGGCCAAGCCGTTGCTTCACCAAAGGCACAAATGGTACGCCCTTCTATATTTTTTGAGATACGCTCTAATGTTTGTAGATCTTTTACTTCTCCATCTCCTCGAAGGATTTTTTGTAGTGTTTTGAAGATCCACCCAGAACCTTCACGACAAGGCGTGCATTGACCACAAGACTCCTGCATATAAAAGCGCGACACATTGGCTAATGCTTTAACCATACAGGTACTGTCGTCCATCACGATAACGCCACCGGAGCCGAGATAGGAACCATGTTGCTGTAATCCATCAAAATCCATAGTTGCATCTAAAATTACTTCAGCCGGCATCACAGGCATGGATGTTCCTCCAGGAATAACTGCCTTCAGCTTGCGCCCCTCTTTCACACCACCAGCTAGCTCAAGAAGCTCTGCGAAAGGAGTGCCTAAAGGCAATTCAAAGGCACCAGGCTTTTGCACATGACCTGAAACTGAGAAAATCTTTGTGCCACCACTATTTGCAACACCTAAGTCTGCAAACCAGGCTCCACCTCTCTCGAGAATAAGGGGCACGGAAGCAATGGTTTCCGTATTGTTAATAATTGTCGGTTTACCATACAATCCATGATTTGCAGGAAAAGGAGGCTTAAATCGGGGGTAACCGCGCTTGCCCTCTAGAGACTCAAGCATTGCTGTTTCTTCTCCACAAATATAGGCTCCAGCACCCAAGTGATTATGAATTTCAAAATCAAAACCAGAGCCAAGAATATCCTTACCTACATAACCTGCTTCAATCGCTTCTTGTAGAGCCTTCTGACAAACATCAAACTCATCCCAATACTCGCCACGAAGGTAGTGGTAAGCGACACTGATACCCAATGTATACCCAGCAATAAGCATGCCTTCTATAAGCTGATGAGGATTAAAGCGTAAGATATAAGTATCTTTTGCAGTACCTGGCTCACTTTCATCAGAATTGACCACTAAATACTTTTGACCAGGAACGTCTCTAGCAATGAAACTCCATTTTAGGCCGGTTGGGAAACCAGCTCCGCCGCGTCCACGTAAGCCAGAGGATTTGACTTCTTCAATAATAGCTGCAGGATCACGCTTTTCCTTCAGTATAGCCTTCAATGCTTGGTAGCCACCCATTTTTTCGTATGTTTTTAATGACGCAGGATCAGACAAAGACAAGGTGCGATAACAAACCTGATTGAGTACGGTTTTAGTCATGAGCTTTCCCCTTTGGTAAATCTGCCAGTAAGGCTTTGATTTTTTCTGGAGTAAGCTTCATGTGACAAGCTTGATCGTTGACCTGAAGCATAGGTGCATTGTCACAATGCCCAAGGCAGGACACTTGTTTGTAAGAAAATAATCCATCTTGGCTTACCTCGCCTTCTTCGACCCCTAGAGTGTCTCGGATGGTGTTGATAAGGTCTTCAGAACCATTGAGCATACACGAAATATTACTACAAACACTCAACTGATACTGACCACAAGGCTTAAGATTAAACATCGAATAAAAAGTAGCCACTTCATATGCCGTAATTTTAGGTAGCCCCATGTAGTCAGCTACAGTTTCAATGAGCTCATTGGACAAATAGCCGTGGTGAATTCGCTGTACTGCCATTAATGCACCAATAATGGCAGATTGTTTTTTTTCTTCTGGATAATGGCTTAGCTCAGCATCAATAGCTGCCTGCATTGCCTTGGATAACTCAACACTACTCATCAGCGATCAATCTCCCCAAATACGATATCTAACGTTGAAATAACGCTCACCACATCGGCTAACATATGCCCTTTACACATTTCAGACATAGCAGCAAGATGCGGATAACCCGCAGCTCTTACTTTCATACGATAAGGCTTATTGGCACCATCAGAGACTAAATAAACTCCAAACTCTCCTTTAGGGTGCTCAATAGCAGCATAAGCTTCACCTTCAGGAAGACAATAACCTTCTGTAAATAATTTAAACGAGTGAATTAAAGCCTCCATGTCTTCTTTCATCACGGCTCGCTTGGGTGGTGCTACTTTGGCATCATCTACCATAACAGGACCTGGATTTGCTCGAAGCCACGCAATACACTGACGGATAATGCGGTTTGACTGACGCATTTCTTCAACACGAATCAAGTAACGATCATAACAATCGCCGTTGCGACCAATGGGAATATCAAACTCAAGTTCTGGATAGACACTGTAAGCTTGCTTACGTCTTAAATCCCATTCTACACCAGACCCTCTCAGCATAGGACCAGAAAAACCTAAGGCTTTAGCACGTTCTGGCGTCACAATACCGATATCGACTGTACGCTGCTTCCAAATACGATTATCAGTCAGCAAGGTTTCGTATTCATCAACCAACCCAGGAAAACGATTGGTAAAATCTTCGATAAAGTCAAGCAAGGAACCCTGGCGAGCTTCGTTCATACGTTCTGTCTCTTTAGCAGAACGCCATTTTACTTGCTCATACTGAGGCATTTTGTCTGGCAGATCACGGTAAACACCACCGGGTCTAAATGATGTAGCATGCATTCGGCTTCCTGAATAAGCCTCGTAACAATCTAAAAGATCTTCCCGCTCTCTAAAGCAGTAAAGTAAGACCGACATTGCACCCAAATCAATACCATGAGCCCCTAGCCACATAAGATGATTGAGGATTCTTGTGATTTCAGCAAACATCACTCGAATATATTCCGCACGCTTTGGAGGAGTGATTGCTAACAATTTTTCGATTGCCATCACATAACCAAGCTCGTTCGCCATCATGGACACATAGCAAAGTCGATCCATATAACCAATACTTTGATTGTAGGGCTTACTTTCTGCAAGTTTTTCTGTTCCTCGATGCAAAAGACCTATATGTGGGTCTGCATGCGTGACAGTTTCACCATTCATTTCCAATACAAGACGCAAAACACCGTGAGCAGCTGGATGTTGAGGGCCAAAGTTAAAGGTATAACTACTAATGTCCACTGATATCCTCCTCTTGGCCTCTCAAATAACGGTTATCGTCACGAATAACCTTAGGGACCAATGTTCGTGGCTGTATGGACACAGGCTCATAAACGCAGCGCTGAGCTTTAGCATCGTAACGCATCTCAACCTCACCGATTAAAGGAAAGTCTTTACGGAAAGGATGACCAATGAAACCATAGTCTGTCAAAATACGCCTTAGATCCGGGTGACCATCAAATAAAATACCATAGAGATCATAAGCTTCCCGTTCATACCAGTTTGCAGAAGGCCATACACTGACCACCGAGGGCACCAGGAGAGTTTTTTCATCAGCAAAAACGCGCACACGTAACCTAGCATTATGCATTAGAGATAATAAATGATAGACCACTGCAAAACGAGGCTTTTGCCAAGTACTCGGATTCTTATTCATACTGGGATCAACTGCTCGCGAATACCCTTCATCTGTGGCAGGCTCTGTTGACCACTCGCTAGCACCGTAATGAAGGTAATCAACACCACAAAGATCCATGAGCTGATTAAAAGCGAAGTCGTCACGTAACGCCTGCATAACATCTAGCAGACTTGACTGATTGAGCTCTAGCGTATGCTCGCCATGACTAGCTGTTGAGATAACGTCAGTCTCACCCCAGCGCGCCTGCAACTGTTCAATAAGCGATTGTTTAGCCACCCACTGACTCCTTTTTTCTTCTCACTTGAATGACACGTGACTGCCGTACTTTTCTTTGTAGTTGTAGAATGCCGTACACCAATGCTTGAGCCGTAGGAGGGCATCCTGGCACATAGATATCAACAGGTACGATGCGATCACAGCCACGAACCACTGAATAGGAGTAATGATAGTACCCGCCACCGTTAGCACACGAGCCCATAGAAATAACCCATTTAGGGTCAGGCATTTGATCGTAAACTTTGCGCAAAGCTGGAGCCATTTTGTTGACAAGCGTTCCAGCTACAATCATGACATCAGACTGACGAGGGCTGGCACGATAGAGCATGCCAAAACGCTCTAAATCGTATCGCGCTGCAGCAGCATGCATCATCTCAATAGCACAACATGCCAAACCAAAAGTCATGGGCCACATAGAGTAGCCTCTTGCCCAGCCCACCAAACTATTGATTGATGTGACGAACAACCCTTGATCAGGAGACTCACCCTCCATGAGGACCTTTGATGATTGATCTACTCCCACTCTAACGCCCCTTTCTTCCACTCATAGACAAAACCAACAACTAAAACGAGCAAGAACATCATCATCGCTAAAAAGCCTGCCCAGCCAATTTGTCGCAACACCACTGCCCACGGGAAAAAGAAGGCAGTCTCAAGATCAAAAAGAATAAAAAGAATCGCGACAAGGTAAAAGCGAACGTCGAATGGCGCCCTTGCATCATCAAACGCTTCAAAACCACATTCGTATGGGGAATCTTTGGCCTGACTAGGGTTGCGCTTAGCTAGAATAAGCCCCGCAAGCAACGGGACCATACCAAAAACAATAGACAATAAGAAAAAAATGAGGATAGGAAGGTATTGCTCAAGCACTGACTTTTAGTTCTCCGTCATTAAGTATATTTTTTCTTAACAATTTAACCATGATAGTCCTAAAAAAACAAGGACTTTTGGTGCCGAAGGCCGGACTTGAACCGGCACGGCTTGCGCCACTGCCCCCTCAAGACAGCGTGTCTACCAATTCCACCACTTCGGCATGATTAATCATTGAGAAACCTCATCTTTTAACTCTTTTAGAGCATCAACAAAAGGTATAGAAATAGCTTTATCTTGCTCCTGGCCCTCACTAGGAGCTTGGATTAAAGGAGCACTGTGTTGATGAGATGAGGTGTATGTCAGCGCGAGACTACTTATAAAAAAAGAAACCGCAATGACGGAAGTTAATTTGACAAGAAAAGGGGTGGTTCCACGACTGCCGAATAAAGTACCAGATGAACCACCTGCACCAAACGCAGCGCCTGCATCGGCACCTTTACCATGCTGAAGCAACACAAGACCAATTAAAGCCAAGGAAATCAAGACATGTAAACTCAACAAGAATGACTGCATGCAACACCTATATTGTAAAATGAATCTACCTCAAGTGAGGCACCCCCAATTAAAAAACCGTCAACACCTTGAGCTGCAAACAACGCTCTAGCGCTTTCAGGCTTTACTGATCCACCATACAATATTTTAGTTGTTTTCGCAAGTGTTTGATGAGACTCATTTATTAGAGATCGGATGAAAGCATGCACTTCCTCAATTTGTTGTAATGTTGCTGCCTGACCAGTACCAATAGCCCAGACAGGCTCATAGGCTATCATACACTTCCCTACTGATTTTTCTGGCATAGATAGCAAGGGCGAGAGCTGCTCAAGCAAGCACTGCTTCCATCGCCCCTCTTGTCTTTGCTCAAAGGACTCACCAATACAGTAAACTGGAGTTAGCTCTACACGCAAAGCTTGTTGGATTTTCTCCATACAAAGCTCTGTTGACTCTCCAACATAGTGTCGACGCTCTGAATGCCCGATAATAACAAAAGTACAGCCTAGGTTATGAAGCATTGTAGCTGAGACATCCCCTGTGTAGGCGCCCTCTTCATAGGCAGACACATCCTGCCCTCCAAGAGAGATATTAAAAAGACCACAAGGTTCAAAGCAGCTATTGAGATATAAGGAAGGTGGACAGATCACCCATTCAGCAATCTCATCCCAACCAGAGAAACTCTTCATGGCATCGAAAAAATCATAAACATCGGCTTGGGTTTTGTTCATTTTCCAGTTTGCAATCAATACTGGTTTGGCCATATCAGATCCACAATAATGACTTGAGCTTTAGCTTAATGGAGCCTGACGCATATTGCAAGCAAGGCTCCCAGGGTCGATAGATAACCTAGAAGGCTAGCTATTCGTCCATGCGTCAATCATACTACATCCCAAAGACAAAGCTTTCATCACCAGAGCTATCCTGAACTAGGGGTGACTGACCCGCACCAGCACTAGCATCAACATCAGCACCAGAGTTGACAACCCCTTCGCTCTGCATCATTTCCATGAAATTGCCACTAAGAATATCTTCGTCAGATTTGTTCGCTTGAGTCAAATATAGAGCTGCAAATGATTGCATCCATCCGACAATCAAGGTAAAGATAGTCACAGACTGACTGCCTGTCATTTCCTTAACAGTCGAGTAATTAAGCAAAGCATTACCTACAGCATTACCGATACGCGTAAAATTTACGTACCAAGTTCTAACAGTGTTGAGCGCTCTGGACTTGCGGTTGTGCTGAGCTTCACTAAGGTCTGCGGGCATCACAGACGCAGGAGACAAAGCAAAGTTTGCTTGCACTGAAGGAAGCAACCCTACCACACTCTTGAATACAGCTACAGGAAAATCGATGAGTAATTGCTTGAGATGCGTTAACACCACCACTAAAGCTAGCTTCACAGGCGCTAAGACAAACAACCCTACTACAGCATAAGTCGCTGCAGTTAACCCAGCTGCACCTTCATACCAATGACCATCCAAATTATCTTGCCCCCAGTTGAATGCCCAATCTATGACACTTGAAAGAGAACTCTTGAACGACTTCATAGCATCAACGGGATTTGAAATAGTCCACACTACAGCCTTCCATAGAGCTGTCCACACCTGAACCATTAAGCCAAGCATACTAGCAAACATTGCAAGCACCATGACTATTTTAGCCGAAGCAAACATAGGCATACTGTTTGCAATAGCGTCTGCCATCGTGACACAAAGAGCTCCTGTAGCAGATGCACCGAATGTAATAAATGCTGCATATGACCCCCCACGCAGGAATACCGCTAGTCGACCTTTCCACCCATCTTGTGCTTGTTCCACTAAGGCACCTTTTTCTTTCTTAGTTTCGCCTTGAACGATCTTCTGCTTAGTAATACGAGAATCTATGAAGCTAGCAATCGCCAAAGACAAACTCGGCACTTGAAACATTTCCACAAAACCAACCAAGCCTATGGCAAACATAGCAGCGATGGTTCCTACGATAACGAAAGCAGCAAATGCTGAGTAAACAAAAGCCGCTCCCATCTCAACTGCAAAACCTTTTACAATTTCAAGACCAGGCACCGCAAGGGCCGCCGTTGCAACCGACATAAGCGCAACAAGAGAGACCGTAGCAGAAAGCAGAGCTCGTCTTGAACTAGACAATGTCTTTTTTTCATTTTTCTCGTTAGTAAAACCAGAGAACTTAGACGACACACTGTAAAAAAGCGCGCCAACACCTGTAACAATAATCAAGATAGGCACAATAACAGGCAAACTTGTTAAAAAAAGCAGTCCAAAACCAGATCCAGATACCAATAACATAAACCAAGCGACATGGTCACCGCGAAAATCATAGGCATCATAGAACGCTACTCGCCCCTGGTTTGCAGCGATACGAGGCGATAACAACCCAAAAAAGACAAGAGTATTGTGATAAAGCTTCCAAGCAAAAAGCCCAAGCCTGGCTTTAAATCGCTTTAAACGAGAAGTTGTCATAGAATCACCAACCTGTGATTCTACAGCACCATCGCTATAGAACGAATTCGAACTTTGATTTTGAGCAATATTGTTCATCTTTTGGGTGCTTATGATGGTGCTGATCTTACCCATGGGCAGTAAGATTATACCGGCAACAAAGGAGAGCACTGGCAATAACGCAAGCCCAACAAGTCTCTGAACAACCCAAGCAACACCAAGCAAAACCTGTTTAACAAAAACAAAAGGCTTTTTTAGCAACGACGCCTGACTTATTTCCTCAATAGCCTTAATTTTCTTTGGCAACATATTAAGTACAATCTTAGGCAAACAGTACTTGGCCAACATCCAGTTATACACTGCAGTGAATGCTAAACCCAAGCCTACTGCAAGTGCGGCACCCGCAGTTAGCGATCCAACGAGAGGTAAAGCAAGTGCACCCGTTGCAAAGAATGGTAAGGCAACTAAACCAGCAGCAATACCAAAGCCACAGCCGAGAGCATAAGAAAATGCCAATAGCTTACTGGCAACTAATATAAATTTTTGAGTTGCCGTAATACTCTCACTCTCGCCAATAATTTGCTGAGCCGCCTTACTAAGAATAGACGCCTTGTGTTTTGCTGTTGTTTCATCCAGTGATGAAGGAACCCAAAGCTCTTGACCTTTTAAAAACTGTAGCGCTGTTTTGATGGCACCCCGCACCTCTTTATGGGTTGCTACGCCTGTAGCAGTCGCCACCTGTAAGCGCTTGCGTTTAAGATGACGATTATCTGTATACTCCTCATCAATTGTATCCAATGCCGTACGGTCAGCATAAACAGTTGCCGCAATGGCATGAATAATATCACTGCCTCGGCGAGCCTGATCGATACTATTCTCTGCTTTGTTAATGGAAATATTATTTTTACTACCACCCTTGAGTAGTCCATTTAGCGATACTTTATCCTCATCTATCAAGATCTTCACAAAGGATCGTCTAGCCTTAGCAGCCGAACGAAAGTCTCCTTTTGACTTATTATCATTAACACTATCCATGTAGTTATTAGCAGCATCTTTATAAGCTTTAAGATGCCTTATTACGTCACCCCTAGATGAGATGCGGTTTTGTACTATATCTTCAACAAGCTCATCAAACCGCGTGTTCATTAGACGTAATAAATCGGTATCAAGCGCGCCATCGCTGGCTTGCAAACGGCCAATAGCTTGGTCAAAAGCTGCTGCAGCTGACTGCCTAAAGCCAAGACGATTCAGCAATGCAAGTGGGCTATACCAACCCCCTCTTACTCCATTACCTGCAAATAAATGGTACAAACCACTAAAGAAAGATGTCAATGGAAGAAGCACTGGCAGCAAAATAAAAGCAAATGCGCGAGTGGTGAGAGAACGCTTTTCCGGGTAGTTAGTTGAAACGTCAGTTATTTTACTCGCAGCATAACCCATTATGGCCTCTGCATGAGCTTCCATGTGATTAAGAGACTCTAGGCCATTAGTATCTATGACAACTTTATTATCCAGCGTATTAATTGCTTTTTCACACTCTTCGAATGCAGAATCAATCGCAAGCATTTTAGCCGCGTATTGAGATGACTTGCCTTGCACTAATCTAAGCTTAGATTGAAAAACTTCCCAGGCTTCAAAATGCCTTTGCAAATCAGCTCTACTATCATTCGTATTAATGGCATCACTCGTACCTAAGTTATCATCCATAGCATAGCTAGCAAGTGCAGTAAAAGGTTTTATTTGACCATCGTCTTCCGTCACTCCCGCAAATACCTTCTTTAATTCGTCATGAGAAACCCCAAGGAAAGGTTCACCTTCATCCACAAAATCATTAACTTGCCTTGTTAATTCTTCGAAATTTTTCTTCAAATGTTCTACTTTTGCTTTCCAGCACGCTTCCTCGTATTGAGTAGCGTAAAGTGTTTGCAACTCAAAACCAAGCTGAGCTAAAGCATCTACTGTGTTTCGCCCAGAGAAGCTAAAATCAGTCTCTGTAACAAACTCACTTGAAGAATAAGCATTGGCAGCTCGATCAAAATCTTCTGCTGAAATATCACGCAGCTCTTTGACTAAAGCACTGATACGTCTTTCTTTACTGTTAAGATCAGTTACTAGCACATCTGCCGGTTTCTCGTTCATTGAACTCATAGATTTTCTCCCCACACACTTGTGTGTCAATGCAACAAAAGGGGCCTCAAAGATGATAGGACTTTTGTTGTTGTTATTATTATGCCCTTAAATACAACTTTTTGATCTTAGGATATAGCAAGCACAAATGCAAGTTTTTTCTCAGGCAGTACTTGAGATATCAGCTGAAAAAGAGCACAGCATTTGCTCCAGAAGACTATGAATACAAATGGAACTATCACCCTCAACCATAAGACGAATAACCGGCTCTGTGCCTGAACGACGAATCAATACTCGTCCTTTATCTTGCAGTGATTGCGAAACCTCCTGTGTGATTTCTATAATCTTCTGATCTAGTGCTTCCACATCTAAATGCTCAGGGACGGGTATACTCCTCATGATTTGTGGCATCTTCTGGCATTCGCGCCTTAACTCACCTAGAGCACAACCACTTTCCTGCATTGCACGCACAACACCAAGTGACGCAACAATACCATCACCTGTTGTTGCTTTATTAAGATCAATAATATGTCCAGAGGGCTCTCCACCATAAACCCAAGCTCTATCACTTAAACTAGCGAGCACATACTTATCACCCACATCAACGCGTTCGAAGGCTATGTTCTTTTTTGCAAAAGCATTCACCACACCCTGATTACTCATATGTGTACCCACAACACCTGGCACTTGTTCACCTCGCGCCAAGGCCGCTGTGACAAGAAGATAAAGAATCTCATCTCCATCGACAACTGCCCCTTCTTCATCGACCATAATCACACGGTCGCCATCACCATCATATGCGATACCACAATGTGCCTGATGCTTAAGAACTGCTTGCTGAAGCGCCTGTGGTTTAGTTGACCCACAAGACTCATTGATATTAATCCCATCAGGACTTGCTGAAAGGACAATCACCTCTGCACCCAACTCACGAAATAACTGAGGGGCAACTTTGTAGTTAGCGCCATTGGCACAATCAACAACAAGACGCAAATCATCACACCGAAAGGCTTTGGGCAAAGTCTGCTTACAAAATTCAAGATACCTCCCCTCTGCATCATCAATTCGAAAAGCACGGCCAATAGACGCCGAATCTACACAACTCATGGGTGTATTGAGCATTTTCTCTATGGCTAGCTCTTGTGCCGGAGAGATTTTACCACCTTCTGCTGAAAAGATTTTAATGCCATTATCTTCAAAGGCATTATGAGAAGCACTAATGACAATCCCTGCACAAGCTCGCAAGGTTTGTGTCATAAAGGCAATCCCTGGGGTTGAAAGAGGTCCTAATAGCTTCACATGCAAACCTGCTGCAGCCAAGCCTGCCTCTAGGGCGGACTCCAGCATATAGCCAGAGAGCCGTGTATCCTTGCCAACGACTACTGCATCACCAGACCGGCCCATTACTCGTCCAATGGCCCAACCCAAGTGCATGACAAAATTAGGAGTAATCACGTCAGAACCCACTCGTCCACGAATACCATCTGTTCCAAATCGTTTATGGTTTTGAGTCATCAATCCCCCTGTTTATTTGAACCAATTGCATGAGCAATACAACATGCGTCATAAGTTTCCACAACATCATGAGCACGAATAATATCATACCCCATGGATACAGCAATGGCTGCAACGGCAACACTTGCGCTAAGTCTATCATCAACTCCTTTACCAGTCACTAATCCTAAGCTACTTTTGCGCGAAGCTCCTAGCAGTAATGGATAGCCCAAAGCCCGCAGCTCTTGTATTCGTGATATTAGCATCCAATTCAACTGAGGACTTTTACCAAAACCAAAACCAGGGTCAAGAATGATCTGCTCAGGCTGAATAGCTGCCTGCAAGGACCTTTGCACCGACTGCTCTAGTGAACGTATTATGATCGATAGCCCTTCTTCTCCGTCTAGAGGTCTTTTCTGCATGGTTTTCGGGGTTTTGTACATATGCATTAAGCATACTAAGGCATTTGAATTCGCAATGAGACTCATAGCGCCCTCATCACCAAGAGCATTAACAGAATTAATCATACCAACCCCCAAAGCTAGGGAGCGACGCATAATTTCTGTTTTTTGCGTATCAACTGAAATAATCACATCATCGAGCAAAACCAGTTTTTCAAGCACAGGCTCAAGACGCGCCCACTCTTGCTCTAAAGGAATCGATCTGGCGCCAGGGCGTGTTGACTCTGCACCCACATCAACAATGCTAGCCCCCTCACTTACCATGTCTTGAGCGCGGGCCAAAGCTTGATCTGGAGACACATATAAGCCTCCATCAGAAAATGAGTCATCTGTTAGATTAAGAATCCCCATCACACCAGCTATGGGTCTAATTTTATTTGAGGAATCATTTATTGCAGACTTCACTAGAACCTCTTACTACATAAGCACTATTAGTGGAGTAATCAAAACCACATGTTATGTCGACACCAGTTTGAGCAAGGAATTGAAGTGACGGCAATTTGCTACTTTCTTACTCTTTCGTAAACTCGTGACTCAACTTAAGCAGGATCACCAAGCCCATCAAGATCCTCGTCCACTTCTTGTTTTGCTGAAGGCGGGGGCGTTGAGTCTGAACTTGATGTACTGTTATCGTCCCAGTCAGAAGGAGGAGAGGCTTTTTTACCTTGCATGAGTTCATCAATCTGATCGGTGTCAATTGTCTCGTATTGCATTAAGGCCTCAGCCATATTATGCAAAATAGGCATATGAGCATTAAGGATGGCCTCAGCTCGAGCATAATTACGATCGATAATGGCTTTGACCTCTTCATCAATCATATGTGCAGTTGTGTCAGAAACTTCTTTACGAGAAGTGACACTTCGCCCCAAAAAGACTTCGCCTTCTTCTTCACCATAACATAAAGGTCCAAGCTTTCCTGAGAATCCCCATTTAGTGACCATATTGCGAGCAATTTCTGTCGCACGCTCTATATCATTAGAGGCACCTGTTGTGACATTTTCTTCACCATAAATAATTTTCTCAGCGATACGACCTCCAAAAAGACTCGCCAACTGACTCTCAAGACGTCTAAAGCTATAACTATAGCGATCTTCATCAGGAACAAACATAGTCACACCCAAAGCACGTCCTCGAGGGATAATAGTTACTTTATAAACAGGGTCATGATCTGGAGACTGCAAACCTACAATGGCATGCCCTGCCTCATGATAAGCAGTTTGCTCCTTTTCCTCATCCTTCATCACCATAGAACGGCGCTCTGCACCCATCATAATTTTGTCCTTTGCTTTCTCCATATCAAGCATACCGACAAGTTTTTTATTGCCCTTTGCAGCAAATAGAGCAGCTTCATTTACTAAATTAGCAAGCTGCGCCCCCGAAAAACCTGGTGTCGAGCGAGCTAAACGCTTTACATTGACATCTTTAGCAAGAGGGACTTTTTTCATATGAACCTCAAGGATATGCTCACGACCACGTACATCGGGCAAAGGTACAACAACTTGGCGATCAAAACGGCCTGGGCGCAACAATGCCGGATCTAGAACGTCAGGCCTATTGGTAGCGGCCATAACGATAATATTTTCTTTACCTTCAAAACCATCCATTTCAACTAGCATCTGGTTGAGTGTCTGTTCACGCTCATCATGTCCACCGCCTAAACCTGCGCCACGGTGACGACCAACTGCATCAAGCTCATCGATGAAGATAATACAAGGAGCCTGTTTCTTAGCCTGCTCAAACATATCACGTACCCTTGAGGCACCCACCCCAACGAACATCTCGACAAAATCAGATCCAGAGATACTAAAGAAGTCAACCTTCGCCTCTCCTGCGCACGCCTTTGCCAACAAGGTTTTACCTGACCCAGGAGGACCAACAAGTAAGACACCGCAAGGAATCTTTCCACCTAACTTATGAAATCTAGTAGGGTCTTTAAGAAACTCAACGACTTCTTGCACTTCTTCCTTGGCTTCTTCAATCCCAGCAACATCATCAAAAGAAACACTAATCTGGCCATCACTGAACATTTTTGCTCGGCTTCGACCAAAACTCATGGGGCCACCACGCCCACCACCGCCTTGCATTTGACGGAAGAGGTAAAACATGATGCCAAAAAGTAGTATCATAGGGAACCAGCTGATAAACATCCTCATGAGTAGATGATCATCTGGTTTTTTGCCCTCAATCTTAACGGATTGCTTAATCAGGTCGTTAAGTAATAGCTGATCTTGCTCCATAGGCATATAAGTTACAAATGGATTATTCGCCGTTGTGGTACCTCGAACTTCTCGTCCGTCAATAGCGACTTCAGCAATTTCGTTGTCATGAACAGCTTTTACAAAAGATGAATAAGACATCTCTTGAGAGCGGCCTTTATGAGGGCCAAAGCTATTCACCACAGAAAGTAAAACAAATAAAACAATGAGCCAAACGAATAAATTCTTAAAGAACCCTTCATTGCTAGGATTTGGCATTGTATTTTTCATGGGTAAAGCTCCTTGATCTGAAACAAAACAACATTAATCGAGTATAGCGCGAAATGATCTCGCAAACAAATAAACCTCACGAGAATTATTTCGTGAAGCATCAGGCTTGATAATTTGTACTTTTTTGAATACTTGACGTAACTCCTTTACAAAAGCATCAAAACCCTGTCCTTGAAAGAGTTTAGTCACAAAATAGCCCTCTGGCTGTACATGCCGCTGAGCAAATTCAAAGGCAGCGGCAGCAAGTTGTATAGAGCGAAGCTGATCAGAAATAGCAATGCCTGATAAATTAGGAGCCATATCACTAATGACCCCATCTACTTTTGGTGTCGGCAACAAGGTAGTCAATTGCTCAAAGCCTTCAGGGCTGGCAAAATCTGCTTGGATAAATGCTACAGAATCAATAGGGTCCATAGGCAGTAAGTCGATGGCAATCACCTGGCCACCAGGCTGTACTGATTGTGCCGCAAAAGCGGACCACCCGCCAGGAGCAGCCCCTAAATCAACAACAATCTGGCCAGGCTTTAAAAAATGATGGTTTTTCTGTAGTTCCATTAATTTAAATACAGCACGTGATCGATACCCCTTTGCCTGAGCTTCCTTCACATACGGATCATTAATATGCCTTTGATACCAAGCCTTTCCTTTCTTAACCACACTAGCATCACTTAACTTTACGTACATTGATCATAACAAAAATGGGTAACAATAGCGAGATAGCGCACTAGCCAATGTCCCGAATAGCTTGCATCACTTTTACCATAGAAAGAAACTCCTGTTCTAGCAAGGCATAAAGTTCAGCCTGGCCTTCTCGGGATTGACTGGCATAAAGAGATGCCAAACGAGAGAAAGCCATGCGCCCAAAGGATTGACAATAATTAACAGAGACATGACGGCATCTCACATAATCAGGAAATAATCCTGATAATATTAAGCAGGTATCAGCAAAATCGCGAAGATGTTCTAACTGATACTGACCAGGCATTGCTTGCATATCAAGCCACTCCAGTGCCAAAACATGACCACCATAATCATGGCGAACATGACGCGCCAATGCAAAGGTTAAATAACTCTCAATTGACTCAGGAAGCTGGCTATGACTTTTGACTAAGTCATACCAAGCATGCTGTGCTGTCTCATAGTGCTGTATTCGCTTCACAGGGCATAAAAATAATCATTAAAACATAATGATAGACTATTTTTTTATATTTAGAACACGGCTGATTTTATGGATGCAATTACTTAAATTTTTCTATATAGTAGTAAGATGGAACACAAGGATGCGACCATGCAACTCAAGGCAAAGCTGCTTACTCTCGCACTGATGATAAGTTTAGTATCAGCGTGCACTCACGTTGAAACACCCAATCCTGACGATCCGTATGAATCGTTTAATCGCACTATGTATAAAGCCAATGACAAGCTGGATAAAGCTTTGATTCGACCCGTAGCAAGAGCTTATGATGCCGTTGTTCCTCATAAAGTTCAAAAACATGTGACGCTCTTTTTTAAAAATATAAGTTTATTGCCAAGTATTGCTAACAATTTATTACAAGCAGATATTGGTCAAGCAATGAAAAATGGCGCAGTATTTGCCTCCAATGCCACATTAGGAATCGCTGGCCTCTTTGACGCTAATCAGGCTTTTGCATTGAATATTGAAACGAAGGATGCAGACCTTGGTACAACATTAACAGCCTATGGCGCAACAAGCTCTGAATTTATTATGCTGCCACTTTTTGGCCCCCAAACCAGCAACCAAGCACTTGCTCTTCCGTTTGCTATGTATACTTTTTCCCCTACTAGCTATGTTGACCAAACAAGTACTCGCACTATAAGCACCTCTGTTGAACTCGTGAACTTCAGAAGTACATTACTTCCTACAGACAAACTCATTAGAGATGCATTTGACCCTTATGTTTTTGTCAAAGATGCCTACCTGCAAAATAGAAGTGCAAAAATGAAGGCGCTTCAAGCAGATCCAGCAACACAAGATGAGCCTGATGACAGCATTGATGAAGACCTTAAACTCATGGAAGATATGGAATTTTTAGACGACATAGAGCTTCTAGATGATCTAGACTCTGAAGAATATATTGATCTAAGTAAGCATACACAGCGACCTCATACTTATAGCCTTGCTTACCGAATGAAAAGCCGCTAAGATCATGCACAAAAAACACCGTGATCACTATGATTGAAATAGCCTTGTACCAACCAGAAATCCCACCCAACACTGGCAATATTATCCGTCTTGCAGCTAACTGTGGCGCAAAACTGCATCTCATTCATCCACTCGGCTTTAACCCAAGTGACAAACAACTGCAGAGAGCAGGGCTTGACTATCATGACTGGGCCAGCATTCAGCATCACAATAATTATGAAGAATTTCTTGAGCACACCACGGGAAAGAAAGTTTGGCCTATTTCAACCAAAGGGCGCACAGACTATCACCAAGCTCATTATCAACAAAACGACATTCTTCTTTTTGGCCCTGAAACACGAGGTCTACCTCAAGAAATTCGAGAAAGCTTTCCTCCAGACCAAGTAATTAAAATCCCTATGTGTCCTAACAATCGCAGCCTCAACCTTTCAAATGCAGCGAGCATTGTGGCCTATGAGGCATGGAGACAAATGAATTTTACAGGCCGAACGCCATAGGATAAAGGCACTCCTCGCCTTAATAATTGACAGAAGGCATGAACCACAAAGGTGAAAAGTCAGCAAGCACCCTCTGGCCCTTAAACAACTGATCTAAAGTCTCAACGATAGGCATAGAGACCTGATGCCTTTTGGCCAATTCAGCAACATGAAGGCAAGTTTCACGACCCTCAACCACCTGGCGAATTTCAGCTTCAGCTTCATCGGCGAGCTGCCCTCGCCCTAGAGCCAAACCAAAACGTCGATTGCGCGACTGATCATCTGTTGCTGTGAGCATCAAGTCACCAATACCAGCCAAAGACATAAACGTTGCCTCTTTCGCACCCAAAGCTATGGCTAAGGCTTTCATCTCTGTAAGACCCTGGGTAATTAGAGCGCATCGAGTGTTGGCTCCATGCCCCATTCCGTCAATAATGCCAGAAGCTATGGCAATAACATTTTTTACAGCAGAGGCAATCTGAACCCCAATAATGTCGTCACTCGGCACTGCTTGGAAATCATCAGCACATAGCATTTCGCACCACGAGGATGCCTGTTTAGACTGAGTAGAAGCAACTGTCAGTGCACTAGGGACACCTTCAGCAACTTCTTTGGCAAATGAGGGTCCGGAAATCAGTGCCATTGCCTGCATGGAGGGAAAAGCTTCTACTACCAACTCTGACAACAAACGAGAGCTTCCATGATCTAGGCCTTTTGTCGCCCATGCCACACGTTCAAGCTGGCGAACTTTTGCGATAGCATCAAGTATACTTGAAAATGCAGCACTTGGCACAGCAATGAGAATTTCTTCAGCTTGCGTCACTGCCTCATCGAATGAAGTCACAACCTTAAGTGCATCAGGAAATATAATGCCTGGCAAAAACGTCTTATTTTCACGATCATCAATGAGAT
The DNA here is from genome assembly GCA_047404175.1 of Legionellales bacterium. Taxonomy (GTDB): domain Bacteria; phylum Pseudomonadota; class Gammaproteobacteria; order M30B25; family M30B25; genus M30B25. Next base: position 56,410 of record JBDOIW010000021.1, on the reverse strand, counting down.
CCGGCGCCTCTCTGCCCCACAGAAGAGTTGGAACGCCATTACGCGCAAGCAGAATGGCCAAGGCAGTACCCCAAGAACCCGACCCAAGCACCGCAACCTTAGCCTTCATACGCTTACTCCTAGTGGGTAGTCTCGTCTTGAGATTGTTTTTGCAACTCTTCAACCTTCTTTGCAAATAAGCTTTCAAAATCAACTGGAGCTAAATAAATGGGAGGAAAGCCACCTTTATGAATCAAAGTAGAGATAGATTCTCTTGCATAAGGGAACAGAATGTTCGGACAGGCAACTGACAAAACAGGCACTTTTTCTTGATCACTAAATCCCTGTAAAGCAAAAATACCACCTTGATGCACCTCTGCTAAAAATACCGTTTGGTTTTCGTACTTAGCTGTGACAGTCACACTAATCACTACATCAGTGTGAGTATCGTCAAGTAGCTCATGCTTTGTTTGAATATCTACAGAAATTTCTGGCTTATAGTCTTGGACAAAAACCTTAGGCGCCAAAGGGGACTCAAACGACATATCTTTTGTATAAATACGCTGTATGGCAAAGCCTTTCTCATTGTTTTCTTGTTGTTTTTCAGTCATGAATAATTCCTTAGTTTATGATGAATGTGCTGCAAGCAGAGCATCTAACTCTCCAGCTTGCTCTAAGGCATAGAGATCATCACAACCGCCAATCCCTTTGCCATTAATAAAAATTTGAGGCACTGTACGACGGCCTTCTGCCCTTGCGAGCATTAACTCTTTTGCCTGGGCATCTTGATCTACTCGGATTTCATCCCAGGTGACGCCTTTGTGTTTTAGAAGCATCTTTGCTTTGTCACAATAAGGACAATGGGATGAGGTATAAACTTCTATATGAGCCATGTTATGATTCTCCTGTCGTTTTGATCGGCATATTAGCTTTCTTCCAAGCCTGTAGACCTCCCTCAAGATAATGATGGCACTGTCTATTCGTTTGCTTAGAGTCCTGAGCAGCAAGACGCTTGGCGCGAGCACCACTCTCACATACATAAATGATGGACTTTGTATCTACTTCTTTTTTAGGGACTGCTGCAAATCCTTGGCAAGCAGCCTCCGGACAAGAGATAGCTCCAGCAATTGTTCCAGCATCGTAAACCTCTTTTGAGCGGATATCAACCACAACTGCATGGCCTCGATTTACCTGATGGACTAACTGTTCTATAGATAAGCTCAGAGTAACACTTGAAGTAAAATCACGATGAGTCCATACAACACCAAAAAAGCAAAGCACAAGAGCTGCGACCGCATACCAATAAGCTATTAAAAAATCAGTAAAACCCATGACGAGTAAAGCAAACTATCATAGGTTTAATCTAGCATTATTTCATACAAAAAGCGAACAGGCGCTATTAAGCTGATTGCATATTTTTTTGTGGAAGAGCTTTGTCCTTTAAGCCCTCACCATTAACATCTCTGATAACAAACATGGTCTGCTTGTCAACTTGCGTAAAAAAACCCACTCCCATCGATTTAGACAAGATGCCTAGCTGTTTATGATGCGCCTCACTGACAACATCCGCAACAACATCAATCGACCATTCGGCAACCGACTGAGGCATGGGATGTCGCCAAGCAGAAAAAATGCCATACCCTTCATGAGCAAGCTGCCTCACAAGGCATGGTGCGTCCTGTTGCGCCAACTTCCTTTTACCGTCATCACATGGTGACCATACATTGGACTCAAGTGACTGTAGTACCAAGTCATAACAAGGGCGGTGCATGTGGCCTAGCATCATAAAAATATAAGTAGGATTCTCTGCATTAATTTTTTCAAGCCACGGCCAATAAATATTTTTTATACTCATCTCGTTAGAACATGCAACAGCCTGGATGAGATAATCACGAAAATGGTTATCTTTATTAAGCAGCTGATACATTTTCTCATTCATGACTTGTGCAAATGAAAACCCAGGATATTGATCCAGCACCTTAGATTGCAACTCATCCTTAGGCAAGGTTTTGATCCAGACTATTGCATGGGCCAGTAGCTGTGTTTTCTCCTCGACACGCTGCAAGAGCGAATCTTTTTCCTTGCCAGAAAGCAGCTTATAATGATGGGGTATCTTATCTGGAAGATCGGCCAATAAGGCATCATACATATGCTTTTGCAATGCTTTATAACCCAAATTCCTCGCTCCCGGCTGAACAGCCATAACTCCGTAGTCAACTAAATCTTGCATAGCAAGGCAATAAAACTGCTCAACCAAGGGTACTGAGGGCTTGAGTGCATTAACGACACTAGGTTCCAAGAAAGAGACAGTTGCCCTTACACTACTCACCTGCAAGCCAGGATCTTGACTCAAGCACTGAGCAAGTTCATTGATTACAGAGACCTCAGCGTACTCAGCCTGACAACCTCGTTGAATCCATTCTAAACCTTCTACAAACAAAACCACTCGATCTTGCTTTGAAGTATACAAATCACGTACAAATGAAGACAAAGTTGCTATAATTTCTGGTCGACCATGGCAGGCCCCCAAATAAAACAGACCACCATAATTCCCCTTAGATAAACGGACATCAAGATCATTCTTGCCTTTAATAAACTTTGCCTGCTGGTAAAATGGCGTCTGGCTCACGGCATAATGCTCGATGAGCGCCAAGCATCGAGATTGAGTAGAAGGTGACATCGCCATAGAAGTAACTGCCCTACTGTATTGAGTGTGTCGATGCAATCCCCATGAGGATTAGGGCCAAACTGTGTTGTTTTATTTGCACCGCTTAGAACACAAAAAAAACATTACTATACAACAAGATGGGCATTTATGTCAAAAATACTGCCACCCATAAAGGCAATGCCCTATGAAGAGACTTGAAGCACTAGACTAATTACCTTATGATTATTTAGAGAGGAACATCATGATGAAATCACCCTGTATACTTGCCATTTTAGACGGTTGGGGGCACGGACCAGCATCACCCACCAATGCGATTGACCAAGCCAACACCCCTTATTACGATCAAATCATAAAACATCAGCCGATGTCACTGCTTTCAGCATCCGGCGAAGATGTTGGCTTACCTAAAGGGCAGATGGGCAACTCTGAAGTGGGGCATTTACATATTGGCGCTGGTCGCTTAGTTCGGCAAAGTCTTTCCGCAATAGATCATGCGATTACTCAAAACACATTAAAAGATCATAACCTTCTTACGGAACTTGATACAAAAACCCCTACTCACCTACTAGGCCTTGTCTCCCCTGGAGGTGTGCATAGCCATGAAAATCATCTTTTAGCGCTGATTGACCTCCTAGCCGATCGAGGCCATACCTCTCTAGTAATACATGCGATTCTCGATGGCCGTGATACCGCACCAAAAGCAGCATTAGCCTCAATTCAACGCATAGAATCACGCTTAAATCATCATCAGTGTGGCCACATTGCAAGCCTGTGTGGACGATTTTATGCGATGGATCGCGACCAGCGTTGGGATAGAACTGAAGCTGCATTTAATCTATATACACAGTCAAACGCAGTGAACACAGCAGAATCGACGCAAGCAGCCATTCAAAGTGCTTACAACCAAAACCAGCTGGATGAATTTATTCTACCCGTATCGATTCAACATGGTAGCTCACACAACGTCATAGAAGCAGATCATCAACTACTCTTATTCAATTTTCGTGCAGATCGTATGCGCCAAATGACAGCCGTACTTACTCAAGAGGACTTCACTGGCTTTGATCGAGGGACATTTACTCCCATCAGTAAAACAGTTTGCATGACTGAATACCAAAGTAGCTTTCAGCTTCCTGTGCTTTTTCCAAAACCTATGATTCCTGACACACTTGGAGAAACCTTAAGTGCACACCAGCTACGTCAACACCGCATTGCCGAGACTGAAAAATTTGCGCACGTGACTTACTTTTTGAACGGAGGAAGAGAAGAAGCCTTCGATCAAGAAGAACGCCTACTCATCCCCTCTGATAAAGTAACCACCTATGACCTCAAGCCACAAATGCAAGCAGAAGCCATCACTGATGCTATTATTGACTTGATCAAAGAGCAGCAATCAGATGTTATTATTGCAAATTTTGCCAACCCCGACATGGTAGGCCACACCGGCAACTTTGAGGCAACCGTTGCAGCAATAGAGTGTATTGATAAGTGTTTAGAGCGTCTAGGAAAACTCTGCGACACTCATCAAGCTACTTTGTTTATTACCGCAGACCATGGTAATGCTGAAACCATGTTTGATGCCGAGCAACAACAGCAACACACTGCCCACACATGCAATAGAGTTCCATTCATCGCAATAGGCGCGACCGCTCATCTCCATGAACAAGGGACTTTAGCTGATATTGCCCCAACAATCTTGACGTATCTTGGGATCACCCCCCCTCATGATATGACAGGCAGGAGCTTACTCACGTGACACTTAGGGCTTCACTTAAAATCATCCCCATCATTGCTGGTCTTGTGATGACAGCCCCTCAAAGTGCTGCCGCATCCAAAAAGAACGTGGAAGAATTAAAAAAAACCATCGTAAAAGAGCAAAAACAACAAGCTAAAATCAAGGCCAACTTGAAGCAAGAAGATATGGCAGTTAATACGCTTAACAAAAAATTACGCAACACGTCAAACAAGCTAAAAAAACAAAACAAAGAAGTCAAAAAACTATCCGAAGAGACGCAATCTTTACACCAAGCGATGGTGGAGCAAAGTAATCATATCAAGTTACATTTATCTAGCGCCTACAAACTTAAGCAGCACCCCATGCTTCGTGTTGTACTTGACCACCAAAACCCCAATACACGGCGGCGTCATTTACACTACATTGAGAAACTAAACATCGATAATGCTAAGGCCATCGCAGCGATGCAGCAGACTATTGCTCAGCTAGAAAAAGCAGAGCAACAAATGAAATCCTACCAACACGCACTAGAAGCGACCAAAAAGCGTCAAAATCAAGAGCGCAAACAATTACAAAAAACAAAACAGCAACGTGAACGAAAGCTCAAGGCCATTAGTGCCTCGATTGCGTCCAAACAAAAACAACTAGACCAAATGAAAAAAGATAACCGCGCACTGGAACATGTTGTGGCCAAAGTAAAGGTCAACAAGCCCTCATCAAAACAGCCCAAGGCATTTCAATCACACTCCATTCCAAAACCATGTCAGGGAAAAATCAGCCAACATTTTGGCCAAAGCATACACAACAGCGAACTCAAGACTCAGGGGATTGTCATTGACGGTGATGACAACGACCCCATTTATGTAGTTGCAGATGGTCATGTTGTTTATGCCGACTGGCTTTCTGGCTTCGGACTACTCTTAATTGTTGATCATCATAACGGCTATTTATCTCTTTACGGGCGAAACGATAGCCTTGAAGTTGAAGTTGGGGATGAGCTCCATCAAGGTGACAAAATTGCATCGATGGGCAAAAGCGGCTCCTTTGAAAAAACAGGCCTCTACTTTGCCATTCGCAAAGGCGATCGGTCTATTGATCCAGAGCCCATCCTAGAAAAATCCTAACAACCTAGAACAAAGAAATTACTAGCAGCTTAGGTGGCAATGCGTTATAGTAAAGTTGAATGTATGGATATTTGCGCCACCTAAGTGTCGCTAAACAAAACTTAACAAGGATGTCTAAGTGAAACAGCTTCTTTCTATCAGCCTTATTCTATCAACTTTATTTTCACCTGCCGTTCAAGCAATAAGCAATGAAGAGCAGGAGATGCAAGACATCCATCACTTTATTTCAACCATGGCGCTTGTGAAGCACTATTACCTAGAAGATATCGATAACAAAGCACTCATTCAAAATGCTCTAGAAGGCATGGTATCAAAGCTTGACCCCCATTCTAGCTACCTTGATGCTAATTATTTTGCGCAACTACAGGAAAGTATTCAAGGTGAGTTTGGTGGCATTGGTATTGAAATCACTCAAGAAGATGGGCTTATCAAAGTAATTTCACCTATTGATGACACACCTGCATCAAAAGCAGGCATTCAACCTCAAGATCTTATTGTAAAAATTAATGATAGCTATGTTAAGGATATAGGCATAGAAAGTGCCATCAAAAAAATTCGTGGAGAAAAAGGGACGGATGTTTTCTTGACCATCATTAGAGAAAACCAAGCGACTCCATTAGTGATTAAAGTCACGCGTGGTGTGATCAAAGTAAAGAGCGTGAAAAACGAGGTTTTTGATGGTCAATACGGCTACATCAAGCTAGCCACCTTCCAAAATTCTGGCCAGGCTGAAATGATACAAGCCCTGAAAGAAATTCATCACAAAGCCTCAGGGCCTCTCAAAGGGCTAGTGCTAGATCTTCGTAATAATCCAGGTGGGCTTTTGCATGTTGCCGTTGAGATAGCTGATCTATTCCTAGGTCCTGATGACACCGTAGAAAGCGATCTGATTGTCTTTACGAAAGGCAAACATCCAGAAAGCTCTATGCATGCTATGGCAACAGATGACGAACTTATTGATGGCGTACCCATTGTAATCCTCATGAACCAAGGTTCAGCTTCTGCATCAGAAATTGTCGCGGGCGCACTTCAGGATCATAAACGTGCTCTGGTTGTTGGTGAACAAAGCTTTGGGAAAGGATCAGTACAAACGATCATCCCAACGATGAATGGCGAAGGAGCCGTAAAGCTTACAACCGCTCTTTACTACACCCCAAAAGGTAGGAGCATTCAGGCAAAAGGTATCATTCCTGATTTAGCTGTATCTAATATTCGCTTTGAGGATAATCAAACTCAGGCAGTTGCTTTTACCCCTATCATGGAAAAAGATCTTGATAGTCATATCAAGAATACGCAGCAAGAAGTTCAGCACGCAAAAGAGGATACCAGTCTTGCCAAAAAAGACTATCAGCTTTACCAGGCACTTAATATCCTAAAAGGCATGTCCATGCTCAAACGCTAATTATTTGCTTTAATCATTGACTTAGCGTAGAATTAGGCCTTTATTTCAAACAGGTGCCATAGTGCTCAGTAAACTTCAAATTAAACAATTAAAAGCAAAAGCACACTTACTCAAACCTGTGGTGATGGTTGGCCAAAACGGATTGACCGATAATGTACATCACGAAATAGATAGTGCTTTAGAAGCTCATGAGCTCATCAAAATTAAAATTCCAGCCCTAGACGCCGATGAAAAGAAGTCACTTCTTGAAAAGATTCTTACTCAACATCAGGCTGAAAAAGTCATGCTTATAGGCAGAACATTGGTTATTTTTAGAGCACGTAAAACAGAGAAATAGCGAATAGACCTCATGGCTTGTGCCATGATTTGAAGCACTATTCTAATAACTGTGCCTCACATCTGTTTCTAGGCGATCTCTTTGAGGGCCTCTACGATTTATCCTTTTTCTACCCTTGTTTATTATAAAGCTATTACTTTCTTCTCTAGACCTAGCAAGATGACAGCATTCATAGCTGTTTTAATACGATAAGGGTGTTCCTTCCACTCATCACACTTGGGGTTCAATTACTGTTCTCATTATGGCTCAAAAGCTCCAGGTTTAAAATGAGGAGACTTCTCTGGTGCTGGTGGCTCAATTCCAGAGTTTTTCAGCATACTCTTCAGCTTCTCGTTAGATTCATCATAGATAGCAATATATTTACCTGAGCCCCCGGGCTCCGGAGAATTAACGCCCATAAACCTGCCGCTTTTGTGGTATATGTAATCCGCATTAAATGTAGTTCCATCACGTGACTTACGGGCCTCAGTAATTATTATACTTTTACCCCCTTGTTCACTTCTAGCAAGCTTGACACTAAAATTCTTAGGTGGCCTTTTGGTTGCAGGATTAACACCAAATTCTTGGCTCAATTGAGGTATCTTAACCTGATCTCTAGCGATGCTTTCATCAGTTGAAAGCGTCTTACTAGCTCCCGCCCCTGTCCATGATTTATTACCTTTTAAATCTATGCTGCATTGCAATGATATCCCATTTCTGAATTTGATGTTATACACAGTAGATTTGGGACCAATAATCAATGATTCAAGCTGTGGTGTGAAGGGACTAGCACTAGCTTTAGAGGGCACTGTTTTTACGTCCGGTCTTTTTCTTTTGATTTGAATACCAAAATGCTCCTGAATACGTTGAATATTTTTTTTAAAATCCTCCTCACAGTACCCAAGTTGTTTTCCTCTATACCCTTTCACTGTATAACTATTGTCAGCACCATAGGTCAATGTAATTGATCGTTCATCACCAGATGCATTCTGGCCTATAATTTTAACCATATTTGGAGCCACTTTTTTAACCGCTGTAACACGATTGCTATCAAAACCTGGCTCTGCCGGTAAAGGTAAGGGGCCAACACTAGCTTTAGCACCTCCTTCTTGAAATGCACCACTGCCTGCGATTGACCTACCTGGACGACGAGGAGGAGGACGAGGAAGCGCTGCTGAAGTGGGAGCCTGATGATATTGGCTTAAGTCTTTTGTACCTTTTATACCAAACGCTTGTAGAATCCTGTCGAGATTGTCTGCAAAAGCTTTCTCACATGGACCAAGAGTTGTAGTTCCTTGATACCCTGTCATAGAGTATTGACCATTAGGCTCAGGGGTCAATACAATCAACCGAAGCCGGCGGGGATCATTATGACTATAACCTACAATTTTAAATTGACCATTCTTATTCAGAGCATTACTATTAACTTGCCTAATAGACGTAACATGAAAGCCGTTCCCCAAACTTATTTTACCTTTAGCGATCTTCTGCCCTCGTACTTCTTGTTCATACGCTTTCGCGCGCAGCCCACCCATGGGGAGTCCGTGGTTGTAATGAGTGAACTCAGCTTCTGTGAATGGCGGTTCATCACTCTCTCTATCAGCTGATCCTTGGACTGGACTACTACTAACGGCTTGCCTGTCTTGAGAAGCCGCTACTGAAGTGGGAAGCCTATGATAGTCCCTTAGAGAGCGTATCTGAAACTTTTGTTGAATATTCCTGTTCATAAAATTGTCTTTAAATTCTTTCTCACATAGACCAAGATTTGTAGTTCCTTTAAACCCTGTCACAGAGAATTTACGATTAGGCTCAGGGGTCAATACAATCAACTGAAGCTCATTTTGATTATTGTAACCTACAATTTTAATTTTTCCATCATCAAGTTGCCTAATAGACGTAACACGATTACCGCTGTCCCCCAAACTTAAGTTACCTTCAGCGATCACCGTCCCTTGTGCTTTTGCTAGACGCTCACGGCTACTGTTGGCGATCGGATGCATCTTAGCGTACGCAATACCCTCAGACAATGTAAATGGCCGTTCATCACTCACTTGCGACTCAGGAACCCTTTTCGCTTTAAAAACGCCTTGACCATACTGATTCACATCCTCCTGTTTATATAAGGACGCCACCACATCAATGGGATGCCCTTCAACTATGTCTTTTACTGACTCCATCGCGCTTAAAACATCTTGTGGATTTGCCCCAAAAGCACTTCCGCCAACAGGTGTTAATAGCAATGTGGTTCGCTCACCTGTTGCTTTAGCCTGTATTACTGCAGTTTTTGCCATCGCGCGATATTGTCTAGTTAAAAGTATTTTATTCATTTTCCCACATTGTTGTTCCCCCTCTTGTGTTCTCACACGTTGCCCGTCTATGTTATCATTGCCGAGGTTATCGTAGCCACCCATTGCCAATGCTGAACAAGGCACTTGAGTCACATGGCCCCCGTCAACCAATGGAACTTTTTCTATATTCATAATAAGTTTGTCACTATGCTGCTGCACAAGTTCTAATGCATCAGTTTCTTGTCCTTTTATGGGACATAAGTAACCATTTTGGTAAAAAAAACATTTATTGAATTCCTCCTTGCCACATGCTTCGATAAAATTTGTCAACATATGCGTGTCTGGATTGTCTAGCTTATGGGCAAATCGCGCTGCATAGCCCAGTGGTGCGGCCCGTTGGGCTCTAGGTCCTTGTGTATTATCACGAATCACTGCCCCAATATTCTCATCGTCAAATAGAACAGCATCTTTATTTTTTGACTCCATCCCATCAAACTGTGATGCTAAAGCCATAACACAATTTCCAAGATCCACTTTGGGCCCTCTTCCGCCATTAATTCTCCCTGACAAGGCATCGAGTTCTTGAATGTGACTAAAAGTTGCTCCAGGAGTAGTTTTAGTTTTAGTTTTAGTTTTAGTACTTAAGGCTTTCTGATAGGCCTTTTCAATATCCTCATTACTATATAAACTTAGTAAAGTATGGTTTGGCATCTTCTGTGCTGCCTTTTGTGCTAGCCACACGGCCTCAGTATTAGAACCCACACCACAACCTGAAGCAAGCCAGCTCTCTGAATAATCAGCAGCACCAGACGTTAAACCTTTAATAGCAAGAGGCTTTCCCTTAGTGCCTAATTTTTCGTTTAGAGTAGTTTCGAATAAAGGCATACTATTTCCTATGATTTACAATAGGAAAGAGTATAGTTGATATTTATAAAAAACACTCAAAGATAAAGACACTAAGCCTATGATTTATAGGTCGCTTGATATCACAAGTGCCTACTTATGCTTCAACAAGCTCTGGCTCTTTTGATGCTTCTTGAATCTCCTCAGCACCCAGGGCGGAGGCTAAAGCTGCAAGCAAATGCTGTAAGGCTTCTGTCATAATGAAAAAATCAGCATCAAATTGCTGCTCGGGAGACTCTGCTGCAACATCATCCACAGCATCTTTTACAGCATCTAAAAAACGCAATCCCTTGAGGGAAAAGTCATGACAAAGCACAAAGGATACCTGCTCTTGCCATTTCATTGACATCTGCTGAATACGGCAACCATCACGAATAAAGGACTGGATATTTTGTGATTGCAAGTCTTGCTTTTTGCAACGTATAGTTCCACCCTCAATATTAGGATCAACCATCATGCAGGCATCTTCAATTTCAAAATTTTCAGGCACATAACCTCGACTAAGCCATGAGGTCATGATATCACTTGGGCTATCAAACTGAGGCTTTGTGGCAGGAAGTGACCCTAGCACTTCTCGCAAACTCGATAGAAACATATCTGCTTTTGTCGCACTTGTTGTGTTGATCCAGAGCATTTTGTCCTTCATATCGATAATACCATGCATCAACGCAGACTTTGTTAGGGCTTTTGGCATCATAACATTAATGATTTCATCTTTTAGCCGCTGCTTAGCACGGCCTTTAGGCATCACACCGTCTTGAGCCAATAAGGCATAGCAACGCTCATCTAAAGCTTCTTTGATAGAAGCTGCCGGCAAGATTTTATCTTGCACCTTAAGCGCAATCATCATGAAACTACCTGATGCATGCACTAAAGGAGCTTCAGGAGTCCCCATAGGCGGAAACCAACCCGCACTGCTCATAGAATAAGCACTACAAGGCTGAAATAAATTCTTTTCTAAGTGCTCAGCAAGTGACTCAGCCTTGCACTCAAAGTCATCATCAAGCTTAAAAGGTAAAACAGATTTAAACCACATAATGGGCTCCTTTCATTTAGTTAAACAGCAACAGGAGCTGTAATTTTTGGATGAGATTGATAATCAAGTAACTGAATATCAGCAAACTCCATGTCACAAACAGGCTTATTCTCTGTGAGCTTTATCCTTGGCAAAGGCAAAGGCTCGCGTGTTAGCTGCAACTCAACTTGCTCAATATGATTGCTATAAATGTGACAATCACCACCTGACCAGATAAATTCACCCACTTCTAAACCACATTCATTCGCAATCATATGGGTCAATAAAGCATAGGATGCAATGTTAAAAGGCACACCAAGAAAGGCATCCGCACTTCGTTGGGTCAACATACAAGACAGTTGATTATTCACGATATAAAACTGAAACATCACGTGACAAGGCATAAGGGCCATTTTATCTAATTCTGCCACATTCCATGCACTGATAATGTGTCGTCTTGAGTGAGGGTTGGTCTTGATTTGCTCAATCAGCTGCGTTAACTGATCAAAGGTTTGATTATTAGCCCCTGTCCAGGAACGCCATTGGGCACCATAAACAGGCCCTAAATCGCCATTTTCATCTGCCCACTCATCCCAAATACTGACGCCTTGATCATTGAGGGACTGAATATTAGTCTCACCTCGAATAAAAAATAATAGCTCATGCACAATACTTTTAAAATGCACTTTTTTGGTTGTCACCAAAGGAAACCCTTGCTGTAGATCAAAGCGCATCTGGTAGCCAAAGGTACTTAAAGTCCCCACTCCTGTTCTATCGTGTTTAGGCTGGCCTACACTTAAGATATGGCGCAAAAAATCTTGATAAACTCTCATTTTATACCTCTTTACTTTTTATCATAATGCTAATGTTTCGGGGCCTAATGCCATTACAACATAAACTACAAACCATATCGCAATTATAACCTGATAGAATTGAGGGGGTAACCGACGATTCATCAGCCAATAAGCGCCTAGTAAAAAACAAGCATAAAGCGCTGTGGTTAACCACATGATTAAGCCATAGGCAACATAAAGGTTAAGGCCACCTTCAGCAATCATGCCTGCAAAAAAGTGCTCTAGATAAACAGGCAAACTCTCGATCGCAACAAGTAGAATACGAAAATACGTCGAGAAATAAGCCGCCAAGACACTCAGTACTAGTAGAGTCAACGCGTGTTTAAGTCTAGTCATGTTGTTTCCTTGAAGAACGGTACGCCCAAAACATCAGCATAACGCCAAAAATAATCATAGGCAAGGACAACCACTGCCCCATAGATAATCCAAAGCTCAAAAGCCCCAAATGGGCATCAGGCTCACGAAACCATTCAACCACAAATCGAGCACTTCCATAACCGATTAAAAATAGCGCAGATACTGCTGACTTGGGACGTGGCTTGCTAGAGAAAACCATTAAAATAGTGAATAAGACCACTCCCTCAAGGATGCACTCGTAAAGCTGGGAAGGATGTCTTGGAAATTGATCCACATGGGGAAAAACAACCCCCCAAGAACCATCGGTTAAACGCCCCCATAACTCGCCATTAATAAAATTACCCAAGCGACCAGTACCAAGACCAATAGGCACAAAAGGCGCAACAAAGTCCATGATAGCAAACCAGGTTAATCCGTGTTTTCTTGCAAAAACCCCCCCCCCCACAAACACACCCAAGCAGCCGCCATGAAAAGACATACCACCTTCCCATATGCGAAATAATGCCAAAGGGTCAGCAAGCAACGTATGAAAACCATAAAACACCATGTAACCAATACGACCACCCAAAACAACACCCAAAGCGCTATAAAAAATCAAGTCGCTTATATCATCTTTGGTGAGCGTAGGTGATAAGTGATGACGGCGACGCTGCGCTAGCCACCATGCCCCGACAAAACCAAGCATGTACATCACGCCGTACCAATGAATGGCGACAGGCCCGAGGTGCACCATGACAGGATCGATACCGTGATAAGTCCAGATCATACTTACCTCCTATTAACTCAACCACATATCAATGGCAGCCACTAGTAAAAAGCCTGAAAGAATACGCTTTAGCGTGGTTGTTGAAAAATAATGCGCATAGTGAACGCCTAAGCGTACTGTCAAAGGGCTAATCAAGGCCATACCTAAAAAGGCGGGCAAAAAGATATACCCCATACTATAAGGGATAACTATAGGGCTTAGCGTTTGAGCACGTAGCATAAATGCAGTGACGCCAACTGCAGCAACGGTTGCGCTCACAGAGCATGCGATAGCAAAAGCGCGACGAATAGGCACATTACAATACAAGAGGTAGGGCGTTGTAATCATGCCACCCCCAACACCGAATAAACCAGACTTTAATCCCACCAAGAAAAAAATGGAGGATAAACCTAGACGGTTAGGTAAATGACGCTCTGGTTTTGGCTGGTAATCTTGCCAAAGCAATAGAGCAACACATAAAAGAAACAAAGAAAAAATCACTTTGAGAATAGCAGGTGACAAAGTATAGCCCATCATGACCCCTAGAAGCACACCTAAAATAACACCCAAAAAGAGTTTTGAATAGACAGACCACACTTCATGCCCAGAACGCAAATAACAAAATAATGAAATAGAACTAGTGATACCAATCACTGCAAGTGACGTTGCAACCACAACGGGAAAGACTAAATCCCAAGGCACACCTTGTAAAGGAAGCAAGAGCGTTAAGCAAGGCACCATGATGATGCCCCCGCCAATGCCAAGCAACCCTGACATTAACCCAACAATGGCCCCCAAGCAGGCATACCCCATGATAAATAAAATAAATAAACTCAAAAGTACCTCTCCTAAAAAACGGTTGCCCTATCCTTAGCTAGCTCACCACTGAAGCATTCTATTAAGAAGCAATGGTTGACTCAAAGTTTCTCAACACCTCTCTGTAAACGTGCTTTTTAAAATCAACAACTCGCTTTAGTGGCTCCCAAAAATCAACCCAAGCCCAATCATCAAATTCATGGGGCTTATGTTTTGTCACTTGAATCGCCTCATCTTCTCCCAAATAACGCAATAAAAACCATTTTTGCTTTTGGCCAATACACAAGGGCATCACATGATGACGTATATATTGTGCCGGAAGTCGATAGTAAATCCAATGTTTAATTTGCGCTTCCACACGCACTAAATCACGACCAATACCAACTTCTTCATCTAATTCACGGTATAAAGCTTGCTCAAGTGGTTCTTGTAGTTGAATCCCCCCTTGCGGCAATTGCCAAGCATTATGTCCACCGACTCGCCTTCCTAAAAAAATCTGATCCTGCTTGTTGATAAGTACGATTCCAACATTTGCCCTAAAACCGTCTCGATCAATCCAACTTGATTGCTTGCCTTGTCTGTTCATCCGTCTGTCGTGTTTGTCCTTTTTTGTGATCATAGCATAAGCGTGCATATGATTCATCTGATGAATAAACAACGCAAGCGATTGATTGGCCAAGACTTCCCAAAAAACACACCATATTGTGTTTACAGGAGAAATAAAACCCTATATATTGGGTTATAGACTTTCAACGGAATGAAAAAAATACAACAGAGGAGTCCTCCATGACAACAACACATGTAACTGATAATACAACAAAAAAACAAGTCATTTTTGTTCCAGAACCAGGTCAAATCAATGTTATTCGCCGCAATGGCACCATCACCCCTTTTGATCTAGAAAAAATTCAAGTTGCCGTTACAAAAGCATTCTTAGCCACTGAATCTACTGAAGCTAACAACCCAGAATTTGTTCACGAAGCAGCCAAGATTATCACTGGGAAAGTAGGTGAATCACTGAAGCGTCGACATCAGGAAGGTGGCATTATTCATATTGAAACCATCCAAGATCAAGTTGAACTTGAACTGATGCGTAGCGAACAAGCAAAAGTTGCAAGAAGCTATGTACTCTACCGAGAAGAAAGACGAAAAATACGTCTTGAAAATGAAGCACAAGAGCAAGAAAAAGCTAGCCGAAAATATAACATCACCAAAAAGAATGGAGAGGCAGCTACGATATCGGCTAAAGTGATTGAGGATCTCGTTCATAATGCCTGCGCCCCTTATCCAGACACAAGTGCAGAGTTGATCCTCAAAGAAACAGAACGCAGTATTTTTGAAGGTATCCAAGAAAGTGATCTTTATAAAGCACTAACCATGAGTGGACGCACACTCATTGAAAAACAACCTGAATACACATTTGTTACAGCTCGTATACTACTAGTTTCTCTATTCCAAGAAGCACTAGATACATTAAATGTAAGCACCAATTACAAAAAAGATCCCCAAAAAGCTTATCAACAAGCCTTCAGAAGCTATATTACTCGAGGCATTGAACTAGACATGCTAGATCCTAAACTAGCTGAATTCGACCTTGGCCGCTTGGCAAAAGCCATCATGCCAGAGAGAGATCACTTGTTTACTTATCTTGGTCTACAAACCTTGTATGACCGTTATTTCTTACATTATCGTGGGGATCGTTATGAACTTCCACAGATTTTCTTTATGCGTATCGCGATGGGACTTGCTATTGAAGAAAAAGATGATCGCGAAGCTAGAGTCATTGAATTCTACAACCTTATTTCAAAACTTGACTACATGTGCTCAACGCCAACTCTATTTAACTCAGGCACACTACGGCCTCAGCTTTCTAGCTGCTTTTTAACCACTATACCAGACGATTTGGAAGGTATTTACGGTAGTATCCGTGACAATGCCATGCTCTCAAAGTTTGCTGGAGGCATAGGCAACGACTGGACACCTGTGCGTGCCATGGGCTCTCACATTAAGGGCACAAACGGCGAATCCCAAGGTGTTGTTCCATTCATGAACGTAGCGGATGCAACCGCTATTGCCGTGAACCAAGGTGGAAAACGTAAAGGGGCGGTTGTCGGTTACCTCAGTACTTGGCACATGGATATCGAAGAGTTTCTTGAGCTACGTAAAAACACAGGGGACGATCGACGACGTACCCATGACATGAACACTGCCAACTGGATTCCAGATCTTTTTATGGAGCGTGTGTTTGAAGAATCTGACTGGACTCTCTTTTCACCAGATGAAGTTCCTGGCCTTCACGATGCTTACGGAAAAGACTTCAGTAAGCTTTACCAAGAGTATGAAGAAAAGGCGCAGAAAGGAGAAATACGCAGCAAAACTATTTCTGCAATCACCTTGTGGCGCAAAATGTTAGGTATGTTATTTGAAACAGGTCACCCATGGGTCACTTTCAAAGATCCTTGCAACCTTCGTTCTCCTCAGCAGCATGTCGGTGTTGTGCATAGTTCCAACTTATGCACGGAAATCACTCTCAACACTAATAAAGAAGAAGTCGCGGTATGTAACCTAGGAAGTATCAACTTGGCGCAACATGTCATGCCAGAAGGCCTTGATATCACCAAACTACAACAGACCATTAAAACAGCTGTTCGTATGTTAGATAATGTGATCAATATTAACCACTACACAGTACCACAAGCCAGAAATTCCAACCTCAAGCACCGCCCAGTGGGTATGGGAATTATGGGCTTCCAGGATGCGCTTTATATCCAAAAATTAGCATACGCATCAGCTCCTGCTGTTGAATTTGCTGACCGCAGCATGGAACTTATTGCCTATCATGCTATTGAAGCCTCTTCTGAATTAGCAAAAGAGCGAGGATCTTACGAGTCATTTGAGGGATCACTTTGGCACAAGGGTATTCTACCAATAGATTCTATCGAGTTGTTACAAGCATCACGTGGGAAGTACCTTGAACAAGACCGTACACAAACGCTTGACTGGGAAACACTACGAGAAAAAGTAAAAACACAAGGTATACGCAACTCCAACGTTATGGCCATTGCTCCTACTGCCACTATTTCTAATATTTGCGGAGTGTCACAATCGATTGAGCCAACGTATCAAAACCTTTTCGTCAAATCCAACATGTCTGGAGAGTTTACTATTGTAAACAGATATTTAGTTGATGAACTAAGACAGCAATCTCTTTGGGATGACGCTATGCTTAATGATTTGAAATACTACGATGGCAGTATTCAGAAGATTAAACGTGTTCCTGCCGAACTTAAAGAACGTTATCGTAGTGCCTTTGAGCTTGATCCCAAGTGGTTAGTTGAATCCGCATCCAGGCGTCAAAAATGGTTAGACCAGGCACAATCTCTTAATTTATATATGGGACAGCCTTCCGGGAAGAAACTTGATGTCCTATACCGAATGGCATGGTTACTTGGCCTAAAAACCACGTACTATCTACGTAGTCTTGGCGCCACTAATGCAGAAAAATCAACCATTCACGATAGTGCACTTAATGCAGTATCAAACCCACCCAAAGCATGCTCCATTGACGATCCTGATTGTGAAGCGTGCCAGTAAATTTAATCTAAAGGAGATTTATCATGAGTTCACTTTTAAGCTGGGAAGAATACGATAGCGACATTGCAGTAAAAGAAAGACCTGCTGATGAAAACGCCTCAAGCACAAGTAAGTCCGCTGTTGACAAACGTAATCTTGATTTATTTGAGCAAAAACAAGCTGCGCAAAAATCAGCACAACAAAGTCACACTGAAACCGTAGTTTCTCAGGCTCAGGAAGAAGCAAAAGTATCTACTGAGAGCTTCGACCCTACAGTGGAAATGCCTGTAGAAAATGCAGATACTGAAAAACATTCTGATAACCCTGTGCAAGGCCATTTAATGGGGACCGAAAGAATCACCGCAGATAAAAAGCGCATCATCAATTGTGATGATTGTGATCTTAATCAACTTGTGCCTTTTAAATATACATGGGCATGGGAAAAATACTTGGCAGGAAGTGCCAATCACTGGATGCCTCAAGAAATCAACATGGCAGCTGACATTGCTTTGTGGAAAGATCCTAATGGCTTAACCGAGGCTGAGCGCACCATCATTATGCGCAACTTAGGGTTCTTCTCTACTGCAGATTCTTTAGTGGCAAACAACCTAGTGCTTGCTATTTATCGTCACATCACTAACCCTGAGTGTCGTCAATATTTGTTGCGTCAGGCGCTTGAAGAAGCGATTCATACTCATGCCTATCAGTATGTCATTGAAAGCCTTGGCATGGATGAAGGTGAGATTTTCAACATGTACCGCGAAGTCCCCTGTGTTGCTACTAAAGCAGAGTTTGCACTTCCCTTCACGCAAAGTTTAGCCGATCCTCTCTTTAAAACAGGGACGCATGAAAATGATCAACGTTTATTACGAGACCTTATTGCCTTTTACGTTGTGTTTGAAGGTATTTTCTTCTACGTAGGCTTTACCCAGGTGCTATCGATGGGACGACGTAATAAAATGGTAGGGACATCAGAACAATTCCAATATATTTTACGTGATGAATCGATGCATTTAAACTTTGGTATTGATGTCATTAACCAAATTAAAATTGAAAATCCGCATCTTTGGTCTGAATCATTCCAACAAGAGATGATGGCACTTATTCGCAAAGGCGTCGAATTAGAAACACAGTACGCAAAGGATACCATGCCACAAGGGGTACTGGGCATGAATGCAAAAATGTTTGAGGAATATCTGCAATTTATTGCCAACCGTCGCTGCTTACAAATAGGCTTGCCTGAGCAGTATCCAGGGGCAGAGAACCCTTTCCCATGGATGAGTGAAATGATGGATCTAAAAAAAGAGAAAAACTTTTTTGAAACACGCGTCACAGAGTACCAAACAGGTGGTGCTTTAGAGTGGGACGATTAAATGACAACCAGGTCATCCAAAACCAGGGGATTTTCCCCTGGTTTTTTTTACTCTTCATTTTATTTTCTACCCCATTTATCTACGAACTAGCTAACACACTTTATACTTTAATAACGTTGTTTATAGCGTTAAAAACATTTCCATGATAAAACGCAAGAAAGATGGTTATTGGATTAAATGTTACAGTATCGATGGCCAGCTTAACCATTGGGATAAGCTGCCAAAGGTAATCTTTTGAAGCAAAAGACTTATCGTGAATAGATTTGCCTCATTGAACTAAGAATCACCTAATCGTTGTCCACACCCCCACTCATGGGAGCTTGTTACCTCAATATAACTGCCCGAACCCTGTGGGTTTGAGGCTTTGAAGCCATCTTTCGAAGATGGCCTCAATTGTCTCCCAAAAGGATAACCCTGTGGATGAAGATGGCCATCTTTTTTCGATAAGAGCCTAGCTTGGGCATTGGCTTTGACATTGGCTTGAGCCTTTGTATCACTAGGGTTTTTGTCGATAAGGCCTTGCTGCAAGGCACAGTCAACAAATGTTTGAGCAGTATTGGGACATGCTCTAGCAGATTGAACAATCCATGTCGCAATACCAACCACCAAGCTAATGGCCAGCACAAATGCAGGAGGAGCAACAAGAAGTGTTGTGAGCGTTCCAGAAAGACACAAAGAAAAAAACACAACAGTCCCCGCAAAAGCAAGAGCTCCTTTAAAACCGGCCCCAACAAAACCAACAACATAGCCTAAAGACTGAACCCCTCGCTCAGACCATGACCGTGATCGTTGTTCTGACCAACGAACCTGATAGCCAAACGCTCTTGCTAGTTGCTCCTGCTTCTGCTTCTGTGCTGGTTGTTGAGCCTGCTGCTGATCTATCTTTTTTATTTGTTGAGTAATAGCTTCCGTGCTTACCCCGGACTTTTGAAGCTTATCTGATACAGCTTTAAACAAATGAACATTGGTCATAAGATTATCAAGTATAGGCTTGGACAAATAAAGAGTGGCACCCCAACCAAAAAAAGGCTCACCATAGTAACGTCCTGTTGAAGGCCCAATAATCAAAGTAGCGACAACCCCTAGTGCAATCACTACAGGCAGCATTGTACTTGATATAGAGCCAAACATAAGCAAACATGCAAAAAAACCAAGCCCTTGGCCTAGAGCATGGAGAACAACCAGCGGCCATTTGATCATCGTTAAAAGCTGTTGTTTAGCATTATGAGTCGGTGCTATTTTTCGATCGGGCTTATGTGTGAAAAGATCTTGAGACTCAGGAATCAAAGTAGAGGCTTCGACAAAATATTGTGAAAGCCCTGTAAGTCCACCCACAACAGCAAACGCAATGGTAACGGGTAGTAAGGCAAAGGCACTTGAACCAAGCAATGCACTTGCGATGCCCCATACTCCTGCAAAAGCCATAAAAGCTTTGATCAAACCACCTAGATGACCATAAAGGTGAGCCAACCACGATGTTTCTCTTCGCAACGTTGTAAGATATTTTTTCAGTCCTAGCCATGGATCACCTGGGTACATTGCCGCTGTGATAATAGCAATCAAGACACCAGATGTTACCATGCTGGCTAAGGCCCAAGAAGGAAATGTAGCCCCTAATGCTACCGCACCAAAAATATAAAGCACTTTCTTAAATGAAAACATGGCCATAACACCGACAGCCAAGGCATTAAAGATGTTTAAAAAACGTCCTTTATAAGTGAAGTTATCTTCTTGCATATCAGATTGAACCGTGCCTCAAAATTTACTCAACAAAACACAGCCTAAGGGTAACAACTTAAGAGCACTAAAGCAATAAAAACCAGGAAAAATGCAGTTATATCTCTAGTATCTCGTCGCTAAAAAAAATGACCTTATGGCTTCTACAGGATCATTGTTGCACGCTTTACCGAGCTACGGTTTGCCCTTTGGTTGAATCGGCTAGTCAGGCATACAAAATAAAAATACTAGATATAGAACCATGAGCAAATAAATTAACCATGGACGAGTGTGTACCGCTTGGTCTATACGCTTTTTGAGATCAGACGATGAAAAAACCACGAGAGGTAACCAGATACTAATAAAAACCAAGGTCAGTAGAGTTGCTTTAATACCATTTATACTAGGAAAATAATGTAGCAATATCAGATGAAGAGAAACACCTAACCAAATATAAATTATCGATGAGGTATTCTCGTTCATTTGACTCGATTTTGTCTGTTCGATTGATTCCATATGCTCCCCAAAGCAAAAGTAAGATACATATATTAACTTAACATAAAAAAAAGAAAAGTCTACATAGTAATACAAAAAATCATCCTTGGCTGTCTTATGAGCCAGCGATAAACTCTACTCATCATATCGGTCCAAGGAGAAGATAATGATTTTCATTTGGTTCAGACTTTGGCGTCATTTTTCGCAAAATTACATCATTCAGCCCTGGCATAAGGACAGTATATTGGATTACTTCACCATCATGCTCTGTCTTTTCCGCAAGCATTAAAGAATACCCACTTTCAAGAACATAACGTTCTGCGTCACCACCATAAGGATCAGTATCTTTCTCCCCCTTATCCATAGTGCTTGCTTTGAGAGAATCCATTACACTTGCAACCGACTCATCCATGGAGGGCCATGGATTACGATCTTGCGTTGGCCAAGAAAATAGTTAAAAAGCCTGATAACTTTCACCTTGAAAAACACCCATTTTTTCGTTGTGATTCAATTCACGGCCAATAGTTGCCCTTTTATCTGCTAAGTCATGCAATATGGATTCAAAAGTAACAATATCTCAAGTAGGAGGTGCTAAAAAATGAATAGGATAGGTCTCGCCTTTGTAACGAACCACACCACCCTCTACCTCGATTTGACCAGCTAATAAATCAATGACTTCCCTAGAAAATTCTTCCCATCGCTGCTGATGATTCTCATAAAGTTTTCTAGTGTCTGGTGAATTTGTGTTTTTCATTGAACAATACCGCATTGATTAAAATTACATTCTAGCCTACAAAAAAATTAAATGAAAAAATTTATTTGCTCACTTAACTGCGTTAAAGGATGAAATTCTGACCAAAGGCGATCTACATCGGAATGTGCTTGTAAAAACCATTTAACATGCTTACGTGCAATTTTTGTTGCAGCCTGGTCACCATAAAAGGCACCCAGTGCAGATAAATGCTCTTGCATGATCTGCTTTTTTTCTTCAAGCGCCGGAGGATTATAGTGTGTATCTCCTTTTAAGTGAGCACACATTGATTTAAAAATCCATGGATTGCCCATGGCCGCACGTCCAATCATGACAGCATTTGCTTTTGTTTTTTTTAGCACCATCTGAGCCTGCTCATTGCTTGTTATGTCGCCATTGGCAACAACAGGTATAGATACACTTTCTACAACGTTTGAAATAGTGTCATATTCAGCATGCCCCTCAAAACGGCACGCTCGAGTTCGTCCATGAATGGTTAACATTTGGACCCCAGAGGATTCTGCTATCTTAGCAATATTAAGCGCATTCTTGTTTTCTCTATCCCATCCCGTTCGAATTTTAAGGGTCACAGGAACCTCAACAGCATTGACTACTGATTCGAGTATTTTTGCAACCAATCGCTCATCTTTCAACAAGGCAGAACCCGCTGCTTTTTTACAGACCTTTTTTGCGGGGCACCCCATATTGATATCAATAATCTCTGCACCTTGATCGACATTGAATTGTGCGCAATCGGCTAACCACTCAGCATCGCCGCCTGCAATTTGAACAATACGCGGTGAAGGCTCATCTTCATGACAAAGCCTTAATTGTGTTTTTCTTGTTTGTCTTAGTGCAGGATTAGCCGACACCATCTCCGACACAACAAGACCCGCACCAAGACGTCGACACAAGCGTCTAAATGGCAAATCTGTAACCCCCGCCATAGGCGCAAGTACGACAGGATGCTGTTCTAAATAACTCGAAAAATCAAACATACAATAGGTTTCTCCATCAGTGATCGCATCATACCACCAATACAAAAAAAATAAAGTAAAATCATACAACTAACAAACAAAAAAACGTAAACCTTGAGGAAAGACCTACACAATCTTTGGCTGTTTTGATAAGCTATTACGTGAACACAATTACTATACACAGGGCCATTCATGGATGAATCGCTACGTTTACTTATTCTTGTCTGCATTGCTACTGCTTTGTTTATCCACGGGCGCTGGCGCTTTGATCTTGTCGCCTTTTTTACTTTGATGTTAGCTGTTGTTATAGGTGTAGTGCCTGCTAACCAAGCTTTCTCTGGTTTCAGTCACCCCGCTGTTATTACTGTCGCAGCGGTAATGGTGCTTTCACAAACAATTAGCCACTCAGGCATTATCGAGAACCTGATGCAGAAAGTCACACCTAGAACCCGCCAAGTTTCTTGGCATGTCATGATATTATCAGGCTTATCGGCTTTTCTATCCGCTTTCATGAACAATACTGGTGCTCTCGCTCTACTTATCCCCGCAACCCTACAAACTTCAAGAAAAAGAAGAATCTCACCCTCTCGCTTACTCATGCCATTAGCCTTTGCTTCTGCCATGGGAGGCATGATAACACTCATTGGTACTCCTCCTAATATTATTATTTCCTCTATTCGTGAGGAAGCTACAGGCCAACCATTTTTACTGTTTGACTTTGCGCCTGTTGGTTTTTTACTCACTGTCGTTTGCATTGCATTCATGGTGGTCATTGGCTGGCGCATGCTTCCTTTACGAGCTAAAAACTCACGGGGAGGCAATGATATTTTTCAAATTCAAAACTATTTAACTGAAGTTTTAATTCCAGAGACATCTAGCTATGTTAATGTCACAAAAAAGCAATTTTCAAAAATGGTGCATGCTGACTTTACCATTTTAGGCATGATACGCTCAGGACGAAAAAAGCTCATGCTAAGGGAAAATCAGCGTTTCAAAGCAGGTGATATTCTCATTATTGAAGCCATCCACTCAGAGCTTAAGAAAATTCAAGCGAAAGGTAGCCTGGAAATTCTTTCAGGAAAAAAGCTACAATCTGATTTACAATCCAGAGAAGTCGAACTTGCTGAAGTGGTGATTCCACCCAACTCTCGTCTTATCGGTAGAAGTTTCAAACAAAGCCGTGTCCAACAACGATACAATATTAATTTAATAGCCATTTCACGTCATGGATCTCCTGTTGCAAGTCGTATACTCGATGCAAGATTACAAGTGGGGGATGTTATTTTATTACAAGGAACACGCGACAGTGTCCATGAGGCCATTAATAACCTTAAGCTTCTGCCTCTACTTGAACGAGGCGTTCATGTGACATCAAAGCACCATACTTGGCTTCCTATTGGCTTCTTTGTTTTATCTTTATTTGCTATTGCCCTATTAAAAATCAATGTTGGCATAAGTTTTTGTTTAGCTATTTTAGGACTTATCTTAACCAACACCCTCCCTGTAAGGCATATTTACCGTTTTATTGATTGGTCCGTTATTATGCTAGTAGCCGCAATGATCCCTGTGGGCCAAGCGCTTGAGACTACAGGGGCTACTAACATCATTGCTGACCATTTATTATTGGTCGCTGAGCACTGGGGGCCTCATTTAGTACTTGTTGCAATTATGGGCCTTACGATGGTTCTATCCGCTGCTCTGAACAATGCAGCTACTACGGTTATTATGGCGCCTATCGCCATAGCCCTTGCCCATAGCTTTGATGTGAGCATTGACCCCTTTTTAATGGCAGTTTGTATTGGCGCCTCTTGTTCTTTCCTCTCTCCCATAGGTCACCAAAACAATGTTCTTGTCATGGGGCCTGGAGCTTATAAATTCACGGACTATTTTTTACTTGGCTTACCTTTAGAAGTCATTATTTTAGCAGCAGGAGTCCCAAGCATTTTACATTTCTGGCCTCTCTAGTCTTGCCCCATCAAGGAGCAAAGTGTTTTTCAATCATGATTCATAATATGTGCCAACTACTGTCAACTTCATAGGCAAGCTGTTTCAATCCATGTGTCATGACCTTAAAAAAGAAGATTAGCTCTGCTCTTAGGGACCAACCATCTAAGCTCTTTGCATCACTCTAACAACCTCTTCGACTCTGTTAGAGCCATATGGGAACAGGCCTATATTACTCTATCCCCCATAGATAATTTCCACACAACCGATGACTGAATAAAACATTCATAGATAAGAGATGACTTGTGTAAAGATCTCCAACTTAGCTTCTGATCTATTTATCCAGAAGAACTATCTTCGTCATCAAGCACAGGCCTTAATGAAAAGAGGTGACTTTTGCATTGAGCAGAGCACCCAATGAAGTAAAAGAATAGACTGTATAGAGTTGTATATAATGATAACAGGAACACACCCACTACACGACCATAGACACATCGTCTTGCAAGAAGATAAGACAGACATTACGCGGCATTACCACAGAAGCAAGTTCTGTATTCACATGAGCCAAAGAAAAGCGTTGACAACAAGGCATGACTCCAATTGTCCCTAGCATGAGGTAGTCTCAGCACATCTAAGAAAACAACAGCGCCTATCAATCTGTGAGCTTACTCAGCAAGAAGTCTATTAACTTTTATCATCCCCACCTGTTCGTGCTCTTAACATATCATGCATGCTGAAACGGCTATGAAAAAGCTAAATCAAACAGAGCTTAGTGACGAGCAGAAACACGCTGCACACTTTCAATGACAATAGGTCTTAAAGGCACATCTGTGTACCCATTGACTTGATGAGTCTCTTGCGTTTGCAAATGATTCAGCCACTCAAGGCCGTCAATCACTCGACCAAACACAGCGTATCCGTAGCCTTGATCTGAATCATCTTGGTGATCTAAAAAAGCGTTGTCAACAAAGTTGATATAAAACTGCGAGGTTGCACTATTCACATCCATGGTTCTTGCCATTGCAATCGTACCGTGTTCATTTTTTAATCCCGCATTAGCTTCGTTCTTGATGGGCGAGTGCGTTGACTTTTGGGTAAGATCTTGAGTAAAGCCGCCACCTTGTATCATGAATCCGGGAATAAGACGATGAAAAATCGTGTTGTCATAAAACTTCTCATCAACATAAGCTAAGAAATTTCTTACTGTTTCTGGCGCTTCTGTAGTATTAAGCTCGATTTTCAGGCTATGTCGCTGAGCATCAGGCCCTTCACCTAGACGGACATTAAGCTGTACAACTGGCTTTACGTTAGCATTAGGTAAACTACTTATTTGCACATCCGCTGCAAAGGCAGAGACACAAAGACACATGAACGCGGCAATTATTTTTTTCATAACACTTATCCTCCTTATTGCAGAGTATCAAAACGAGCACACGATGTCTAAAAAATCCTTAGCATTGAATCGATCCAATGACACAATCGCATCTCGTATCAAATAAATGATACGTCACTTTGTCAAAACCCAGTGCAAACAATCAAAGAGAGATAACTTGTTGAAAAACACAACACAGGCTAGACTAGTATTTTTTTAAGGTGAGAACTGCGTTGCAACATTGGACACATAGTCGAATGACTATCTATTGTCTCGATAAACTCGTGCAGCTTCTATTGCGCACACAGCGTTGGCATATTAAAGGCCTGGAATTACTAGAGGGTGATGAAGCTAGGCTTATTTTCTCATGGCATGGAGAACTTGCGCTGAATGCTTTTTGCTTATATCGGCATCAGTATCCAATCCATTTGTTAGCCAGTCAACATAAAGATGGCGAAACAATTGCTAGGCTTTTAAAGCGTTGGAATTTTCGAATGATTCGCGGATCAACTCAATCAAAAGACGCTCTCAAAGCCACGAAGCAAATGATCCATTTACTCAAGCAACAGGCGACCATTGGCATTACCGCCGATGGCCCAAAAGGCCCTATTCATCGTGTAAAATCTGCAAGTGTCAAGTTAGCGCTGCGACAAAATGCTGTACTACTAACGATGCGAGCAAAAGCCTCTAGTGCTTACACGTTAAACACCTGGGATCGTTTTATAATTCCAAAACCATTCGCCAAAATTGATATTTGCCTAAAACCTTTTCATTATCAAGCAAAGGACGATTTATCTGCTATTATTACAGCGCTTGAGCAGCAGTTACACGACTAAATAATAGAAAGAATTATGTTTATTATAATCTAGGTGCAGGGAATGAGTTTGCGTCTTGAGTTGAATGACGGTTAATCTTGTTGTTAAAGAAAAGGCCGGGCAGACTCCTTAAATGCTTTAAGATCTGAGGCATTGACTAATGTAGTTATCTATTCATGGGTTATGCTTGGCATACTTATTTCCTTCTCTAAAAGAAAGAAGTATAGTCCAATTATTTAAAAATACTGATTCAGCAGTGTTTGTCTTAATTTAATGGCAGAGCCTGTTAATACCAAACGTTTTACCTGATGAGTTGCATCACGAGCCATCATAACAAGACCATCATCAAGCTGCCGTTCGTGAGACCAGTCCCAGTGATTATGCTGTTCTCTTGGGCCAATGATGGATACGGGGCAAACACTTGTTTTAGCAACAATAGGCATCACAGGAAAATCAACCTTAGCGCTCTGATCACCGCAAAGCTGACTGGCAAGCACCTTGGAACTATGCATGATAGGAGCAATATAAAGCATCACTTTATCTACGATTTCCGCACAGTCACCTAAGGCATACACCTCTGGGTGAGAGGTTTGTAAATGATGATTGACTTTTATGCCCTTATTGACTTCAAGACCTGCAGCTTTTGCTAAATCAAGGAGGGGGTGTATTCCCGTAGCAGATAAGACTAAATCGCATGTGATCGACTCTTTTTTGTTCGTTTTTACACAAAACTGCTCGCCTTGTCTTTCAATAGCACAGGGCGTCTCTTCCAAATGATAATGCACCCCTTCCTTCATAAGAGCCTTCTTGAGAGCCTCACCCGCCTCTTTTGGCACTAAAGATTGCAAAGGCCAGGCATCTGGAGCAATACAATGCACTTGGTAGCCTGATAGAATCAAATCATTCGCATATTCGCTTGCAACAAGCCCAGCCCCTAAAATAGCAACCGATTTGACCTGACTTAAACGCTCTCGAAAAGCGGCATATTCTTCGAGCTGGTTCACCACAACAGCATGCTCAAACCCTGGGATATCTAGCTGATTAGGCTCTGCTCCTACCGCTAAAACCAAACGACTAAAAGAGGCTTGACGCCCATCGGCACAATGAAGGCTTTTAGCGTCTAAATCTATGGTGTTAACAAGAGTGTTAGCCCAAACTGTGACATCCAATGCAGCTTCCATGCTAGCCACATCACTCACCCATAACTCTTCGGCTGTTTTACCTGCAGCTAGAGATGTCGATAATAATGGCTTTGAGTAAAACCCACCCTCTCCTTGGCCAATCATTAAGATACTGCTATCACCGCCAAGCTTGCGCAGCTCTTTAACAGTTTGATAGGCGGCAAGGCCTGTGCCAATGATGATAATATCGTAATTAAGATTTGCCATAGCGCTGCACCGTTTCTACTAAAATTTTGACTTTATCTGGGTGAATATCTGGAGTAATGCCGTGACCAAGGTTAAAAATATAACCCGATTCACCTTGGTAATGGTCAAGAAGTAATTCTGCCTCCCTAACAATGTCATCGTCACTGGCTTTTAACACTTCGGGGTTTAAGTTTCCCTGCAAACATACACGGTCTCCCACTCGATGCTTTGCTTCCGCTAGAGGGCATGTCCAGTCAATGGCCAAAGCATCCACGCCTGTGTCGGCCATTTGCTCTAACCAAGCACCACCACCTTTAGTAAACATAATAATAGGGGTTTTTGCTGTTTTGGGATCAGCTTTGAGAGCATCAACGACAGCCTGCATTGGACCAAGAGAAAAACGCTTATAGTCGTCATCGTTTAATAGGCCACCCCATGTATCAAATAACTTGACGACATCGGCGCCTGCTTCGATTTGTGCTTTTAGGTATACCGTGACCGCCTCTGCCAACGTTTCAAGTAACTGCTGCAATATCTTGGGAGATTCTTCTTTTAGCGCCATTAACTTTGGAAAGCCTGGTACTGAGTGACCTTCCACCATATAAGCCGCCAGTGTCCAAGGACTTCCGGAAAAGCCTATTAAAGGCACCGTCAAAGAAGGCTTTACTTGCCTTATGGCATCCATCACATAGCCTAGCTCATCGACAGGGTCTATCACCCCCAATCGCTTGATGGCATCATGGCTATGCAAAGGATCAGAAAACTGTGGCCCCTTTCCAGGAATAAACTCCAGTCCTAAGCCCATGGCGTCTGGAATGGTTAAGATATCTGAAAATATAATGGCCGCATCAAATCCAAATCGGCGAATAGGCTGCAGTGTGATTTCAGCAGCGAGCTCTGGCGTTTGACACATGCGCATAAAACCGCCCGCCTCTTGCCTGAGCTTACGGTACTCTGGCAGATAACGTCCAGCTTGCCGCATAATCCATATTGGAGGGCGCGCAACTGTTTTTTTTTGCAAAGCATCTAAAAATAACATCAAGACAAGTGTTCCTGGATTTGGTTTATTATACATCATTCTTCCCCCCAAGAAAACACAGATTTCTTAGACTATTAGCGCATGAAGAACTGGGCATTATCACAGGGAGAATATCTTTACAAAAGTCAGCGCCTAATGTATAATTTTATCCCTAACAAAAATATAAATAGTCAAACAGCAAGAGCCATATCATGAACTCAACTCAATTGTGTCGACACCCAAATACCGCCTTTGTTTACGCCACTGCTCTGCACGAGAAGAACTCTGACGCTTTTGACAACCAAGAGGTATATGGCACTGCTTACGAAGCACCCTTTAATATAATACCTATCACCTGGATCAACCTAAGCTGCCTAGCACTGACCCTGCGAGCCAAACTACACATGGCTTGGTACAAGAGAACCGCATTTATGCGCTTTAACCAAGCCCAATTAGCAGCAAAAAAAGCACAACGCGAACAGGATATTGCTAGCTTTTTGAACCCAGACAAAGAAAGCGACCTTGTTGCTAAACCTCCCATATCTGAACAAACAGAAAACCAGCTCAAGCAAGCCCAAGCACTTGTATCAAGATCTTGGGGCATGGACCTACTTCATCTTTTACTTACTATGACAGCCTTTTTTTATGCTGCAGGCTGTGGCATGACCATCGCAGGAGGCATGATTTCACTTTTGGGCGCAAGCACATTAGTGGTATCAACTGCTTTATTTTTTGGCGCAGTAGGCTTTTGGATCAATTGGCGCAATAGTCGATTTAGAATACCAGAGCTTATTGAATCTTTATTCTTTCAAAATATAACCACAAACTGTCGATGGTATGAATCATTCCTTCCTGGACTTCATTTTTATAATAATGAAGATGGAGAAACACTAGCTTTCTCAAGGAAACAAGTAGCAGGCCACTATTTTGGTTTACTGTGCTCTATTGGTGTAGGCCTTTCAATTGGCGCGCTCACATGGGAATACACTGCATCGTTGGCTGCTACGCTAGGCATGGGCGGCCTATCTGCATTACTACCTTTTATTATAAGCATCATCACTGTCACAGTCATCTGTGAAACAGCACTGCAGCTAAGGTCATTTATTGATCTTCTACAAGAAGAAAAAATTCCTCATCGACTTAAAAAAACACTGGAAAAAATCAAAGAAAAACCTCGATGGAAACAAGTATTATATGCAATAGTTGCAATTTTGGTCTCCGCTGTTTGTACGGCTGGGCTTGCTGCACTAACTCATGCAGCATTTGAAGCACTGCACTGGGCAGGGGTCACTCATCTTGGAATGTCTCACTCTATTGGGTTTACTATTGCTTGCTGGACAACTGCAATTCTGCAGTTTGTGGGCACCATGCCCTATAATTTCGAGATGGTGATTAACTGCTTATGGCTGACCATGAAATCGTCAAACAATGATGAACAAAAAAGTTTGTTATCGCAACTCAAGCAACTCCCTGCAACTTTTTTTCACTATCTCAATCAACACTGGCAATCTTTTTTTGTTGGCTTTTCTGCGGGATTTTGTGGATATATCTTCCTTGCCACTCTACCTACTGCTGCAACACCGGCATTAGCAATGCTAGCTCTCACTGGCATTGGTATTGGTATTGGTTTGGCGGCAGGCCTGCTGGCTACTCTTTTGCAAGAAAGACTCATCCCAAGAATCATCAATGCTTCAGGAAATGGTATCGTATCACAAAAGGATGGGCTCTGGGGCATTGTATCGGCATGTGTCATGTCTTTTATCTCTTCTTATGCAGATGTTGATGAACAGGACTTTGCAGCCAACAACCAGAATCAATTGGGTGGGGAAGATAGCGCCGCCCATACCAAAGCCATAGAGGCCGATTCAAGCGCTGAAAAGAATCTCATGCCTGGTATTCTTGATCCACATACAGAACCGTTCAACGGTTCTATACAAGGTGTTCATCTGTAAAGAGTTCATGCAATAAAAGAAAGAATCATTTAGATCATTCCAAAGCGACTATCTTGAGACCGTTGCAATCGAAACCCATTGATAACTGTTAGCCTGTGTAATGCTTAGCGAACACAGCATCTCCCATAGTGCCACTCTTGTACTTTTAGCCCACCTGAGTGGCTTATTTTTTATTACTAAATTACTTAGGTCTTTGGCCCTGTGGCCCACTCATGATTTTCCCCATTAGGCCATCTTTTGCAAGCATGTTCTCAAAGAGCCCTGGGGTCTCTGGCAGAACCCCATCTAGCTGCGGGTCAGACTCTATCAGATTTTCCCTTGTTTTTTCATATTCTTCAACTGATCCTTGATTAAGCAACTCCTGGAGTTTTCGCAAAAAAACATCTTTTTCACCATCGTCATCTATTCTGTCGAACATGCCTTTCAAGCTGGTTTGCTGTTGACTAGCTGATTTTTGTGTGGAAGGAAGAGGACCTGCTTCTACAAGGGAAGCAATATGCCCGCAACCATACTGCTCACCTGCCTTTTTAAAGGGTTTCTGCCCAAAAACTCTTTCCACAAGCATCGTCTTCCTTTTATCTCCGAAGTCCATGCTTCTAAGTGTTTGTTCCAAAGTTCCACCCTTTTTATTAGTATACGCTGCACATTGTTTTAGGAGTAACTTCACTTTTCCAATTATTTGTTCCTGGTCAGACGGCTGAGTAGTAGCGAGTTGACCTAGTAGTGACTTTAAACTCTTCCCATAGAAGGCATATACGATTGCTGAAGATGTATAACTGTTCGCCTGACCCTCTACTGCGGGTTGTTTTTCAAGAACATGAACATACAAAGCTGCCTTATGAGACTTACCTAATTGGCATGCTTTTAATTTTTTTTCCAATTCTTCTCCGTTAGAACTACAGCTCTCGTATAACGTCAATAAGCTTTTCATGGCTTTCTGTATACGTTGGCGTTGTTTTGTTAGTGCTTGTGATACTGGCGGCAGCGGTCGTGTTCCACCAACCTTCAATCTACTAGCTCTTGTTATTTCTACCTTCTTCATGTCGACTACTCTTGTTATTTCTTCCTCCTCCATGTCGACTTCTGGAACAGCCTTCGTAATATTCCAAAGTAAAGCTTTTAAGGCTCTCGCTGGCGCTGTTTTAAGAACTTCTTCTTTTATTTGTACGTCAACTGTGGCCCCCTTCCGCCCCCCCGACTTTAGGTCCAATATATCACGTAAAATCATTTTCTTATCATCAAGACCAAGTTCTGTAAGTTCATTAGTGGCGTTAGGAACAGTCTCATCTGAGAACATCTTATCGAGATTTTTTAGAATATTGGATTTTTCGGGGTCCAATTGATGTGTAAGAGACGGGCTTTTACTCTTGCTTCTTTTAGTTTTGTATTCTTCACATAAACTCCTTAGAGACGGAGTCTCTGGAGCAGCTGTGGCAGCGTCTGTGATACGCTTTTGTTCTACTTCTCTGGCACTCAATTCATTTTTAACCTCACTAGCCTCTCTTTCCTTAAGAGCTGCAGCCATGTTGGGATAACTTTCTTGGGATTTAACTGCGCTCTTTTCCTGATTAAAATATTCTGCTGCATGTACAACTTGAGCACGTTGCAATATCTTTCGCACCAGGTCATTCCTGTCTATTTTTTTTCGAGAGAAAGCTTGACGAAATCGTTTTGTTGTCCAGCGTTGGTTCTTTGGTGATGCCTTTCTGTCTCCTAGCCTATTACCTTGACCCAACTCCCTCCCTAGCTCTTGATAGAGTCTATTAAGTTGATCTACAGTCCAATTTTTAAAAAGTGGAGGGGTTACATTCTTATCAAGAAGGTAGTTAGTAAAGCCTGCTTTTGCTTGGCCTCCAGATGAGGCTTGTCCTAGGCCTCCAGATGATACAAAACTTAACAACTTATCTTTGCCTTCGCTAGTGTTGTTTGAATGAATTAGGTCGTGAATATCAGTAATAGCACCTGTGTTCAGAGATAGACCTGTAGCTTTATCGACTGGGATTTTTTGGGCTGCATTTATAGCTTTTTCAGCATCAGGGTTAGTTTCAAGCGCATTTAAGAACATTTTCTGTAATCGTTTTTGATCCAAGCTATCAAACGCAGGGCGAAGATGTGAACAAGTCACCTGAATATGTTTTTTTAAGTCATACTGATCATTCTCGTGACTAAATTGTGATTCCCAACCCTTGGAGACACCAGTTAATTGTTCATGATATGCTTTTTTGTCAGAAAAAAGTGATTCCGCTTCTTTCTTGTCATCATCAAGCATGGCCGTGATATATTGTCTTTGAAAGTCTATCGCTTCAACTTTATTATCCCCTAATGAAGAATATAACTTCTCTAATTGACTTACTTTTACTTCTTGATCATCTGCTTGTTTAACTGGAATAAGTATATTTTTTAAATAAGGGGGAAGAGGAATGCTGTCTAATATTTTGATGGCATCACCATATTTTCGTTGTTTTATATAGTTAAAATATTGTTCAAAACTTTTTTTCAGGTTGTCATTTACTTCGCTTTTACCCTGACCTTTACTACCAATTTTTGGTGCTGGTGATAGTGCTGTTTTTGATGCTGGTGCTGATGTTGGTGTTGGTGCTCGTGCTGGTGCTCGTGCTGGTGCTGGTGCTCGTGCTGGTGCTCGTGCTCGTGCTGGTGCTCGTGCTGGTGCTCGTGCTGGTGCTGATGCTGTTTTTGGTGCAAGCGATTGACTCAGCCGCTCATTTTCTTCTTCTAATAGATAACTCACAGACGCGCCATGTCTATTCACAAAAGATTTAATTTTACTTATGAGATTACGTGCCTCCTCATTACTGATGATCTCTTGTTCTAGACACTCCCTATAACAACCCTCCCATGATCTATACATATTATCCTGACCTCCTGTACTATTCCCCAATAAAGTGGTTTCCGGACCCATTTCTACATCTACACCTACTTTTCCGTGCAACTGTTGGGCCATTTCTATCAGGTCATTCTTTTTTGTTCCACGTGGATTAACCACTCCCATCATCATCAAAAATAGAACCGCTGAGGCTTGCTGTCCTTCTGGTATTGAACTAAGTATTGTCTCTTTGTTTGCTTTAATAACCTCAATATCTCCAATCTTATTCATTGTTGCTTGATCAAAAAATTTATTGTGTACTATCAAAGATTTCAACATACCAGTGGTAAATCTAAAACGCATATTAATTCTCACTTATAAATACAGAACTAAATATAGACGAGAATTAAATCATGTCAGGCAACTTCACGTAATTGTGAGTGTCACTGTGAAAAGAAACGAGGATGCTACTAGAATGAAACTGAAGATTAATCAGCCCATAGTAATATGAACCTGAATCGCGATAATGGCCAAAGAGCCTACAAGCAAAAAGATCAAAGCCGCTTTACCACCAGGCGCACGATATTCCGATTCGATATTTTCAATGTAGCGCCCCTTCCAAACCATAAGCGCTGGAAGAATCCCATAGAGGACTGCAATAAACACTCCTAAATACCCTAGGGCAATTAAAAACACAGGTACGGCACTATGTGCTGATAGAACCAAAACTAATAGAGGAGGCACAAAAGTCATGGTAAGCAGCAGCAAACGTTTTGAGGGGCTTGCCTTGGGAATACCAAAACCATCGGATAAAAAATCACTTAAACTTAATGCCACCGCGAGAAAGGAAGTGACTAAAGCAAAAAAAGAAAAACCACCCAGAATACTTCCCACAAAGCGCCCTGATAAATGGCCATGCATAGCGTCTGCCAAACTGCCAACAGGATGAGCTGCTGCAGCAACGGCAGCTAAGCCATTTTCTCCCTCTAAAGGCAACATCCCAACGATGATAAACTCCCAAATCAAATACAAGGCCAAAGGAATCAAACTACCATACAAGAGAACCTTTTTTATCTGCTGCAAATCGTTCTCTAGATAAATTCGCAAAGAAGGTAAAATTAAGTGTGACGTAAAAGACGCAATAATGACCGGTACCGATATAATAATAGCATGAGGGTAAAACTCATTAAGATAACTTAAGTGCACATGAGGGATAGAAGCAAAAACTAAGGTACAAAAAGAGCCTATCAAACCTATCATCAACAAGCGATTAACATAATCGACAATTTGGGTACCAAAATAAACAACTGAACCAAATAAAAGTAAGAAGACACTCACACCATAAAAACTATCTTGCCCCGCTGCTGGCTGCCATGACTCTGGCAAACTAGCCCAAAGCTGCATCATCAAGCCCCCACCTTCAGTCATGTAGGCTGCAAGCGCCGCATAGAGTAACATCAAAAAACAAAACCATGCCACAGCTTGTGCGCCCACACCTAAGCGAGCCTTGGCCATAGAAATAATATTAGCATCCCAGTTGTTAAGGTAAAAATTGGCTTCAAGCAACACAAACAAACTAAGTAGCATGAAAGAAAAGCCTGCGATAAGCCCAAAAGCTGCAGGAAAAAAACCACTGACTCCTGTTTTCAAAGGCAAGCCTAACATCCCTGCACCCACGGCAGTACCTGCAATAAGCATCACACCACCCCAAAACTTACCTGAATTTTCCTGCATGATGATCCTCTTATTGCTTTGCTTGGTCTAACAATGGCTTTAGCCATCGACCTGTATATGAAGCCGACTCCTTTATAACCTCTTCAGGAGCTCCCATCGCGACCAACTGTCCCCCACCATCGCCACCTTCAGGACCCATATCAATGATCCAGTCAGCTGTCTTTATGACATCGAGATTATGCTCAATAATGACGATAGTATTTCCATGATCTCGCAAAGTATGAATAATTTCAAGCAATTGCTTAATATCATGGAAATGTAGCCCTGTGGTTGGCTCGTCCAAAAGATAAAGGGTATTGCCTGTATCACGCTTAGATAACTCGCGCGAAAGCTTTAAACGCTGTGCCTCTCCACCTGATAAAGTGGTAGCACTCTGTCCCAAAGTTAGGTAGCCCAACCCCACCTGCATCAGGGTTTGTAATTTTTTATAGACCTTAGGGACTGCAGCAAAAAACTCCGATGCTTCTTCTATGGTCAAATCCAATACATCACTGATAGTCTTGCCTTTATAAAGTATCTCAAGCGTTTCTCTTTGATAGCGTTTGCCTTTACATTGATCACAATGGACGTAAACGTCTGCGAGAAAATGCATCTCGACCTTGATTAAGCCTGCCCCCTGACATGCCTCACAACGCCCACCTTTGACATTGAAGCTAAAACGACCAGGTTTATAACCACGAGATCTGGCCTCTTCTGTTCCTGCAAATAATTCTCGAATAACCCCAAATAAATTAGTGTAGGTCGCTGGGTTCGATCGCGGCGTGCGTCCTATGGGGCTTTGATCAATGCGAATCACTTGATCGAAGTGATCTAGCCCTTGCACATGCTCAAGCTTGGGAGCATTGTCTTTATTACGCACCCGGCAATAAGCCTGAGCCTCTGAATATAAAGTTTGGTTGATCAAACTAGATTTACCAGAACCACTTACACCCGTAACACAAGTCATTAAACCCACCGGAATAGTGACATCCACCGATTTTAAATTATGACAATCTGCACCTTTGATGCGAACTAAACGCTTTGGATCCTTTTTGACCCTTTTCTTGGGTAACTCAATGGATAATCGGCCCGATAAATACTGCCCTGTTAAGGATGCATCATGCTTAAGAATAGCCTCTAGATCACCTTCAGCCACCACTTCACCACCATGAACTCCTGCCCCTGGGCCAATATCAACGATGTGATCTGCCATACGAATAGCATCTTCATCATGTTCGATGACAATCACTGTGTTGCCCAAATCACGTAATTGCTTGAGTGTGGCAAGCAAACGCTCGTTATCTCGCTGATGCAAACCAATTGTTGGCTCATCCAGAATATACATCACCCCGACTAGCCCTGAACCAATTTGACTCGCTAAGCGAATACGCTGCGCCTCTCCACCTGATAAGGTTTCTGCTCGACGTGACAGACTTAAATAATTGAGACCCACACTCACTAAAAAGCCTAAACGATCGTTAATCTCTTTAAGGATCTTTTCAGCAATTTCTCCTTTGCTTCCTTCAAGACGCAACGCTGAAAAAAACTCTAGCGCCTTCTCAATGGATAAAGTTACAACCTCACCGATTGATTTCCCACCCACATAAACATGTCGTGCCGCTTGATTAAGACGAATACCCTGACACTCTGGACAAGGATTCACTGTCATAAACTTTAAAATTTCATCGCGCACCGATTGTGTTTCAGACTCATGGTAACGGCGATTCATATTGGCGATAATCCCCTCAAAGGCCATCACCCTCACACGGCGCCGGCGCCTCGGACTTAAATAGGAAAATGTAATTTTCTCATCACCCGAGCCGTAGAACAATAGATCCACAATCTTAGGTGGCAAATCGCAAAAAGGCATGTCCAAAGAAAAGTCAAAATGTTCTGCAAGCGACTGTAAAAGCTGATAATAATAAAAGTGCTTTCGGTCCCATCCTCGGATTGCACCCTGCGCTAAAGTTAGGCTTGGATCTTCGACCACCTTACTTGGATCAACATTTAAACTAACCCCCAAACCATCACAGCTAGGGCACGCCCCCATGGGGCTATTAAACGAAAACAAACGTGGCTCTAGAGTAGGCATGCTGTAGTCACAATGTGGACAAGCCCACTTTTCTGAGAACCATTTAGCTTGCTTTTTATCGCCATCAGGATAGGGAGCCACTTCGACCATACCATCGGCAATTAAAAGTGCCGTTTCGAAGGATTCTGCAAGCCTAGACTGAATATCGGGCTTGATTTTAAAACGATCGACTACTACGTCAATAGAGTGCTGTTGATTCGCCGTTAAAGGCTCAATATCTTCAACCCCCAGCATTTCACCATCAATGCGAAAACGAACATAGCCTTGCGCCTTCAAAGAATCTAAAAGCTTCACATGCTCACCTTTACGCGCACGCACCACAGGCGCAAGTAACATCCAGGCACTACCTTGCTCTAGCTTTAACACCTGATCTACCATCTCTGGGATGGTTTGTGCCGATAGCGCAGCTTGATGGATAGGGCAACGAGGATCCCCCACTCTAGCATATAAAAGTCTCAAATAATCATAGATTTCTGTAATCGTTCCAACAGTTGATCTAGGGTTATGAGATGTTGATTTTTGCTCAATAGCAATCGCTGGAGATAAGCCTTCAATGTGGTCAACTTCAGGCTTTTCCATAAGCGACAAAAACTGCCGAGCATAAGCAGATAAAGACTCAACATAACGTCTTTGCCCTTCTGCATATAAAGTATCAAACGCTAAAGATGATTTCCCAGAGCCAGAAAGACCTGTCACCACTGATAGTTTATCTCGAGGCAAATCTAAATCGATAGATTTTAAGTTGTGGGTTTTCGCCCCGTGAATCTTAATCAATGATTGAGTCAATACACCCTCTTTGCCACTTAGACACACACATCTAAAGCACTATAGTGCCAAAAACCAGCCTATTTTTCAAGATTATATGGCCTTTCCGGTGTTTTTAGGCAAAATAAATCCATTTGTTTTTGTCTTAGTAACAGCGTATGAAGTGTTATTATTAGGGGATAAAAAGTTTTAGTTAGATCTCCTGTCGCTCCACAAAAAAATACAGAAAAAAGAAGCCAGCACCTTAAATAAGGCTCTATATATTTGACTTTTTGATTACATCCCCTTTTGCTCAATACAAAAGGCGAGATAAAAGAAATAGTCGCCTTAGGTCCTATCTTGTGCACTGATTGTATTCAGCTATGCTGCTTTTTTCTTTTCATCCAAAGCGCTCAAATGACGACGATGGGAGGCACTGCGAAGGCTAGCCTGCTTCTTTAACTGACGGCGCAAAGATGAAAAGGCCTCTGCAACTGCAAGACTAAGATGATCACTGCCCTCACTTTTCACGGTTAAAGTTTTCTTGGAGTTTTGTAAAAAACAAACCACATCCACACGAAACTGTTTCAAATGAGCAGCTTTGCGCTTAGTGGAAACAACAATTTTGCATTCTTTCAATGCAGAGCAGACTTTTTCAAGCTTGTCTACTTTGTCTTGTAACACACGATCCAAGGCTTTATGGTGACGAGCCCCTTTTACAGCAACATAAACATCTACAGTCATTATTTGTCCTCTTTATTGAATATAGCAATATTATAGAGCATTTTTAAATAAAAACCCCTTCAAAACATCGTATCACTCCCATATGTGTTATGATAAACTAGGGCTTACCACAACCAACAAGTGAACACCATGTCATGGACAAATCGATCGGGCATCCTGTCATTAGCTGGTATTTTTGCTACACGCATGCTTGGAATGTTCTTATTAATGCCAGTTTTGTCACTGGCAACCCAAGACATACCAAGCGTAACACCTTTTCTAGCAGGTCTTGCATTAGGTATCTATGGACTCTTTCAAGCAGCATTACAGATGCCATTTGGCTTACTATCTGATCGTTATGGGCGCAAAAACATTATGACCCTAGGGCTACTGCTATTTCTTCTTGGCAGTGTTGTAGCCGCCCTCTCATCTAGCATAATGGGCCTTATTGTTGGCAGGTCTCTCCAAGGCATGGGTGCCATTGGATCCACCACTCTGGCTTTCATCGCTGACATCACACCTGAAGAAG
Source organism: Legionellales bacterium (assembly GCA_047404175.1). Classification (GTDB taxonomy): domain Bacteria; phylum Pseudomonadota; class Gammaproteobacteria; order M30B25; family M30B25; genus M30B25. The sequence continues at coordinate 16,230 of JBDOIW010000021.1, read as the reverse complement.
AACGGTCTCAAGCCATGGCCATAGTAGGACTTAATATCGCCTTATCATTTGGGCTAGCCATGCTTCTTAGCTCAAGTATCTATAGCCACAGTGGTCTATCCGGCATTTTCTGGGTCACAAGTGGTATGGCTATTATCAGCCTAATTTTACTTCACACGGCAGTCCCAAACCCTGAATGTGAGTCCTTTCATCGAGATACCAGTGTTATGCTATCAGAACTACAATCTATGCTTGCTCAGAAAGAACTAATACGCTTAGCATTTGGTATTTTTACACTCCACGCGCTACTCACTGCTGTTTTCCTTGTTCTTCCCCAGATGGTTGCACAAGCCTCAGCATCCTCTAGCTTAGACATCTACGCTCCGGCACTTATAGGCGCACTACCCATTATGCTTGGAGGAACATTTGTAGGCGAAAAGCAACGTATCATCAAAGGAATGCTTCTGGGCGTTATTATAGCTCTTATAGCCTCTGTGCTTTTACTCTCTCTTGTTTCCCCTACAAAGCTTACTGTGATAATGGCACTCCTCATTTTCTTCTCAGCTTTTGGGCTTGGCGAGTCATTCCTCCCCTCTCTTGTGTCAAAAATTACCCCAGCCAATAGAAAAGGCACGGCCATGGGTATTTTTTCTAGTTCACAGTTTCTAGGATCATTTGCCGGCGCCTATTTTGGCGGCATTATATTGACTTATTTTGATCCACAGCATCTTCTTTTTTTCGTCATGGGTTTATGCGTATTATGGCTTATGATAACTCTTCCTATGAAGCAGCCGTCTTACCTAAGTAGTTATCTTGTCAAAGTTAATTTACAATCATCTCGAAGCTGTCAACAACTTGAGCAACATCTACTTTCCATAAAAGGCCTGTATGAAGCCAAAATTATGTCTGATGACGGTATTGCTTATTTAAAATTTGACAGTAGAATGGTGAATAGACCTTCTTTAGATTCAATCCTTGCCGATTGGCTAAAGCAAAGAAAATTAAGTGAGGAGTAAACTATGGCAAGAGGTATTAATAAAGTAATCATCGTAGGTAATACAGGAAACGATCCTGAAATACGATACACCGCCAACAACAGCGCTGTTGCCAATGTTTCTATTGCTACTAGTGAATCCTGGAAAGATAAGGCCACAGGTGAGTCAAACGAGCGCACTGAGTGGCATAGAATAGTCTTCTTCAACCGCCTCGCTGAAATCGTAGGCGAGTATGTTAAAAAAGGAAGTAAGCTTTATATTGAAGGTAGCCTTCGCACACGTAAATGGCAAGATCAAAGTGGTCAAGATCGCTATACTACTGAAATTATCGCCAACGAGATGCAAATGCTCGACAGTCGTATGGGAGGAGCTCAAGAAGCACCCAACCAATACAATCAAACAGCAAGTACTCCGGCATCTTCTACCCCACAGCCTGCAGCAGCAGCAACTGAGGGTGCTCCATTCAATGATGATGATATTCCATTCTAGTCACCCTGTACATATTTGAGCCATAGGTTAAGGCATAGTAAAACGTGAGCTAAGTTTGTTCTTATGTATCTATATACTCAAGCTATCAATTAAGTGATCTAGGCTTATGCTTGTGCATCTATATACTCAAGTCAGCAATAACGCATGCTAAGCTTGTGCTACTGTATACTCAAAGCCACCAATTACATGAGCTAGGCTTATGCTTGTGCATCTATATACTCAAGTCAGCAATAACGCGAGCTAAGCTCATGCATGCGCTTCTATATACTCAAGTCAGCAATAACGCGTGCTAAGCTTGTGCTACTGTATACTCAAGCAACCAATAGTATGCCATAAAACATAGTGCTAGAATCTTATCCCTAGCTTCTCTGTTCGCTGAAATCATCACCTATCTTGGCCACAGCGCAAGCTCTTTTTTGTGCGACTTGAGGGTCATCATATAACACGAAGACTTCCCCGCAACCACACATAACTCCCGAATTGGTCTTTTTTCTCGAGGACCATGGATTTGTCATCAATTCTGCGGCATGTATGCTGAAAAAATCAAAGACAGATCACAAGCATACTTAGAACCATACAAAATAAAGAAAACGACTATAATTCAACTGTAGTATTTAACCATGAGGACTCTACAATGACAGATGAAAACATGATGGATGACGATTTAATGGATATTGACATTGATGAAGAACTTATCGACATCGATGATGACTTATTAGATGAAGTCGACGACATGGATATGGATGAAGAATGAATCTAATAGGTAAAAAAAAAGCTGTCTCTAGTAGACAGCTTTTTTTATGTGCCAAATTCTGGAATTAAGACTCTTCTTTTACCTCTTCGACAACTGCATCCTCAGACTTAACCTGACGACCTACAAGCTCAACATAAGCCATAGGGGCATTATCACCAGGACGAAAGCCACATTTAATAATACGCAAGTAACCGCCTGGCCTTGCATGGTAACGAGGACCTAAATCTTTAAGTAGCTTCTCTACCACAGCTTTATCTTGCAATTTTGCAAGTAATAAGCGTCTGTTGTGAAGCGAGTCTACTTTTGCACGAGTAATCATCGGCTCTGCAACTCGACGCAACTCTTTAGCTTTGGTAAGCGTTGTCTTAATTAACTCATGAGTAAACAGTGAATTACTCATGTTGGCAAACATAGCCTCACGATGACTAGAAGTTCTACCAAATTTTCTGCTGGCTTTTAAGTGTCGCATGTCCTATAACCTTGTAGTTTATTATTCAACTGGAGGCCAGTTGTCAATGTTCATACCCAAAGCAAGACCATGACTCATCAAGACTGACTTAATTTCAGTGAGTGATTTTCGACCTAGGTTGGGTGTTTTCATAAGGTCACTTTCGGTGCGTAACACCAAGTCACCAATGTATATAATTTGTTCAGCTTTGAGACAATTCGCTGCACGCACAGTGAGCTCAAGATCATCCACAGGTCTGAGTAAGATAGGATCCATTGTTGGCTCCTTGCTCGAAGAAGCAGAAGCCGATTCTTTTTGCAACTCAGCAAAAACAGATAGCTGATGTTGAAGAATAGTCGCAGCCCGTCTAATAATCTCGTCAGGACTGATAGTACCATCCGTCTCAACAGTCATGATTAATTTGTCGAGATTAGTTTTGTTACCCACTCGAGCATTCTCAACATCATAATGCACTTTAGTGACAGGACTAAAACTTGAATCTAATTGGATGGCACCAATAGCTTTAGTTGATGACTCTTCAGAACTTCTTCTTACTGAGACAGGCTCGTAACCATACCCGCGCTTTATCTTAATTGATATTTCCAGGGGCTTGTCCGCGGTAAGATGAGCGATAACTAAGTCAGGGTTTGCAAGCATAATACCTTCAGGCAAATCAAAGTCATTGCCTGTAACGGGACCTTGTTCTGACTTTTTTAATGAAACAGTTGCTTCATCACGACCATGCATTTCAAAAGAAAGATCCTTAACGTTGAGTACAACATCAACAATATCTTCTTTTAGCGCTTCATGAGTGCTATATTCATGCTGAACACCTTGAATCGTCATCTCAACAGGAGCAACTCCTGGCATAGATGAGAGCAAAATACGACGCAATGCTGCACCTAGAGTGTAACCATAACCACGTTCGAATGGCTCAAGTGTGATTTTATAACTATGCAATCCAAGCTCGTCAATCTTGACTTTGTTTGGAATAAGCATGTCCTGGTATATATCTTGGACATTAGCTTGATTTTCTGTAGTCTCTGTCATGTGATCACCTCTACTTCGAGTATAATTCAACAACAAGATTTACCTTAAAGACAGCAGGTAAATCTTCTAATTCTGGATGGGCTTTAAAGACACCCGACATTTCTTTGCTATTCAGTGATAACCATGGAGATAAATCAACTGTTTGATTAAGCTCCATTGCCGCTTGAATGCGCATTTGTTTTTGAGCACGCTCTCGTACAGACACAACATCACCGGGACGAACACGGTATGAAGCGATGTTAACTAGCTCACCATTCACTAAAATAGCTTTATGGCTTACTAACTGTCTTGCTTCTGAGCGAGTAGATGCAAAACCCAATCGATAAACGACGTTATCTAGCCGTGATTCCAATAGTCTGAGCAACTCTGTTCCCGTTGTACCTTTGCGACGATCAGCAATCGTGTAATAGGCTCTAAATTGCTTTTCAGAGACAAGGTAGTAACGCTTAACAAGCTGCTTCATACGAAACTGAACACCATAATCAGTTAGACGGCCAGAGCCGCCAACACCTGGCTTCTTGTTGACGTCAAACTTTGGCTTACCACCGGCACGCAAACGACTTTTGTGTTCTAAGTCAGTACCCTCTCTACGTGATAACTTACACTTTGGACCTGTATATCTTCCCACGAAATTTTCTCCTACACCCGACGAATTTTAGAATTACGGCATCCATTAAATGGAACACCTGTTGTGTCAATTAAAGCTGTTACCTTGAGGAAACTTGCAATTGCACGAATTGCTGAGTCTCTTGATGAACCAAAACCTTTGACGTAAACTTTGATTCGCTCCATACCGCACCCTGTTTTAGGATCAGTGACAATTTTTGCAGCATCAGAGGCAACCATTTGTCCAGCATAAGGGGTACTCTTTTTTGCGCCTTTAAAGCCACATTTACCTGAAGAGGACCATGCCAGCGTGTTACCACGGGCATCTGTAATAGTGACTAAGGTGTTATTGAACCCGCAGGAGATGTAAGCTGCACCTTCATAAACCTGTTTACCCTTTGAACGGCCTTTTTGCTTCACTGCTGGTGCAGAGACATCACTACTAGACGACGAAGATCCACCCTTGTCATCTTGATCCACACTAGCAGAAGCACCACGACTGGAAGACGAAGAGCCTACCTTGTCATCTTGAGCTACACTAGTGGTAGTGATAGATTCATCTTTTTTTAAATTTTCTTCAACCATAATACTCTTATACCTTTATCATTGGGTGGTAATCAAATTAACCTTTTTTTCCTTTCTTGCCTTTGCGAGTTCGAGCGTTTGTCTTTGTACGCTGACCATTCACAGGCAAACCTAAGCGATGACGCCTTCCTCGGTAAGATGCAATTTCCATAAGACGTTTGATCGAAAGCATATTCTCTCTACGCAAATCACCCTCAAGTGTAAATGAGTCAAGGTGTTCACGAATCTGATTGAGTTGAGACTCAGTAAGATCATCACCTTTTGTATCAGTTGCAATGGATAGCTCTTCACAAATGGCCTCAGAGCGAGATCGCCCAATACCAAAGATATGTGTTAATCCAATCACAATGTGTTTATTGCCTGGCACATTTACGGCCATAATTCGAGGCATTGTGTTTTCTCCTAGTTTATCTTACACCTAATGCTGAGCCCAATATTTTAACTTTTTAAAAGCAAAAAATCAAACATTTAATCAGCCTTTTTAATAACTATTAACCTTGACGCTGCTTATGTTTGGGGTCTCTCTTGCAGATCACCATAACACGACCATGACGTTTAATCACACGACAGTCTTTACAAATAGGTTTTACCGATGCGCCTACTTTCATTTTTATCTCCTAACCATTAACCCAACAAACCTGCACCATGCTTACCCGCTTTTTTCATATATGATCCGTACTGATCAGATAATAAAAGCGACTGCGCTTGTGAAAGCAAGTCCATTAGAACAACTACAACAATCAGCAGGGATGTCCCACCAAAATAGAATGGCACATGCCATGCAATAATCAAAAATTCAGGCAGAAGAGCAACCAAAGACAAATAGATAGCTCCTACCATAGTTAAACGCGTAAGTACTTTGTCAATGTAAAGCCCTGTTTGTTCTCCAGGACGAATGCTTGGTATAAAAGCACCTGACTTTTTTAGGTTTTGCGCGGTTTCTTTTGAATTAAAAACTAAAGCAGTATAAAAGAAGCAAAAGAAAATAATCGCAGAAACAAATAAAAGCATGTAAAGTGGCTGGCCATGACCAAGCTCTACACTCAGAGTATTTAACCAGCTCCACCCTCCACTTTGACCAAACCAAGTGGCAATTGTCTGAGGGAAAAGAATAATACTTGACGCAAAAATGGGGGGAATAACACCAGACATATTAATTTTTAATGGTAGGTGACTAGACTGTGCTGACAGTAATTTTCTACCTTGCTGTTTTTTTGCATAATGAATAGGAATCCTTCTTTGTGCCCGCTCAACATACACGACAAAATAAGTCACAGCAGCTACAAGTGCAGCAAGTAGTATAAGAGAAATGGGATCTAACTGACCATCTTTCACTTGATCAAGAACCTGACCTGTTGCTTCAGGAAAACGAGAAACAATACTTGCAAAGATAATAAGCGATATACCGTTTCCAATACCGCGCTCTGTCATTTGCTCACCCAGCCACATCAAAAACATAGTGCCTGTCACGAGAGTCACTGCAGTTGTGATATAAAAGCTCAAGCCTGGATTAACCACAACACCCTGCATACTACCTAAGAACTTTGCAAGACCTAAAGATTGTAAAGTCGCTAAGACTACTGTCCCATAACGTGTGTATTGAGTAATCTTGCGTCGGCCAGAATCGCCTTCTTTTTTTAAAGCCATAAGGCTGGGAACCATCATGGTCATCATCTGCATGATAATTGAAGCAGAAATATAAGGCATAACTCCAAGTGCAAATACAGCACGCTGCTTGAAGGCTCCACCAGAAAACATATTAAAGAGACCTGCAATTTGACTACCTTGTTCGTGGCTGAATAAGGAGGAAAGAGCATGGACGTCGATACCTGGGACAGGAATATGCGCTCCTAAACGAAAGACAACAATACCCATCAACAAAAAAAGTAGACGGTTACGTAATTCGATTGTTGCATTACCTTGTTGAGGAGCTTGGTTCATTACTTGGTGTCTCCACTCACTACTTGCCCACCTGCAGCCTCGATGGCTTTTTGAGCACCCGCAGTCACACGCAATCCTTCAACTTTAACGGCTCGCTTAATGTCACCTGATAAAATAATTTTTACGAAACGAGTATTAACTGAGATCACATTTGCCGCCTTAAGCGTTACTAAATTTACCTCATCAACAGGAAGAGCCTCGATCTCTGACAAACGAACTTCCTCTGTTACTCTTGATACTCTAGAAGAGAATCCTGATTTAGGCAAACGCATTTGTAGTGGCATTTGTCCACCCTCAAATCCAATCGTGTTACGTGTTGCACCGGAACGTGAACGTTGACCTTTATGACCACGCTTACAAGTTTTTCCTGAACCCGATCCAATACCACGACCGACGATTTGCTTTTTCTTTTTAGAGCCAGGGGCTGGCTTTAATGAATCTAATCGCATGATTAACTCTCTTCTACATTTAGTAAATAGTTGACTTTATTGATCATCCCGAGATTTTCTGGCGTTGCAACTAACTCAACAGTTTGATGCATACGGCGAAGACCCAAGCCTTCAACACAAGCTTTGTGTCCTGGCTTTCGACCAAATTTGCTTTTGATTAAAGTGACTTTCACTGTATTATTTGACATCTTCGTATGACTCTTTGATTGCATCCACAGAAATACCACGCTTTTCAGCGATCATTTCTGGAGTTTTGGTTGTTCTTAACGCACCTAATGTTGCGCGCACGACATTAATTGGTGTGGTAGAGCCAATACACTTAGCTACTACATTCTCAACACCAAGAACTTCAAAGACAGCCCTCATCGCGTGACCGGCGATGACACCAGTTCCTTCTTTAGCTGGTTTAATAACAACCTTGGTTGCACCAAAAGAATGGACGATATCATGATAGGTCGTTGATCCATTTATAGGGGCAGGAGACATGTTGCGACGAGCATTTTGCATTGCCTTTTTAATTGCAACAGGTACTTCAGAAGCTTTGGCAAAACCAAATCCACATTTCCCTTGGCCATCCCCTACTACGACAAGCGCTGAAAAGCCAAACACACGCCCGCCTTTTACTACTTTCGAAGTTCTATTAACGGCAACTAATTTTTCTATAATCCCATCAGTTTCTACTGACTTTTTAGCTGGAACTGCCATGCTATCCCCTTTATCAACTTAAAATATTAAACCTGTTTCACGAGCAGCATCAGCTAATGCTTTGATGCGACCGTGATAAATGTATCCTGAACGATCGAAGGCGACTTCTTTGACACCTAACTTAATCGATTTTTCTGCAATGGCCTCTCCTACTTTCTTTGCAGCATCAACATTGCTTCCATTAGTAGCCTTGAGAGACTTGAGATGTGACCCTTTTGTGCTTTGAGAAGCAAGAACATTGCCCTCAGTATCATAGAGATATGCTTCAATGTGCTGATTACTTTTAACAACACACAGTCTGTGTTTACCATGTTTCTTAATTAACGCGCGTGTTTTCTTCGCACGTCTTAATCTGCTATTTGCTACAGTCATTACTTCTTAGCCTCTTTCTTAATGATTTGTTCATCTGCATATCGAATCCCTTTCCCTTTGTAAGGCTCAGGAGGACGGAACGCTCTAATTTTGGCTGCAACCTGACCCACTAACTGCTTATCTGCACCCTTGATAACAATTTCAGTTTGCGATGGGCACTCTGCAGTAATACCCTCAGGAAGCTCGAAAATATCTGGGTGGGACTTACCCACTGTTAGAGTAATTTTCTTACCTTGCAATGCCGCACGATAACCTACCCCGATCATAATAAGCTTTTTTTCAAAACCATTGACCACACCCGAAACCATATTGTTACATATAGACCTTACGGTGCCTGAATGCATTTTTGAATCTGACGCACCAGGTTTTTCACTAACTTGCACAACTACACCACTCTCTTCCTTGCTAGAAGAAATCTGAACAGAATGGTGAGCCTGTAGATGTAACTCACCCTTTGGCCCTTTCACAACTACTCTGTTGTTGTTATCAACTGTCAGCTCAACATTGGCTGGTAACACAATAGGCTGCTTAGCCACCCGAGAGGGAGATGCTTGCTTGTTTGCCATATCAATCATTATTTTTCCCCGAATTAGTATACTGCAACTAGTAATTCACCACCAACACCAAGTTTCTTAGCAGTTAGTGTTGTCATGACACCTTTTGATGTTGTCACAATGACTACCCCTAAACCGTTTTTTTCCATGGGAAGCTCATCTACTTTCATGTACTGTTTACGGCCAGGTGAGCTCAATCGTTTCAATGTTTCAATCACAGGCTTACCCTTAAAGTATCTCAACACAACTTTGATACTTTTTATCGCAGGCTTAGTTTCATCTACAAGAAATTCTTCGTATGAAGCAATAAAGCCTTCTTCTTGCATTACCTTAAAAATATCTAGCAACAGCTTTGAACCAGGAATAATTACGTCTTTGTGGTTCACTGCCTGAGCATTACGAATTCGCGTTAATGCATCAGCAACTGGATCTTGTCTACTCATCGTCTTACCTGTTTTTCATTTATCTTTCGTTATATTACCAACTTGATTTAGTTACGCCAGGCAACCAACCTTTCATCACAGCTTCACGTATGCAGATTCTGCATAAACCAAACTTTTTGTATACAGCATGAGGGCGTCCACAAGATACGCAACGCGTAGTTTGTCTAGAGGGACTTGAGTCTCTTGGCAGCTTATTAAGTTTAGAAATAGCAGCTTGTTTATCATCAAAACCAGAGGTAGTGCTTGAGATCGTTTCCTTCAAGGACGCTCTTACACTACTCCACTTGTCAGCAGCTTGAACTCGTCGTTTTTCTCTCGCTGTCATACACTTTTTAGCCATAATCCTAACCCTTTACCTTTTGTTTTTCTTTTAGTGCTTTCAATGGGAAACCGAAAGCCTTAAGAAGCGTGTAGCTCTCTTTAGCAGACCCCGACTTTATCACAACAGTGATATTTAATCCACGAATAGCATCAACTTTGTCGAACTCAATTTCAGGGAATACGATCTGTTCTTTGATGCCGAAATTATAGTTAAAATCCTGATCAAACTTTGCATCTAAGCCCCTGAAGTCACGAATACGAGGAATTGTGACCGTGATTAAACGCTCTAAAAACTCATACATACGGTCGCCACGCAAGGTCACCTTACAACCGATAGGCCAGCCTTCGCGAATTTTAAATCCTGCTACTGACTTTCTAGCCTTTGTTACTATAGGCTTCTGTCCTGCGATTTTAGTCATATCCCCTACTGCGTGCTGGATTACTTTCTTATCATTAATCGATTCACCGACACCCATGTTAAGTACAATTTTCTCTATGACCGGTACCTGCATGACACTGGTGAAGCCAAAGTCAGAAGACATCATTTGAGCAATAATTTCTGATCTGTATTTATCTTTTAAAACTGTCATACCAATTAACCCTTATCTCCATCAACAACATCGCCTGTTGTTTTGTAATAGCGAACCTTCTTACCGTTCTCAAGAACTTTTATTCCTACTCGGCTAGGCTTTTTATCATTTGGATTGTACAAGGCTAGATTTGAAATACTAATCCCTGCTTCTTGCTCAACAATCCCACCTTGTTTACCTAACTGAGGGTTAGGCTTTACGTGTTTTTTTACAAGCTTCAAGCCTTCAACTTTAGCCTTGACTACCAGCTTCCCACGCTTTACTTGGCGGATAATTTGTGAAACTGTACCACGCTTGCCTTTATCAGCACCGGCGATTGCAATCACTTCATCCCCAACTTTAATCTTTTGCATTGTCATTATATTCCCAACCTTAAACTATAAAACTTCATCTGCAAGTGAAATAATTTTCATAAATTTGGCACGTAGCTCTCGTGTTACTGGTCCAAAAATACGAGTCCCCACTGGTAGCATTTGTGCATTCACTAATACAGCAGCATTAGTATCAAACTTAATTAGTGAACCATCAGGGCGTCGCACGCCTTTTTTAGTTCTTACAACAACAGCTGTCATAACCTCTCCGGCCTTGACACGTCCTACCGAACTTGCCTCTTTCACAGCCACTTTGATAATGTCACCGACGTTAGCATAACGTCTTTTTGAGCCACCAAGTACCTTGATGCACATTACTTCTTTTGCTCCGCTGTTGTCGGCTACCTGTAGCCTTGACTGCATTTGAATCATTTGTTGTCTCCGTAAATAGCCGGTAATTATATCACCATTTATCTCAAAAAAACAGGGTCGTTACGTGTTTCTTTTCTCAATTATTTCAACAAGCTGCCAAGACTTATTTTTTGACAAAGGTCTTGTTAGCTCAATTTTTACCAAATCACCCTCTGATGCTGAATTAGTCTCATCGTGCACCATGAGTTTTGTGGAACGCTTCATGTACTTATTGTAAAGCTTATGCTTGACTCGTCGTATAATGACAACGGTAATGGTTTTATCCATTTTATCGCTTTTTACAGTTCCAACAACCTGCTTTGCCTGTGTTTGCTCAGTCATGATCTATTCACCCTTTTTTTCGTTCATGATGGTAAGCACGCGAGCACGCTGCTTGCGCAAGGCCTGAAAGCTATGCGTTTGATTTTCTTCACCCATCTTTCTTTTAAATCTCAACATAGTCAACTGTTTAGCTAGAGATGATAACATGGATTCCATCTCTTTTAGACTTAGTGAGCGTAATTCTTGCAACGTTTTCATAGTATTGTCCTCTCAACAAACGTAACAGAAAAAGGTAATTTAGCAGCAGCTAGCTTGAAAGCTGTTCTAGCCATTTCTTCTGTTACACCACCAATTTCAAATAATACTTTACCTGGCTTAACCTCAGCCACCCAATATTCAACGTTACCTTTACCTTTACCCATTCGAACTTCTAATGGCTTTTGAGTAATTGGCTTATCTGGAAATGCTTTGATCCAGACTTTACCTTGACGTTGCAAACTTTTTGTAATGGTTCTACGAGCGGACTCAATCTGACGACTTGTCATTTGTCCTTTAGCAGTAGCTTTCATACCAAAATCACCGAAATCTACACGATTTCCACGATGAGCCATACCATGACGCACGTTCTTTTGTTGCTTTCGGTATTTAGTTCTTTTTGGCAGTAACATGTTCTACCCCTTTTATTCATTAATCAATTTATGATTTTGCATCTTGTTTTTGAGGAAGCACTTCACCTTTAAAGACCCATATTTTAACCCCAATAATACCATAGGTTGTAGATGCTCTTGATGTTGCATAATCAATATTTGCTCTAAATGTATGCAAAGGCACTCTTCCTTCACGATACCACTCGCTTCTAGCGATCTCAGCACCACCCAAGCGACCACCAACAGCCACCTTAACACCTTCAGCGCCTGCTCGCATTGCAGTTTGTACTGCACGCTTCATCGCTCGGCGGAACATGACTCTTTTTTCGAGTTGTTGCGCTACATTATCCGCAAGTAACTTCGCATCAAGATCAACTTTTGCCACTTCTTCGATTTGGACACGTACTTTCATCCCCATCATCGAACTTAGCCTAGCTACGATCGCATCTCGTCCTGTGCCTTTTCGGCCTAGTAGGACACCAGGTCGGCCACAAAAAATAGTGATTACAGGCTTGTGTGCTTGACGCTCGATGAGAATTCTTGCAATAGCTGCACTCGCGTAGTGCTTCTCAATGTGCTGTCGAATACGAATATCTTGTTGAAGAAAATTCGCATAGTCTTTACGACTAAACCACACTGCGTCCCACTCTCTTACAATACCAAGACGCATACCATTTGGATTAACTTTTTGACCCATAACTTCGTTCCTATTTACTATCTGATACTTTCACAGTAATGTGACAATATTTTTTCAAAATCCGATTACCTCGACCTCTTGCTCTCGCACGCATGCGCTTTAACATCATGCCTTTGTCAACATAAATACTTGATACGCGCAATTCGTCAATATCAGCACCATGATTGTTTTCAGCATTTGCAATCGCAGACTCGAGCACTTTTTTTATGATGCCACCGGCCTCTTTGGGACTGAAGGTTAAAATCTCTAGCGCACGCTCAACTTTTAAACCTCTGATCTGATCAGCAACTAGACGTGCCTTTTGCTCAGATAAGCCAGCATTACGCAGAACAGCTCTTACTTCCACAATACTCTCCCATCATTCATTATTTTTTCCCTTTCTTATCACCAGGGTGACCTTTAAATACACGTGTAGGTGCAAACTCACCTAATTTGTGACCAATCATCGAATCACTGATATAAACGGGCAAAAACCCTTTACCAAAGTGTACCGCAATGGTTAAACCAATCATATTCGGAATAATCGTAGATCTTCTTGAATATGTTTTAATAGGTTTACGACTTTTTTCTTCTATCGCTTTTGTCACTGCTTTCTGCAGTGATGTATCGATAAAGTAACTTTTTTTAACTGAACGTGTTGACACTAGTCACTCCTCTTATTCTTTTTACGACGATCTCTTACTATCATGCTATCAGTACGATGACTTTTTGCACGTGTTTTAAACCCTTTCGCAGGTACACCTGTTGGGCTAACAGGATGTCGGCCACCAGAAGTTTTACCTTCACCACCACCATGAGGGTGATCAACAGGGTTCATTGCAACCCCCCTGACTTTTGGACGGCGACCTCTAAGGCGATTAGCACCAGCTTTACCAAGTTTTTGAAGACCGTGATCTGAGTTAGAAACTTCACCAATCGTTGCTCGGCAAACTGCGAGTACTTTTCTCATTTCCCCTGATCTCATGCGGATGACAACGTATTTGTCAGAACCAGTGCTATCCACTTTTGCTACCAGCTGTGCGGAAGTTCCTGCGGAACGAACACACTGAGCGCCTTTGCCTGGCTTAAGTTCAATACAGTGTATGGTAGTACCCTGGGGGATATTAACCAAAGGCAAGGTATTGCCAGACTTAATGGGAGCCTCAGGACCTGAAATAACTTCAGAATCAGCTTTGAGGCCTTTGCTTGCAACGATATAACGTCGCTCACCATCGGCATAAAGAACTAAAGCAAGATAGGCACTACGATTAGGATCGTATTCGATGCGTTCTACTTTTGCAGGAATACCATCTTTGTTACGCTTGTAATCTACCGTTCGAATGCGTCGCTTCATCCCTCCACCACGACCACGGACAGTAATGACCCCATGGTGGTTACGACATGAAGTACGGCTTGACCCAGTTGTCAAACTCTTCTCAGGCGCCCCTTTATGAATGTCCTGACGATCAACTGTCTCACGATGACGTAAGCCTGGCGTTATTGGACGATAACGTTTAATTTTTGCAATCACGACAACTCCTCTTGTGCAGCTTTAGCACCGGATAAATTAATCTCATGGCCCTCATGTAAACTTACATAAGCTTTTTTCCAATGATTTGTACGACCAACACCACGGCGTGTTCGTTTTGTTTTTCCAGACATATTTAAGATAGATACGGATTTAACCTTCACTGAGAAAAACATTTCAACCGCTTTAGCAACCTCGCGCTTGTTTGCGCTTGGTAATACTTTAAACGTATACTGTTGATGGCTATCTGCAAGAACTGACGCCTTTTCAGACATCAATGGACTTACAATCACCGATGCAATTCTTGATTCATTCACGATAACCACTCCTCAATCATTTTAACCACAGCCTTTGTTACTACAACTTTTTCGTAAACAATCAGGCTAACTAGATAAATTTCGTCAAAAGTAATCATATCGATGTAAGGAATATTTCTTACTGAAAGATAAGTTGCTTCATCAAACGCTTCTGAAATAATCAAGGCATTACTCAGACCAAGTTCAGCTAAGTAGGCTTTCATAAGCTTTGTTTTAGGCTCATCAACTGCAAATTCATCGACAACAACCAAACGATCTTGACGAACCAACTCAGAAAACACTGCCTTTAGTGCAACACGCTGGGCTTTTTTGTTGATCTTTTTGCTATGATCAGCTTTCTGATTACCAAATGTTGCACCTCCACCACGCCAGAGCGGGCTACGGATACTACCTGCACGAGCACGTCCCGTGCCTTTTTGACGCCATGGCTTTGCACCACCACCACGTCTTGTTGACCTATTTTTTTGCATGCTTGTGTCAGCACGACGATTTGCCATCAACGCAGTGACAACTTCATGCACAAGACCTTCATTAAAAGGCACTGCAAATACTCCGTCAGCAACTGACATTGAGCTATTTTCCCCACCTGATTGCATTACAGCAAGCTTAGTACTCATGCTTCACCCCCTTTAGACTTCTTCTTGACTGATGTCTTCACCTCAACAGTTGTTCCAGGTGCACCAGGGATAGAACCTTTAACGATCAATAAACCTTGCTCTGCATCAACTTTCATTACTTCAAGACTTTGCTGAGTGACACGGGTATTACCCATTTGTCCCGCCATCTTTTTTCCCTTGAAAACTTTACCGGGATCCTGACATTGTCCTGTTGAACCATGGGCTCGGTGAGATAGAGAGTTACCATGAGTAGCAGGTTGCATACCAAAGTTATGACGTTTAATAACCCCTTGGAAACCCTTACCCTTGCTAATCCCAGCAACGTCTACGTAGCTACCCACGATAAATTGACCTACTGTCAACTGATCTTTGATGGCACGTTCGGTTTTAACCATACGTAGTGTTCTAAGACCTTCTTGACCAAGAAGATCAGCTTTACGATACTGTCCACTCATAGGTTTAGCCATTTTGCCTAATTCGACTTCTTGGCCAAAACATAGAGTGACATTATCACTGCTATCATTGTAATGTTCAATTGACATAATCGTGTTTGGACTTGCCTGAATCACAGTGACAGCGACTGATTGTCCGTCTTGTGTGAAGAGGCGAGTCATTCCAACTTTGTTGCCAATAATTCCAGCTTCAATCATTGTATTTACTCTCGCATTCTAATCTAAAATGTTATTTTTTATCCACTTTGTCGACACTAATTTGTACATCAATACCTGAAGACAAATCCAACTTCATTAACGCATCTACTGTTTTATCAGTAGGCTCAATCAAATCAATCAAGCGTTTATGCGTCGTCATTTCATAAGCCTCTCGTGCATCCTTATTCACGTGTGGTGAAATAAGTACGATAAACTTTTCCTTTTTATTAGGAAGAGGAATCGGCCCCTTAATGAGAGCACCAGTACGCTTTGCAGTCTCTATAATCGCACCAGTTGAGTCATCTAATAGCTTGTGATCAAAGCCCTTTAAGACAATTCTGATACGCTCATTCTTTTTAATCTTTGTTGCCATAATTTATTACTCAATAATTTCAGTTACAACACCAGCACCTACTGTGCGTCCACCTTCTCGAATTGAGAAGCTCAAACCTTGCTCCATTGCAATCGGTGCAATCAATGTGACATCCATCGTGACATTATCACCTGGCA
>JBDOIW010000020.1:0-1505 GCA_047404175.1 Legionellales bacterium | reverse complement strand
TTACCCATAAAGTCCCGTTATTCTAGTGGTTAAGAATCCTTCCTTTCACGATGGCAACAGCAGTTCAATTCTGCTACGGGATATTTATGCTTATAAACTATCTTAGTATTGCTTTTATCCTATTTCTTTTAGGTGTTCTAGGTATTGTAGTTAATAGAAAAAATATTATTATTTTATTAATGTCAATTGAGTTGATGTTATTAGCCATTAATTTCCTACTATTAACAGTTAGTTCTTTTATCGATGATCTTAATGGTCAAGTATTCGCTCTGTATATTTTAGTGGTAGCAGCAGCTGAATCTGCGATTGGTCTTTCAATTTTAGTGGCTTATTATCGAGTTAAAGGAAGTATCTCAGTTAAATTTATTAATTTATTAAAAGGTTAATTGAGTTTTTTTTAGACTTTTCCTCCTCATCCAAACTTAGAGGAGGGGAGTCGAACTACAACGTCAAGCTCTGTTCATAGAGCATTTTAGTTCTGCCTTATGAAATTATCACTTAAAAGAGATTTAAAAAAAAAAATGTCACAAATATGTACTAGCATACAGGTACGTGTGTATAGTATAGTGTATGCCCGACTGTAAGGAGGGGGTTAAAGGTGTATAGTATGTATTCTCCCGACTGTAAGGAGGGGGTTATTGATTAAAAGTTTTTTGTTTTGTTTTGATGTTGTCGTCCAACCGGTTAAGACGGTTGTCTCATAAGCAACCAATGAGAGTTCAAGTCTCTCCGACATTATATAATATTATTGTAACTTTGTAAATGGGCCTTTGATTGTGTTTCTGTGTCTGGGTTATATATAATTGGAGGTGTAGCATAATTGGTTAATGCATCCGCTTGTCGAGCGGACGACTGCGCGTTCGAGTCGCGTCACTTTCGCACAGCAGGATATTGAGATCCACTGCTAACTATTACTTTTATCAAAACAAATGTTTGATGCTGCTAAATTAATTGGAGCTGGGGCTGCCTCAGCTGGAGTTGGAGGAGCTGGAGCTGGAATTGGAGCTGTTTTTGGAGGATTAATCCAAGGATATGCAAGAAACCCATCTCTTAAACCTCAACTATTTACATATTGTATTTTAGGATTTGCGTTAGCTGAAGCTATGGGGTTATTTGCTCTTATGTTCGCTTTCCTAATCTTATATGGAATGTAATAACGTAATTTTTTAAATTACGGGATTGTTTGTTTTTGTTTTTGTTTATTTAAGATAGACTACAAATAATCCATCTGTCTATATGGCAGATGTGACCTCTTAGCTCAGTTGGTTAGAGCGCCTCCCTTACAAGGAGGAAGTCCTGAGTTCGACTCTCAGAGAGGTTATTAAATGTTTGTTGCAGGACATAGTTTCAATGGTAAAATGTACGCTTTGGGAGCGTTTGTTGTGAGTTCGAATCCCACTGTCCTGATTTCAGATTAACTGAAAGGGTATTGTATTGTTAAGACAAAGGTCTGTGGTTAATGTGAAGCCGACCTATACGGCTGGATGTATAGCTCAGTGGTAGAG
>JBDOIW010000019.1:0-1280 GCA_047404175.1 Legionellales bacterium | reverse complement strand
AAAAAGGGGAGGAAAATGAGTGACGCCACACGTCACGTACCGCATTTAGAAACGATATTGTTGTGAGGAACGGGTTCGATGTGATGATCACGTCGCCGCCTACCTCCCAAAGAGTGTCAGCTAGTCCAACCAGCTCCATCCCAAACAATTTCGTGTTTTCTGTTGACAAAAAAGGGGGAGAGAGAGGAAAACCGGTGGGATGTGCTATATAGTTAGTGAGGATTGCCTGCTTGCTAAAAAGTGAGTGGGTGAGGCGAAATGTCCTGAATTGGGGCAAAACATTGCAGTATCGCGTATGCGTATGCGTGTGCGTGGCAACCATCCACAGCGTGGCCGTAATATCTGTAGGTGTGTACAAATCTGTTGATGTATATTTGAAATCCATTCAATCATCCAATCCGTTGTGATGTACAACTCAGATGCTCCGACGTGAGTACAGCACAACACAGCCCCGCCAGCGTGGTTGTTAGTGCAATCAAATCTACTCTAGATATGAACACGAAGGGGGGTTTTTGGTAAAGCCAAGGGGTTTTTTGGTAAAGCCAGAGCACCATCATCACATCACGTCAAAAACTGTTCAAAAAGAAGAAGTTAAAGATTGAAGAACGAGTCTTACGTATAAGTAAGTCGCCTGTAATTTGAGGTCTGTTTGTCGGCCATACAAGGAATCCCTGCTTCATCTCCAGCTCCGTAACATTTATTGTCTGGGATCGAACCATGGCTACACCGCAGCACAGCCATAGTAGCAGTCGGGCTCTCATTTGAAATAATAAATTGAGCGGTCAGATTTCGTGTCTCGAGTCCCTTGCCTCTTGTTGAACCGATGTACATCTTGTGGCCTTTCTATTCTGGGCCCAAAAACCTTGTCTTGGCCAAAAGTGGGCATCCTCACACGGTGACACACCAAAAACATTTGACCTTATTATGCTTATAATATAATAATGTGTCTTTAAACATTTCCCAGGGTAAAAACTACTACTATAATAATAACATCGTTGAGTTCACAATAAAAATACCTTACTACAATATTTCAGGATGGCTGATGTTAGAGATTGGCATTTGTGTCGTGATCTTCCGCGGATGCTCCGGCATCCGTATATTTATTCGCGACAATTCTTGCCCGTTGGGCCGTTCCGAAACTGCGAAAAAATAAGTGAAGTTGATCATCGATTAAAAACTGTGGTTTGCTCTATTATGTCGTATTGTATTGTGGAGACGATGGTAGATTCTAATTTTGGAGTCAGATTTTTCATTAAAAATCAATAGATAGATAGATAGAT
>JBDOIW010000018.1:0-1134 GCA_047404175.1 Legionellales bacterium | reverse complement strand
TCGTAAATTAATGCAGTTTTGTTTAATGTGGCTAGGCTATGCCAATGATGAGCGCCTGGCAGATATGGCAAGACGTCATTACGATCAAGCAGATAACTTAACTGATCAGCTATCGGCTTTGATGGCTGTGAATATGAGGCCAAGTGCCATAAGAGAAGAGCTTATGGATGCATTTTATGTGCAGGCTCAGGGCTCTGATTTAGTCTTAGATCGTTGGTTTCAGCTGCAGGCTTCTATGGCGCATCCTAGTGTACTCAAACAAGCTCAGGCATTGATTAGTCATGAATCCTTTTTATGGTCTAATCCAAATCGTGTTCGCTCGTTGTTAGGCGTTTTTGGTGCTAATCTTGTGGCGATGCACTCAAATAATGGCGAGAGTTACCGTTTTCTACTAGA
Source organism: Legionellales bacterium (assembly GCA_047404175.1). Lineage (GTDB taxonomy): Bacteria > Pseudomonadota > Gammaproteobacteria > M30B25 > M30B25 > M30B25. Next base: position 738 of record JBDOIW010000018.1, on the reverse strand, counting down.
GCAAGTCTTGACGCTCGATAAGAAGAATCCTCAGGTTGCTTCGAGGCTTTTTGATCCTTTATTGCACTGGAAGAAGTACCGGGGAGACACGAGTGTGAAAATGCGACAATTACTAGAATCTCTTGATCAGAGTGAGTTAAGTCATGATTTGTACGAGCTTATTTCTAAAGCTTTAACAAGTTAAATGTCATGCATTGAGGTTGGATTCGATTCTGAGGTGGGAGCAATCTGTACTTTGTCGCAGATAGTGTTTCACCTTACCATCATATTTTTAAAGCTTTGTGGTTAAGACGTTACACTAGACTTAGCATAGTGGTTGTTTTTAAAGAGAAGGAGAGCTTAGCTTTCCTTGTGCGCCAAGACTATGATCTAGTGTATCTGTCTCTATTTTCATGGCAATATATTCACCCTTAGCGCTTTAAGGGCCTAGATATAGTAGGTTATTTTGATATATCTCTAATGGCCGAACTAGGTGCGTGAGGTGGCGTTTCACAGCTTTTTTTGGTGGCGAATAGGCTCTTATTTGCTAGCGATCTTACAGGGGATTCTGGTCGGCTCGCTGGTCTTGGGTAAAGGGCGTTACTGATTCGTAATACTGCTTCTTTATGTTGCGGTAAATCAAGGTGTTTCAGGCCATGGTTTACGGTTATAGTAGTAAGTTCACTGGCTTCCTCATGTTGATAGCTCGGTTGTGCCATCGATGTTGCGAGATTTTTCTGCGCCTATCAAGCTTGATGT
>JBDOIW010000017.1:0-1294 GCA_047404175.1 Legionellales bacterium | reverse complement strand
AATGTATATAATCCTAAATCTCCATATGGATTTAGTAATTTAACACAACAAAGTAGAGAAAACTTAATAAAAATAGGTTTAGTTGAAAATAAGAAAAAAGTAGCAGTTGAGGTAAATATGCCTGACCCAAAAAACCCAAAAAATACTATAAAGGCAAAACAATTATTTACTCCAATTACAGAAGCCGAGGGCAAAAGAATATTCAATGTAATTACTGATAAATATAAAAAATTAGAAAGTCAAATAATTTTAGAGGGTAATAATTTATTTACTACTTTTTGTAAAATTCAACTTACACCAGATTATAGAGCAAATATTGAAGAAGTTTGGAATAAAACATATAACAATATGGCTATTGCTGATTATACTAAATTCCCAATATTTTGTGAACATTCAAGATGGTTTGGGTCTTTGCCTAATCCATTCCTATTTAATTTAAGAGATGCACAAGTTGAAGGAATGAAATTTGCCATAGCAAACAAAAATTCAGGTCTTTTAGCACACGAAGTAGGTTTTGGTAAAACAACGACATCTATCGCTATGATGTCCCATATGATGTTAACAGGTGAAAGTTCACGAACTATTGTATTCACACCTAATCAAGTATATGAAAAATTTGCAGATGAAATAATTGGAAGAGATACAACAGGAACTTTAGGATTATTATCAAATTGGCAAACGTTAGAAAGAAATAAAAGAAATAATATAACAGATGGAGTTGATATAATCAAATTTGGTAATGCATCAGCTAATATATTAATAGGTAGTGATAAAGAGGGAGGGGTAAAAGGTTTAAAAAAATACACACCTTCTCAATTATTAATTATAGCAAAATGGAAAGGTAAATCAAAACCAAAAGGAAAAGATACAAGAAATGAAGCAGACAAAGGAGTTTTAGAAATGGCTAAAGACCAATTGAAAAACTTACCCGCAGGGCGACCATCTTTTTTACCTGAAGATAAAAGAGGTTTGCCTAATGAAAGCAGATTTTCTAATTCATTAAGAGATTCAGATTTTAACGATTGGTTTGATAATTTATCATTAAATATAGGTTTGAAAATACCTGAAATATATGATGAAGGCAATGAAGATACACAAGAAGCTATTGATAATATAGTAGAAAAGGTAAATAAATCAGCACAAGTTATATATGATAAGGTAAACTCTCAATACGATAGATACCAATCAGGTTATAGATATCAGAAACAGGATTTTGTTGGAGAAAATAAAGTTAAAATATCTGAATATCCAAAATCTGTTCAAGAATTTTATAAAACCAATAAAAATGATTTAG
>JBDOIW010000016.1:0-1262 GCA_047404175.1 Legionellales bacterium | reverse complement strand
ATGTAGGGCTTACCAGGCAAAACCTCAACAACCCTTACACTCACCACAGATAGTGAGCGCGCTAAATCTTTAGCAAGACCTGACACTTTACTTACTTTTGTTCCTGCTGCAAGCTGAAGCTCGAAGCAAGTTACCACAGGACCTGGAAACATACCGACAACATCTGCCTTGATACCAAAATCAAGTAAATGAGCCTCTACTGATCTAGAGATAGCCTCAACTTGTGCTGCCGTTAATTGTTTTTTCTTTTTACCATTAGCAACATCAAGTAAACTTAGTTTGGGTAAATCGTAGCGACTGCTGTGCTCTGGTAATTCTGTCGGTGTTGTAGAACCTAGGTCTTTCTCTGAAGTGTTTTGAGGGCGAGTTAAAAGCGACTCAACAGCATCTTGCTCGTCATGAACCTCCGGCACTTTGCTTGAAACATTGGTTGGTGACCTTTTTGATTTACGTTTGATAGATACTTGAGCCACTCGCGCATTCTCTCTTCCGGATACTATGCGATTAAACCATGTGCGAAATCTAACGCTAAGATGCTTTAAGGCACAAGACGATTGATTGAGGACATGCATCCAACTAAGACGAGTCAATAAACTCAAACCAGCTAGGAGAAAGGTAAAACTTAGCCAAAGTGCCCCCACGTGATTAAACTTCAAGACAAAAGCACTCGCGAGCATGCTACCTACGTAGCCTGCTGGCAAAAAAGGCAAGTCTAATGTCAATGGCTGGCCAAGCAAATGTAGCAATGAAAATAAAGAAACAACAAGAAAGACAACACCAATGGCATAAGTAAGCTTTTGTAGGAATCTTGCTGACTCATTGGGTTTAGTCAGTTGCCAGCCCATGAGTAGCAGCAAAAATGGCATACTATAGGACCAGAATCCAAACAGAGTTAATAGAATATCAGCAAGCTCTGCACCGAAACTTCCTGCTAAATTTTGAACCATAGGTTCGCCATCATGAAAAAAGCCCTGATCCAAAGGGCTATAGCTTACTAGAGACATCAACAACAAAATAGAGAGCGCTCCCAACATAAGAAGAGTAAGCTCAAACCAATGCTGATGTGATGGCGGCTCACTCACGGCCGCTGAACGTTTTGTTTTGGGCATAGCACCTGACTACTCTTTTACATAGAACCAGTATAACTCAGAAAAAACCAGCATGCAGCAAGAATTTTGATTGATTTAAACAATCAAAAAAACTAAACTAATATTATTTTCATTCAAAGGTTTAACGCAATGACTCACCACTCACTTATTATC
>JBDOIW010000015.1:0-2322 GCA_047404175.1 Legionellales bacterium | reverse complement strand
TGTATGGTGCCAACCTGAGTGGTGCCGACCTGCGATATGCCGACCTGATATCAGCAATCCTTTCCTATACCAACCTGATTAATGCGGACCTGAGTTTTACCGACCTGAGTAATACCAACCTGAATAATGCCAACCTGAGTAATGCTAACCTGAATGGTGCCAACCTGAATGGTGCCGACCTAAGTGGTGCCGAACTGAGTAATGCCAACCTATATTCTGCCGACCTCACTAGTGCTGACCTGACTGGTGCAGACCTGACTGGTGCCAACCTGAGAAATGCCGACCTGAGTGGTGCCAACCTGAATGGTGCCAAACTGTATATTGCCAACCTGAGAGATGCCAACCTGAATGGTGCGAACCTAACTGGAGTTAAGGGTCTTTAACTATAGAAGATATTAAATAGTCAAATAATAATATTCAAAATATGGATAAATTTCCAATACCTGATGGAGTATTTCTCAATTGGAATGTATCAAGAAAAAAATACAAACCCATATCTTCTTCTGAAATTGAAGAAATTTTACAAAGACATGAACTATGGTTGATAGGTGCTTCGGGCGGAAAAAGAGCCGACCTGAGTGATGCCGACCTGAGTGGTGCCGACCTGAGTGGTGCTAACCTGAGAAAGGCCAACCTGAGATGGGCCGACCTGAGTGGCGCAGACCTGAGTAATGCCAACCTGAGTTGGGCTAGTTTCAATGGTGCCAACCTGTATCTTGCCGACCTGAGTTGGGCCAACCTGTTTGGTGCCGACCTGACTAATGCCGACCTGACTGGGGTCTACCTGTTTAATGCGCACCTGTTTCGTGCCAACCTGAGTTATGCCGATATGAGAGGTGCCGACCTGAGTGGTGCCGACCTGAGTGGTGCGAAACTAACTGGAGTTAAGGGTCTTTAACCATAGAAGATATTAAATAGTCGAGGGATGAGTTTTAAATATGGAAATAGTCAAAATCCTTGATTTACCTGAAAGTTTTCCTACCGCAGATGTAGTAACAAAGGATTTCTTTGAAACTACTAATCACCAAATGAATAAAGAACAAGTAAACTTACTTGTAAAATCTTTAGCATTTAGAAAACAAACAGTTATTGATGAGGAAGAATATGGAGATAATTGGGGGGGTCATATTTTCGCCAAATCAGGTGTTTTAGGAACTTATCTTGTAGCCGTCAATGAAGGAAAAAAAATAGAAGATTATTTTCTTATGATTATATCAAATAATCCTACAAGTATTTTATCAAGAACTACTGGAAGGCCCGGTTATTCTTGTGAACAAATAGACCAACAATATTGGAAAGGTCCATTTCAAGATTTGGCTTATAGAAATCCAACAATTTATTTTTACAAGACTTCTGAAGATTTTCCTACACTAGATGATTTAACTATAAAGTCGGTCAAAGAATTTATTATTAAAAATAATGATATTACAGGATTTAAATGGGATGCTAGACTAAATACAAGATGGTGTGTTACTAATGAAGGAAAACTTGATGTTGGGATAGACCCTAATATATATCCAATGTCAAGCGAAACAAATTATAGATATACAAATTATATGGTCGCTACAACAATTACTTATGCACAATACGGATTTTTAAATTATTATGTTGCTGAAACACCCTATATCTATGTCGGTCATTCAGATTCAACTACTGGTGGGGGAAAATATTATTTACCCTTTATTGGGTTAAGATATAGATTGGGTGGGGCAGGAGAGGAAATGGCATATAAATTAATGAAAAATGTAGGATTAGTCAGTCAAAACGAAAAAGAAAAAGTAAAATCTATTAAACCGGAAATGGTTTATACGCCTAACTATACGGACTTAGATAAATATGAAGCACAGATAGTAGATTTACTTGATTTTGGACAAACATTAAATGATAAAGAAATTAACAAAGTAAAAGATATACTTATATTAAATTATGGTTATGATAGAGTTGAGATTTCTGAGTATAAAGATTCTGACTTAATTGATGAGATGAAGGTATTACACAATATTAAATGGAATTGATTGACGATATATTAATATAGTTGATTTCAATAATAGTAATTATATGCCAATTCCAATAAAGCAAGATGCTCAACAAAGAGTATTACAGGCATTAGCATATATGATTGAAAGAGGATATGGGATTAGTAAAGCGGCGGCTTTAAATGGAACTACTCCACAAACTATAAAAAAATATATGGCTTATTCAGGTTGGTATTACTCAGGTCGGTAAAACTCAGGTCCGCATTAATCAGGTTGGTATAGGAAAGGATTGCTGATATCAGGTCGGCATATCGCAGGTCGGCACCACTCAGGTTGGCACCATACA
>JBDOIW010000014.1:0-47357 GCA_047404175.1 Legionellales bacterium | reverse complement strand
GACCACAATAGGCTGTTTTGCAACAAAATACTTGAGTGTCTCAACGTCCATGTGATCATAATGATTGTGGCTGATAAGGATGACGTCAATCTGTGGTAGCTGCTTCAGTGTAATGGGTGTGGGGACTTGTCTTTTAGGGCCTGCAAAATTAACAGGGCTGGCGCGTTCTGAGAAGAATGGATCGGTTAGTAGCGTGATCTGATCTGACTGAATCAAAAAAGTACTATGACCAAGCCAAGTGAGTTGAGGAATGCTATGTTGCTGTATAGACTGCATAATAGTTTTAGCATCGACTGATTGCCACTGACTAGGAGTAGACTTTTCTTTGCGTTGAGATTGATGCCAGAAAAAACGCATGAAATCGATTACTGTTGCGCTTTGTTTCGGGCTTCCTGGAGGGTTGTGATAACGAAAGCCTGTATGTCTCATCACTAAAGCGATAGATACTAAAATAACAATAGTATAAAAAATCCTTTTTTTTCTCATTGATGCTTATTCTTCGGTGATTAATGATGTGGTCTCATGATTGCTGGGCAGTTCAACTTGCTCAATTTTATCAAAACGACTTGCAATTTTTTGTGAAGTGATATGCACTTGGTTGGCATCTTGGTGAGCTTGTTCAATATGTTTGGCTAGCTGTTGCATACGCTGTCTGAAGCGTCCAAAATCTTTGCCAAGAGCGACGAGGTGTTGTTGAATGAGATGCACTTGTTTTCGTGTTGCGGCATCTTTTAACACAGACGCTGCCGTGGTTAAAACAGCCATCATGGTGGTAGGGGATACCATCCACACTCGTTTTTGCTGGGCATACTGCACCAGGCTACTATGATGGCTATGAATTTCGCTAAAGAGTGCTTCAGACGGTATAAACATCATTGCGCTATCAGCAGTTTCTGGTGGGATAATATACTTGGAGCTAATGTCGTCAATATGTTTTTTTATATCTTGCTTGAACTGACTTTCAAAGGTTTTCATTCGCTCGGGTTGGCTGCGATGATCAAGCATTTTTTTATAGTTTTCTAGTGGAAACTTGGCATCAATGGCCATCATTCCAGTTGGTTCTGGTAGCAAAAGCACACAGTCGGCTCGACGACCATTGCTAAGAGTTTTTTGAAAATCAACGTGACTTTCGGGAATAAGATCACGAATTAAATTCCATAGTTGCATCTCTCCAAATGCACCCCTGGCACGTTTATCCGTTAGAACTTCCTGTAGGTCTATGACATTACTTGATAATTTGCTGATTTCTTTTTGTGCAGCATCAATAATAGCAAGACGTTTAACTACGTCAGTAAAAGTGGCATTGGTTTTTTCAAATCCTTCGCTGAGCTTTTGCTCAACTCGTGTTTCAATACGCTCTAATTGCTTTTGAGTGGTTTGGTTTAATTGAGAGATTGCTTTGTTAATAGTTTCTACTTGGTCACTAAAGTGACTAGCCATATGCTGTCTATGGTGGCTTAAGCCTTGTTGTAAACTATCTTGTATGAGTTTTAACCCCTGTAGCTGGTTGGCATCAAACTTCTCGCGATGTTCACTTTGCATGGTTTGAATACAGGATTGAAAATGTAAAAATCTTTGTTCCAGCTGGCTATTAGATTGATGATAGTCTTCTAATTTAGTTTTTAAATTTTTTATATCGTTTGATATGGGGTCTAATTGTTTTTCCTGGAGTGATGATTGTCGTAGTTGAAAGACCAAAATAAGATTGACGCAAGATACAAGAATAATAAATACTAGCAGTGCTATATTCACAATTTATTGCCCTCGTTGAGTCTTTTTTGCATTTTGATAAGGGATTTTTTTAGTTTGCCTTGTAGCTTTTTAACTAATTTGTTTTTGACGCCCTCTGGCCAAGACGCAAAAAAGTCCTGGAGCACTTTCTCAACAATACTGGTATCAACTGTGATGGCCATTTGAGAGGGTTTATAAAGAGGGCTATTGAATTCTAAAGGAATTGCCCCCTTGTGACTTCCCCCTAGATACTGATTGAGTAGACCTTCAAGCTTGGGAAAGCGACCAGGCTGAGGCTTGACATAGACACGCATTTGCATCCAGGCAGGATCCTTCACCATATTAATTTGTGCGTTACCTTTGAACGAAAAATCTTTGGCATCTAGAATCACAGGAAAGGGTTTAGTCTTACCGTCTTGGATAGACATATTAATACTGAATTCTTTGAATTCGGTGCCATCAGTTGTGGGAGGCTCTGAGTCCTCAATACGGTTTGCTCTATCTTCTAAACGTTTTAATTCGTAGCCTAAGTTGAAACGCTTAATTTTACCATTGGTTAGTTTGAGGTTGATATTTCCATTAATATGACTGTCGATGTCATGGAAGTCATCAAAGCGTGCATCAATATCTGTTACTACAGATAAGTCGCCATGGTCAATATCAAAGATCAAAGGTAAAGTGGCAAACTGAAGCGCCGAGTTACCTTTCGAAGTAAGAATGTTCTTGGAATCAATATGAGCATTCTCAATGTGGTTTTTTAGTTGTGCAATCCACTGCTGTTGCTCGTTGTGTAGAATGAAACTGGCCTTGCCTTGGACGCCATTGAATTCGTAGAGGACTGGAGATATTGTTATTTTTCCATGATTTATGTTGTAAAACATGGATATGTTGGATAGTTTCCAGGGGCCCCATTGAGATTGCTCAATGCCAAGTTTACCATGACTGGTGCTACTAAAGATCCACTCCCTCAAAGGCAACTTAAGCGCAGCTGGACTTATGCTTAAGTCATTATTGTTGAGTGAAATACCACTTATTTTGTAAATGATCTGATCAGCATTGTTTTTATAAATAAAGGTTCCGTCATGAATGCTTAAATGATCAATGATGAGTGAGTTAGAGCTTTGGGCGCTCATAGAGGGCTTAGTGACGGTTTTGGTCTCTTCATGATCAAGAGCGCTGGTTTGGCTTGTCTCATTATTCTCATACTTTGTGACTTGAGAAAGATGACTTGACGTATCGACATGAGTTTGGCTTGTGGTAACTGGTTTAATCTTATCTTGATTGTTGGCTAAATGATTATGAGGTGTGGATTTATAAAGCGTAATCACCGGAGTTTTAATGGATAGCTCGCTTATGTCTATTTTGCCAAGTAGGAGTCGTTTCCAATTGAGGCTTACAGTGGCTTTATCTGCCTCAATGAATGTTTGATCAGTGTTTTTATTGGTCAGCTTTACTCCTGTGGTTTCAATTTCTAGCTTGCCGTGCCATTTAATCGAAGTAGTATCATCAAGTTGTAGGGAGTAGGGTGTGTTTTTATCAACATAAGAGATTGCAAAATCATTAATTTTAGATGAGTCAAGTGTGATTAAATAGAGGGTTGTGAACGATACTAGGCTTACTATGCTAATGCACAGTATAAGCATGAATTTGCGTAGTGCTGACATCAATAAGGTCTCCTGTTTTTACTCTTCGCCCAATATAGCTAGATCATACTGTAATTGTCTTATTTTTTCATTAATGAAGTGCTTTTTTTCATAGCTATTTGCATGTTTTTTTGCAATTAAGCCTTGCTTTATGGCCATAGCCGGTTGTCCAAGTAGGTCGTGGAGGTCCATGCGATGAGCATAGGCCTCGTAAAGTGACTGGTTATAGCCATAAGCTTGAGAAATAAGCCATTGATATTCAGGGTTTGTATTTAGTTTTGCATCATATTGTTGAAGTAAGTCGATTGTTTCCTGGTAAGCTTTGGTTTGGAGTAGAAGGCGAGCAAAGTTGATAACAATTGCTTGGTGAAATCCTAATTTTTGATGGAGTTTTTTATAAAGCTTTATGGCTTGTTTGGGATCATAAGAGGCCATGATTTCTGCAATACTTGCTGCCAGTGTAATCGATTGAGGATGCTGTTTTTCTAGTACTTGTAAACGCTCAATAGCTAGTTTTGGTTGATGCATAAATGCAAGTGCTAGCGCATAACCATAGTGTCCTTCTTGTGATGACTTATGTTTAAGCATCTCCTCGTAATAACTTACGCTTTGTTCAGGGGACTTTGATGATAACACTCTTAGACGTGCTTTGATGAGAGGATAATCTTCATGTATTTGTCTTGCTTTTCGTTGGTAGTGTTTGGCCCGATTAGTGCTGTCAGCAATCCGTTCTTGTGTGACAGGATGTGTGCGAAGAAGTTTAAATCTTGGGTTGCCATAATCTAATGTTCTTTGTTGCATGCGTGCAAAAAATTCTGGCATGGCATGAACATCAAAGCCAGAGTCATCAAGAAGCTCAATACCCAGTCGATCTGCTTCAAGCTCAAATTGGCGAGTCATCGAAATACCTTGTTGCATCTGACTTGCTGTGGCTCCCAAGATGGCGCCGGTCGCAACAGTGGAATCAATTTGTGATCCAATCAGAATGGCGCCGATAATTGCTCCGATCGATGGCCAGTGACGTTGCTCACTATGAGTGATGCGTCTAACAATGTGACGCTGCTCTACGTGCATAATTTCGTGTGCCAAGACTGCAGCGAGCTCTGCCTCATCTTCTGTGGTTGTCACTAAGCCAGCATTAACGCCAACGTAGCCACCAGGGCCAGCAAAAGCATTGATAGAGCTGTCATTAATGGCAAAGAAATGGTAGTGGGGGTAGTGTGTTGTTTGGGTTAAACGACGACCAAGTCTATCAAGATAGTCGCTGACAATAGCATCTTGCAAGACTGGAACTTGGTAGCGTACTGCGTGCATAAACTGTTTGCCCATCAAGGTTTCTTGACTTGGGTTTATAAAAGCTTGTTCTGGGCTCCCAAGATCAGGAGTTTCAATGTTTGCGGCGATGAGACTAGTGGAGATCCAAAGAAGTGAGGCAAAGCTCAAGTGTTTTACGGTCATAATGTCGATCCTTGATTGACTCTACTTGCAGTGTGACACGATGTGGATCTTATCTCAAGTTGTTTTGATAGGGGTTGTACTGCGCTTTTCTTGTTTTAAGTGAATGGTTTTATTTGTTTTTTTGTGGTATTATGGTGGCAGTTTTATAGGAGTCAATCTATGTCGGTTTCCCCCATGCACAGAGCTTTACTTTTAGCTCAAGCTCGCCAGGGGTTTTGTGCTCCAAATCCAAGTGTTGGAGCAGTGATTATTGACGCCAAGGGAGAGGTCGTTGGGGAAGGTGCGCACTGGCAAGCAGGTGAAGACCACGCGGAAGTGGTTGCGCTGAAACAAGCGGGAGCTTTTTCTTTAGGGGCTTCACTTTACGTTACCTTGGTGCCGTGCCACCATCATGGTAAAACACCCCCTTGTACGGATGCAATTATCGAAGCTGGTATTCGTGAGGTTTACTATGCCTATGAAGACCCAAGTGAATTAGTACAAACACATACCAGTCGCTTTCTACTTGAGGCTGCTGGTATTCATGTTCATTTCACTCCAATGAAAGAGATTACGCAGTTTTATCGTGCTTACCACCATTGGTGTCATCACCAGCAGCCATGGATTGATGTAAAATTAGTACATAGTGAAAATGGTGCCATTGCTCAGCCTCAAGGTAAACCTATTGCCTTGTCAGGAGCTTCTTTCAATCAATGGGTTCACCGACAGCGCTATCATCATGATGCAATGCTCACTACAGTAAAAACAGTCATCCATGATAATCCCCAGCTTAATGCTCGCCTTGATGGTCATGTGACAAGCAAACCTGTTTTTGTCTTGGATCGTACCCTTAAGATGCCATTAGACGCGAAAGTTTGGCATACAGCTTCTAAGATTTATATCTTTTATGATCAATCGATACCAATGTCACATCACGTTTTGACTTTATTACAAGAAAAAGGGGCTGTTTTACTACCTGTGCCTTGTCAAGTTGGGCAATTGTCATGGCTAGCTATCCTTGATAAGATAGGCTCACTTGGGTTTCATTCTCTGTGGGTTGAAATGGGTGCAATGGCAACACAGTCATTGATTAACTCACATTTGTGGCGTAGGTTTTTATTGGTTAAAACACCTAAGACGGTCGATCAAGGCTATGACGGACAGATTCATATTTTGCACAAAAGTTGTAGTACTCTAGTCCCTCATCGGTGGATGTTAGATCAAGATCAAATTACTGAATGGGTACGTTAAATGTTTACAGGTTTAGTTCAGCAGACGCAGCGCCTCCAGGCGGGAGTTGACAACGGTCGTCTTGAGATTGCTTGTTTTGCCAATGATATAAAACGTGGTGAGAGCATTAGTATCAATGGGGTTTGTTTGACCGTTGTTGATTTTGATGCCAACAAGATTGGTTTTGATGTTTCCCCTGAAACGCTTAGTGTGACTAATCTAGCTTCGCTTAAGTCAGGTGATTGCATTAATATCGAGCGTGCCATGTTGGCAAGTGATCGCTTTGGTGGCCACTTTGTACAGGGGCATGTTGATGCTAAAGTTCGCCTTGCGTCTATAGATCAAAATCATGATCACTGGGTTGTGACATTTGACCAGGTGCAATCTGAGCATCTAGGCTATTTGGTTGAAAAGGGTTCTGTCACCATCGATGGCGTGAGCCTGACGGTCAATCACATTGATTCTTCAGGCTTTTCTGTTACCATTATTCCAGAAACACAAACCAAGACAAACTTAGGCTCCTACAAGCCTGATAGTTGGTTAAATATTGAGTATGATATGATTGTAAAAACACTCAAGCGAACACTTGCGCTCACTCTCAAGGAGAGCTCATGAATACGCGTATTTCCTCAGCGCTAAAGGCTCTTTGCAATAGAGAGCCAGTTTTAATTATTCATCAACCTTATGCCGAAGAAGAGCGCTATGGTGTATTAGTTCCCCTATCTTGCTTGACAGATCTCAATATGCGTCAGGCATTGGAGCAAAGCACTGGGATACTGGTTTTACCTTCAGAGCAAACTGATCGTAAATCATGTGCTCCTTATCCTAACCCCCCAGTGAAACTTGTCTCTACTCTATTAGATCAGCTGTCAGAACTAAAAAACCCTGCTGATGAGATAACAAGTGTGCCTATTTTTATTCCCCATAAAGCAGGTGTGCAGGCTCAATATCATCTACCTCATGTGGCTTCAGAGTTAGCATCACTTGCAGATTTTGATCAGCCTTTTCTATTGGTCAATAGTGATGCGTCAGCCTTGGGTCATTGGAGCTCATGGCTTCATTGTGAAGTTCACTCACGTGATCTTAGTTTGGCACTAGTCGAGAAGGGTGGGCTAGTGAGTAAGATATCCTCAACGCAGTTATCCATTCCTGAAAAAGTTGATGGTGCTACCATCACCGTTTACCAGGATGCTTCAAGCACGCTCGACTATGTTTTACTCGATTTTTCTCAAGGCGTATCTAAAGAGAGTGATCGCTGGGTAAGGTTACATTCGGCTTGTATGACAGGTGATATCTTTCAATCTTTGCATTGTGATTGCGGCTTGCAGCTTAAAAAATCACTGGGTTTATGTGCTGAAAATCAAGGCTTACTCCTTTATTTACCACAAGAGGGTCGCGGTTTAGGGCTTGCGGATAAAATGAAAGCCTATCAGTTACAATCTCAAGGAGAAGATACGGTTACCGCCAATACCCTTCTCGGACATGATGCAGATGAACGCTTTTTTGGTGCCGCGGTGGAAATTTTAAAAGATCAAGGTGTTGAGACTTGTTACTTGATTAGCAATAACCCTAATAAGGCTAATCAGTTAATTGATCTTGGGTTGCCAACAAAGCTTGCAGAGAGCTTTAATGTTCAGCTTGTTTCTGAGAGGCAGCAAGTTTATTTGTCAACTAAGCAGTCTAAACTAAACCATCAGTTAGGAGATAGCCATGAATGATAAAGCTAGCGATGCTATTGCAATGGATAAAATTAACCTAGCACTTGTTGTTAGCCGATTTAATGATGCTATCACGCAGCGCCTTTATCAAAGTGCTACAAAGCGTTTAAATGAGTTTAAAATTGCTTCTCATCAGGTTACAACTTTGTGGGTGCCTGGTGCGGTCGAGATTCCTCTTATTGCTGATGCTTTGGCTCGTAAAGGTGAGGTGGATGCAATTATCTGTTTGGGTGCTGTTATTCGTGGTGAAACAGGGCATTATGACTGGGTCTGTCAGCAGGTAAGTCAGGGAGTACAGCGTGTGATGCTTGATTATCATTTGCCAGTTATTTTCGGCGTCTTAACCACTGAAAATAAAGAGCAAGCTTTAGCACGTTCGGGGGGCGAGCACAGTGATGTTGGTCGTAGTTCTGTGGATACTGCAATTGAAATGGCTAATTGTTTAAGCTTAATAGAACTTTCATCTTAGTCTCTAGAGTGCTGACAATTGCACTTTTCTTATGATTCTGGTTCAATACATAAGAGTATCGCGTAACAAGGATAGCCTGTGATTTCAATTGTTTCTGAATGGTCAAAACGTACATTTTCAGATCCAGAGCTTAGTACGTTATTACTAACGGTTCTTTTCTCTGTCTTATTTGTTATTTTTATGGGGGATATTTTAGCTCCTGTATTTGCTAGCGTCATCATTGCCTATGTTTTAGAAGGCGGAGTGTTTTATTTAAATCGTATGGGTATGCCAAGAGGTCTCGCTTTAGCGCTTGTGTTCATGCTTGGCCTTTTGACACTGGTGGTATTCTTACTTGGGTTTTTCCCCTTGCTATGGCACGAAGTCAGTAGTTTTGTCGGTGCTTTGCCATCACTTACTGTAGGCTTTAAAGCTTGGTTGTTGACCCTGCCCGAACGTTATCCTGATATGATTTCAGGTGTTTTTGTTCAGCAGCTTGCAGATATGCTACAAACTGATCTTGCGCAATTTGGACGTTGGTTTTTGTCCCTGACATTTGACATGGTGCCCGGATTGATAGGCGTTGTTGTTTATCTTATTTTAGTTCCCTTGCTTGTGTTTTTTCTCTTGAAAGATGGGCCTCTCATCTTTGTGTGGTTCTCTGATTATTTCCCCAAGCGAAGACGTTTAATTACACAGGTTTGGGATGAGGTGGATGGTCAATTAAGTCGGTATATTCGAGGTAAACTTATTGAGATTGTTGCAGTAGGGGTAGTCAGTGCAGTTGTTTTCCTACTATTTGACTTGGATTATGCTATTTTGCTAGGTTTTTTGGTGGGTATTTCCACACTTATCCCCTATGTTGGAGCCATTGTCGTGACTGTGCCTGTTTTGGCATTATCTCTAGTACAGTTCGGTCTTACACCTACATTTTGGTCATTACTGTTCACATACGCACTCATTCACCTAATAGATGGTCAGGTACTGGTACCGTTCTTGTTCTCAGAAGCGCTACAGCTTCATCCTTTGGCGATCTTCTTAGCTATTTTGGTCTTCGGTGGTCTTGGTGGCTTTTGGGGTGTTTTCTTTGCAATACCTCTAGCAACTCTGGTGAAAGCCATTTTGAATGCTTGGCCACGTGATGAAAAAAATGCTACTGACTCATTTGTTTGACGTGGTGTAAAACCTCTTCTGCATGTCCTGGTATTTTTACTTTGATCCAGGAATGCACGAGTTCTCCACTCGCATTAAACAAGTAAGTGCTTCTCACAATACCTCGAACTTTTTTACCAAACATGTTTTTATCTTTGATGCAGTTAAAATGTTGGCACAGTACTTCTTCATGATCGCTTAGCAGTGGATAGGAAAGGGAGTACTTATCCTTGAACTTGTGGTGTGATTTAAGCGTGTCTCTAGAGACACCTATGACAGCACAATTAAGCTCCTGAAAACTGGGATAGAAGTCGCGGAAATCTTGAACTTCTTGACTACAACCAGGGGTGTTATCTTTAGGGTAGAAGAATAAAACAAAGGGCTTGCCCATAAGTTGCTCAAGGCAAAACTGTTCATGATCAGTGCTTGCAAAATTTTGGTTGAGTAAAGGTGTGAGAGATATTTCCATGAAATCCGTTTTTGTTTATGCTAGAGTCATCATGATAGCGTTAATAATAAATCAATGTCAAAGATGTGGGGCTGAGGTATGGTGACATGGCAAGCGCTGGTGGTAGAACATTGGCAAGCATGGTTGCGTGCAAATCAGCCCATTAGAGCACTCACTGATGAGATGCTTAGCCTACTCAATAGCTATGGCACTATTGACCGGCTTGACAGAGACATAAAACACCATTTTCCCCGCTCTATTGCGGCAAGGTTTCCTAAGAATCAGGCAGTCACCGATTCTTTGGCAGGATTAATTAAAAGCTTTGCTCTAGAGGAGCAAAAACCTGGTGTTTTTTCGCTATTGAGTTCTAATGATAGTCTTAAGCGCTTCCAGCAGTATTGGCATTTGACAGAACAGTCTCGTCTTGAAGTTCTATCTAAAGCCAAAAGTGAGGGGTATGTTGAAATTCGTGATGGCAAACAAAGCATTAAAGAATCTCTTTCTCTGAGCCAAATAGACTCTTTTTTTTCTAGTATAAGTTCATCTAGTGTGGTGTCTGAAAGTGGGGTGAGTCTCAATCAAGCTCCTCAGGGAGCTACTGAGCTAAGTGACGATATCCCTATGGATCAGCTTCCTATACCCCTGCAGATTATGATCTTTTTGCGTTTAAAACAGTTGTGTTTTTCCCCTCATCTTCGTTTTGCACAGGCTAGTTTAGAGACAACTATTGCTGATTTGTGGTTTAATCCTGCATTTGATTGGCAGCTCGCATTTATCAAGGTTTTTGAGAGCTTTAACAATGATCTAAGCTTGTTTGCTCTGACTCAGTTAAAACAGAGTGGCTTTGATATTTCTCAAGATTTTGTTGAGTCCCTTTATGATCAATTTCGAAGCTTTATCGAAAGGGATTTTATTGAACTAAGTGCTTATTTTGATAAGGCCCCACCTGATTGGTTACTTTGTTTCTCGAGTGTATCTATTGAGGATTTAGTTAAAGATAACCCAGAGGCAAAAGGTTTTTTTGACGCGGACTTATGGCAAATTATTATTAATCATGGTCGTTTCGATCTATTCTTTGACATTTTAAGTTCTAGTGAAAAAGTGCCCCCAAAATGGCGTCAAGAAGTAAAAACTGATTTGTTAAGTGCCAGTTCTTATGATCTGCCTCTGATAATGAAATACATAGATCAATTTCTTGTATCATATCAGTTAAGGCCTAATCAATACCATGCCTTTTACAAGTGTGCTCAATGGTTGATGTCTGAACTTAAATTGACTGATGTGGCCGGCATGAAGCGCTATTATGATAAGAATAGCTCTCAATTTTCGCTTATTCTTGACTATTTTCTCTTCTTTGCGACGGTAGAACATGAGCAAAGCCGATCTGAAGAAGCACTTTATTTCTTGGATCAGTTGTATCCTCTGTCTGAGCTGAGTGACTTGACGGCACAAAAAAATAGCTATGAGTCACCTTCAGAGCTCTGGATTCTTGCAAAAGGCTCTTTTGAACTTACAAAGGAGCATCCTCTAGCGTCACACACCTCATCTTTTTTACGTTTGGCATTTGTGCGTATGGAAACACACTTGCACGATCAGGATAAAAAGCATGATCTTGACACATTTGATTTGATATGGCGTATGTTTGTCACTTTACCTCGCCTTGTAGGAGAGTCAGATTATCCCTTGGTGGCTCAAGATATGCGTTCATCTCTTATAGCTATAGAATCAGGAAAAATGTGGTTAGACAATCAAAGATTGGCTACCTTTTTTGATCTTCAAAAACCGCCTAAGAGTGAGTTATGCCAAAAGATTGCTGAGTTTGAGCTTACAGGCGCCACATTTGAGCAACGCTATAGCCTAGTAAATGGTGCATTTAAACTCCCTTTAGATATGAGGTATTCGGACAAACTTGAGGTTTCTCACCGTCAAAGGCTAAATGACGGCTCGCTTGCTATTGGATCAATAGTGATTGAAGGCCGAGAGCAAGTAAAGCGTTTTGTTAGAGGTTGTCATGATGTTCGAAAAGAGCTTCTTATCCCTTCTCAAAGCAATATTTGCACGATTAGCAAAGGTGTTTTGCTATGGGGCTATGGAGATCGGCCATCGTTCCCAAGTGAGCTTTGGTTGACACCTGTTGTCAATGAAAAAGCTTATTTTGAAGGAATAGGATACAACCATGTGGACGCCGTATGTTTGCTGGTGTCTCAACAGTCTATGGCGCCAACAGTGAGGTTTTGTAAGTCTTTTCCTCAGTTCTCTAAAATGTATAGGGTGTCGCGCGGAGAGTCGATTGATGCTCTCGCTAAGCAGTTTGACACTTCGCCGTCACTGTTGCTAGAGATTAATCATGAACATTGTAAATTTATTTTGCAGGAAGGTCAGTCGCTTGTTATTCCTGATCCTACTGGCCGATGTATGAAGCACCAAGTGACCGGTGAAAAGGATATCCTTAAGATTGCAGATCACTATGGTGTACGCCTATCTGTTTTAAAAAGTGCAAATCTTCGTTGCTATCTTTGGCAGTCCGATGATCCTATTCGGGTGCCGTGTCTTGATGCTTGGCTCCAAAAAAACGAGGGCAATTTTTTTTCAGTCACTAAAGCTGACTATCGTCCTAATTGCGTAGCTTTTGATGCTCGGCCACCGGATCGCTTCAAAGCGTATATTGAAGAATCAAATGTGTCGCGTCATTACCCTCCTTATTTACTCGTTCATACATTGCCAGATGCTGGGTTGTATCCTGAGGTGGAAATTTGTGACGAAATTGTGCGCTTACCTTGCAAAATTATGAATACTGTGCATTCTGCACTTGAGTGTTTGTTACAAAATATAAGATTGCCATATGATGAAAGTTTGACACAAAACGCCTCTGTTGTGATGGTGCATCTTCACTGTATGGACCAGATGATTAAGCGTCAAGAGTTCTTCCTAGAGAGTGCTTTTTTAGATCATCTAGAGGCAGTTATACACTATTTCAATAAGCATCTAAGTGATTTTTTTGCTTATAATAATCCTGAGCTATTAGCAAACTATCAGCAACTATTAGAGGTGCTATCGATTCAGCAACCTCGAGCTAAATCTTCAGTATTTTCCAAATTTCCTAATCCACTTCAGTTCGTGCGAGCTCACAAATCAAAGGGGCTTACTTTTTTTGATAAGCAGAGTAATATACTCAAAGGACAAGACCGTGATTATGTAAAGTTTGATTTAGGTCTCTGATGGTTTTATTCTAGTTGATATTGACACTATGGGGAGTTTTTCGTGACAGTTTCTTGGCAAGGATCTTGGGTGGCATTAGTCACCCCTTTTTTAAATGGAGAAGTGGACTACGATAGTTTGTCTTCGTTGATTGAGTGGCACAAAGCCAATGGCACACAAGGCTTGGTGGTGCTTGGTACAACAGGCGAGGCCACAACGATACAAGTAGAAGAGCGACTTGCGATTATGCGCTTTGTGGCACAAGAGTTAAATGGTGATATGCCTTGGATGGTTGGGACAGGTACTAATGATACGGCATCAACTATCCAGCTAAGTGCAGAGGCGAGTTCTCACGGAGCCGATGCTTTGCTTGTGGTGACGCCTTATTATAATAAACCTAGTCAGTTGGGTTTGGTTAAGCACTATACGACACTAGCAAGTCAAGTACAAAGTTCCATTATTCTCTATAATGTCCCGGGTCGTACGGGCTGTGATTTAGGTCAAGACGCAGTGATCGAATTAGCCTCTCTAAATAATATTGTAGGTTTGAAAGATGCAACGGGGGATCTTTCGCGTCTTGATTCATTGAAGCGCCTTGACAATTTTTTGCTTTACTCGGGTGATGATGCTAGTGCTTGTGAGTTTATGTTGCAGGGGGGGGATGGCGTTATTTCTGTCACTGCAAATGTATGTCCTGCATCAATGTCCCTCATGTGTAAGGCTGCTTTAAAAGGGGATCAAATAAGTGCTAGAGGCTATAATCAATCTATGATAAAGTTGCATGATGACTTGTTTGTTGAGGGCAATCCTGTTCCAGTCAAATGGTTGTTGGCTCATTTAAAACGGATTCGTTCGGGTGAGCTTAGAATGCCCCTTGTTGAGTTAAGTGATGCTTATCACGACCTGTTAAGAAACGCTTGGCAGTTGGCGGAGGCAGAGGAGATGAGTCTTGAAAATGATTAGGGGGATATGTACGGTGTTAAAACAATGTGTTGCTTTAGGTGTGTCAATGATGCTTGTTGGTTGTGCATCTTCAAATGTGATTGAGGCAGATAATAGTTACCTTGACACAGATTTAGTAAAAAATATTCAAAAAACAAGTGATAGCCCCTTGCCTGATTCCGTAAGCCTTGAGCCTAATCTTAATAACCAAGATAGTAGTTCGCTACCTGTTTCTGTCTCAAAAAAAGCGGCCTGGAAAAAATTGGCAGCCTATTTTGAAGCTGAGCACGTACCAGTACTTGCTTCTGATCAAGATTTAGGCGTATATTTTGTCAGAGCAAACGCGATAAAATTTGATGGACATTCTCTAGCTCAAGGTCTTTTACAATTAAAGTTATCTTATGGCGATCCTGAGCAACTTAGTTTGTCATTGCTTGATGTGGCAGATCAGCCCTTTGAGTCAGAGTATAAAGCTGCCTTTGTCACAACACTAGAGCAGCTTTTGTCAGAATGAGTCGGTTTGGAATGCTAAGGCCGTTTAGCCGATGTTAGGTGATGTCTATGTGAAGACTTAGCTGTCAATTTCAGGCATCAAACTACGTTTGTTTGGTTTGTCTTTCCACTCATCTGCATCATCAGGAGCTGCTTTGATCTGATTGATCACAGGCCAGCTATGTGACATCTTTTCATTGAATGCAAGAAATGTTTCTTGGTCAGCAGGCAAGTCATCTTCACTGTAGATAGCCTCGGCAGGGCACTCAGGAACGCATAAGTTACAATCAATGCATTCTTCGGGATTGATCACCAGCATGTGCTCACCTTCATGAAAACAATCAACAGGGCAGACGTCAACGCAGTCAGTGTATTTGCAGCGGATGCAGTTTTCTGTTACAACAAAAGTCATAAGAGTTTGTCTTATTTTTTACTAGAAACATAGCTTATTTCTATATAATTGTCTAGCTTTCTATCTTTTTTGTCTCGATGATAATTAGTGTGACCTCATGCAAAAATGATATTCTAACGGGGTGTTTTTCCCATCACCGATTTACAATGTAGGATTCATTTGTTAATTTTATTCGCATGGTAAATGTCTTGCCCATAGGGTATTTGATTTTAACAGGTGCATTAGATTATGGATCAATCTGGTTTTGTTACTAAAAATAACGGGGGGCTGGCTAAGTTTCGCGCTGGCAAATTTAGAGAGCTTAGCTGCTCGCCTCAACGTGGCTCGTATGTTGAGGTTTCCACTACTATTCAATTAGATCAATGGGATGCCTTTCTAAAACAATTGCGTTCTAGTGGTCATTCATGTGTCAAGCTCTCGTGTAATGACCTTTCCTCCAGCATGATAAAGCAGTTCATAGAAAAAACCGAAGTATCCATCGTATATAGTAATCTTGCTCCTTTATTAAATAAGATGCTAAGTGTTGCAAGGCCATTAATGTTATCCATTGTTGAGCTGCAGCAAGAATGGAGTGAAGAGGATTGGTTGACTAATCTTGATGATTTTTATTGTCACCACATACAACCTGTTATAACCCTTGTTGAGCGAGTTCGATATGAAAATGAGCAAGATTATCGTGTGCTCAAAGATTCTTTATCTTTTGTCGTCAGATATCTTCGTTTACGCTTAATGGCTTTACAAAAACAACTTGGGTGTGACTCTGAGTTTTTTGGGCTACAGTCTCAATTAGCTGACAAGGTGTTTTCATCGTGGCACGGTCTTTTTGCTAACCAAGATAAAACGTATGTGGCTGAATATTACGCCAAGGTGTTCAGAGAATCGATCTTACATGGTCAGGATAGAGATAGGATTTTTCAACAAGTAGAAGACGTTGTTGGCTTGACTATGCCAGAAAAAAAGATTTCTTTGAGAGCTGTCGAATTATGGGAAGTTGCTGCGTGCGTCAGGATGATTGGTGACGGTTTAACAATCAAAGTGCCTAATGAGATTGATATGTATTATCATCAAGCTTCTAGTGTTTATGAAGCTTTTTTTGAGAGAGTCTACAAGTCACTTACTTTGATTGAGTTTTCACACAAGGCTTGTATGGGTGAAGAAGATATGAGCAACGAAATCTCGGATTTTTTTAATACTCTAATTGGTGTTTTTTCTAGCCAGGTCATTGCACAATGGCGGTCTCATGAATACCACGATTTATGTAGTGCTTTAACGCAGTACATTTGGTGGAGACGATGGCGGGTTCATGCTGATGAGCTGGCGTTAAACCCACCCTCTTTCGTAAAGGGGAAGAGTTTAGAGGAAATAAAGGATGAGTTTTATGGTATGATTGCTCGTTTTCCGCACAAGTTATTTGCAAAATACCTACAAAAAAGAGTTCAAATGGTTTTCCTACAGCTGGAAGAATTTGAAAAAGAGGATCCTCTAGAAGCCAGTCATAGCGAGTCAAATAGTTTTTCATCACCTACAAAAATATTGCAACGTGCAGCTAGCTGGGTTGCTACTCCTTGGCAACTTTGGCGAAATAGTCGTGCCACTAGTCTGTTGTTTTCTAGTTCTCCTAAGTTAGCAAGGAGTGGGTCTAGGGGTTCAAGCCGTAGAGGTGCAGTGGTTAGTGAAACTCAAGATTGTTCAGTGGATAGGCATGCTATCCAGCCAGATGCAAGACGATCGATGGCTTCTGCAGAGATGAGTAATGGTATGGTTCCGCCACCAGCGCCACCTCTTCCTGCAAGCCTGCAAGCTCCTAGCTCGCATCAGGTGCAAGTAAATAAATCTGCGGTTACTGCTAAGAGTAATGGTATGGCTCCGCCACCAGCGCCACCTCTCCCTGCAAGCCTGCAAACTCCTAGCTCGCATCAGATGCGAGTAAATAAATCTGCGGCTACCACTAAGAGTAATGGTATGGCTCCGCCACCAGCGCCACCTCTCCCTGCAAGCCTGCAAACTCCTAGCTCGCATCAGATGCAAGTAAATAAATCTGCGGCTACCACTAAGAGTAATGGTATGGCTCCGCCACCACCACCTCCTCCTCTTCCTCCTGTTGCTGGCATTGCTAATGCAACACAGGGTGCACTGAAAAAAGAAGCCACGACGATCGTTCATAGTGATGAGACTGAAGCACTACATGATGCTCAATTAGTACAAGCTCAGAGCAGGAAAAATGCAGGGTCTGGCACAGCAGGTTTTTCTTCTCTGCAGGATGAGCTTGCACAGCGTTTTACAGGTGCATCTGTATCCCCACCTAGTTTTTTCTCTAATCACAAGCCCTCACCTTTGGTGGGAAATAAATTATCTAAAGCTCAAGCTAGTCATGATGCACCTTTGACTTTTCAGAGCGAGCTGGCTATGCGGATTAACCAAAGGGTTCAGGTGAGCGAGGGCGGTGGGATGCAAGATCTTGCTGAGGACAATAAAAAAGTTCCTGTAGTGAAGGATTCATCACACGAGACTGATAATAAGCCTTTAAGCTTTGCCGAGGAGCTGGCCAGTCGTTTGCGTGGGATAAATCATGGATAAGGTATCTTAATTTCGGTGTGTTGTGGCTTCGTTACACTTACATGCGATTAGGGTACTAGTTCTTGGAATACTGGAAATATGGCCTCATTGAAGGTATAATTAGTATTATTAAGTAGTGAAATAGACAATACATATGGTTGACTGGGTCAAAACAAATCTTGTAAGTGCATTCCCTGAAGCAGATGTTGTATTGGAAGGCGAAGGTTGTCATCTTAAGGTTATTATCTTCAGCGATAGCTTAGAAGCTATGCCCAAAATCAAACAGCATCGAGAAGTTTATAAAGCTATTGGTAACGAAGTGGGGCAGTCAATTCACGCCTTGTCTATTGAAGTCAAACCTAGTCAGTCAAAATAAAGAGAGGTTCAGATGAGCGATTCAGTGCAATCATTAATTCGGGAGCAAGTTGAAAGTAATCCGTGTGTGCTTTATATGAAAGGTACTCCTATGTTCCCTCAGTGTGGATTCTCCGGTAAAGTCGTCTATATTCTCAAAGATTTAGGTGTGGATTTTATGGCCATCAATGTTCTTGAGAATGATGATATTCGAGAAGGCATCAAAGTTTATGGTGATTGGCCGACAATCCCTCAGTTCTACGTTAAAGGGGAGCTTATCGGTGGCTGTGATATTCTAATAGAAATGTACCAGTCAGGCGAGCTTGAGACACTGCTTGCGCCATATAAGGCCTAGTTGTAAGCTTTTCTTGATTATTAGTCAGTTAATTGATACATGCCGGTTAGGCAAAGTTGAGACAGATCTTAGTCTCTGTAGAGCTTAGTTACAAGCTTATCTTGATGATTGATCTTCCGGATGGTCACGCAAAGCTGCAACTCTAGCATGCTTTTCAATTTCGTGTTGTTGTGATGCAGAGGGTTTTGATTCCTTCTTCCACTGCATGAACAGTTTGTCGATTGCACTGATATAATCAATTTTCTTTTTTCTTCGAGCCATGAATTGCGCCTTTGGTCGTTTTAGGTTATTGTAAATGAATTGAAAATCAATGCAAGCGTTGTTGTTAACGATTGTTGTTTAGGTGGGGTTTTTGGTTAAACAGTCATTCGATTTTGATTCAATTTATTGTGTTAAGGGTTTAAGGAATCATGATGAGCATTTCTTAGCGTACCTGTATGAGCATGTACCAGAGTTGGGAGCAAGATTAGCGGTTTTTCGCTGCGGTGAATTGGATGAGCAGCAGCGCTCTCACTTCATGATAGCATTGGCACCGTACCTCGAGCGATACATGGCAAAAGCTTTAGGCATTGAGGCGGAGCTTGATGCTTTGTCCATCAGTGTTTTGAGCCATGATCCTTTATTTGCGTTCAAAAAGCGTTTTGTGGCCACCAGGGTGAAAAAACGTTTGCGTGATTCCGAAAATCTTGATGATTTTAAGGACCTTCAGGCTAAGCTTGACCAATTCTTGGGTGAGCAGATTAATCAAGCTGATCAAGAGCTAGCAACGGCTCGGTGTGCATTGCATTGGATAGAGGTGCAAAATGTACCCGCATTAGAGGTCTTGGAGGATTGGTGTGTGCAGGCAATTGCAACGCCAGAAGGCAGAATGGCAACAGGGCACTGGGTTAGCTTGCGTCTTCCTAAGCGGGTGGATGTACTCAATCTTGTTCCCAAGACCAATATCGCACATGAGCATACCCAATGTTACCAGTCTCTTGAGTTTCGTCAGCGTCAAGGTTTTGATTTAACCGATTTGGGTATGCCACAGCGTGCTGTTCAAAATCAAGTGCATTACTGTGTGTATTGTCATGATAAAAAAACTGATTTTTGTAGTAAAGGCTTTCCCGTTAAGAAAAGCTCCCCTGAGCTAGGCATAAAGCGTGATAGTTTTGGAGATTATCAGACAGGCTGTCCTCTTGATGAAAAAATATCTGAGATGCATACCCTCATGCTTGAGGGCTATGTGCTAGGGGCATTAGCCATGATTATGGTGGATAATCCCATGTGTCCGGCAACGGGGCACAGGATATGTAATGATTGTATGAAGTCTTGTATTTATCAAAAGCAAGATCCTGTGAATATTCCTGAGGTAGAAACCTCCGTGCTAAGGCAGGTGTTAAGCTTGCCATGGGGTGTAGAACTTTACAATTGGCTACTTCGTTGGAATCCACTTCGTGCTCACGATTATATTTTACAAGCCTATGATGATCGTAAAGTGATGGTCATGGGAATGGGGCCAGCTGGTTTTAGTGCGGCTTACTATCTGCTTATGGCAGGGTGTGCTGTGGTGGGTCTTGATGGGCTAAAGTTAGAGCCTCTGCCCAAAGCATGGTTAGACAATCCTATTGAGGATTATCAGAAATTGGTCGATCAGTTGTCTAATCGGACTGTTTGGGGATTTGGTGGTGTGGCTGAATATGGTATTACGGTGCGCTGGGATAAAAACTTCTTAACGCTTATCTATTTAAGCCTTATGCGTTTTGCTCATTTTCAGGCCTTTGGTGGTGTACGCTTTGGTGGTACTGTTAAGATTGAAGATGCTTGGCGCTTGGGTTTTGACCATTTGGCACTTGCTGTAGGAGCAGGATTGCCGCGTGAGCTCAGAATTCCAGGCAGTTTGGCGCCAGGTATGCGTCAAGCCAATGATTTTCTCATGTCCTTACAGCTTACCGGGGCGGCCAAGCCTGAGAGCCTTGCTAATCTCTCTGTGCGTTTGCCAGCTTTAGTGATTGGTGGAGGCTTAACAGCTGTTGATACTGCAACTGAAGTACAAGCCTACTATCTAGTACAAATCGAAAAAATTCATCATCGTTATCATATCTTATGTGCTGAGTTAGGAGAAGCTAACTTGCGTCAGCGCTTTAAGCCTGAAGACTTAGACATGCTTGATGAGTGGTTGTTGCATGCAAGTGAATTATTGGAGGCTCGTCAGTTAGCCGAAAGTCAGCATCGTCCTGTTGATGTGCTTGCCTTGTTGCGTTCTTGGGGTGGGGTTGCGATTGTGTATCGTGGTCATATGCAGCACTCTCCGGCGTATCGTCGCAATCATGAGGAATTAGATAAGGCCATGCAAGAGGGGATTCTTTATTACGAAGGCTATTCGCCGCATTCAGTGATGCTTGATGCTCGTGGCCATGTGGCGGGTCTGCGATGTCAGCGTCGTGAGGAAGATGATGAGGGTCGAGTCAGCTGGTCTGAAGAGACATGTACTTTTACTGCACGTAATCTTTATGTGGCGACTGGAGCAAAGCCTAATATCGCGTATTCGTTTGAGCATCCAGAGGCTTTTGTGCGTGAGTCTTATGATTATCAAGCCTACGAAGAAGATGCGCAAGGGCAGCTTGTGCAAGTGCCTTCCCCCGATCATGTGAAATCAGAGCAATTTGGTGCGTTTACAAGCTATCAACATGAAGATAAGCGAGTTTCCTTTTTGGGCGATACTCATCCATTGTTTCATGGGAGTGTGGTGAAAGCCATTGCTTCTGCTAAACGTGTTGCTCCCAAGATTTTAGCGCGATTGAAGCGGCAAGATAAAGCAAGTATGATGCCATACGATCATTTTCAGGAATCAATGCAGGCGTTGTTCTCAGCGCGGTTGGTTGCAAAAGAGTCATTGGCTCCTGGTGTCACACATTTGCGTGTGTCAGCGCCCCAGGCAAGTCGACATTTTCAGCCAGGACATTTTTACCGAGTACAAACGCTTGCGGCTATGGTTGGTCATGAATCTAAAGTTTGTGAAGGGGTTGCTATGTTGGCCACCGATGTGACTGAATCAGAGCTTAGTTTTGTATGCACAGGAGAGGGTGCTAGTTCTCGCGAGCTGAATCGTATGCATAGTGGCGACACAGTTGCCCTGATGGGCCCCTCTGGAGTAAGGATGAGGGTGCCAGAGGCAGGAAAAGTAGTGCTAGTGATGGCCTCACTTGATAGTATTCCTTTGCTGTTAAGCTATGCAAAAGCGGTGCGGCAGGCTAAAGCTTCGATTATGGTTTTGTTGCGTTTGCAAGCAGGGGAGTCTATCTATTGGCTGGATCGTCTTCGCAAGGAGGTGGATGGCCTTTGGTGGAGTTCTTTCGATGATAAAGAAGCTTCTTATCTAGGAGGGGAGGGGCATGCCTATGATGAGGCTGCTAAAGCATGGTTGACTCATGAATTGCAGGGGCAGAAGCTTGATCAGTGCTTAATTCATGGGCAGTCGTCACGCATTGCTTATTGGCGTCACTGGGCTTCTCATGCCTTGCCTCCTTTGTGTCACGAGACTACGCGTCATTTTGCTTCGGTGTATGGTCCTATGCAATGTATGCTTAAAGGCGTATGTGCGCAGTGTTTGGTGTGGCAGAAAGACCCTGTTACGGGTGAGCGCACAAAGGCAGTTTATAGCTGTTCTTGGCAGGATCAGCCTAGTCAGTTGGTAGATTGGGATAATTTGGATCAACGCCTAGGGCAAAACCGTGTGCAAGAGATTATATCGAGCCTATGGCAAGAGCGCGAAGTTCTGGAAGAGAATGCAAGATAAACAAGGGCTTAAGATTATCTTTATTGACTCAGATTGTGGATAAGCCTTGCCAGAACCATCTGAATTTTATAGGATAAAGCAACGTGGTTTTCGGGTGCTTATGTGACAACAGCGATTATTGATAGAATCAAAACACTTTTACAAGAGCGTGATGCTGTCATCGTTGCGCATTATTATGTTGATGCCGCTATACAGGCTTTGGCGGAAGAAACAGGAGGTTGCGTTGCTGATTCTTTGGCCATGGCAAAATTTGGCGTCGAACACTCTGCTAAAACATTATTAGTGGCGGGTGTACGCTTTATGGGTGAGTCTGCTAAAATTTTAAGCCCAAATAAAATAGTTCTTATGCCCACACTTGAGGCCACTTGTTCCTTGGATGAGGGTTGTAAGCCAGAGCAGTTACAGAAGCTTGTTGATCAGTACCCTGATCGAGAGCTCGTTGTATATGCGAATACTTCAGCTGCAGTCAAGGCCATGGCTGATTGGGTGGTCACTTCTAGTAATGCGCTTGAGATCGTTGGTCACCTTCGTGATGAAGGTAAGTCTATTCTTTGGGCCCCAGATCGCTACCTTGGGCAATATATTCAAGAACAAACACAGGCAGACATGGTGCTTTATCAGGGCTCTTGCATTGTGCACGAAGAATTCAAGGCAAAAGAGTTATTGCAATTAAAGCGTGCTTACCCAGAGGCCGCGGTGCTAGTTCATCCGGAGTCGCCTAAAGAGGTCTGTGAGTTGGCAGATGTTGTGGGTTCAACCAGTGTCTTATTGAATGCTGTGGCAGAGCGTGATGAGTCGTGTTTTATCGTGGCAACGGATAAAGGCATCTTTTATAAAATGCAGCAAATTGCGCCAGAAAAAAAACTCATTGAAGCACCAACTGCAGGAAGAGGGGCAGCATGTAAAAGTTGTGCGCATTGTCCCTGGATGGCCATGAATTGTTTAGAGGGGGTAGAGCAAGCATTAAAAAGCTGTACGCCTGAGATTAGTTTACCTGATATTCTGATAGATAAGGCAGCAGTTTCTCTACAAAGAATGCTTCAGTTTGCCTAGATTATCTCAAAAGCGACCTTGATTGAAAGGCTTGCATTATGAGGCTGAGAGTGCCCCAAAACTTGACTTTTTCTTGCTTTTATGTGAGAATATGGCTTTAGTGTCGTATGTAATTTCTTATGTCAGATGTACCTCAAATAAAACCTAGTCACGTTCACGATTTCATATTAAGTCTCATTTCTTCTGAAGCAATTATCTCTGTAGATGTGTACTTAGATGGATTTTTGGAAAATCGTAGTTTAAATGATGGTGATGGCTACAATAAAGATGCCTTTTTGTATGTTTTAAAAAAGCGACATGACGAGTGCCTTGAATCAGGAGCGTCAATCAAAGTTGCTTCATCAGAGACGAGTTCAGTCCTAGAAAAAGTGCTCTATTTTTTCGATTACTTGTTATTATTTATTCCATCTTTTGTCTATCATCACCTGGCTTCTCTTTTTGTTGGTCAGAGTGAACCCAGCCAAGAAGAGACTAATGCTGGTAAAAAGCCTGATGGCTCCGTCTGCTATGGCCGCGAGTTAATGGGCTTGCATATGTCGAAGTCTGATAGCGTAGCCTTAATGGATAAGCTTACATCATTGGGTGCTATTGATAGCGACAAGGCCAATAAACAGGAAACCAAAAAAAGTATTAAGAAGGTCGAAGAAGGTCTTGATAGCTATAAATCTGGGTGGCAATATGCATTGCACCAGTTTGGCTTGTTTACCTCTATCTTTTATGGGGTGGGAACTGCTGTGATGGTTGGGTTTTATGTCGCCCAGCTGGCTTTGCCTCTATGGGCGCTTGTTCCTCTCATAGTAGTGCTGGTGAGTGCAAACCTCTTTATTAATATGCTTTTTGCACTTGATTTTACGCCAAAAGTTTTTCATTGGTTAGTGGGTAAAGGGGCTTTGTTTGAAGGCTTGTATCATATTGATAACCCTGATTTCGATAAAACTAAATCAATCTCTCAAGATAACCCTGCTTACATTAGGTTTGGTAAAAGAAAGCGCTCTTTTATGCGTATTGCTTTTGTGATTTCAACTGCTTCAGCTTTAGCTGTGAGTGCCTTAACTTATGAGGCTATGATGGGAACTCTTGTTGTTGTTCCTATGCTAGCCCCTTATGCGCTTCCTATTTCTATCGTTTTCGCAGCAGTTACAACTTTGTTCCTAGCCACTTTATTTGTGAACAATTGGAAAGAAGTGGTTTATCGCGGCCCTATTAACTATTTAGCCGGTATTGTCAATCATCTTATTGAAAGCCTCGAGCGAAATTTTTTCCCCGGTAATGATGGCATTTCACCTCTAGAAAAGATAGCTATAAACGTGCTTTTTGTAGTCAATGGCACGCTTTCTGTGCTTGGCTTTTCTTTTCTTTTTATGGTTTGTCTTGGGCCTATGTTGGCCATGCTTGGTCCTTATCCGACCTACATTGGTATGGGGCCAGGGATTTTGGCGCAGTTACCTAACCTAGTTAACTTTTGTGCTGATTTTGCCGCTAAGATTGTGCTCAAGGTATCACGTGAAATTTATCCTTATAATGCAAAAGAGTGGGTGGGGGATAGCCCTATCCTGCGTGGTGTCGCAACACCTTTTTTGATTGTTGCTTATCTTGTCAGAGCTGTTTTTATGGCCTCGATGGTCACAGCATGTTTTTTACCTTTGACCTTAGGGTTTCTAGCAAAACGATTGCTCAATAAAGCTACTGCGCCTGATACTAAAAGGTACTCCCGTGTAGGTTCTGCGCCAGTATTAGACATGACCTTTTTACTTCTCGAGGTGAATTCTAACGCTTTAGCCTATGCTGCGGCATTGCCTGCCTACTTTACGCCCGTTCTTGTGTTTTCATGGATTTATACGTTTTTTCAGCGTGGGATTGTTTTTGTTCCCTTTGTTGATGCTCAGGATCCAGGGACAAGCTCTCATGAGAATCCACACGCACATCACTTGTCTCAAAAGAATATTACGCAGTGGTTTAAAAAATCTTGGACTTATGATACTCCTTCGACCCTACTAGGTAGAGCTTGGGTAGGATTCACTGCAGTGGTCACTACAGTTGCCAAGAGTCTTTTTATGATTGTTTTTGCTTTGCCTTTATCATTACTGGCATTGGTAGAGTGGGTGGATCGAACTAATAGTGATGCTGCTTTCGTCAAAATGGTGGATGAAAATGACGGCAGTCAGATTCTTCATGCTGAATCTCTGAGTGATTCAGGTGATAACGACGGTCAAGTTGAGCTTGATCTTTTTGTATCTCAAGATCGTGGCAGCGATGGGTCTTTTGTGGCTGACTCTTCTGATAACAGTCAATCTGTGTCTACGGATTCTGATGTGATTTCACCAGGGTCAGGCCGTAGTGTTTTTAATGCACGCGGCACTCCGGTGACATCTGTTCGGATGTCAACTACTGGCTTTTCTGATGCTCTAGTTGATTCTGAGGATGATTTAGACGAGTGGGCTAAAGCAGCAAGCTTCCTAAACGTGTAAAACAATAGATGACTAGGTTTGCTGTTGTGTTTAATTAAGTTTAACGAATGAATTCAAGTTGTCCTTTTTTTAGCCACAGCTGACTTGGTTTTTGATGCCAATCACCTAACGAATAACGAACAGAGCTATGATCGATATATTCTTGGTGAATATGGCCATGGATGATTGCATCATATTGATGTTGGAGCTGCCAATCAAGAAGCGTTGACTCAGGTATGTTGAACTGTTGTGGTGGCTTATTTTGGCATTTTGATCTTGATTGTTTCTTAAGCCAGCTGGCAATGTATTGTTTTGCCTTTAAAGGTAGCCAATGAAATAATTGGATGCAAACAGGGTGTTGGATTACTCTGCGCATGCGTTGGTAGCCAATATCATCTGTACATAGTAAATCACCGTGAGTCAGTAGTAATTTTTTATCATGATGATGTGTTAAGTAAGGATCGGGTATCCAGGTGATGCCATATTGCTCGCAGATCGAGGTTTGTAAAAGGAAGTCATGATTGCCTGGCATAAAGAAGATGTTACAGTGCCCACTTGCTATCTTGAGGGCGTTAAAAATACCTAAGTATTGCACGGTATCATGAGCACCTAACCAAAGATCAAATACGTCTCCAAGCAAGTAAACGGCTTCGTAGTCATGCGCGTTCTCGAGAAGCTCTAACAACTGTTTTGCGTTACGACAATGGTCAGATTCTAGGTGAAGGTCTGAGGCAAAAAGGACCGGCTTGTGAGGCATGTGAGCAGTATAAACAATTTTTAATAGTGTACGCTGAGTCTGCTAGCTTGTCAAAAGCACAGAAATAACCATCGGCTTGGATAATCAATGATACAGATGAGGCGGATTAGTATGGAAAAGTGCACGAGCTGACTTAAATAAACAATCATGAAAATGATAAAGATCAATGACAGACGGGTTCTGGTTTGATATAGTAAAGAGATTGTTATGAAACATTGACTTATGGTCACGACGCGCTTTTGCCCAAGCCCAACGGGACACGCCCACTTGGGCAACATTCGTACTGCACTTTTTAATGCGCTTTTTGCATTACGAGATCAAGGTAGCTTTCTCTTGAGGATCGAGGATACCGACCGAGAACGCTCCAAGCCTGAGTTTGCTGAAGCTTTGATGGACGACTTATCCTGGTTACAGCTTAATTGGCAGCAAGGTCCACGTGTGGGTGGAGATTTTGGTCCTTATTACCAAAATGATCGTGCAACTATTTATCAAGACTATTTTGATCAGTTAAAGTCTCAAGGTAAAGTCTATCCTTGTTACTGTTCACCAGAACAATTAGCCATGACACGAAAAAGTCAGCTAGCCGCAGGTCAACCACCTAAATATACGGGCACCTGCTACCACCTAAGTGATGAAGAGCGTAAGGCTAAAGAAGAAGCAGGCATTAAGCCAACTCTACGATTTCATATTGAGCCCAAAGGCGAAGTAAGTTTTCAGGATTTAATCAAGGGGACTCAGCAATTTTTGTGTGAGGATTTAGGTGACTTTATTATCGCACGAAGTGATGGCACAGCCGCGTTTATGTTTGCCAATGCTGTGGATGACGCTCTAATGGGGGTCACACATGCCCTACGTGGTGAGGACCATCTCACCAATACCCCAAGGCAGCTTCTTATCTTACAAGCTCTAGGATTAAAAGCACCACACTATGGTCACATGAATCTTATTGTTGGTCCTGATGGTTCGCCATTATCTAAACGTCATGGCAGCAAAAGTTTACGTGCTCTGGCGGAGCAAGGGTATTTGCCGCTTGCTCTGATTAACTATCTTGCACGTTTGGGACATCGCTATGAGCAAGAAGACCTCATGGATATGGAGCATTTGGCTCAGCACTTCCAGTTGGATCATTGCGGAGTGGCGCCAGCTCGATTTGACAGTAATCAGTTATTATACTGGCAAAAACAAGCCTTGCTTCAATTGGATCTAGAGGCTTTTTCACAATGGGCTGACTTTGTGGATTTATCTCTCGTGCCTACAGATAAAAAAGCAGACTTTCTAGCCTTAGTAAAACCCAATGTTCATTTTAGAGCAGACCTTCAACACTGGTCTGAGCGCTTGTTTCTTCAGGATCGTGAGTGGAGTGAAGAAACTCAACGTGTTATAAAAGAGGCAGGCCTTGAGTCGCTGCATGCCATGCAAGACGCCTTTGCAACCTCCGATAATTATACCGATGCATTGGCTCATATTAAAGCCCACACAACCTTAAAAGCAAAGGCTTTGTTTATGCCTTTGCGTATGATTTTGACCGATGGCCATCATGGCCCAGAGCTTCCAGATGTTGTGGGTCTTTTGGGTATGAGTTTGGCTCATCAGCGTTTCCAACAAGCTTATGATTGGCTTAATCAAGTGACTAAACAAGAGAAGTAACATGTTAACGATCTATAATACATTGACACAAAAGAAAGAGGTCTTTACTCCATTACAAGAAGGCAAGGTAGGTCTTTATGTCTGTGGCATGACGGTGTATGACTTTTGCCACGTGGGGCATGCTCGTGTTTTTGTTGCATTTGATATGATTGTTCGCTATCTGCGTTCGCTCGATTATGATGTCCATTATGTCCGTAATATAACGGACATTGACGACAAAATTATTAAACGAGCTCAAGAAAATAACGAATCTTGCTCGGCCCTTACAGAGCGTTTTATTGATGCGATGCACGAAGATGAAGAAAAACTGGGTGTGCTGCGTCCTGACGAAGAGCCTAAAGCAACCGATTTTATGCAAGAAATGGTCTCTATGATTGAAGTTTTGATGGAAAAGAATGCAGCTTATCAAGGTGCAACAGGAGATATCTATTTTCGCGTACGTGCCTGTGATCATTATGGCGAGCTATCCCATCAAAGCGTTGACCAGCTAAGGGTAGGTGCTAGAGTTGATCTGGTTGAGGCTAAAGAAGATCCGTTGGACTTTGTTTTATGGAAAAAGCCACTCCCTGGTGAGCCCGCTTGGCCATCTCCGTGGGGAGAAGGTCGACCAGGTTGGCATATTGAGTGTTCTGCGATGTCTAAGCATTGTTTAGGCACGCAATTTGATTTACATGGTGGAGGTATTGACTTACGTTTCCCTCATCACCAAAATGAGGTGGCTCAGTCGGATGTGGCGCATGATTGTCAGACGGTTCAGAGCTGGATGCATGTAGGTCACGTGCAAGTCAATCAAGAGAAAATGTCTAAATCACTAGGCAACTTTTTTACTATTCGTGAAGTTGTGGATGTCTATGCACCTGAAGTTATTCGTTACTTTATGCTGGCAAGTCACTATCGTAGTCCTGTCAATTACTCTCAAGCAAACTTAGAGAGTGCGAAACAAGCACTGAGTCGTTTGTACACAGCACTGCGTGATCAAAAAATAGAAGCCCCAGATGACTTATTAGATTCAGAGTTTGCCAAAGCGTTTCATGAAGCGATGCAAGATGATTTCAATACGCCAGTGGCTTTGTCTGTTCTATTTGATATCGTTAGAACAATCAACACACTTTGTAATGACGATAAGCACCAAGAAGCTGCAAGTCTAAGAGGTTTACTCAAGCATTTAGCAGGTGTTTTGGGATTACTCTCCACGGATCCTGCTATTTTCTTTCAAGGTAAACAAGATGAACAATTTGCCCAAGAAGTCGATGCTCTTATTAAGGCTCGTAATGATGCAAGGGCCAATCGTGATTGGGCAAAAGCTGATGAGCTAAGAGATCAAATTCAATCAATGAACGTTATCTTAGAAGATAATGCTGAAGGTACTTCATGGCGTTTAGATGATTAAATCTAGGTGTCCTTTCAATCATCAAGGAGTTCTACTATGGAACAAACGTTAGTCTATGAGCAGGAGCAGAAAATAGAAGGCACCGCTTTTATCTTAAAAGATGAGATGCACATTGCAAGTCTTGGTCTACAATATCAGGCTTGGGAGCATGTCAACACAGGTGCGACTCATATTCATTTGCACTCAGGTGATTCAGAAAATGTGTTCTTAGTTGGACTTAGAACAGTACCTCAAGATGACTCAGGTGTGGCTCATATTCTTGAACATACAGCATTATGTGGTTCAAAAAAATATCCTGTTCGAGATCCATTCTTTATGATGATTCGCCGTTCAATCAACACCTTTATGAATGCCTTCACCAGTAGCGATTGGACAGCTTATCCTTTTGCGTCAGCTAATCATAAAGATTTTGAAAATCTTCTTAGTGTTTATTTAGATGCTGTTTTTGCGTCAAGATTAGATAGGCTAGACTTTAACCAAGAAGGGCACCGTTTTTCTTTTTCAGAGCCTGATAACAGTCAATCTGATTTGGTTTATCAAGGGGTCGTTTACAATGAAATGAAAGGGGCGATGAGTAGTCCAACAAGTGTGCTTTGGCAGCATTTGACAAAACATTTGTTTCCTGAGACAACCTATCACTTTAATAGTGGTGGTGATCCTAATGCCATTCCTGACTTAAGCCACGAAGACTTGCTCGCATTTTATCGTAAGCATTATCATCCCAGTAACGCTATGTTTATGACCTATGGAGATTTAGAAGCTTCATGGTATCATGAGCGTATTGAGGCGCAAGTGTGTGCGCATTTTTCAAAGTCAGACGATGCTATTGGCGTTCCTCAGGAGCCTAAGTGGAGTGAATCTAAAACTGTTGCAGTACCCTACGCTTGTCAAGAAAAAAAGGGTCGCACTTATCATATTATGGCTTGGTTATTGAGCGATATTACAGAGTATGAAACAACGCTCACATTGATGTTTTTGGCTAAAGTACTTCTTGATCACAGTGGGTCGCCACTCACACAAATACTTGAGACATCGGAGTATGGCCAAGGAACATCTCCCATCGAAGGTATCCTTGATGATGCTAGAATGCTCGGTTTTGCTTGTGGTGTTGAGGGCTCAGAAAAAAAACATGCAGATCAAGTAAAAGACCTGATCTTATCTAGCCTTAACGATATATGCAAGCAGGGCATTCCTGTTGATGATGCGCGCGCAGCACTTCGTCAATTCGAATTAGAGCAGCGTGAAGTCACAGGTGGGTCTATGCCTTATGGTCTAGAGCTAATTTTGCGTGCGCTTCCTGCTGCAGTTCATCGTGGTGACCCCAAAGATTTTCTTGCAATTGATTTATACCTAGAGAATTTAGCTGAACAGATTGAAGATCCTAATTTTATTCCAGGGCTCATTCGTCAATACCTTTTAAATAATCCTCATCAATTGTTTTTGACCTGCTACCCTGATGCACAATTAGCTGCTAAAGAGAAAAAAAATGAGGAAACAAAACTTAAGCAGATTCAAAAAACTCTTAGCGGTGAGGAAAAAGACTCGATAGTGCGTTTAAATAAGGATTTAGATGCACGGCAAAAGCAGGAGGAAGATCTTTCTGTATTACCTGAAGTTCTTTTAGATGATATTTCAGACCAATGGTCATTGGTAGAAGGCAGTAAAATGACCGAAAGTCAGGTTGAGCTAACCGCCTATGCCCAGCCCACCAATGGTTTGGTATACCAAACTTCTGTGGCTAAGCTGAAAGATTTAGAAATGTTGGAAGATTTAGCACGTTATCAAATCTGTGCTGCGGAACTCGGGTGTGGTGATCAAGACTATGTGGCTATGCAGTCATCACTTTACGCAATGACCGGCGGTATTCACACAAGTCTTTCG
Organism: Legionellales bacterium; assembly: GCA_047404175.1. Lineage (GTDB taxonomy): Bacteria > Pseudomonadota > Gammaproteobacteria > M30B25 > M30B25 > M30B25. The sequence goes on along the minus strand of JBDOIW010000014.1, from coordinate 16,288 downwards.
ATAGTCAGTCATCCCAAGAATTCTGAACAAGTGAAGGTTTATTTTGCCTACTCAGGGAAAGCCCTAGTACGTCAGGCGAGTCATTTGGCGGAGCAAATAACACGGCTGAAAGAGCATACGCGACTGGATGAGGATACTCGCATTGAAGACCTTCTTCGTCAGCATTATGCAGCATGCATGCGCGGCATTACAGGTCGTGGTCATGAATACGCTATGATGACAGCTATGTCTTCGTTGAGTACTCCTGCCAGGTTGAAGCAGTCCATACATGGCTTAGAGAGTTTAAAACGATTAGGTGATCAAATTGAAGCACTACAAGATAATCTTCCTGAATGGTTGCAGGCTTGGGAGCGCTTTCAATCGGCTATTGCTCATGCTGAGCAGGCTCATATGTTGGTGAGTACGCAAGAGTATTTGCCAGAAATGGCTAGTGCCATGGTGGCTGAAACAAAACCTACAGAACAAGATTCTTGGTCGTGGAAAAAAGTACCTGTGGAGCAACAAGAGGATAAAGCCTATTTGGTTGACAGTCAGGTCAATTTCTGTGCCCAAGCATATCCAACTGTTGGATACGCCCACAAAGACCATGTTGCTCTATCATTGTTAGGTATTATTTTACGTAATGGTTATTGTCATAGAGCAATACGTGAGCAGGGTGGGGCTTATGGCGGCGGCGCGGTGCAAAAGCCACTGGATCATGCTTTTGTGTTTTATTCCTATCGCGATCCGCGAATCGAAGGAACATTTGCTGACTTTGATGCTGCGATTGAGTGGGCTTGTTCAGGTGCTATTACTGAATCCATGCTTAAAGAAGCGCAATTAGGTATGTTGGCTCAGATAGATAAGCCTCTATCTCCAGCGTCTAAAGCTAAGAAAGCTTTTTATTCAGAGCTGGAAGAGCGACCAGAAACCTTGCAAAAAGAAAAGCGAGATCAAGTTTTTGTTGCAACAATAAAGCAAGTGGAAGCGGTTGCAAAGCGTTACCTTCAAGGCCACAAGCCATCTAGAGGTGTAGTTGCAGGTCACGAGCAAAAAAAAATTGCTTGAAGGTTTGGGTATGAAGATAATCTCACTGTAGGGTTTTTCATCATAAAGTCTACTGAAGAACAGTAGAAATAGAAAGCTACAGTTGTTATCCGCAATAGATCAAATGTTCTGTTACGTAGGTTAGGATAAGCATCCGTGTGATATATGGATTCTAGTCAGTCTAGTATGAGCTTTAATAATGATAATGGCTTATTTTATTAGGGTAAAAGCTTCTTCTCTTTGGGGCAGAAGTTTTTGATATGCTATACAAGCACATAAGTGTCGCTTACTAGTTAGAGATTGGTATTCTGTTGAAGGTAGGCCTGCATGGTATTATGCATGAGTGATGCTATCGTCATGGGGCCAATGCCTCCTGGTACGGGGGTGATCCATGATGCGACACGACAAACTTTATCAAAATCAACATCACCACATAGCTTTCCGTTAGCAAGGCGATGAATGCCCACATCAATAACAATGGCGCCAGGTTTTATATGTTGCTTCTGGATGAGCTTTGCTTGACCTGTGGCAGAAATGACAATGTCGGATGATTGGGTATAGTGTTCTAAAGAAGGAGTGGCGCTATGACAAAGACTCACGGTTGCTTTAGCATGAGTTAAAGCCAGTGCTGTTGGCATGCCTACAATGGTTGATGTGCCAATCACTGTCACTATTTTGCCTGCAACTGAGTGTTGATAAGCCTGGAGTAAGGACATAATGCCAAGTGCTGTGCAAGGCATAATATCTGGACGTCCTTGTGCGAGTCTACCTTGGTGGTATGGATGAAAACCATCAACGTCTTTTTGAGGGTTGATGGCTTCAAGAATTATGGCTGTATTAATTGTTTTGGGTAATGGTAGCTGGACTAAAATACCGTGTACTGTAGGATCTAGATTGAGCTGTTGAATCGTCTTCAACAGTGTTTCCGTACTTGTTGCATCATCTAGGCTAATTTTACTCGACTTAAAACCTATAGATTCTGCAGTGGCTTGTTTTTTCTTTACATAGACTTCTGATGCAGGATTGTTGCCAACGAGGACCACACAGAGATGAGGTGGATTGTCTGACACTACTTGATCTTTGATCTCCTTGAGTTGTGTGGCAGCAATGGATTTACCATCGAGAATATTTGCTTGGGGCATAGGCATTACCTAAAAATAATAAGTTGTTGTCCAGGATGAATCATAGAGTCTGGTTGTAGTTCATTCCAATCCATCAGTTGGCTTAGTGTGATGTGATGATGATGAGCAATCGATGAAAGTGCATCACCTTTACGGACAGTATAATGGATAAGATGTGTGGCTTGGTTACTTTCAGCGATAGGTATTTTTAGAGTTGAGCCCGGCTTGATTGTATGAGGGTTTCGGATAGAGTTAATAGATTGAATAGCCTTGATAGTGACACCAAATCGCTGTGCAATATGGCCTAAAGTGTCACCTTCTGCCACAACATAATGATCATAATGGTTAATCCGAGGGAGCCAAATCACAAGGTTTTGATTCGGCTTAAGTGGTGATCGACTAGTTTTAGGGTTCCAGTAACGGATCATGGCTGGGTTGACAGGATAGGGTGCAGCAATTGATGATAGCGTATCTCCCTTTTGAATCGTATAAATAAGTTGTTTTGGGCCTTTGCCATGAAAAGAATGATTGATGATCTTAGGAATGGTGGGTAGTTGACTGAGGTGATTTGCATTTGCTGCGATGATAAGGTCATCACCCTTTTTTATAGTGGCATTATGAAGATGATTTGATTTTTGAATCAGCTCGGTTGAGGTATGGTAGTACTGAGCAATTTGGCTTAGGGTTTCATTGGCTTTGACTTCGTGATGTCGCCAGTGAATGGCTTTTGGGCTGGTTAGATGACCTTTAAGACGATTTGCATAGGTTTTTGGGAGAATTAGTGTCTGTTTAGGTTGGTGCCGCTCGGTAATACGGTGAAGAAAATGAGGGTTATAGGTGGCTAGGTGTTGAACGCTTATCTTTGTGAGTTGTGCTATTTCTTCAAAAGTTGATTGTTGGGGCACTTCTATGGCAGTAAGCTCTGTGTTACTGTGAGGTAAACGAAGTTTGCATTGCTGAGGATTTTTGATGACTTCTGCAAGCCCTAGTAGCTTAGGAATATAAGCTTTGGTCTCTTTGGGTAAAGATAATGACCAAAAGTCAGTGGGTTTGTGAGATTGACGATTACGACGTATAGCTTTTTTTACTGTGCCTTCTCCTGCATCATAGGCAGCAATGGCTAAAAGCCAATCATGATTGAAATAGTTATAGAGATAATGAAGGTAACTTAATGCCGATTGCGTAGAGGTGTGAAGGTCCATGCGTTGATCTACCCACCAGTTAATGCGTAAACCAAAGCCAGAGGCCGTACCTGGCATCATTTGCCATAGCCCTAGTGCTCCTGTTCTTGAGTGTGCCTTATGATTGAAATGACTTTCAATATATGGGATGAAGGCAATTTCACTCGGCATATGTGCTTGCTGAGTTTGTTCAAATATATAAGAAAAAAGTGCTGTATTTTGTGATAGCGTCTTTTCAATTTGATACGCATGTTGGCAATAATAACGCTGGTAAGGTTTTATTTCAGCTCTTACTTGAGCGTGAGTGAGCTTGAAGTTACTTTGTACGCGATGCCAAAACTTGTGATCAGCTGCGTAGGCTGAGTAAGCTGTGGATAACGAGAAAATAAAGCACACCAAGCATGCTTTTAAAGAAGTAACATTCATATTCAAATCTTATCCATTGTTTGAGTTGAAGTCAATATTGGTTTTCACCTCGAGGTATGGTTCACAGAGGTTAGACAAAAAAAAACCCAAGCTCAGCTTGGGTTTTTTTTGTATACAAATATTGTATTATACACCTGATGTTCGAGATGCAATTGTATCAGCATCAATATCCATATCTAGTGCATCCTGATCATGTAGGCTCGCATATATGTTAGGATTCATGACATCTGTACGCAAGTTGAATAACGCACACACGTTTGTTGCTGCAAAACGATTTTTTTCAGCGATTATTGGCTGAGACTCACTATCAAGAGATTGGTAATCACTATCATTACTTCTTTGCTTCAATTTGGCAATTACTTTAGATAGTTTATCAGTCCAGCTTTTTGTTTTATCTGATAAGTATGACTTCAGACCATTATAAACAAGAGATTTCAGTACTGTAACTTTTGCTATAGTTTTTGAATGTTCATTAGACGGATCAACAGAGATCAGATCTTGAGCACCACTCGTAATGTAATCACCAGTAATAGCTTGAAGAGCTTTTCTTGATTTTGAACCTCTTGAGCTTAAATCCCAGCAGAAGATTGCTGGAATAAACTGATTCTTGTTTTCAGGTCGTATCTCAATGCCATCAAACCCGCGTTTACTGGCAAGTGCTTCTACTATTTCTGAGGGAGTGCTATTCATTGCATTTGATAAAGCACCTTCTTCTCTTTCATCCTTAGAAAATAGTGTTCCACGATTGAACCACCCTCCAATCAAAGATTGTGGACGAATAATGCCATCAGTGAAGTGGAAATTATAGTCCACTAATGCACTCACCATAGCAGATGATTCTTGTTTCTTTGCTATTTCGTTCAGCTTAGCAATGTGACTCGCATACCAAAATGCTGGTTTTTTTGTTTCGTAGTAAGCAATAGACTTTTTTAGCACATCGACCATGGGCGACTCGCTCGAAGCTGCGGGTCTGCTTCCTGGTGAAGCGTGTACGCTTACGCCATTATGATGCCATTCTCCAAGAACTGCCATTCTGGCACTAAGAGCAGCTGCATCAGTACCAACTGCAGCATGAGCGTCAGTATGTTGAGGGTTATTAAAGCTAAGTGGCACAGCAGCAGCAGTAGAAGCTCTAACACTAGCACCATTTGTAGCAGAAACATCTGCTGTAGCTGAAGCTAAAGGTGTAGCAGGATCATTATCTCCAGAGAGAGCTCTAGCACTAGCAACTGGTCCAGCACTAATAGCCGCTCCATCTAAGAAGGTTGGCTCAACGATGCCATCCTGGTTTGTGTGTGTTTCTGTTATATGTAAATCCATGGTGTCTCCATATTGTTGTTGTGTTAGTTTAAGTTTAAGTATGTCAAATCTCGCTATGGGTAAGCTTGTGCGTTCTACGAAAGTTACAAATAATTCTAGTAACTCTTCGTCCCAAACTATATTCCCATCGAGTATGAGTGAGACCCATGCTGTTGAAACATTTATGTCATCGCATGTGATGCCCCATTGTTCTGTGATGATTACTAAATCTCTAATCTGCTGTATAGTTTGCTGACCTACAAGATTGTCATGATCAATGTAACTGGTGAGATGGGTTTCTAGTGGCATTAAGAACTCAAGTAGTTGTTTAATAAGTAGTTCTCGCGGTCCATTTAGATCTATACTTGAGGAGAGGGATGTTGTTGATGCGGAGGATGTTGGCATGTTATATTCTCACACTATTAAGTTTAATGGTAATGAGTAGTTTTGCATCCATGCCTTAACTAACTCTCACAATAAAACCACAGTTTTTTTTGTCATGCAAGCTCTTTGTCGTGGCGAATTAAGCCATGCGAATTATATTTTAAAGACAAGATTGAACTAGTATGAAAAAAAACTATCTAAAACAGATCTTTAGATTTTCGTAAGTAGCGAAATTTATCTAAATCACTTTCACAGAATACCAGATATTGAATAGAACCAAGTCTTAAAAATGGATTTATTGTTCGCTCTATTTTAAGCGATGTGGGTAAGGTGCAAGCCATATTTTGAATTTTTTTTCTGTATGATGCTATAGTTTTGTTATGAGGTTCTACCTGTGAAGCAAAATCAAGGTTTGCCTTGGTATATTCATGAGCAGGGTAGATTTTAATCTCATCTGGTAGATTATTAATCAGATTAATACTGTTTAGCATTTGCTCATAAGTTCCTTCAAATAGACGACCACATCCTCCACTAAACAGCGTATCACCACAAAAGATACTCGTATCGTTGAAGTAGGCGATATGATCTAAAGTGTGTCCTGGCGTAGCCATAATATTAAAACATAATGTATTGTTCCAAAATTGCAATGTCTCTCCAGCTTTGCATGGATGATCAACCAGAGGAATGCTTTTGGGGCCGTAAACTTGGCATGGGAAATCGTGAGTCAGTTGCTCAATACCCCCTGTGTGATCATGATGATGATGTGTAACAAGAATAGCAGTGAGATTAATTTTGTGATGACTAAGCCAATCCTTAGCGGGTTTTGATTCCCCAGGGTCAACGAGTATAGCTTCATTACCATATCGAATGGCCCAAATGTAGTTGTCTTGTAGCGCTTGAATTGGTTCAATGCTCAGGTTATGCTCAATCATAAGATCTTATTTTTTATCAACATTAAGGTAGTGTAAAGTGTTTCCATTCACTTGTCAGCCTCAATGGGATTATCTCCGCATGAAAGAGTGGAGTGATCTTGTCTCTTTGGTGCTAGAGAGCTCTGGAAGTGATTTGCACCCAAGCGATACATGCCTAATGATGCCTGGTATTGCGTGTTCACACCCTCAGCTGGCACAAGTTCACTTTATGGTTTATTCATCTCGCCATGACTCGTCCCATGAAAATGTCCATCATCTCGATTTTGATTCAAAAGCCTTGCCTTTTAGAACAGCAGGTTTTGACAGGATTATTGCACCTTTTACATTAGATTTCTTAGCAACACTAGAAGAGCAGCAGGCATGTTTATCTGAGATGTGTCGAACCTTGAGTTCTTCAGGAGTTATTGATTTGATTCAGTGGCGCTTTACTTCCAGTTTTTTTAGGTCTTTCCAGTGGTATCATCGGTATGCGCTGCCCCAAAAACGTCTTGGCCTTCGGAAGACTATGCTAAAATCCTTGCTTCAGCCTTTAGGCTGTGCATACAATGAGATAAATGTTTTAGATGAAAAAATTATGCTTACTAGCGCCCAAAAAGCCATGCTTAAATTCATGCGTTATGGTCAAATTAGAAGAGACGAGCTTGATATGATCACAAGCTGGGGTGGACTTGTGTCCTGTGAAGGAGGCGTGTGATGCAAGCACAAGTTGCACTTTTTACTGATGGTGCCTGTCGAGGCAATCCAGGTCCTGGTGGCTGGGGTTATGTACTGCAATGCCAAGGCCAATCTAAAACAGGTTATGGATATCACCCAGAAACAACTAACAATCGTATGGAAATGCTGGCCGCCATTTATGGACTTCGTGCACTCAAAAAACCTTGCTGTGTTGATCTTACTACCGATTCGCAATATTTAAGGCGTGGTATTACCGAGTGGGTCAGTGGTTGGCAAAACAAAGGCTGGAAAAACAGTCAAGGAAAACCAGTTAAAAATAAGGATCTTTGGCTTTTGCTTCTGGAAGTTTCTTCTGCGCATACTATTCAGTGGCATTGGGTGAAAGGCCATAGTGGTCATATTGAAAATGAACAGGCAGATGCGTTAGCTAATCGTGCCATTGATGAAAAAGGCCCTCTAACCGATGACTAGGCAAATCGTATTAGATACAGAGACTACAGGTTTCCCTTGGCAAAAAGGCCATCGCATTATTGAGATTGGTGCTTATGAGTTGATGGATCGTAAAGCCACGGGCAAAACATTTCATCAATACCTTAACCCTCAGCGCTCTATTGATGAAGGGGCTTTTTCTGTGCATGGTATTAGCGAAGATTTTCTTAAGGATAAGCCTTTGTTTAAAGAGGTGGCCTCAGATTTTATGACTTTCATTGAAGGCGCAGAGCTTTTGATTCACAATGCGCCGTTTGATGTTGGCTTTCTCGATTATGAGCTTTCTTTGCTTCCAGGTCGATTGCAAACAATCGAATCAGTGAGTACGGTGACTGATACTTTAATTATGGCGCGTGATAAACATCCTGGAGCTCGTAATAGCTTGGATGCACTGTGTAAGCGTTATGAAGTTGATAATAGTAACCGAGAGCTTCATGGTGCATTGCTTGATGCAGAGCTACTCGCTTTTGTCTATCTGGCGATGACAGGTGGCCAAGTGGGCTTGTTTGCTCAAGAGGATGGTTCACAAGAACATGCTTCTATGGCAGGGGGTGATGCCGCGCAAATAACTGCTTGGCCACTGGATACCATTCATTGTAGTGATGAGGATAAAGCATCTCATCAGAATTATCTTGAGACAATGAAGAATGCGGGACCATGCGTTTGGCTCGAGGTATCATAGTAGTGGTAAGCTGACACTTAAGTGCAGTAGTTGAGTTAAACTGATCGTTGTTTTGGTTAAAAGCATTTCTTCGTCTTCTAGGCTGCCTTGGTCTTACTTTTTTCGATCAGATGCTTAGCCGTTGAGCCTTGGACAATAATAGAAAATAATACCACCGCGTATGTCATGGATAGAATGAGAGCTCTTTCAACTTCTGATCCTGGTAAGACTAGAGCTAAAGCGACAGCAAGGCCTCCTCTCAGGCCCCCCCAAATAATGATGGGTGTGGTATAGGGAGGGTAGTCTTTTTTGATTTTAAATGCTCGAAGAGGTAGTGCAACAGTAAGTGCCCTGACAATTAAGCATAGCGGAATCATCATGATAGCAGGAAGAATAGTAGTATCAAGATGTTGTATTGCTAGAATTTCAAAACCAATCAACAGAAATAGAACGGAATTTAAAATTTCATCGATGAGTTCCCAAAATTCGTAAATATGTTTTTTTGATTGAATCGACATTTCAAAATTACGGCCACGATTTCCAATAAATAGGCCGGCAACAACCATCGCTAGTGGGCCAGACAAATTGAGGTGATGTGCTAAAGTATAGCCACCGGTTGTAACGGCAATCGTGATGAGAATCTCAAGCTTGTGGTCATCGATGCCTTTCATCAGCTTGTAGGCTACAATGCCAAGAATAACACCATAGGCAATGCCACCAAGTGTTTGTTGGGCAAATAGCTGCATAACAGATAAGGCTGTGATATTTTGGCTATCGCTAAAAGCGAGTTGGTAAAGTGTAATAAATAAGACAATACCGACACCATCGTTAAAGAGTGACTCACCTGCAATTTTTACACTTAGTGATTTGGGGGCTTTTATTTGTTTTAACGTAGCCATAACCGCAATGGGGTCAGTGGGTGATATGAGAGCACCAAACAGTAAACAATAGTAAAAGTTAAGTTCAACATCGAAGAGAGAGAGAATACTTGAGGCCCCAATGGCGATGAGAAAAGTTGAGGCTATGGTGCCAAAAAAAGCAAGCACGCCTATTTCCCATTTGACCTTATTGAGGTCGTTAATATCGACATTTAGGGCTCCTGCAAAAAGAAGAAAACTAAGCATGCCATCCATTAAAATATCGTGGAAGTCGAGGCTGTTGACTAGTATGGTTATTTTTTCATAGGCTTGAATACCGATGCCTAGTGACCCCATGATAATGAGTGAGAGTGAAAGGAGAAGAGAGCCTGCCATGATCGCAATGGTGGGTTGCATCTTGATATATCGATGGTTGATGTATGCCAAGGCTGTTGCAAGAGTGAGTAGAAAAGCAACAATGCTATAGATGTTCATAAATTATCTCCTTATTTTTAGCATACCTTAACCCATGAAAGCATGCTAGAGTCAATCGACATTGATCTATTGAGGATTTAACGTACATGCTTAAGGCTTGATTCACAGCGTTATTTGACCGACAATAATAAAAACACTTAGCAAGGATGCTTGTGCCCTCAGCTTCCATAAAACGTTTCGTTGTCTCGGAGTCGTTTCCTGGTATTTTAGTAATGCTGGCAGCGGCACTCGCCATGTTCATTGATAACTCTCCTATATCTAGTTATTACCACGCAATACTAGATTTGCCTCTGGGTGGGCATTTAGGAACCGTTGCCTTAAAAAAACCACTATTACTTTGGATTAATGATGGTTTAATGAGTGTGTTTTTTCTTATGGTAGGGCTAGAGATTAAGCGCGAAATGCTGCAAGGTGAGCTATCTAGCTTATCGAAGTCTCTTCTTCCTGTCATTGGTGCCATCGGAGGCATGTTAGTACCGGCGGTCATTTATCTTATGATCACGATTCCCGACTTTGATGCAATGAAAGGTTGGGCTATTCCCACGGCAACGGATATTGCCTTTGCATTGGCATTGATTGCTATGCTTGGGAAGCGTGTGCCTATGACTTTGAAAGTATTTGTGACGGCTCTTGCTATTTTTGATGATGTGGGAGCTATCGCGATTATTGCTATATTTTATGCGGGAGATATATCGATATTATCATTGAGCTTGGCATGTGTTTGCTTTTCATTACTTATGGTGTTTAACGTGTTCAAGTTAGAAAAATTAGCACCTTATCTTTGCGTAGGGGTTGTTTTGTGGTTGTGTGTATTAAAATCTGGTGTACATGCTACATTAGCTGGTGTTGCTTTAGCTCAGACTATTCCTTTAGAGAGTAAACAAGAGCCAGGTTATTCGCCGCTCAAGTATCTAGAGCATAAGCTCCATAGTTTTGTGGTTTATGTTGTTTTACCTCTATTTGCCTTCGCTAATGCTGGAGTTTCTTTGAGTGAATTAGGGGTGAAGGATTTACTACACCCAGTTTCTCTGGGCATTGTAATGGGATTATTTTTAGGTAAGCAGTTAGGTATTTTTGCCGCTGTGTACGCTGCGATTAAAATGAGGTTGTGTGACATGCCTAAGGGTTGTCGTATGATCCATCTTTATGGGGCATCTCTGTTATGTGGTGTTGGATTTACCATGAGTCTTTTTATTGGTATGTTGGCATTTGATATCACCAATCCTGAATTTGCTCCTTTGGTAAGAATAGGGGTTATTATTGCCTCATTATTGTCAGGAATAGTAGGGTATTATGTGCTCAATGTTGCTTGTGACAGGTCGTTGTCTAAACCTGTGTATGGGGTTCGTGAGCCCTTCTCTTAGTATTGATTCTCTACAGAATGAATTAAGAAAGCGGGCTACTGATAGATTTCTGTTATTGCAGGCTGTTGTTTAAGAGCTGTTATTATGAATATATTGAGATTGTGGCCCCGGCATGATTGAGTACATTTATCATAACAGTTAGAGCAATTTACGATCACAGACATACTTTATGGTGAGGGTGACTGTGCTAGAGAGCGCTCTTCTGCTATTCTCAGGCTACGGGTAATAAGAGGTTTGATTGTCATACCCTGCACTAAAATAGAGAACAACACAACTGCATATGTGGTGCTGAGGATGATTTGTTTTTCAGGACCAGGGGGTAGAGACAGAGCTAGTGCAACGGATACTCCTCCTCGCAAGCCTCCCCATGTCATAATACTGATAACATTGGGGCAATAGGTGTAGAGTCTAGAAAACATTTTTATGGGGATTGCAACGCTCACAAAGCGCGCAATCAGAACAATAGGAATTGCTGCCAGACCCAGCATTACAGCGCCATGAGCAAGCTTGAGCTGCAATACGACAAGACCAATAACGACGAATAAAATAGCATTGAGCACCTCATCAATCATTTCCCAGAAAGACTGCAAGGCTTTTGCTGTCACTGGTGATAAACCACCTGAGCGAAGTTTGAATCCGATCATAAGCCCAGTTATGGCCAATGCAATCGGCGCGGAAAAGTGCCAAGAAGACGCGAGTGAGTAGCCGACCATGACAATGGCCAAAGTAATAAGTAGACTCACATGAAATTCATGAACCTTTTTCAGCATGGTATTACCGATGATACCAAGAACAAGACCAACCGATATGCCGCCTAAAATCTCTTGGGCTAACATTTGGAACAGTAGATCTTGTTCGAACTCGTTACCTGTTGCTACATGAAGAATGGAAATGAAAATCACAATGCCGATGCCATCGTTAAATAGTGATTCTCCTGTGATTCTCATAGACAAGGCATTGGGTGCCTTGGCTTGTTTGAGCATACCTAGTACAGCGATTGGATCAGTAGGTGAAATGAGTGCACCAAAGACAAAGCAATAAGGTAAGGATAAAGGGATTGCAAAATAGTCAGAAAAAGCATAGACAAGACCACCAATGATGAGGGTGGAACATAAAACCCCTAGTGTGGTGAGAATGGCCACTAAAGTTTTTTGTTTTGCTAGTTCAATGACGCAGATGTGTAGGCCGCCTGCAAATAGAAGGAAACAGACCACACTAATAAAGAACTCTGGATTGATAAAGTTCGTATTAACACCGATCAGCGAAACTAACGGTGCAAACCAATGCTGAAAGGGAAGTGCTGTTGCATTGAGGATCATGACAGAAAGAGAAAGAACTAAGGTCACAAAGGTAATGCCAACTGATGTAGGTAACTTCAAAAAACGGTGGTTAAGATAACTAGAAACAGCAGTAAGCACGAGAAGGGATGTTATAGCAAGCTGTATGTTCATGGTTGTCTTCGGTTGATTACCAATACGATACCACAACCATGAATTTATAGCAACGAGACTTTTTCTTTCCTAGAATATTCGCGACTAATTAAAATCAAAGCTAGTATTATGACCATCATGAGGAGCTAATTGCAGTGTAAAATTGGGATCGCCATACTTAGTCAAAGGAGATAAATTTAACGAAAAATTACTATCGGCATCGTTGTCGGTACGAGGAGGTAAATTCAAGGTGATATCGGCATCGTTGTCGGTACGAGGAGGTAAATTCAACGAAATATCACTATCGGCATCGTCGATCGTGGTCTCTTGATTAGCAAGTACTTTGTCTCTTAAACAATAGGGTGTTGCTGGGAATTCAACCTGGTTAGTTAGTGGAACAGGAGTGGACTTACTGGCAAAAATTGAATGTTCAAAATGAATAATGGGAGTTAATGCGCCTAATTGTGAGGAATATTGTTCATCAGTCGTCTTTGCTGTTTGTTGTAATAATCCTACATGTTCGATGGTACTTGATAACCGATCGAGAAGATCTCTTTTTATGTTGATTTTCCTTATCGAGCTCTGTGCCATTTCTGCTTCGTCTGGTAAATAGGCCTTGAAAGTCGTGAATAAAGTACTGTAACGTTTTGCTGGTTCAGTCATTTGCGTTAGCATGTGTTGTTGTTTTTGGACATGATCTTTATCTTCGTAGCTTAAACAACAAGCAAAGTGTTGTAGTGCTCTTTCATCATTTGTAGGCATATCGTTAGTGATAGGATCAACAATGGATAGTATATTACGTATTTCGTCCAGGAATTGGGGCCACCTAGTTTCATCTCTGCTGGCCTTTTGTAGTTCTTCTATTAACATACTTTCCTTGAGGAGCTCATTAGGATGTAATGGATTTATTTGTTTTGTAAGTTTATCTTGTTGTATGACAATTTGAGAGATGAATTCATTAAGTTGTTCATACATAGGTTTTGCTTCGTCACAATATGTTCTTTCTGTGAAACTACCTTGAACAAGAGTATCTGGGCAGCTGTCTCGAAGTGTTGTGAGCTTATCTTGTGTTTTTTGTAGTGTTGCAATTTGCCTTAGTCTTATGCGTTCTTGATTAGAAAGGATGGGTTGTTTTATGTCTTTTTTTGGTGATGTTCCCATAAGCTCATGCCAGAGTTTAGGAAGTAGCCAGATCATTGTTGCAGTTAATACGTTTGCAACGACATAGAGTATTGATGAGGTTTTTGGGTACTGGCTTTTAAAAGGGGTTCTTTGCTGTTTAAGTTCATTCAACTTATTTGCAACAAGTTCAGTACTTTTCACAGTATTATATTTGGCTATTTCAGTGATTAACTTTTCGTAATCACTTGGTTTCTCTGTCAATATGGTAGATGCTTCAGATGATGAGTCATCTATGGAATCTTTAATTAGTGCTTGTGCGTAGATATCGATCCAGTATTGACGTTTCTCATCAGACATGTTGCCAACTAGGTGTGTTAAGAGTTTCTCATTGACACTGTTAATATGTTCAATCGTAAGATCACCCGGGTTTTTTACCATGAAGTCTATAACGCGGGCTGTCAATCGACTAGTATCTATATCATCAATTTTTATAGGTTGTATCATGTTCTATCCTTATTCATCGAAGAATAAGGCCTCGAAGAGGAGGCCTTATTCTAGTATTTGTTTTATTTTAATTGGAGCCTGCAGATGCAGGTCTTGGCGATATGTCATCAAATAGTTCTCTTATCTCACTGATTGTGCCTTCGGCACTGCCTTTTCCCTGCAGAAGCATTAGAGAATGCTTCAGTGTTAGATTAGATAATCCCTTCGTTAGGTCTGTCTCTGAGCAATTGATGCCTGTTTTGAGTGTGAACGTGCAACTCCTAGATTTCATCATTTGAGCCACTTCTGGTGTATTGGTTATGTGAGTTTGCGATTTAGAATGGAAAATAGTGTGTAGTATAAGTATGAGATATTTGAAGGTTCTATGAGTATCTTCATTGCTTACGATATCAATAACTACCTGCTGTATTGTAGTGTCCTCTATGTCCCTTTGTTTTAGTTTGTGGTGTGGAGTGTGAATGCAAGAAGCTAATTGATACAGTTTGGCTCTTGTCAGTGAATCTAATTTGGCCTCGATTTTTTGTGCTCCTGAGTCTGCAAAAGTGAAGTAGTGGTTATCTATGATTGGAGATTGTTCGATGATATGTTGAATGTGTTGAGCCGCACTATTGAATTCATCATGTGAGAGCGTTACCGTATCTCTCGCGAAAGTACTTGCTCTTGAAACAAAAGAAAAGTCTGCAAGACCTGTTGTGCCACTATACGGATTGAGTGCAGCACCGCTAGTCATATTGAGAAGAGTCTGGTTCACTCTCGTAAGTTCTTCATTTATACGTTCGGTTTTTTGTCTCTCTTCTGTGACTTGTTGGCGACTTGTTTTAAGAGCTTGATCTTTTTCAGATTTTTCTTGTGCAGATCTGATTTCAGAAAGAGTTCGAATTAGATTGTCAGTTTCAGTTTTTGCTAGGTTTGTATTAGGATTGATTGTAGAAAATAGAGATTGTGAGGCTTTATTAATACTTTGATTCAGGATCTTATATAAACCTTCACAGTTGCCTCGGAATTCTGTTTCTTTACCTGCTCTGAATAATGCAAGTCCTTCAATCATCTTTTCAGTGACTACTACCATATTCGAGGAGTGAAAGACCTCAAGTAGTTTCCTCTGAGTATCAGCGTGTTTTTCAGCGATTCCAACAATGCTTTGAATGAGTTGATAAGCGCTTTTAACTTGAGTCTCAGTTGCGTTTGGGATTCCCAGTGAACCCTGACAGATTAAAGAAAACTCAATTCTATCGACTTGAATAAGTACATTGGTCTTGCTTTTGGTGCTTTCAACTAATTGATTAAGTACTCCATCAGCTATGCTGTGTTTTTGCTCCAAAATCTCCTTTGTAGATTTAAAATGTTCTACAATAGAGGAAAAATTGCGTGGTGCGGGTTTAGAAAGAGTGTATGAAGTCGTAGTGGCACCTGAAATAACTGACAAACCATCTTGATCAATACTAAAGGTGAGATCGTCGGTGGTGACATAGTTAAATGGTGTGATAACATAGAGTTTCTGTCCACAGTCATCGGTTTCAGTTTCGCCATCTTCGGTAGTCCTTTCTGTTTTAGAATGTAAGCAATGAGGTCCCAGCTTTTTTAAGATATTATGACTTAATCTTGTAACCTCTGCATCATCGCTCATAATGAGCTCATGGAGTTCAGTAAACTCGTCGGCATTGAGAGAAGCGCTTTGGTTTGTCAAAAAGGCACTTGAGATAGCTTGAAGGTAAGAGCATGAAGTAGGCATGGTAATGTCCTTATTTCGTTATTGTTATTTTTATATCATCAATACTACACACCTCGTGCAGATTGGCAAGTGCTTTTTTGAGAAATTCGCCATAATTCTTGTAAGTAATTAGAATGCAATAAGAAAATATTTTTGCTTGATCGAATAAAGCTGTGATACTCTAGGGTTTTTAGCGAGATTTCACTATGTCACAGCCCCAAGCTATCTACCTAAAAGACTACCAATCAAGTCCATTTCGAGTAAAACAGCTCGCCTTAGATTTTCTTCTCGATGATGAACATTGTAAGCTTACTAGTGAAGCACACTATGAATGTCATGATCCTAAACAGGTCCTTATTTTAGATGGTGAGTCTGAGATGATTTCACTGATTGATGTGCGCGTGGATGGTCATTCTTTGCCTGTTGAAGCCTATGAATTAACTGAGAACACTCTGTCTATACCCTACTTGCCGCAAGTGTTTACCTTGACTATCGTGACGCATTTTAACCCAAAGGATAATCATAAGCTGTCTGGTTTATATCAAAGCCAGGGCAATTACTGTACTCAGTGTGAATCTCATGGGTTTAGACGTATGACCTATTTTCAGGAT
>JBDOIW010000013.1:0-2263 GCA_047404175.1 Legionellales bacterium | reverse complement strand
AAGCCTAATTACTTGAAATGGAAATTCCCTTTCCAAGTTTTCAATTTCAGGAGTTGTAGTAATTACACAAATTTTTTATCCCTTAAATGGTGGGGGTGAAAGAGCATTGATTGACTGGTTAAATGATTTTCATTTAAAAGGTATAGAAATTTGTGTAATTACTACAACTCCTGAAATTGAAAACTTGGAAAGGGAATTTCCATTTCAAGTAATTAGGCTTCAAGACAAAATACCCTATAGTGAAAAAATTGACAATGAAGGAGTTCAAAATTATCTTCAAGGGATGCAGTATAATCATTACGAAATGATTGACAAGGCTATGTTGATATTAAATGAGATGAATGACTTTGATTTTTATATAGGTTATGGATTTTGGGGTAGTGAATGGCTTATTGACGGATATAAAAGTTTTGCCACAATTTTAAAAGAACAATGCCCTAAGTTAAAAACAATTTCATTAAAATGGGATGTTCATGGGGGTGAAGGAGAATATGACACCGACTATGTTTTACATGGCGCACCTTACAAGTATATCAATAATCCCCACACGAATGAAGTGTTTATAAAAAGGTTTTCGATGTTTCCTAAACAAACAACTGATAATCCATTAGAGGTATTTAATTTTGAGGAATGGAAAAATCGACCCTACGATTTCTTATTTAATAATCCTCAATTGAATAAAGGGTCTTTGACTGTATTGGAAATTGCTAAAAAATACCCTAATAAAAGGTTCTTAATTAAGATGGGAAATTGGGGGTCTTGGAATAATAATGAAATTATTCAATTGAGTCGGTTAGGGAATGTGAATATAATTAATTCGGTAAAATCTATGGAAAATGAGTTTTATAGATTGGGTAAATATTTACTTTCTCCATCAGTCATAGATGGTGGAGGGATGATGCCATTAGAAGCCGCTATGCAAGGAACGATTCCTATTTGTTCGAATATTGGTATTTTAAGATACTCTTCTAGTCCGTATGCTGAATTTGTTTTTAGTGAAGAAATTACCTATAACGCATTAAATAAAATGATTCAATGGAATGGATATGATAAAATAAATTTTGAATTAGTTGCAAAGGATTGGTTTGATAAAATTGATTTCTTAGATAAATATGACGACTATGTTGAAGATACCTATAATAATCTCAAATATGTTGAAAAATTTGTAATTGAAAGATATTACAAATCATTAGATAAATTTATACAAGAATTGTTTGCGATGATAGAATAGAAGAATAGATTTAAATAGGTTTTGTCTAATTCTACTATTATGAATGAAGTAAAAACGGCATTGATTACGGGAGTAAATGGTATGGATGGTAGCCATTTGGCTGATTTATTATTAAGCAAAGGATATGTAGTTTATGGTATGGAAAGAAGGTCCTCTGTTAAGAACAGAACTAATACAGAACATTTAGAAGCAAACCCTAACTTCCATTTCGTGATAGGTGATTTAGGCGATTCGGAATCGTTAAGAAATATTATTAATACTACTAATCCTGATGAAGTTTATAATTTAGCCGCACAATCATTTGTAGGTTCTTCTTGGAAAATACCTTTGGAAACTTCAGATACCAATGGGTTGGGTGTTTTAAGATTACTTAATGCTATAAAACAATATAATGAATATAATGATAAACAGGTTAAATTTTATCAAGCCTCAACATCTGAAATGTTTGGTTTATTTTCGGAAGATACAATTTCAGCCAATGAAGAAACTTATTTTTATCCTAGAAGCCCCTATGGTGTGGCGAAACTATATTCTTATTGGATGGTTAAAAATTATCGTGAATCTTATGGTATGTTTGCTTGTAATGGAATTCTTTTTAATCATGAATCCGAAAGAAGAGGAATCGAGTTTGTTACTAGAAAAATAACTGATGGTGTTGCTAAAATTCATTTAGGTAAACAGGATAAAATCTATTTAGGTAATTTAGATGTTTCAAGAGATTGGGGATATGCACCTGATTTTGTTGAAGGTATGTGGAGAATGTTACAACAAGAAAAACCTGATGATTATGTTTTAGCAACAAATAAAGCACATACTTTAGAAGAGTTTTTAGATTGTGCATTTAAGGTCGTAGGGTTGGATTGGCGTGATTATATTGAGCAAGATGAGCGTTATATGCGCCCTGCCGAAGTTCCTTATCTAAGAGGGGATGCATCTAAGGCTCAAGAGAAATTGGATTGGAAGCCTAAAACATCTTTTGAAGAAATGGTTAAAATCATGGTTGAAAATGATATAGAAATTATTAGAAATCAT
>JBDOIW010000012.1:0-3170 GCA_047404175.1 Legionellales bacterium | reverse complement strand
TATTGGGCGACATTATTCTGATTATATTGTACTTCGTTCACGAGAAGATCAGAGACAGTCTACCGCTGTCATTGACGATATGATCATCCAAGATCCAGCAAGTCTAGACCAAACCTGGTTGTTTTGGTTTTGGGACTTGATTGTGAAGCAGTTTGATATGAAACGCCACCAATTTCAGGCTAAATGGACTTTATCTGAAGATGGGCACAGTATTCCACTCAAGCAGCTTACCCCTACTTATGACAATCATCATAAAAATGCCCAGCAGCGTTTTATTGATTTTGTTCTTGCAAAGAATGATAAGGTTTCCTAGACAGTTTCTAGTATTGTGACTAGAAAAACTGAGATAAATTCATTACAATATCAGCTTTATTACGTAAGAACATTATTATGAATAGCATGCCTATAACGCCTGATGGGATGAAGAAACTTCAGTTAGAACTAGAGCATCTAAAAAAAGAAGCCCGTCCTGCTATTATCGAAGCCATTGCTGAAGCAAGAGAACATGGTGATTTAAAAGAGAATGCCGAGTATCATGCTGCAAAAGAGCGGCAGTCGTTTGTTGAAGGGCGAATTATGCACCTTGAGCATGTTGTTTCCAGTGCTCAAGTGATCGATTTAAACCAGTTGCCTAAAGATGGTAAAGTAGTTTTTGGTACTACAGTGACCATTATCAATCTTGACACAGATCGAGAGGTTCGTTACACCCTAGTTGGGCATGAAGAGGCTGATATTGCAGATCACAAATTATCGATTGCCTCTCCTCTCGCAAAAGCCTTAGTTGGTCATTACCAAGGGGATGAGGTTGAGGTGCAAACACCCGATGATAGCACAGCTTACGAGATTGTTCGTGTTGATTACGAGCTATCCTCATGAATGATGGTGGTGTAATGTGACAACTGATCTAGAGCAAGCCATACAACAGAGACGTACTTTTGCCATCATCTCACACCCCGATGCAGGTAAAACAACCATGACTGAAAAGTTGCTTTTACTCGGTGGAGCTATTCAAACAGCAGGCTCGATTAAGGCAAAAAAAAGTGACAAACATGCTACATCAGACTGGATGGCAATGGAGAAAGAGCGTGGTATTTCTGTCACCACCTCTGTCATGCAGTTTAGCTACGGTAAGACAGTATTAAATTTGCTAGATACCCCTGGGCACGCGGATTTCTCAGAAGACACCTACCGTACGCTAACAGCAGTTGATTCTGCTCTTATGATTATTGATGCAGCTAAAGGTGTTGAAGCGAGAACAAGAAAATTGCTCGAAATTTGTCGTATGCGACAAACACCTATTATAACCTTCATGAATAAGCTTGATCGTGATAGTCTTCCTCCACTAGCCTTGATTGATGAGGTTGAATCTGAGCTGGGTATGGCTTGCTGTCCTATGACTTGGCCTGTTGGAAGTGGACGCTCGTTCCATGGGGTTTATGACTTTGACAAAAAAGGTTTCTGGCTTTATGCCGATGGAGATAAGCAAGAACTTGCTTTTTATGAAAATATCGACTCACCTGAGCTTGAACTTCGTCTAGGTCATCAGGCTGCAGATGACCTAAGAGAAGAAATTCTCTTAGTACAGGAGCTAAATGCAGGCTTTGACCAAAATGAGTATACACAAGGCAATATGACACCAGTATTTTTTGGCTCAGCAATGACACAGTTTGGTGTTGAAGCGATGTTGGCTTTTTTGGCTCAAATTGCTCCCTGTCCACAAAAGAGGGCAACAACTTCCCGAGATGTTTTGGCTAACGAAGCAAAGTTTTCAGGGTTTGTTTTTAAAATTCAAGCTAATATGGACCCCAAGCACCGAGATCGTATCGCTTTTCTTCGTATTTGTTCTGGTCGATATTTTAATGGTATCAAAGCCTATCATGTTGGCATGAAACGCGATTATGCAATTAACCAGGCACATACGTTTGTGGCAGGTCAACGAGAACATGCTAAAGAGGCCTGGCCTGGAGATATTATTGGCATTCATAATCATGGTGCATTAAAAATTGGTGATACACTCACTGAAGGTGAAAAACTGCAATTTACCGGTATTCCCAATTTTGCCCCAGAGCTGTTTCGTCGTGTTGTCTTAAAAGATCCTCTAAAACAAAAGGCTCTGCAAAAAGGCTTAGTGCAGCTTTCCGAGGAAGGAGCTATGCAGGTTTTTCGGCCCTTAATCGGAGGACAATTATTAGTCGGGGCGGTGGGGGTCTTGCAGTTTGATGTGGTTGCTTATCGCTTAGCCAACGAGTACCAGGTTGATTGTGCTTATGAGTCCTGTGCGATTACATTAGCAAAATGGGTTGAAGCCAAAGATAAAAAAGTACTCGATCACTTTATTGAGCGCAATCGCTCGAACTTAAGTTATGATGCGGGTGAGCGTCTAGTTTACTTGGCGCCTTCTCGTGCTAATTGTCAGTTGGTCCAAGAGCGCTTTCCTGACATAACATTTAGTGATACTTGTGAGCATGCTCAGTAAATAGGGAGTTTTACATGAGCTTTTTTCGATATTTCTTTGTGATTCTTTGTTGTTCGATATCCTCTTTTGCTTGGTCTAATCCTATCGACGATTTGATTGAGCAATATTCTCCTAGTAGTTATGTTGGTTACGAACTAATGGATTTAGAGACACATCAAGTGGTGATGAAAAAAAATGCTGGTCATGCCTTCACACCTGCTAGCACCTTAAAAGTCATGACTGCTGCAGCAGCTATTTTATCGTTGGGAAAAGATTATCGCTATACAACTAGTGTGTGGGGGGAATCATCTAAAATTGAGCATTCACATCTGCATGGGGATTTATGGTGGCGTTTTAGCGGCGACCCGTCTTTAAGTACCAAGGGTGTGGCCGCGATTGTAGATGCTCTCAAGCAAAAGGGGATTACCACAATTGAGGGTGATGTACGTATTGATAGTCAACAATTTTCAGATAACTTTTATCCCTGGGGATGGTCTGAGGATAGTTTAGCTTGGTCTTTTTTTGCCCCTATTACTACGATGATGATCGATCAGAATGCTGGAGAAATAAGATTACAAGGCGCCAAGCATCTAAAACAAACTCTTGATGCCACAGTTTATTCGCAAGGAGTTATGATGCCTGCAGAGTCAATTTTGACTACAGTGACAGATGAGGAGAGCAAGCATTGTCGTATGTTTCTAGAGATGCCTCAATG
>JBDOIW010000011.1:0-1019 GCA_047404175.1 Legionellales bacterium | reverse complement strand
CTCATAGTAGAGTAAAATGCTCGCAAAAGATTGTCAACAGAAAATCAACAACTTAACCTGTGGATAACTCTGTGGATAAAGTGTGATTATCTTGTGGTTAATTTGTGGATAAGTATCTTGGAGGAAAGTTATACAGAAGTTATACCGCTATTATCCACAGAGTTATCCACAGGTTAAGTTGTTGATTTTCTGTTGACAATCTTTTGCGAGCATTTTACTCTACTATGAGTGAGTGTGATAAGGATGGGCATGAAAAACTACCAAAAAATTCTCGTTGCTGTTGAGCTAGATACAAAAGAAGATGCTCCTCTTCTAGAGCATGCCATTGACATCGCCAAAGATCACCAAGCTGATGTTTATCTTATTCATGTGCTTGAGCATCTTGGTAGTTATGGCGCAGCTTACGGTGTTGCTGCTGGTGCTAATATCGAGACGATACTCTCACAGAAAGCACAGGATAGTCTTGTTGCGTTGGCAAATAAGTATCAGCTTAAAACTGAATATTGTTCAATTAAAAAGGGCGATAGTGCTCAGGTTATTATTACAGAAGCACAAGCGCTTGAGGTTGATCTAATTGTTGTTGGCAGTCATGGACGTCATGGTTTGGCTCTGTTGATTGGATCTACCGCTGATGGTGTTGTTCATTCAGCAGGTTGTGATGTCTTAGCTGTGAGATTATAAGTGCTTGTTCTTGTTGGTCTTTTGGCGTAAATATTAAGTTCATATCATGACTTGTTTTTGCTTATGTTTTCGATCATCCAAAACAACGAGCTTGTTACAGGTGTTATGTTTTTGAACGTATTATTGCTTAACTTTTTGCTATGCTAAATGAACAAGTCCTGGTTGTGCTTTATTTTCACAGTAAGCCAGCATTGCGCCTCCCCCCGTGGAGAGATAATCAAAGCCTGTATGGCCACTTGCATTGATTGCCGCCAGTGTATCCCCTCCTCCTGCCAAAGAGAAGGCCTGAGAGCTTGCTATGGCTTCTGCTAGGGCAAAGGTTCCATTCCGATACGATG
>JBDOIW010000010.1:0-83785 GCA_047404175.1 Legionellales bacterium | reverse complement strand
AGGGTATCCAAGAGATGTATCAAAGCCTTACCCGTATGACTTTTAGGCATAAATCCAGAATTTTCAATAATTTTGGCATTCTTTTTACGTAATAAAGGAATATCCTTGGGCCTAGATTGATAGACAGTTGAGGTAAAAAGACCTAATAGACAGTGCATTCCAATAAGATCGCCGTGTTGATCCAACCATTTAACCAAAACAAGATCCATTTTCCCTGGCCGGTGCACACTCACATTTGCTTGAGTTTTATGCACTATCACAAACTCCATTGACTCTGCTGGTAGTGATTGAACGATATGGGGCAACTCTTTCTGGATAGAATGCGAGTAATGCTCAGAAAGTAATCCATAACCCGCGTCACCAAGGGGGAATTGTATTTTTTTACTGCCACTCATTGCAACTGACTTAACACCAAGGAAGGTAAAATGATCATGAATGAGCCAATGCAAAAACGCCATAGACTCATCATGTGCAGTACTAACAGAAGCACTTGTACACGCTCCTAAATAATCGGTGAGTGACTGAGCATAGTGCTTCATAGGTGACCACGCCTGTACAACGCACTTTACTTGATCTAGGACTCGTAATAACTGTGTTGATAGCTGTCGTATTTCTTCATCTGAAACCACATGATCAAGTTCCATTTGAATAATAGCCTCTTGGTGTGAATAATCCAAAGCCTGGGAATCTATTGATAGCTCAACAGCCTTTGAGCGCATGCGATTCACACTTGCACCACCGAGGTTGATGGTAAGCACAATTGAGTAACCAAGTCTTGCTAGCTCAGCATGAATAGAGTCAACGATAAAGGGCATATCATCCAGTACCACATTCACAAAGGTTTTGTTGTGCGCAAGTATTTGTTGAGATTTAGCCGATATAAGCTCGATTTTAACTTGATTATTTTTTCTTTTTTCGAGGGTATTAGCCACCATCTGCACCCGCTCATACAAATGAGCTAATGAAAACTGACTCAACTCATGGATGGAAATGTGTTTATAAAATCCTGCAAGCAAAGCTTGCATCACGGGGCTATCCTCACCTTGTTCTTGCGCATACTGACATAAAGCCTCTGTTAACTTGTCATGACTATCCAGAGATTTTTGTTGCAGGGTTGTATTTTCCATAGGACCATCCTTGCGCTAAGGTGAGTAATTAAGATAGGCAATTTTATGAATCTGTATTATACTATCAAGAATTTATGAATCTCAAACTAAATTTATCAATTAAGCAAGGAGAAGTAATATGTCGACTAAAAAAGAGCTTCAATTACTGCTTGTAGAAGATGATCGCCCACTTGGCGAAGCAACCAAAGCCATCTTATCCCAATATGGTTTTGATGTCATTTGGGCAACAGACGGTGAAATCGCTCTCAATCACATTGAATCAAAACCCATTGACATGATTATTTTAGACCTTGGCATACCTCGCATCAAAGGACTGGATTTACTAAAATACATTCGTGAAAAAAAAATCGACACACCTGTTATTATTCTAACAGCACTCGGATCTTTACAAGATCGTATCAACGGGCTCGATGCCGGTGCTGATGATTATCTTATTAAACCCTTTGACTCAGATGAACTGCTTGCACGTATTAGAGCCCTATCCAGACGCTTTGTTATTGAAGAAGCACAAATGATCTGCTATCGAGACCTTGAGTTAAATCTTGAATCTCTCACTTTAAAAGTAAAAGACAAAAGAGTTGAGGTCGCCAAAAGAGAATTTGAAATCTTAAAGCATCTTTTAGAAAACCAAGGGCGAGTATTATCTCGTGACCGTTTAGGACAGCTTGTCTACGGATGGGGTAACGATTCAGAAAGCAATACCCTTGAAGTTCATGTTCATAACTTACGCAAAAAAATTGGCTCTGACATTATAAAAACTGTGAGAGGCGTGGGTTATATTATTGAGAAAATTTGATGCAACACTCTATCAAAACCTTCCTAGTAATCAATCTTTTAGTCGCAGTGACACTTATTTTATCATTATCTATTATTGGAAACCTATTACTTGATCAAAGGAAACAACAAAAATCTTTAGATATTCACCTTGTTTATACAGGGTTGAGTATTGCCAGCTTTATCAAACACGTTGATCTTCAGGAAGAACAATTTCTTATCCAGAATAGCATTGACCATATTGCTAGTCATGCCAATGAATTATTACCCTACGATGAACAAGACCCTGAGATGGCTCGTTATGTAAACACACAATTTCAAATTTGGTATCGAGATGAGCTTATTGTTAAATCTCAAGCGATCCCGTCAGAATCAATTGCTAGTAATGAGCAAGTTTTTGAGACACGCTCTATTAATGGGTCAAAATGGCGTATTTTCACCCTACCTCTTGCACAACAAGACTTAACCATTGTAGTTGCAGATAACTACCAGCTTTATGAACAACTGGAAAACAGGGTCACACGCTCATCCATTGTAATCATGTTAGTATCTTACCCATTATTAGGACTACTGATTTGGTTGATTGTTGACAGAGCTCTTAAGTCCATTCTTTGTATCAACCGAGAAATTAAAAATCGTAAAGCCGATTTTTTGAATCCTATTCATTTAGCTAACGTACCATCAGAAATCCAACCCTTTATTGATGAACTTAACTTACTTTTAAATAAACTTCATGAAGCACTTGTTCGTGAAAAGCGCTTCACTTCTGATGCAGCGCATGAACTACGCACACCACTAGCAGCACTAAAAGCACAAGTTGTGCACGCGGCACAAACTGCCTCGCTAGAAGAAAAAAACACCTATCTCCATAAAATTCAAAACAGTGTTGAGCGTAATGCTCGCATTATTGACCAACTTTTGACTCTCACACGTATTACGCCAGAGACTAGCTTAGATGGTTTTAAGAAAACTGACATTCACTCCATCGCGCAAGAAACCATCGTTGAACTATACCCCTCAGCCTTAGCAAAACACACAGAAATAGTTCTTAATAGCCCCGATACCCCCGTTATTATTCAGTCCCACCCCACTTCGATAGAGATTTTAATGCGCAATCTCGTTGAAAACGCTATAAAATATACACCAAACCATAGTCTTATCCAAATTTCACTTATTGAACATGATCAAGTCGTTGAACTTTCTGTTGAAGATAACGGACCTGGCATTCAAGATGCTCTCAAGCCCTCTATTTTTGGCCGTTTTGTACGAGGAGAGCACAGCCATGTAGAAGGTTCCGGCCTTGGCCTTGGTATTGTTAAACAAATTGCCGACTTACACCAATCCATACTGCATCTCGATACACCAGAATCAGGTCATGGACTCAAAGTCACTGTAGAGTTTTTCAAGCACATACCCCTCTCTCCAAAATGAGTTATCCACAGAACCTGTGGATAACTCTGTGGACAACTCCAAACACACTATTGTAATTACCTGTATTTGTTCACTTTGCCTTAAATTGGACAGTTTTTGAACAAAAAAATAGGCAATAAAATCAACATCTTATAAAAAAAATGAATCACTTAAGTGATTCAATCAATAGCTTAGACACATCTTCTCTTAAACTGTGCATAACTTTCATAAAATACTCGAGAATCAAGTAAAAATTGGGTATGATGCCAACATGACTAGTTTGACATCTATCCTTACCTCACACACTCTTGAACAACTTCACTCCCAACGTGCATGGATTGTAGTCACTCATAGCCATGAGGTTGATCTAGTGCAAATGCTGTGGGCTCAAGAACAACTCTCAAGCTATGCATCACCTACCATTGTCACCGAAAAATATGCTTTAGCCAAACTTCATAAACTTTTAGATAGCGCCACTCCTCAACTGACTTTTTTACAAGCAAAAGAGCTATTTCACCAGTGCCAAATGCAAACTTGCCCTCGATCCTTTAGTGATCATGCCTACTCAGCTTATACCTTACAGAAAATGCATCAACTCCCCATTGTATTAGATTGGACTAGCCCCTGGCACCATACAATGACTCAAGAGTGGATTAATCAATATCGTCAAGCACTTCAAAGCAAACACCTTGCAGACCCTTTATTAACACCGCAAAATATGGAAAAAACAAGTACTCTTCCTGAAACATTAGTTTGCCTAATAGATCATCCTTGCGCCTCGCTAATCGCATTAGCTGAAAAAATATCACTCAAGATACGGACCATCAATCCTTATGCTATTCCATCTTCATCATCAACATTACAAGGACTATACTTTGAGTCCATCGAACAGGAAATAGCAGCGGCCCAACATTGGATGCAGGCATCTCATGGCAGAGCTATTGGTTACTTCTATCCTAGCTCACCCCATAACGTTGCCTTTAATGCCTACTTAGAACCAGACATCACAAATACTACCCCTTACACTCAAGCCTTACACGACTACACAGGCATTCAAGAAAAACTTCTGCTTTCTCGACCACACGAACAACAATGGCCCTTAAGCGCTAAAGACTTATCAGTTCTACTCATGTGCCCTAGACTTCTCACTGGTTGCGAAACTGAACCTCGCCAAAAGCTTGATATTGTATTACGTGAGCAACCCCGCCCCGAATGGGACCTAGATGATATCATACATTATACCCAAGAACATGCTCCTTTATGGAGTCAAGTGCTGCGCCAATGGCATGACATGAGCCAATCATCATGTTATATACAAGAACAAACACCAAATCAAATCATAAAGCTGTGCGATTTATGGCAACATAAACTTAACCATGCACCGTGGCTTGAGCAAGCGTGGCACGATCTAGTCTTTGAATCCCTACAAAGTCTTTCATTCATTGACACAAAACATAACTATCACTACCGCTATCAACAACTCATACACCTGACCCAAAACACACAAGCGCGCAAACCTCCTAACAGTGATTATTGGATAGGCCCCTATACACCCATCATTCGCCTATGCAAAGAACAATGGATAGCAGGCTGCTCTAACCAGCAATTACCTCAACCTATCAATACACACCCTCTACTTCCACACAGTGATCAACAGTCTATCCCATTGATGCAAGCAAGCTACCAAAAAAAGCGACACCGTATGATCTTTGATCACACGGATTACACTACGATGAGCTTTAGTCAAAACGAAAACAATCTCCCGAGTCATGTGAGCATTTACTGTCAGGATAAGACTACTTGGATAAAAGAAAACGCTAAAAAAGAACGCTCCCTTTTTTTAGAACATACCAAGCGATCAAGTTACCACAATGCTAGCAACCCAGAAGCACTCCCATTAAGTCGCTACCGCTCAGGTAGCCAATTGCTAGAACAACAAATACAGTGCCCTTTCAAAGCCTACATAAAACAGCGTCTGAAACTCCCTGAGTTTCCAAAACAACAGATAGGTCCTCCACCTAGCTTATTTGGTCAAGCACTTCATCTTGCCTTGGCTCATTTTTGGGGAAAGACACAATCACAAGCACAATTACTCCAGTACAATGAAGGCACACTGAAAAAAGCTATTCAAAGCTCTGTTCACGATGCCTTGACCACATTAAAACAAACGTCCATTAATCCACGCTTAGCACAGCGCCTTCAAAGTCGTTTACAGCTATGGCTGGCATTGGAAAGAGACCGCCCCCCTTTTAAGGTAATCGCGGTTGAAAGTAGTCATGAATTCACTATGGCTAACATTACCTATCAACTGAGAATTGACCGTATCGATCAACTTGAGGACGGAAGCTTTCTCATCATCGATTATAAAACAGGTCTATGTAATAAAAACACATGGCTAGATGCAACACCCATATCCCCACAAATGCCACTTTACTCGCTCTCTGTAGAAAGCCATGCTATTACTTTTGCCCAAACTTATGTCAAACAAGCAGGTTTCAGTGGCATTAGCGCCTGCAGCACAGGCATTCACGGTGTTAAGAACCTTGATCAGGCTGAGTGGAATAATACTCAAGCCAATTGGCGTATCAACCTACATCGCGTCAGTGAAGAGTTCCTCAATGGCGTGCGTGTAGTGAGCCCCCATTCGCCAGAGACCTGTAGTTTTTGCGACCTCAAGAGCTTATGCCGGCTGCATGACCATATGCACAACAAGAAGGATGCTCAAGAGCCATCTGCCCTTCCAAATCGCCGACAAATATCTGCAACTGATTAAGACCTGCTAAAGTCTGTTGAGTAGAACTATCTTGCCCACTTAAATGGTGCAAGGCTTCAGCATGAGTAATCGTTGAGTTAAGTGCCATTTCAATACTTGCTAATACTTGATAATGATCAGGCCTAAGCTTTGCTTGCTCAGCCAAAAGAGAATGTCCCCACTCATGAAGACCATCTAACTGTGTGACAAATAAGCGTATTAAACCAGTATCTAAGTGGGGTGCTTGATCGCGATAACGACTTAAAACCATATTAATGGTATTCATCGAGCCTAATACAGCCTCTAACCCTTTTCGCATTGAACGCTTATGATAATAAAAAATACTTAGATAAACATTTTGGCTTTGATCTTCTAAACCTACCGCATCAAATATTCTCACCTGTCTGCCCCCCCTTATCGTACTACTCTTTCAAGGCTTTGAGTGTCTTTGTTAATATGTAAGATGCTTTTTCGAGCATCATATCATCTGTCATACGCCCTATTGCTAGGCGTAAACTAGATAGGGACTGAGCGGAACTCAAGCCCATAGCCTGGTGTACATGAGAAGGCATAGCTTGCTCATATCGACACGCCGAGTGTTGTGACACACAAAGATCAGGCATTGCTTTCATCATAAGTTCACTACTAACACCCTCACAGTAAAACGCCAAATGACCAGGAAGCCTAGCTTGGCTATCACCAATCATAGTCACACCATCAATCACCTGCAAATCGTCCCATAACCGTTGACGTTTCATAAGTAAACTCTCTGCTTCATTCGCAAGATGTAGACGAGCCAGCTCGGCTGCTTTTGCAAAGCCCACAATCTGGTGTGTGGGTAAAGTCCCCGCTCTTAGACGATGTTGCTGACTACCTCCATGTATTTGAGGACTAAGCCGAAGCTTAGGGCTTTGACGAACATATAAACACCCTATGCCCTTAGGTCCATAAAACTTATGCGCCGAGGCAGACAACAGATCAATCGACATCGCATGGACATCCACAGGAATTTTGCCTAGACTTTGCGCCGCATCGACATGAAAGAGAGACTGGTGCTGTTGAAGGAGATGACCTATTTCAGTAATGGGCTGGATAACACCAGATTCATTGTTTGCATGCATCAAACTCACTAAAATAGTATCGTCTCGTAAAGCGTCTTTAAGAGCATCAATTTCAAAACATCCCGTGGCATTAACCGGAAGATAAGTCACCTCAAAGCCTTGTTTTTCCAAAAAACGAGTCGTTGCAAGCACTGCTTCGTGCTCTATCGCACTGGTAATAATATGGCGCCCATGACGCTGGTACTGCTCTGTTACACCTTTGAGTGCTAAGTTAATGGACTCTGTTGCACCTGAGGTCCAAAGCACACCCTGAGGATCACCGTTAAGGAGCGCACTTACTTCACAAGCAGCATGATCTAATAAACAACGTGCCTTATGTCCTAAACTATGACTTGAAGAAGGGTTTGCGTAGTGTGTTGACAAACAGTCCTGCATCGCCTCGATAACACGAGGGTCAGTTGGCGTTGTCGACATGTAATCAAGATAAATGGCTGTCATGGTAAGCACGTGACAGTATTTTTTTGTTAATTATAAGATAATTAACTCTCATTCTCAAGCTAACAATTGACGCAAA
The DNA here is from genome assembly GCA_047404175.1 of Legionellales bacterium. GTDB lineage: Bacteria > Pseudomonadota > Gammaproteobacteria > M30B25 > M30B25 > M30B25. The sequence goes on along the minus strand of JBDOIW010000010.1, from coordinate 76,087 downwards.
AGATTCTTTTATGTTGTATTTTTGCAAAAATTAAAAAAAATGCCTCTCAAGACAACCACACCAAATACTCAAGCACCTAAACTTTCTTTTCTTCTTGATCCATTGGCTCTTCTCATGGCTACCAAACCTTCTATTCGCTCAGCCAAGATGATGATAGAACTAAGCCTTTCCAAACTATCAAAAGGCAAAACAAAGAACTATCACATTATTGACAAAACCCTTTCTGGAGCACTTAATGCTCTTTCCAAAGCTGAAAAAAGAGCCCTATTTGCTTACTTAATTGAACATGATCATATCAGCACAATCCTTTCAATGTGTGACTTTGGTCATTTTCAATGCTTAATACAGCTTATTGATAGTCCTATTTGCATATTAGAAGAATTAAAAGAGCTATCCCAAGAATACCAAGTCATCACCTACGGCATTATTACCGAGATGCTTTCTGGATTTGATTCTTTTGCTAGCCAAAGACCTCAAGCATGTTTGGAGGCGTTTATTCCTATTCATAAACGCTTAACGAAACTACAAGTGGCAAGCATTTGTGATGATCTGCCCATACTTGAAAACCTCATGACGGGACTAACAACACTGTTAACACAACATAAAATAGAGCAAGACGAAGCCCAACAGCAGAACCTTATCCAATTTATTGCTCATATCACAACTCTTTGTGCCTACAATCCTCCTTACTATGGATCTCTTATAGAAAGTTTAAGCCAATTAATGAAAGCACTTGTGAAGAACAACACTTCTCTTTTAAGTTTAAGTTTACAATCTTCAGAGCAATTTAAAAATCTATTACAACTAGTTCGCTGTGAACCTAAAAGTGCTTTGGGAACTGGGGTCATTGGCGCCTACATTAACAGTTACCCTAGCGACATGGTCACCCAATTGCAATATGATAGTACACTACTGCAAGAGATACTCTTGTTGTGCGAGCAAAAATCAGCATTTCAGGCAAAAATCAGACAAAAAATTGAATCTATTATCACCCAATTGGCGCAAGACAACTTTATTCGCGCCATGATGATTCTTAGACATGGCAAGACAAAAGCACTCCTCCGTCAAATCTACCCAATGGCCTATGATGCACTTGTGTGTGAAGGCAAGCTCTGTGCTCGTCGTGCTGATGACAAAACGTCTCAATCCTTGAGGCTGTTTAGATCACCTGAAAACAGAGAAGGAGTGTACTATAAAACAGGCCAATATACGCAGTCTGCTAGCGCCCACAACGTTCAATCACCCAAGTAGTAAAAATAGTTGGCTAATTCTGAGACACTACTTGCTATAATTTGACAGTTTATAGCGAAGTCACTACACTTTGCTGATTACTTATTAATGAATTGATAATGTCCATCCGTATTGTCCTCTGCCAAACTTCTCACTCAGGTAATATCGGCGCTAGTGCGCGGGCCATGAAAAACATGGGCCTAGGACAACTAGTCTTAGTCAGCCCAAAGGATTTCCCTTCAGCGCATGCTTCAGCAAGGGCATCTGGGGCAGATGACCTACTAGCTCATGCCAGTGTTGTTGCAACATTAGAGGAAGCGATTGCTCCATGTCAATTAGTGCTAGGCACTAGTGCAAGAACAAGAACGCTGCCTCAGCCTCTCATTAATGCAAGAGATGCTGCCAAAATAGTCCAAGAAGCTTCAGAAAAACAACAAGAGGTGGCCATTGTTTTCGGTCATGAGCGCAATGGGCTATCCAATCATGAGCTAAGCTTATGTCACAAACACATTCAAATCCCTTGCAACCCCGACTTTTCATCACTCAACTTAGCGGCCGCCGTACAAGTTGTGACTTATGAACTTAACATGGCCACAATTGAGCAAGGCATACCCAACATACAAGAGCCCTATGATGCATTAGCTTCTCATCAAGATATGGAAGGTTTTTACACTCACCTACAACAAACACTTGAAGCTATTGAGTTTTTGGATCCTAAATTTCCTAAAAAAATTATGCCAAAAATAAGACGCTTATTTACACGAGCAGAAACTGAAGCGACTGAACTGAATATTTTACGCGGCATACTCACTGCAATTAATAGAAAGTTTAAGTAGGCCTATCGAAAACTAGGGATTAATTACTCACTTTGCAGCATGTGTCTACTATGCGATAATCAACTTTCCCTTTTGTTCTACTTCAATAAAAGTAAAGAGATTCTTCTATGACCTACCCCCCTTTTATTCTCGGCTCAGCTTCACCCTGGAGACAAACCATATTGCAGCAACATGGTTTTGATTTTGTCGTCAAACCGGCCAACATTGATGAAAAAGCCATTCGACATCATGATCCACAGCAACTTGTGCAACTACTAGCCATGGCTAAGGCTCGTGCCCTTATACCCCATCATCGTGATCAAATCATTGTCACATGTGATCAGGTGGTGTACTGCCAAAGTGAAATTCGCGAAAAACCAGAAAACGAGGCAGAGGCAAGGCGATTTTTACTAAGCTATGCCAAGCATCCCGCTTGGACCTACTCATCTGTCTGCATCACGTATCAGGAACAACAAGCCATCGCTGTGGATATCGCAAAAATTCTTTGCCATCCAATACCAGAAGCAGTGATCGAGACACTCATCGAAGAAGGTGAAATTTTCTCTTGCGCGGGGGGGTTTCAGATCGAATCGAAAACACATCCCGACCACTTATCGCCTTATGTCAAAGCCGTCGAAGGTGATGTACTCAGTGTTCGAGGAATTGCGCCAGACACACTTAAAAGGCTATTCTCTGAGCTTAATCTTATCGCAAGGCCATAGAATAACAGTACTTTTTCTGCTATACTGAAAAAAAAGGAAAGACTATGAAGCCAATACTCAATAATGCACTGAGCGCTGCTCGTCAAGCAAGTAAAATTATATTACACAAATTTGATCGCCTCGACACCATAAAAATCTCAGAAAAGGGACACAATGACTTCGTCACAGAAGTTGATCAGGCTGCAGAGCGTGTCATCATAGAAACTCTTAAAGACATCTATCCTGAGCATAGCTTCTTAGGCGAGGAATCAGGTCAATCTGACGGCGATCCCGATGCACTATGGATTATCGACCCTCTTGATGGGACTACCAACTTTATCCATGGCATTCCTCATTTTTGTATTTCTATTGCCTTTCAAGAAAAAGGAAAAGTACAGCATGGCCTCATTTATGACCCTATTCGTCAAGAGCTATTTACCGCAAGTCGTGGAGAAGGAGCTAGATTAGATGACAGGCGATTGCGTGTTAGCAACTGTAGCACATTAGATCAAGCGTTGATAGGCACTGGTTTTCCCGCAAAGCAAACCCATCAAATCAACCACTACCTTAAAACTTTTGAAGCAATTTTCCCTAAAACTCGTGGCATACGTCGAGGTGGATCTGCTGCTCTTGATCTTGCTTATGTTGCAGCTGGACGCCTTGATGGTTTTTGGGAACTCTCTCTAAAACCCTGGGATGTGGCTGCAGGAGTACTGATGATTCAAGAAGCTGGTGGTCTTGTTGGTGATGTACTAGGACAAACTGATTACTTACAGCACGGTAGTATTGTTGCAGGGAATAGTAAAATCTTCAAAGGCATTGTGAAAACACTGAATCCCATCGTAAAAGAAGGCTAACTGCGCTCTACAAAACTTATATAAATGAGTTATCCTAAGTGACCGCCCAATCAATTGGTCACGGAGAAGGCCCGTGAATGTAGCTTTAATTACGCCGACCACTCCTCATATTTCCATATAAGACATAACGTTGCAGCAAATTATACTTTTATCAATGAGTTTAACAAGAAGCCGACCGCTTTGAGCTGCCACTACGATACTCTTTATTAAATCATCATAATGTCTGATCTTGAACCAAAGAAGCTAAAGAAAAGTTTGTTGGTATAAGCCAGGCGTACTATCACTCGCAGGAGGTTCAATACCATACTGTAATATTGAGGAAGTGCCACCATTATCAGGAGTTACATTCTGTTGCAAAAAAGACTCTGGATCAGTAAAAGCGATAGAAGACTCTCGAACACCTGGCTTCATGCAGGACAGGGCCATCTCTGCCTCACCCCACAACCAACATTGCACAACAAACCATAATCGCTTGAGGATATCGACAAATCCATAATTTAACCGAGTGGTATACTCGGCATTCATTGTTTTAGCCCACTCTATAACATCACCTTCTTTCTGCAACGCTTTTCTCTGCGCCTTCGTCGCTGCTTGATATTGTTGGATTTTGGTCAATGGTGAATTCTCATCAAAAAACTTAGCCGGTAGCGTCGTGCCAAGGAAAGTACACCCTGCACTAAAAACACAATCCTTAATCGTCACACTCTCCAAATTAACGCCATCAAATGCAACATCTGTAAAAACACAATCGGTAAATGTTGCTATATTGAAAATAAATCCTCTACAACCTAAATCAAGTCCTACAAATTGACATTGATCAAAAACACAGCTCGCAAAAGAATAGAATTTCTGAACATGGTTCGTCGTAACATCATCTGTTTGCTGCCATAAACAGCATTTAGCTTGACTTCTATCTGTAAAATGAATGCCACTGAAGGTCTTATTGTCTGAATCAGAATGATGCAATGAAATGGCTAAATCATGAAAATCACAAGGCAAGTGTTTATGATCTTGTAAATAAATATCAAAAGCCATTAGAGTCAAAGTAACACTTGAAACCGCACTTAAATCAAAGCTATAGTCATGATTCAAAAGATTAGAGATAGGACCACAGTCATCTACATCAAATGAGCCGTGCAAGTGCCATAATAAAGCACCTGGGGTATCAGAATGTCTCTTTCTACGCAATTTGAAAAATTCATGCAAATCCTTAGCAGAGGCAACTAGTTTCAAACGCTTGCCCGGAGCTATAGAGGGTAAGGTTCGTATATTATCTTCATTGTACCAATGAACGTGAGAAAAATTAATGCCCTCATTGTGCGCGTCATGTTGACTAGCATCGAATAACCATGCATGAGGCATATTATCTCTAAATAAATGTAAAATGCGACCAGGATCTAATTTGGGATTTACACGATGACAATCAAAAGAGACAAAGTCATTAACCCCATGATCATATAATATTTGAAACTGCGCATCACTTAACTGTAATCGATATCGCTGTTCAGAAGCATATCCATATAGACTTTGTAAAAGCACCCCAGGAAAACTCCCAAAATCAATAGCATCCCAACATGACTGATGAAAAGAAAGCCTCTGATTTTCCGGATTAGTCAATAGAGCAACAAGCGCGTTATGCAGGAGTGGCTGAGAGAAGTTAACTTCACTCAATGTTAGATTCTGCATGCATGCTAGGTCAGCCAAGATTGTATCATCAAGAACTACCCTACTCAAAGTAAGCTCTTTTTCTTGAAAAAAGGATAACCAAAAATGATCCAATCTAACAACACAACGCTGCAGTTGAACTGAATAAGATAGAGGTGCTAACTCCAACTTCCTAAGACTTTCCTCAACACCATCCATAGCATCAGTACGAACAAGTGTGACTTCACCCTCAAAAAAGAGAGAGTTGCGAAAGGCTAATAACTGATTCGCATGCATAGACGAGCCAGCTAGTAGCATTGATGAAGTATTAGAACGACTGTCAAAATGGGCTTTAAATAAATCAGCACCACGAAAATCAGTGCCATCAAAATCACACCGAATAAAGTGAGTACCTGATAACGTGACATTTTGAAACATTGCACTACGAAAAGAACAATCTTCATACATGTCGATCAACGAAAAATCAACGGATGAAAAATTAACACCATCAAATTGACGCTGTCCGGCATCGTAGAGTACTTGGAGTTGTGCTGTGGATAAAGCACAACCATAAAGAGATAACTGCTCATCAATATGAGTAATAGATTCCAGCACAATGTTCTCTGAATTTGCAGGCAGTTTCACACCACTTATCTGGCAATCATTCAAGTGAAGCTTATTGTTCTCTAGCCATTTGAGCACAGGGCTAATAGAAAAACAATGACGGTGGAAAGTAACATTTTTCAGATTGGCGTTAGACTGATGAACACCAAGACTCTTGAGGTACTCAGCTAACAAAGAGGGACTTACGCTCTCACCAAGAGTGATATCTCCAAGCAACACAACATCTGAATTAGGAGCTTGAGAACCACCTCTCCACCAATAATTTAAATCTCTAAAACTGATTACTGTTCCATTAAGTCCAGTAAAGTTGGGGTTTTTAATTTTCACATTGCCAAAGAAACGTTGACCTAATTGATAAAGACAACGAAACTCACTGTTGCTTAATACCACACCCTGAAGATTTGAAGCACCTAGATCCAAAACGGACCAAAAATGTTCATCGCGACCATCTTGCAAATCTAATTCAATCTGATCAAGTGGGGCTTTAAGCTTATTGCTTGTGTCAAATAAAGGCTCATCTTTAATAAAATCTAGAGCATGCATCACTCGAAACTCATCAAGTGTTTCTAAACGACCATGCAGCCTAGCCTGCTCTAAAGGCTCTAATGAATGACCTCCTTCATGTAAAACATGATAAAGTGTATGCAGCTGTGCTGGAGTAAGAACTAGATGTTTTGCCATAAAACCGAGTCCCTGTCTGCAGATATGCTCATGAACCCTTCTTACAGCATAGGCAGATGAGCGTGGATCAAATAAGAGCTGCCCCACTTGCTGAGTTGACATTTTGGCACCCTCAAAACTCAAGACTTGCCATTTTTGTTTTAAAAGATCCTGTTTATCATATGAAAAGTCATGAAAGTTCCAGGCAACTTGCTCAAAATTGATACCATGGAAATTGTTGTGCCCATGACGAATAAGATTAAAGATTAATTTTAATGTATTAGAAGTGATTGGCTGTCTTGATAAGTCAACCTGATCTAGTCCTCTTGGCCTGGTCGCAGCGAACCAGCCAGAATACGCCAGATAATTTTGAACTGTAGCAAGTACACCAGAAGTCTTATCATAAATAAAGACTAATTGTTCAAAGCTAAGAGATACATCAGAAAAATCAAAAGTATCGTCAAGTTGAATTTTGGAAAAATCAACTTGCTCAGGAGAGCCATCAAAGTTCTTTACTTTTTTTTCTCCTGAGACCAAGCTATTAGACCATTCTATGAATCGAAGTGTTACCTCTTCCATCATAAAGTAAAAACCAAAAATTCTTATAAATATTCGTTTATTCTAACATAAATCACAAGAAAAGTTAAGGCAAATCGTCCAAGGGCTCAACGACTGCAGGCATTAGATGCTCTTTATCTAAGCCTAGTGCCACCGCCAAAGCACCCGCTACAAAAATGGACGAGTAAGTACCTATAACAATACCAATGGCTAACGCTAAAGAAAAACCGAAGAGCACTTCACCGCCAAAGAATAGCAAGGCCAATACCACAATCAATGTTAAACCAGAAGTCATAATGGTGCGTGATAGAGTCTGATTGATAGAGATATTCATAATTTCTACAGTATCTGAGCGTCTTAGCTCTCGAAAATTTTCTCTGGCACGATCATAGACTACAATCGTATCATTTAAAGAATAGCCTAAAATAGTTAACAAGGCTGCAAGTGCGATTAAGTTGAACTCGATATGGAACCAGGCAAAAACACCAAGAATTAAAACAGGATCATGGATCAAAGCCACAGCTGCTGAAAAAGCAAATCGATATTCAAAACGTAAAGCAATATACACCATCGTAGCTAACAAACACACCACCATAGCTAATAGCCCCCGGTGAACTAAAGCTTCACCCACTTGAGGACCAATGGTCTCAATTTGGGTAATACTTGCTTCTGGCAGCATATTCACAAGAACATCATGAAGATCCTTTGTCTTGAGTGCCTCACCACCTAGTTTCACTAGTAAATCTTGAGAAGAGCCAAAGGTTTGTACCTGCACATCCCCTAAATCTGCGTCGGATAATGCAACTCGTACTACATGAGGATCAATGGATTGAGGGAAGTGCAGCTCGACTTGAGCCCCCCCTTTGAAGTCTAAACCGAGGTTAAGACCATTGATGATCAGCCCTAATAAAGACACCACAAAAACAAAACCTGAAAAATAAGCTGCAAAACGTCGCATCTTCATAAAATCAATTTGAGTTGCGTGACTAAAAAACTCCATGCGTCCCCCTACTTAATTCTTTCAAATGATGGTCTATCTACAACCTTACCAATAGATAAGACAACACTAGACTTACCACCGTACCAAGCATTCACAATTGCCCGTGTAAAGACGATAGAGGTGAGCATCGAGGCTAATATACCAATAGTCAAAGTCACAGCAAAACCTTTCACCGCAGCACTACCCAAGGCGAATAAGACCATGGCAACGATCAATGTAGTAATATTCGCATCTACAATCGTTGCAAAAGCTTTTTCATACCCTCTTTGGATGCTCATCTGTGGCCCCGAACCTAAAGACAATTCTTCTCTAATACGCTCATTGATCAAGACATTGGCATCAACAGCCATCCCAATAGTTAATACAATCCCTGCAATCCCTGCCAAGGTAAGCGTGGCGCCAATTAAAGATAAGATTGACACAATCAAAAAGATATTAAGCATGAGTGCAACATTTGCAATCATACCAAACCCACGATAATACAAAGCCATAAAGAGAATCACGAGCAAAGAACCAACGGCAAGAGACATCACACCCTTATCGATATTAGCCTGACCTAAACTAGGCCCTACTAACCTCTCCTGCAAAAAATCAACTGGAGTGACCATAGCACCAGAACGAAGCAACAAGGCTAAATTTTTAGCATAAGCCTGGGACTGTAATCCTGTGATATTAAAATTGTTCCCCAAAGCAGACTGAATCGTCGCTAAACTTATAATGCGCTGACTTTGCTTTTTAATGACCTGTGGCTCACCGTTGATGATGATCGTTTCAGAGAGGGGCTCCACATACACTACAGCTAAGCGCTTGTGAATATTATCTGCGGTTGTTTTATGAAATAAACTGGCATTTGCTCCTCCCAAACGAATATTCACACTAGGCATACCATGTTCATCAGGCATCATCATGGCATAGGTTACTGCATCTCCTTGAAGAATCACTTGATTTTTCAATAAAACAGGACGCCCCTCGTCAACCAACAGTTGACTTCCAACGGGAATCACCCCTGTCTTTTGCGCCTCATAGGCATCGTGCTGATCATCTTCTAACTGGAAACGTAAACTAGCAGTCTTACCGATCAATTCTTTGGCTCGTGACATGTCTTGAATACCCGGCAAATCAACTGTAATTTTGTCTTTACCCTGGCGTTGTACAATCGCTTCACTAACCCCTAACTCATTCACTCGATTGGTTAAAATTTGAATGGTTTGATTCACTGCATAACTGACTAGATCAGTGCGAGCTGTATCTCGTAGTGTCACATGCCACTCTCCCTCAATTGACCCAGGCTCAAATTGATAATCTTGAAAATATCCTTGAATCTTTTGCAACGGCACACTCTCATCACGCAACATCACCACAAAGCCATTTTCAGCATAATCACGCACCGATTGATAACGGATATTATCTTCACGCATACGTTTTTTTAATTCAGCCAAATCAGCTTTTTGCCTAGATTTTAAGAGTGTATCCGTATCAACTCCCAAAAGGAAATGTACCCCTCCACGAAGATCAAGCCCTAGCTTCATGGGCTTAGCGCCCAGCGCCGCTAGCCAACTAGGCGTTCTTGGTGCCAAATTAAGTGCGGCAATATAATCTCGCCCTAAACTCGCCTTGATCCGATCTCGTGCTTCAATTTGTGTATTGGTATCACCAAATCGTAAAATCACAGCCTGATCATTTGTCTCTATGGCAATCGGCTCAATAGTCAGATCTTGTAAGATTGATTTTACCTTATGAGCGAGCTCATCTGAACTAAGAGTAATGCGGTCAGTGGTGGAAATTTGTACGGCAGGATCATCACCAAACATATTGGGCAAAGAGTAAAGTAGACTTAGGCAAAGAATAAACCCAAGCAGCACTATTTTAAGTGTGGAGTTCTGATTCATGATAGTATCTTAGCTAATGGTTCCTTTAGGAAAAACAGAGGCGATAGAGGTCTTCTGCAAAGTTAATTGGGTATTATCTGCAATCTCAATCACGGCAAAATCATCTTTGAAGGCAACCAACTTCCCAATAATACCACCTGCAGTGGCTATTTCATCACCAGGAGCAAGATCATCCAACATGGACTGATGCTCTTTAGCACGTTTTTGCTGTGGACGAATAATCATAAAATACATCATACCAAAAAAGATGATCAGCATAGGCATCATTGACATCAAACCACCTTGTTGAGCCAGCGCCACATCACCTGCCGCATAAGCTGTGGATATAAAACCGTTCATTATTTTTCTCCTTAAATAAAGGCTTTAGGCTAGCACAAAAACTCTCGATTATCTAGCGCCCTAATATCGTTCTATTTAAGACATAGAAGCACCATGAGCCCTTTGAGAAACTTTGTCACCTCTTTCTATTTTTAGCAATGCAACCTTTAGCATTAAGAGCCCAGCAAAAGAGTGATGCCAGTCACTACGAGTCTGCGCAATTCTGACAAGGTCTAAAAATGTGGCCTGTGTCGACTCTGACTGAGAGTCGTCAAGAGCCTTTCCAAGGGACATCATTGATGCACCAAAATAACTCATATTTGTCAAAACACAAACTCTAATCTACACAGGCAGATTCAGACATTGGATTATAAAGCCCACTGGGATGACAGTGCTCTTTGCTACAAAATTCCTTGGCCCACTCAGTAAAATCGCCTATTTCTATATGGTGACGAATGGTCGCCATCAAACGCTGGTAATATCTTAAGTTATGAATGGTATTGAGTCGTGCTGAAAGCAATTCTCCGGATTTAAATAAGTGGCGTAAATATGATTTACTGAAATTTTGGCACGTATAGCAATCACAATCGGGGTCCAGTGGACTTAAATCTTTCTCATACGTTTGATTTTTAATACGAACAACCCCTTTAGAAGTAAAGAGATGACCATTTCTGGCATTGCGAGTGGGCATGACACAATCAAACATATCAACCCCTTGCAGAACACCTTGCACTAGATCCGTGGGAGTTCCAACCCCCATCAAATAGCGAGGCTTGTGCTCTGGTAGGCGTGGCGCTGTATAAGCCAGAATGCGGCGCATTTCATCTTTGGGCTCACCTACAGACAAGCCACCCACAGCGTATCCTGGGAAGTCAAGATCAACCATGGCCTCAAGTGATTCTTGGCGCAAAGGTTCATACATCCCCCCTTGAACAATACCAAACAACGCGGAAGGATTACCCTCGTGTGCTTTCAAACTACGTTTCGCCCAACGTAAAGATAAAGACATGGACGCGGCGGCTTCATCGTAAGTCGCAGGATAAGGTGTGCACTCATCAAAGCACATAACAATATCAGAACCCAAGGATTTTTGTACTGCCATAGAACGTTCTGGATCAAGAAAAATGCGCTCTCCATTCAAGGGTGACTGAAATGTCACGCCTTCTTCAGTGATTTTGCGCAATTTACCCAAACTGAACACCTGAAACCCACCAGAATCAGTTAAAATAGGACCATGCCAACCCATAAAATCATGCAAATCACCATGCGCTTCAATAACCTCTGTGCCAGGACGAAGCATAAGATGAAAAGTATTACCCAAGAGGATATCTGCTCCAGAAGCTTTCACCTCAGGAGGAGTCAATGATTTTACTGTGCCACAAGTGCCTACCGGCATAAAGGCAGGTGTTTGCACTTCACCACGAGAAAATTTTAGTATCCCTCGCCTAGCCTTACCTTCTTTAGCTAATACATTAAACTGCATACTGCCCCCATCTACGTTTTTTTATCGCTCACGCATTTTTGCAAGCAAACGCAAGATTTCAATATAAAGCCAAATTAAAGTCACCAATAGACCAAAAGCTCCAAACCACTCCATATACTTTGGCGCACCAACCTCTGCCCCGGTTTCGATAAAATCAAAATCAAGTACAAGGTTCAAAGCAGCAATACATACGACAAAAACACTGATTCCAATACTGAGAGGGGAACTATCATGCATAAAAGACACATCAACACCAAAAAAGCCTAAGATCATAGAGGTTAAGTATAAAAGAAAAATACCACCCGTTGCTGAAATAACGCCTAACTTAAAATTTTCTGTTGGCCTTATCAACTTGCTTTGATAAGCCATAAGCATAGTAGCTAAAACACCTAATGTTGCAATAATAGCTTGAGCGACAATGCCTTCGTATTGTAAATCGAACATGCCTGAAATGGCTCCTAAGAAAAAGCCCTCCAGCACCGCGTACACTGGTGTTAACATGGGTGCCAAATGCTTTTTAAAAATGATCACCATAGCCACCACAAAACCACCCAACATACCACCCCACATGGCGACACCAAACATAGCATCCTCTGGCGTCATACCCCAAGTGGTGCTTCCGGCCATAATGACAATAAGCAAAGCGAGAGCTGTCTTATGAACAGTGCCCATTAGTGTCATTTTATCTTCTCCCGCGCGCCCCATCGCATCGCGAAATACAGAAGCAGTTAAAGCAGGATTACCTGTTTTATACCCTAAATTATGCATTATAACTCCTTGATGATATTGATCAATCATAATCATACCAAACCAAAGCTTATTTGGCAAAATAAACAAGTAAAACACAGATCAAAACAAAGTGGGCACTACGCCTAATAGCACCCACTTTTTAACAACCTAGCTTATCCTTTTTGAGGGGCTATTTTATCTTCTGAGGCTTCTTCATTTTCCTGCCGTTCCGAAGAAGATACTGTACTTACTCTAAAGAACTGGCTTGAGCCTCGACGCTCCATCGTTGGGGGCTGAGTGGATCAAAAACCTATTCTAAATAGAGATATTTAGCGTTGGTGACGTTCGCGCATTCACCTCAATTGGCTTAAAAAAACGTCCTACCTGCTTGGACGGAGAAGGCTTCTCTGTGAACTTGATAGATTGGAGCTTAGGCTTTATCTCGGTGAAAAGCTTAAGACAATAGCTAGCTAAAAGCGCTTGGGCACCAGGGCCCCTTAGGTCAAGAATAACATGTCCATGCTGAAGGTGGTTACGATAACAACACCACTCGTCACGCTCGACATCGGTCAATGCAAGCTCATCTACAAGTGTATGTATATGCTCATACACCAGATTCACTTGAAAAGAAGCCGCCAGGTACAGCGAAGGATCATTACGTAAAATCTGAGCCAAATCGAACTTGTTTTGCTTAAGACATGCCAAACCAACCCACTGTTCCAAACGCGCCACTTCTATAAGAGCATTAGCCTGTACTTGCTCTGGAGCAGGGGTAGAGTTCTTACCACTCCCTTTACTTAGATGATTAATACAAGTGTCATGGACCGAGCATTTTTTTTTATGACGATTATAAAAACTCGAAAAACCACTGACTAGATTTTCATACTTATGCTTATTTTTTCTTTTATATTGCTTAAGTGCCTGACTATCAGTCACTTTAGATAAGAGCTGTTGACGCGAACTATTACCCCAACGATGATACTGAGCAACTAAAGAGGCTTCATCCAAACTGTTGTGTTTAATCTGCTCAGGAATGCTTTTCATAAGAAATTTTAACGTTTGCGCAAATAAGGGGTCAGGACGATTCAGTGGCGCAGCTTCTGGGATCCAGCCTTCATAGCACTTGTCAAAATATTGCTCATAGAAAGAACGAGTTTTAGAAACAGCAGTCTGGCATAAAACTACTAACGATTCAAAGGTAATCTTGGCCTTATTTTTAATCAATATACTCTGACGCCAATAGTCCAAGCTTGTCTGTGTTTTACTATGCCATGCAACATGGACCAATGCATTTCTCAACTGACGCCACCCTTCTGTAGGAATATCGTGCGCCAAATGTGCTTTTGCCCTAGCGCTCAAAGCATGGTTTGCAAAACACTCACCTATACTTACCATGCTTTGAAAAAGCACGACTTGGTGCATTAAATCCTGAAAATCAAGATTGTTAAGGCAGTCACCTACGGATATCAATGAATGCAAATGCTTTTTATCTTTATGCCAAGTAATCACACCAAAACTATGATTCATCTGTTGTTTAAGTGCATCCAAGTTATAACCTGATCGAAAGTATTTAACCACGTGGTCAACATAGCACTTATCAATGTCTTGTGTGTACTCTGCCTGATATAGCACAAGAGACTGGTTTGAGCCATCTGGATTATAAGCTCTTGTAAACTTTGGCACTGAAAAACCATCCAGTAATATTTGGATAAAGCTTTCAAGGTGCTTCATATCCAACAGCAAAATATTGTCAACTTGCAAAGGGCTTAAACGTTTGGCATGCTCATCCGGCACCAAAAGATGCAACAGAAACTCAAGCTCATAAAAAATGCCGTCATGTTGCCTTTGACCATACTCAGCCTCAAAACCCTGTTTAAAAGCATCGGAAAGGAGTGCAATACTCAAAATAATGTTATAGAGCGTTGCTTTTTTTTGATCATATGACTCTTGCCTACCGTCTTGATGTGCATGTTGGACATTAGCGGCAATCAACTCCAATAATGCCTTATCATCAAGCACAACCGACTGAATAAATGTGGGAAAATCTTCAACCTGATGACCATCAGATAAAGCATCAATGCGCCGTGATGCCTTATCGAGAAAATATTGATTTCGGCGAATAATCTTTTTCATGAGATTAGAGCCACTAGTATAAAGGTGGTCTCTCGAATCTATTCCAGGCTGACTAGACAAATGAAGGTCTTTTGTCATGAAGCTACTCCTTATTCATAGAGACCTTTTATTGTTAGGCTTGATGAAAAATACCATCTTCAGCACAACAAGGCCATCAAGCTCACATCGATTTCACCCGAATGAGCCCAACGAAGCATAAGTCAAAAGCCACTAGGATTCAAGAGTCATCAAGGAGGCATTCCCTCCTGCAGCTGTGGTATCAATAGTGAGAGTTCTCTCATGCACCAAACGCTGTAGATAATGAGGCCCCCCGGCTTTAGGGCCAGTTCCAGATAAACCCTGACCACCAAAGGGCTGAACGCCCACAACAGCGCCTGTGGTGTTGCGATTCACATAAAAATTACCTACTTCAATCGCTTCAGATACTGCATCAACGGTTGCCTGTACACGACTATGCAAGCCACCAGTCAAGCCATAACCTGTCTCATGAATCGCCTCGATGATCTTGGGCAAGTCTTTCTTGCGGTAACGCAGCACATGGAGCACAGGACCAAAAACCTCCCCATCCAATTGATCTAAAGAGGAAATTTCATAAGCTGCAGGAGCACAATAAAAGCCCGTAAGATCTGAAGGCACAGAAGTTTTAGCAAGACATACAGCCTCTTGATCCATTTTCTTCTGGTGAGCTAATAATCGATCCAAAGCAGTTTGATCAACAACAGGACCAACATCTGTGGCCAACAACTCAGGATGACCGACTATCAAGCAATCCATCGCGCCTTTAATAAGCGTTATAACCCGATCCGCCACTTCTTCTTGAACACACAGCACCCTTAAGGCTGAGCAACGCTGACCTGCACTACCAAAAGCAGAAGTCATAATATCTAGAATCAATTGTTCAGGGAGTGCCGTTGAATCAACAATCATGACATTTTGTCCACCAGTTTCTGCAATTAAAGGCAGAATAGCACCAGAGCGGGACGCTAGAGCTTGGTTAATCGCTTTTGCAGTTGCCGTTGAACCTGTAAACATAACGCCAGCTAAATCCGGATGCTTGACAGCTTCCGCACCTAACTCACCACCACCAACAACACATTGACAAACAGCTTCAGGCACACCACAGCGATGCAGCAAAGCCATTGCCTCTAAGGCAATTAAGGGAGTTTGCTCTGCAGGCTTTGCAATAACCGCATTACCAGTCACAAGACATGCCACAACTTGGCCTAAAAAAATAGCCAAAGGAAAATTCCAAGGGCTAATACAAAGCATGACACCACGACCTCTGTAACTGAGCTGATTAAACTCACCAGTAGGGCCTGGCAAAACCTCTGGCACTAAATTTTGTTCTGCCATCATGGCATAATACCGACAAAAGTCGATTGCCTCACGCACCTCTGCAACAGCATCGGGTAAAGTCTTACCGGCCTCATCCACTAATAAACTCATCCAATCAGACATAGAGTCGCTCAAGGCATCGGCCATCATACGTAAACACCCTGCTCGTTGCTCAATAGGAAGCAAAGCCCAAGATTTTTGTGCTTGTTTAGCCGATTGAAAAGCCTCATGTAATGCCTTTTGATCCTGAGTTGCAACTTGCGCTAGGACACTCCCCTCAGCAGGATTGAGAACTGACAACTTAGATGCCGATTTAGGCGACTTCATTTTAGCGTATTGAGTACGCTTTTTCTGCATAGCTTGCTGTAAATCTTTTATTGTTTGGTGATCACTCAGATCAAGACCTAAAGCATTTTTACGCTCAGTGCCATAAAGATTTTCAGGCAAAGGAATTTTCGGATGAGATTTTACAGCATACTGCTTGAGCTCAGCCACAGGATCTTGAATGACCTCTTCAATAGGAAGCGCCTCATCTGCAATGCGATTAACGAAGCTACTGTTTGCTCCATTTTCTAATAAACGTCTCACTAAGTAAGCCAGAAGGGTTTGGTGCCCACCCACTGGCGCATAGACTCGACAACGAATTTTGTATTGGTCCACAACATGATGATAGAGCTGACTTCCCATGCCATGAAGACATTGAAACTCGAAGGACTGCCCACTGGCCATGGTAATAATACTTGCAACCGTATGAGCATTATGACTAGCAAACTGACTATAAATTAACTCAGGCTCTGAAAGTAAATACTGCGCACAGACGAGATAGGATAAATCTGTAGACTCCTTACGAGTAAACACAGGGTAACCACTAAGCCCCAATGTTTGACTCAGCTTAATTTCACTATCCCAATATGCCCCTTTAACTAAACGAACCATCAATTGCTTATTCGCACGCTTGGCAAGGTCAACACACCACTTGACTAAAGACAAACCTCTCTTTTGATAGGCTTGAACCGCTAACCCAAAGCCTTCCCAGTCGTTTAAGCTAGGAGCCAAGAAAACAGCTTCAATAATACGTAAAGACAGCATAAGACGATCCGCTTCTTCAGCATCAATGGTAACCGAGATATCGTAGTGTTTCGCCTGCTCAACTAACTTGAGTAATTGACCACTCACTTGCCGCACAACATCTTCTTCTTGTAAATAATCATAGCAGGGATGCAAGGCTGATAACTTAATGGAAACGCCAGGAGACTCAAGTAAGGACATCCCTCTTGAAGCCTCACCGACAGATTTAATGGCTGCTAAATAAGACTGATAATAATCCTCTGCCTCTTGTTGAGTACGCGCTGCTTCACCTAGCATATCATAAGATTGGGTCCATAATTTTTGCTTGTTTTTCTCTGCGCGCTCTAGTGCTTCTTCAATCGTTTGCCCCATGACAAACTGCTGCCCTAGTATTTTCATAGCTTGAGCCACTGCCCCACGCACAACCGTTTGTGTTGATCGTGAGCAAAAACCTTTTAGCGCCTTTCCTAGATAAGAACTGTTGGAGTTTTGATCCACCATTTTTCCAGTTAACATCAAACCCCAGGTAGCAGCATTAACAAAAGATGAATCGCTTTTCTGAAAATGGTTAATCCATTCTGCACCACCAATTTTATCGTTAATAAGCTCTGTTCTTGTGGCTTTATCTGGTACGCGTAATAGAGCTTCAGCCAAACACATTAAAGCCACTCCCTCTTGGCTAGAAAGATCATACTCAGCTAAAAAAGCATCCAACATATTTTGATTTGCTTTTTGAGAACGAACGTTTTTGACTAGTTCATAAGCTAAAGCTTGCACTTTTGGCTGATTAGGCTCAGATAACTCATAGCGCTTTAAATAATCATCAATCAATAGTGATTCGTTGATACGATAGTACTTACTCAACTCATCTAGGCAATGTAAAGACTGATGCTTAGTCATACGCGATGTCTCCTTTGATTCTTGATCTTAACTTACCCCTTCTTTGAGCAAGTTGCAAGACCGCAAAAAAGAATAAAAAAAGGTTTATTAAGACTATTTTAAACTTTTTTTCATAAAATAAAGAAAACAGCAGATACTCAAAATAAGCCATGATCGACATACTTTGCCCACCCATCATACCAAGCTCTCCCCTGTGGAAAAAGCGCATGACGTTTTTATTCCCCTCTCGACTTATCATTACTCTTGTGCGCTTTATTATTCGATACTTCCATCTCAACCAAAGACTACTTGATTATGCCCATCCCGCAGGTGCACCCCAAAAAAAACTGAATCCGCAAGGAACCCCTATTCCCATGCTCAGTCGTGGCATCTATCCACAAGGCGCACAGAAACCTTGTCCTGATCAATTAAAGGCCATGCAAGAAACACATTGGATCAACGAGCAATATGTCCTTTTACACCACTCAACAGGTCAAATTGAGTGCTTCATTCAACCGGGGAAACAAAAGGGCAATAAAGTATGGATTGCGTTTTCTGGCAATGGACAATGCTTTAAGCAACCTCATAACCATCAAGAAGCGCTGGCTCAAATCCGATTACAAGATGAACAAGAGCACCTAGAAAACACCACCATTATCCTGGTCAATCATCCCGGTGTAGGCCATAGCGCCTATTACGGTAGAGCCAGGCAGTCCATCGATGATTTGTACCATTCGGCCTGGGTAGCAACCCAATTCTTTTTACAACACTATCACCCATCCAATGTCACTATTTTTGGCCACTCGCTGGGAGGGGTCGTTGCTTCATGGGTGGCCTATCATTGCCATAGTCATCAACAAGATGTTTACCTTGTTGTTAGCCGCAGCCTTGCGTCCAGCAGTAACTTTCTATACGCCCATTTGCCTAAACTTATGTTCTTCTTTTGCTGGCTTATCGTACCACTAGGCTATCTTACCCATACGCACATCAATGCTGCCAAATATTACTATGGCATACCAAAAACTTATCGCTTCGCTTATGAGACCGTAAAGGATGAGCTTATGAAACCTAAAGCCTGCCTATCCCACCATTGGCGGCGTTCCAAACAAGACCATAGTGTCGCTCGACTAGAAGATCCTGACATTATCACTCAAAACTCTCTGAATCCTTGCCAAAGCTTTCATAATGGCACTATCGATTTACATCATCTATGGCACCTATTCAATAAGGAATCCTAAGCAAAGCCAATCCTCACAATACAGTAAACGTTTCACACTGGGAGGGAATCGAGAATAAATGAGTATTTGCTGATTAACTTTGCCTCATGCTAATATCACATTTCATATTATTTAAGATTTCATTCATGTCGGTTATTTTACTTTTTCTTGCACTAATTGCCATAGCCACTGTTTTTAGCCCTCAAGGATCAGGCACATTAAAGCTTACCCTTGAAAACAAAAGACAGCAAAACCTTTATTTGAGCTATCTTACTAATAACGTAGTGATTAAACCGCAACCCAACCTATTGGAAGCCAATGAGATACAATGCCTAACACTAAGTAGTACTGGAATGCGGCCTCTTAGTACAGCGATTAGTTTTTATCATTCAGCAAGCAAACTCGAGAAATCAGCTGTTGTCGTGGTTAAAGATAGTCAAGTCTTAGTGACCATTGATCGCCATTGCCGCATAGATCAGAACAATCCCCATGAAGCTAGAGTTGTCTTTATGTAGAAAAAAACTCTCTAGCATTGATGCTAGAGATCCATGCTTTCAAATTCATGCCGCTCTAAGTCGGCATGAACAGTAAAATCATTTAACTCTTGAACTGATGCAAAACTGACAAGAACTTCTTCAACCTCAGCCTGCTTAGGGCCACCATCTTCTAACCAGGCCTGCATAGACTCTAGAGCCTGGCTCTCTCCTAGGCAGTAACTCAATACCTCACCACTCGGTGCATTACACACCCAGCCAGTAAGATCCAACTCGAGTGCTTGCTTTTGCATGGACACACGAAAGCTAACACCTTGCACTAGACCTGAGATGATAATTGTTAAAGCGCGTTTCATATAAACCTTCTCAAGCGGTAAAACTAAACACTGGTATCAGCTTGGAAACGCTCGATACTATCGGTAATTTCTTGCTGAGCTTCTAAGGCTCCTGTCCACCCTTTCACCTTTACCCACTTATCACTTTCTAAATCTTTATAGTGCTCGAAGAAATGAGAAATACCATTGAGGATAGACGCGGGCAAATCATCAGGCTTGACTATCTTATGATACAACGAACATAGATCATCACTTGGTACTGCCAAAATTTTATTATCCTCGCCTTTTTCATCTTCCATTTTTAGCATACCCACTAGGCGACAACGGATCACCGAACCGCTTAATAAAGGGTATGGGGCAAGCACCATCACATCGACTGGGTCACCATCCAAAGAAAGCGTTTGTGGCACATAACCATAGTTACATGGATAATGCATGCTTGTTGACATAAAACGATCCACCATTAAAGTACCAGTGGCTTTGTCTACCTCATACTTAACAGGATCACTATGAGACGGAATCTCAATAATCACATTAACTTCTTGGGGCGACTGTTTGCCGGCGGGCACGTGGTTTAATGACATGTTCAAACTCTTTATAGAACTAAAAATCACATTATAACAATGACAAAGGAAAAATCACGTTTTTTTTCTATTCTTTCCTATTTATCTGCCAGTCTAGTGCAAACACTTGAAAAAACCAATGATTCAGTGCACAATAACCTCATCATAATTAAAAAATACCACAATGAAAGAAGTACTTACAAAACCAGACCTTCTTGAACAGCAAGCCAAAGCTTATACTACCTTAATGGAGTCTTGTGGCGAAGATCCCACACGCCAAGGGCTCAAAGACACAGCAACACGAGCAGCCAAAGCCTTTCAACACATGACACAAGGCTACCATACTGATATAGACGCCCTTGTTAATGCCGCTATGTTTGATTCTGATATGAGTGAAATGATTATGGTCAAGGACATTGAATTTTATTCTTTGTGTGAACACCATATACTACCGTTTTTTGGGAGAGCCCATGTTGCCTATATCCCTGATGGAAAAGTTATTGGTCTATCCAAAGTAGCTAGAATTGTTGATGCTTTTGCAAGGCGTCTACAAATTCAAGAACAACTATCTGAAGAGATTGCCAATTGCTTGATGCATTATACTAAGGCAAAAGGTGTAGGTGTGATTATCGAAGCCAAGCACATGTGCATGATGATGCGAGGTGTCAATAAACAAAATGCATCCATGACAAGTTCTGTTATGTTAGGACAATTTCGCTCAGATCAGAGGACCAGAAGTGAGTTTTTACACCTTGTGAAAAATAACTAGCATTTACTGTAATACATACTGCATACAAAACCATTGCAAGCCACTAGATACCAAAGGCACAGTAAGTCTCACTGCTTTAGAAGCTCTATTGTGCTTCATCTATCGCTTCGATATACTGTGAATGATAAAAACCAATGGAATGAACCATGCATATCGAGCAAGAACTTAAATTAGATTTTAAAGACGTACTCATCCGTCCTAAACGTAGCCTTCTTAAATCTCGATCAGAAGTTGATTTAGTAAGAAAATACACATTTCATCATGCGAAAAGCAGCTGGGAAGGCATTCCCATTATTGCAGCCAATATGGATCATACAGGCACTCTTGCTGTTGCCGAAGCACTAAGTCAAGAAAAGCTTATGACAGCGCTTAGTAAGTTCACCCATCCTGAATCTTTAGCCAAAAGTATTGCTGATCACAAAGCCATGAAGTCTTTTACTTTTGTTAGCAGCGGCACAAGCAAGGACGACTTCAAACAGCTTGGCAACCTATTGGACAAAAATCCAATCTCTTTTATTTGTCTTGATGTTGCCAATGGCTATTCTGAACATTTTGTCGACTTCATTAAACGTGTCAGAGAAAAGTGGCCAAAAAAAGTCATTATGGCAGGGAATGTGGTCACTGGCGAAATGACCGAAGAACTTATTTTATCCGGCGCCGACATTGTCAAAGTAGGCATAGGACCAGGCTCTGTTTGTACCACTCGCTTAAAAGCAGGTGTAGGCTATCCACAGCTTTCTGCAGTCATAGAATGTGCTGATGCCGCTCACGGACTAGGAGGACATGTCTGCTCTGATGGAGGCTGTGCCTGTCCAGGAGATGTTGCCAAGGCCTTTGGTGCGGGTGCAGATTTTGTCATGCTGGGGGGCATGCTTTCTGGCCATGATGAGTGCCTGGGAGACATTATTGAAGACAATGGTCATCGCTTTAAGCGCTTTTATGGGATGTCTTCTGCAGAGGCTATGGAAAAATATCATGGCAGTGTTGCAAACTACCGCGCGAGTGAAGGCAAATCGGTTAATGTTCCTTATCGTGGGCCTATCATCCATACCCTACACGATATTTTAGGTGGCTTACGCTCAACCTGTACTTATGTAGGAGCGTCAAAGTTAAAAGAGCTATCCAAGCGAACAACTTTTGTGCGCACTAATCGCCAAGTCAATGAGGTGTTCAACGACTATCACTTGCAAAGCTAAGCGCGAGCACCATGCATCAATTATTAAACCATCCTGCCACCACTCTTCTCGCCAGAGTGCTAGTAGCACTACTTTTCATTCAAGATGCGGTGTTCAACAAACTCATGCATGCCGATAGTAGTCAAGCATTAATGGCAAGCATTGGTATACCTTTCACTTCTACAGTACTGGTATTCATCGTTGGCCTGGAACTCTTGGGTGCACTACTACTTCTTCTCAATCTCTACACCCATATTGTTGCCATCATGATCGCACTTTTTTGTGTCTCTGTATCATTCTTGTTCCATCCGTTCTGGCAATTTGATGACTTTCACCTACTACAAAATCAAATGAATCACTTTATGAAAAATATGGCTATTGCAGGTGGAAGCATTTTCATGGCATGCTATGAATACCGTCAGAAGCGCTAAATCATCAGGGATAAAAGAAAATTTAGCACATTGTTAAACGATCGATAAATAATGAGCAGGCCTTCTTCACAAGAGATTCACCAGAAAAGTTATGACAGTATATTGTCTATAAAATATTTGATGCAGCTCGCAATTCGCGATGCTATATGATGCACCATTATCTTATTTTTTATAGATTTATATTATACCTATAGACTTATTTACTCTTCTCACTCACTTTGCCTACCTAGACTCGAAGGCAGATTTTCACCCTCAATCTTTTTAATGTCATCCAATCTCAGGCCTAGCCCCTCTTGTTTATTGATAAAAGACTTGTTGCACAATCTACTTCTTGTTCAGTCCTCTCTTCAGGCATCTGACCAAAATGAGAACCAATATTTACAGTTAGTTTTGCATGATCAGTGTTGTGAGTAATTTTTATACGTTTAGGGCTTGATTGTTTTTGCACACTTATGTCGTGCTTATTAGTTGCAAATGTTATAGGCAAGCTATTACGATTCAAAAGAAACCTTGATTTGATCAATTCAACCTGATCTGCAGGAACACATGACCCAAGATAAACTGTAGCCGTAGCAGGTATGGCCTGTAATACAGCATCAGGGGTATAACCATACACCCCAAGCCTAGATGCATTAATTTTCCTAATCTGATCTGCATGAACACATGACCCAAGATAAACTGTAGCCGTAGCAGGTACGGCCTGTAATGTGGCGTCAGGGGTTTTACTACCCACCATAAAGTGATGTGCTTTAATTTTCCCAATCTGATTTGCACAAACACATGGCTCAAGTACAACTATAGCCGTAGCAGGTATGGCCTGTAATACAGCATCAGGGGTATTACCATGCACCCCAAGCCTAGATGCATTAATTTTCCTAATCTGATCTGCACGAACATTTGGCCCAAGAAAAACTTTGGCCGTAGCAGGTATGGCCTGTAGTGCCGAGTCAGGGGTATTACCACCCACCATAAAGTGATGTGCTTTAATTTTCCCCATCTGATCTGCACTAAGAGCTGCTTCCAAATAAACTAAAGTGCCCATAGGTATTGCTGGTAGCAACTCTTCTCGTGGAATATCATCCATGATGTAAAAAAAGGAAAAACTTTCAAGAAGCTCAAGTGTTTCTACACTTGTTTCGTTATAAACAGTAAAGCGATTAATGTCATTTTTTATCAACTGAGCAACGACAGCACTTGAAGCGCCAGAAATTAAGTCAATACGAACACCTTCTCCCTTTAGATTCTTCAAAGCATTAACAAACGGTCTTTTTATTCCAAAAGACTTAATATTGTGCTCTACCAAGCAATCTACTTGTGATTGATTGACACTGGCATAAAGCACAACACAAAGATTTTTAACGGCAATCGCTGCAACAACCTCTGAAGGGGTTGAGCCCGATATACCCACATGCCTCAAAGTTTCTCCTTTTGACGCATATAATGCTTCAACCTGTTCTTTTTTTGATTGCTCGCCAAATATAACTTGGGGTCTGGCATGCATATGAGTATAGATACCAGGAGGAGTGTCACCTGAGACATAATAACGAAAAATGTTATTTTGGGTCAAAAGCTTAATCTGTAATGCGCTAACATCTTTACCCAGAATAACCATGGCCTTATATGGGATTTGTTGTAGTACCTCTGAACTTGTTTCTTTGTTTAACCAACAATTAAGTGATAAAAAACTAATACAATATTTATTAAACAGATTAATCACTTCACTCATTTTTTCCTTAGTTAAATCGCTCTTAACTATGATATTGGTATAGCAAGGTGCCTCTCTTTTTCCTTTATGTCGAAGTAAAAAGTCTAGTAGAGTCATATCTGTACCATTACTAACCCGAAAGCTTAACGCTTTACTCCCTTGCAAGAGGCGTAAAAGCTTCTGCGTTGAGTCAATCGTGCTTAAGCAAATAAAGTACTCTAAGGCTTCAGGCCGTTCACTTGCCATCATTTTTATAAGCTTTGTATAAGTAACTTCTTTCATAGAAATAAAAAATTAAACGCGAATACTACATTATTACAAAAAAAATAAAAAAACACAGTGGACGGTGTATATGCTTTTTATGATAGGGATAAACTATCATCGAGGTTTACTAGTAGAAGATGGTCTAGGAGGTAGCCAAGAATCAATGAACTCTTTAATAATAGACTCTCTCTCTGACAACTCAGACTTTCCCCGCATTGTTCCTCGAGCCGTCTCCAAAATACTTATAGCATCATCTCGCTTATCATATCGTTTCATGGCAATCAAAAGTTCTTGAAAAGGATTATCTGCTTTTAAAGCTCCTTGTGGAGTGAGAACCGAACTAAAGCACGGTCCTAATCTTAGTTGTTTAACATTTTTATCAATCTCGTCATTAGTCTTAGTCAATAAGAAACCCAAATCACACTGCTTAATGTGACTGTACTGACTTTGACTCATCTGTATGGTCAAACCCATACCCTTAAGCTGACGCATCACCTCATTTACTTTGCTTACTGCTGACGGCTGATTGGCTTTTAAATGGTCGATAATCGTTTTCATATTCCTCGTCATCTCATCTATGCTAGCTTTCATGGTCTGCACAAGGTCTGGGTTGCCTCTGATACAAGCTTTTACTGCCTTATACTTTTCAGAACCTAAACCACCAACAACTAAAGATCCGTCTTGCCCTTCCGTATACTCTTTAAGTCTGCTATTGAGGATATCAATTAATTTTGAATCATCATCATAACTCATATAGTTTCTATTTTTAAAAGTTTGAATGGCCGTTAGCATTTCTTGGTTGGCATCTGAATCAATCACCTTACTGATGACGGTTTGCATAGAGGGCTTGGTTATTGACAAGCCTTGTAAAAGACTTTTCAAATCATTCTTATGAGCTCCATAATTTTCATCACCTTGACAACATTCCATCCATTTGCTTTCAACTTGCTCATAGGAACTCTTCATAAAACCAGCATTGAGTAATTGCAGCGACTCTAACCATTGACCTGTGTCTTCATGCGCAATAGGAATTACCTCACTATGAATCAAGCCATGAAGCTCTGCTGAGAGGTACTGTAAACGGCTCCGTAAATCACTATCTCTAGGTGACCTTACGGACACCTTGTGCTGTTGCTACCCAAGAGCGCATTAATCGATTAATATAGCCATTATAACGCCAAGATAAACGTCCATCCCACCTTTGATTTAAAAGTTGCACGTGATGTTGGAGGATATTTTTTTGCAATGTTTTACACCCTTGAGGATTATAACCACAACCGCGAGCTAAAAATAAATCGCTCATAGAAAATGATTTAGACCTTGAATATGAATCAATATAGTGCATAGCATTAGTGACCATCCAATCACCACATCTTTTAGCCCCTTCTTGTACCCCACCGATAATGATACGACGGCTGTCTTCAACACCAAGTTTTGTTGCTATCTCTTTGATCTTGTTAAAACGATGCATTGCATTACTGTTATTTTGTCCTGGTGAAGAGTCTATATACACTAGCTTTGCATCCTTACCTTTCATAGGAGGATGATAAATCAGTGTTGTCCAATGATTAGAAAAAACCACTGGTATAACGTAGGATTTAACAGTGCTATTCAGTGGATCACGCTTCGAGCCTTGCACGCGGGCGACAGTGTCGTTAATCCATGCACTCAAATCACTAATTGCACCCCCATAATGAGGCAACAAGGCAACCTGTTTGTTACATATCCAAGGATCTAATTTCATCATTAACAAGGCAGAAACATCCTTATTATCATGATATTCATCCCTTGTATATACTTGTGATCTTACAGAAGCACGACTTTTCAATTTGCTCGATAGAACACCGTCTGTGACCATATCAATCTAAACCTTTGCCTATGATTATTTCCTAAGCATAGAAGAAATTTAAAAAACAACTGCTGCAAAGGCACGTTAAATGACTAGCTATTAAAACTGCTTATAAGGAATCACGAACTCCTTCTGGCTTCCAAGAAGGGGCTATCACTTTTGTTAGTTGTCCTGTTGCCATCATGCCTGCAGGAATTAAAGTACCAGCCCCAAACTGTTGATTGACTTGATCCATGGCTTGATTACGTTGAGCCACCTCATCATCAGAACTAGCAAATAAATCATATTGTTGATTCCCTTGATATAAAATCAAAGCTGTCACCTGCACTTGCTTTACCACATAACCACTACCAAATTGACGCATACACTGTAAACATAGTTGGTATAATTGAAAACCATCATCAATAGGAATTTCTGTGCGATATTTCTCGCCTAGCCATCCCACATGAGGCACCCGCATCCCAATAAAAAAACAATCGGATGTGGCTTGATGGCGGCGCATTCTCGCAGCCAAACGCTCACACATTTGACGAAAATAAGATAAAACAATGGTAATTTCTGAGGTTCCCGGAGGCAAAATTTTACCATGCCCCATTGATTTAGCAGGCGCTGAGGCTTTCACTACACCATAAGGATCCATACCTTGACACATCAGCCATAAACGACGACCAAAAGGACCAAACCGCTTAGCTAAAACGCCCATAGGTATTTTAGGCATATCACCACAGTATTTGACGCCAAAACGGTTGAGAAAACGAGCAATGCCTGGGCCAATACCACACAAAGATTCAACGGGTACTGGCGCTAGTATTTTTTTTGATTGCCAAGGCGGAATCACTGTACATCCATTGGGTTTTCCTAATTTAGCCGCATACTTCGCTGTAGTTTTATCGCCACTCACACCAATAGAGCAAGTAAGACCAACACCTGCAAAAATAGCCTCTTGAATTTTATAAGCCACTGTTTGTGGGTCCCCATGTAAACGCTGGCAACGTGTGATATCTAAAAAGGCCTCATCAATGGAGAATACTTCTAAATCTGGGGAGAAGCTGCCTACTATCGTCATAATATCTCTTGAAACTTCAGCATAACGGTCAGGACGACTACCTACCGCAATAAGATTTGGGCACAGTTTCTTTGCTTGCCAAAACTTCATCCCTGTTTTAATACCAAATGCTCTCGCCTCATAAGAGCATGTAATCAAGGTTGATCCTTGGATTCCATTAGTAATCCCTATAGGCTTTCCCCGCAAATGAGGATGGTCTTTTTGTTCAACTGCAGCAAAAAATGCATCCATATCAATCAGTAAAATAGCTCTAGACCAAACCTTCATATTTATCTCATTTTATTCTCATAAAGATATAATATGAGATAAAAAAGAGAATTTCAATCTTCTTTTCTCCCCAACCCTTTTTTACTTATTGCAACGCTATCTACCCAGCATTATTAGGGTAAAAACATACATTAACAAAACCGTGACCCTCTCCAATCTTGGCTCGCTGAGACCCTTGACCGCACTCATCATACTGGCAGATTTACCTGGGCCTACTACAGAGCAGACAGAAAGTCAGGAAATCAACATGTCAATAACTGAACCATGCGCCCCCTTGCTTGCTTCTGTCACTTCATCAACCATGTAGAAAAAATCATAAAAAAACCTAACTGTTAATTAATATTAAAAAGTATACTATTTTATGTATTTTGTAGCCCAAAGGAAAAACATGAATAACCTTGCAAATTTTTTGTACTTGATGAGCCTCGGCACACAGCTGAGCTTTAACCCCTTAATAGCAACCATCGATCTCAATTTGCAATTGACTACGCTAATGAATAGGGCACTGAATAGGACAGCCACTCGGTTAAGCACAACATCCTTGCAGTCTGCAATTAACCTTTATGCTAATGTGCTTGGCCGTTTTGAGCAGACTTTAACCCAATTGGTCTCTAACATGGCAACAAACACAGGACTTCCCATAAGAATCTATCTATTAAATATTTTAAATGGCTTAAGTCTCCATTCACGGACAATTTATCCCCGTGAGATGAATGTATTTCCAGACCATGCCTTCAGCGGAGATTATATCCAATCTGAAAACTTTATAGATTTGATACGAGAAAGTTTAGAGCGTCAAAGCAATGAATACAGTCCATTGACTGAAGCCCAAAGCGAGACAAAGGAAGCCTATGAAAATTTCATAGAAAATCATGAGAGTCTCCGTTCTGAAACCTATGATACAGATATACCAAGTGAGTATTTATGTCCTATTACACAAGATCTTATGATAGAGCCGGTACGATCCATCTATGGATACCATTTTGAAAAGGCAGCAATCACCTTTTGGATTGAAAAGGAACGCACATGTCCACTATCAAGACAAAATCTTAACCACGAACAATTTGAAGAAGATCATGAGCTGAAACGAGCGATAATAGCATGGCGTGAAGAGCATTGTACCCATGAAGATCATACCTCTGCGACCCCATCTCCTTCATGATGAGCATAGAAAAGGTTTTATACTGATCTAGTCAAAAAAAAACCTGACACAAAGTCAGGTTTTTTTTTAGCTTAAAGCAACTTACTCTGAAGGCTGCTTAGCCTCTTCAAGCAAAGCTTTCATGCTCAGCTTAATTTTACCACCGCGGTCAATCTCGAGGACTTTAACATCTACTTCTTGACCCTCTTTGAGATAATCATTCACATCATTCACTCGCTCTGCCGCGATTTGTGAAATATGTACCAAACCATCACAACCAGGTAAAATATTAACAAACGCACCAAAGTCCATGATTTTAACCACTGTACCATGATACACCTTGCCTATCTCAGGCACTGCTGTTAAGCTCTCCACCTTGGCTATTGCAGCATCAGAACTTGAACGATCTACTGCCATAATCGTGACAATACCATCATCAGTAATATCGATAGTAGCACCCGTTTCTTCGGTAATCGCACGAATAGTCACGCCACCTTTACCAATCACATCACGAATTTTATCGGGATGAATCTGTATCGTATCAATACGAGGAGCATAATCAGAAAGCTGCTCACGATGACTATTGAGCTCTGACTGCATAATATCTAAAATATGCAACCTAGCATCACGTGCCTGGCTTAAGGCTTGCTTCATGATATCTTGAGTAATACCCTGAATCTTAATATCCATCTGTAGGGCAGTAATACCTTGTTCTGTTCCTGCGACCTTGAAGTCCATATCACCAAGATGATCTTCATCACCAAGAATATCGGTTAAAACAACATGATCATCACCTTCTTTCACCAGCCCCATAGCAATACCTGCGACAGCTGATTTAAGGGGAACCCCTGCATCCATCAAAGCCATACTCGTACCGCATACAGTGGCCATAGAACTAGAACCATTAGATTCTGTAATTTCAGACACCACGCGAAGCGTATAAGGGAACTCTTCTGGTGTAGGCAATACTGATACTAAGGCTCGCTTTGCTAAGAAGCCATGACCAATTTCACGACGCTTAGGACCGCTCATAAAGCCAACTTCATTGACCGAAAAAGGAGGGAAGTTATAGTGCAACATGAAGGCATCACTTTGCTCTCCACGCAAACCTTCTAAACGCTGCTCATCACGTGAACCGCCAAGCGTTGCCACAGCAATCGCCTGAGTTTCACCACGAGTAAACAAAGCAGATCCATGTGTTCTTGGTAATACACCAGTTTCAGCAAAGATGGGACGAACTGTGGTTGTATCACGACCATCAATACGTTTACCACCAGTTAGAACCCTTGATCGCACAATATTCTTTTCAAGCTTAGCAAATGCTGCTTTAATATCGGCAGCATCAAACTCACTCTCAGATTCTAAATCTGTCATGAGTTGGTGACGAGCTTCTGATAAAGCTTCTAAACGCTCCGCTTTAGCTTCAATTTGGTAAGCTGATTCAATGGCTGCTTGTGCATGCTCAGCAACCTTTGTTTTAAGTGCTTCGTTTTCAGGCGCGGCAGACCAATTCCATGAGGGCTTAGCTGCTTCAGCCTTGAGAGCTAAAATAGCATCAATAGCAGCTTGCATTTGCTCATGACCAAACATGACAGCACCAAGCATTTGCTCTTCTGAAAGTGAATCAGCTTCAGACTCTACCATCAATACAGCGTCTTGGGTTCCTGCTACCATCAAGTTGAGTGAAGAGCTTGCTAAGGCTTCGGGACTAGGGTTAAGAACGTACTGGTTATCAATATAGGCAATACGTGCAGCACCAATAGGACCGTGGAAAGGCATGCCTGAAATAGCAAGTGCTGCTGAAGCACCAATCATGGCAGGCACATCAGGATCAATGGATGGATCCAAAGACATCACTGTAATAATAACCTGCACTTCATTTTTTAAAATCTTTCGGAAATAGTGGACGCAAAGGACGGTCAATCAAACGTGATAATAAAGTCTCACGTTCAGAAGGACGACCTTCTCGCTTGAAATAGCCTCCAGGAATACGCCCGCCAGCATACATTTTTTCTACGTAATTGACAGTAAGTGGAAAGAAATCCTGACCAGGCTTTGCTTCTTTCTTACCCACTGCTGTGGCGAGAATAACTGTATCTCCCATACTGACTAAAACAGCACCACTGGCTTGACGAGCTACACGCCCTGTTTCTAGGGTAACGGTATGTTCGCCATATTGAAATTGTTGTTGTTTTGCTTCCATTTTGCTCATAAATTGTTTTCTCTCTTAATAATTAACGACGCAAACCAAGCGCTTTGATAATTGCTGTGTAACGTGCTGCATCTTTCTTTTTAAGATAAGCAAGCAGTTTTTTACGTAAACTAACAAGACGTAGTAAACCTCGACGTGAGTGTAGATCTTTTTTGTGCTCTTTCATGTGCTCTGTTAACTGCACAATACGAGCAGTCAATAAGGCCACTTGCACTTCAGGTGAACCTGTATCACCTTCTGAACGTTGATATTGTTTGATAATAGCTTGAGTTTGCTCTATTGGTAATGACATGATAACTCCTCTTTTTTGATGATAATAGACTTACGCATCCGCTGTCATTCACAGACACGATATTATTGTAACTGTTATACCCATAATAAACAAGCAATAATACCTTTAAAACAGGCACTTTAGTCGTTTTTAGGCAATCGCTCAGGTAAAACTTCACAAAACCAACGTAGCTGATCAAAGCGCTTTTCAGCGTTAGACCACGCAAGAGCAACACACATACCCTTTGGATCAAGCAAGCGAAACCAAGAAGAGGCATGAGCGCTGAAAACAGGGGAAGACTTTAGCCCATGCCTTAGGGCCATAATTTCATTTTGGCTAGCAACATAAACAGGATAATGGCCAACCAGCGTATCGCAACTAGATAAGAGTGTAGTAAGATAATCCCTTCCCTTCTCTTCAGCGAGCATCTGGAGATCTTCTAGAGATAGCGCCTGCTCCAAACCGATAGACCCTGAAGCCAATCGGCACAAGGCATTGACATGCGCCCCCACACCAAGCTTTTTCCCAATATCTTCAACCAAAGTGCGCATGTAAGTCCCTTTTGAGCAGGAAACTTCTAACTCGCCTTGCTGACTTTTTTCATCAAAGCCCAATAGAGTTAAGGTATGGATTGTGACCTCACGCGATTGCCGCTCAATCACTTCCCCTTTACGAGCCAAAGCATACAACGGCACCCCTTTATGCTTAAGCGCAGAATACATAGGAGGGACCTGGTGAATGGGTCCTAAAAAAGAAGTAAGAATAGTTTGAATCACCGCAGCAGTGATAGCACTAGGAGATTGTCCTACTATCTCACCCGTGGCATCACCTGTTGTTGTCTCAACACCCAATTGAAACCCTACACGATACTTTTTTTGATCGGCCAGCATAAAGGATAAAACTTTAGTTGCTCGCCCAAAAGCCAACAACATGACGCCAGATGCCATAGGATCCAGGGTGCCCCCGTGTCCTGCTTTTTTGGCACCAAGAAGCCGCCTTACCCTTTGTAGAAGAGCATTGGAGCTCATCCCCTCAGGCTTATCGACAACCAAATAACCATCAACATCATGACAATAAAACTGACTCAAGAAACACCCTTAAATTGTGTTCAGCAGCGCGTCCATACGTGTTGCAGAAGCCATAACATCATCAAACAGAAAGATAAGCTTTGGCATTTTACGCAGATTAAGCTCAGACGCTAAACGGTTCTGGAGAGGGATTGCCTGCCCTTCAAGTAATGTCTTAACATTAGCATTATTCCCTTCGCCCAAGACATTAAAGTAAACTTTAGCTTGACCAAAGTCAGGAGCAACATCCACTTCAGAAAAGGTCAAAGGAGGAATCTCACCATCAACTGTACAAAAACCTTTTGCTAGGTATTCCGACAACTTTCGATGAATGAGAGGTCCCACACGATCTTTACGCGCATAAGGCTTTTTAGCATGCATCATAACGTTTAATCCAAAGTTCGTTGAATTTCTTGAATTTCGTAAACTTCAATCATGTCACCGACTTTCACATCATTATAGTCACGAACTCCAATACCACACTCTGAACCAATTTTCACTTCATTGACATCATCTTTATAATGTCGCAATGATTCTAGCTCACCTTGATAAATAACAACGTTATCCCGCAATACACGAATTGGGCACTGACGTTTTATCACACCTTCTGTGACCATACACCCGGCAATAGAACCAATTTTAGAGGACCTAAAGACATCACGCACAGTAGCCAAACCAATGACAACCTCTTTAACTTCAGGCTTAAGCATTCCACTAAGAGCCGACTTCACTTCATCAATAAGATTATAAATGACACTATAGTAACGCACATCTACCGACTCAGAGTCTGCCAGCTGACGTGCAGAAGCATCCGCCCTGACATTGAAAGCCAACACAATGGCATCAGAGGCAATCGCTAAATTGATATCAGAGCCATTAATACCGCCCACACCCTTGGCGACAAATTTAACCTTCACCTCATCGGTAGAAAGTTTTGTTAGAGCATCACTAATAGCCTCAATAGAGCCTTGTGTATCAGCTTTGAGAATAATATTGATTGATGAAGCCTCATAATCTGACAGCTTAGAAAACAAGTTATCCAAGGTAGTAGCATGTGAAACTAAGCGTGTTTTCCTAAACTTTCCTAGTCTAAAGTTTGCAACACTTCTTGCTTTACGCTCAGTCTGAACCACAACCACATCATCACCAGCAATAGGAACCCCTGAAAGGCCAACCACTTCAACAGGTACAGAAGGTCCTGCTTGTTTAATCTCGTGCCCCTGATCATTTACCATCATGCGCACACGACCATATTCTTGCCCAGCCAAGACGATATCACTTTTTTGCAATAAACCTGATTGCACAAGAATAGTCGCCACAGGCCCTCTAGACTTATCCAATTTTGATTCAACCACAACACCTTTTGCAGAGCCTTCAGCAGCAGCTTTTAACTCAAGCACTTCTGCTTGCAGAAGAATTGCTTCGAGCAATTGATCAATACCCTCTCCAGTTTGCGCGGAAACAGGGCAAAACTGTGATTCGCCACCCCAGTCCTCGGGTACTACTTCATAACCTGTTAGTTCAGAGGTGACCCGCTCAGGATCAGCTTCTGGCTTATCCATTTTGTTAATAGCAACCACAATAGGCACGCCTGCAGCTTTGGCATGAGAGATAGCTTCAATAGTTTGCGGCATGACACCATCATCAGCAGCCACAACAAGTACAACAATATCAGTACAACCGGCGCCACGAGCTCGCATATGACTAAAAGCCTCATGTCCTGGTGTATCTAAAAAAGTAATAACACCACTATCAAGTGCCACCTGATAGGCTCCGATATGCTGGGTAATACCTCCAGCCTCAGTGGCAGTGACTTTAGCACGTCTAATCGAATCCAGCAAGGATGTCTTACCGTGATCAACATGTCCCATAATCGTGACTACCGGGGGACGAGACTGTGTCTCATAGTGGGGTCCAGCATCAGACTCTAGTATCAAATCGTCTTCAATGGCAGATTCACTCAGCGCTTTAGGCTTATGACCAAACTCTTCAACCACAATGATAGCTGTTTCCTGATCGAGCACCTGATTAATTGTGGCCATGACTCCAAGCTTCATCAATGATTTAATAAGATCCGCTGATTTTACCGACATCTTTTGTGCTAGTTCAGACACCATAATACTTTCAGGAATAGTTACTTCCTTAGAAACAAAGGCTGTTGGCTTTTCAAATCCTTGCGACAGTGTAGAAGGCTTCTTACGTCTGCGACGACGTGGAGAAAAATAATCATCATTCTCATGCACCATACTATCTAAAGCATCCGCAATCGCTTGTCGTCCTGAATTACGACCACGCCCAGCTGCGCGTCCTGGGGTCTTTTTATCTTTGGTACGATCATCGCGGTCAGCATCTTTGCTAGGAGCAGGCTTATGATGCTTTGCATGCTTTTCTTTGCTTGATTTTTCGTCAATTTCTACAGGAGGAGTAGGCTCAACGATATCCATGGTTGCATCAATAGGTTTTGACTGACTCTCTTTTTTAACCTTGGGAGCTTCAGTGGGCAAGTCTTCAGGTTCGTCCTCAGCAACAACAGTTTTTTGAACAGGCTTGCGCTTAGCACGCACTGTCACAGCAGGTCCCGACGAAGATGAACCAGAACTCGATTTCTTTAACTTTAAGGTTAATTTTGATTTTCCAGTATCACTCTTTTTCTTAAGTGCAGCACGAATACTAGACTTTAATTCATCACTGATAATATCATCTTCGTTAAAGGTAATATCAGCTTCATTAAGTCGCCGAGTCAAAGCACGGTAAGTCATTGACGTGTTCTCAGCCAACTGCTTCAACCAATCAACAACCTTCAAATCCGACTTTGTCATATATTATCCCCTTATGTGTTATGAAGCATCATCTTCAAACCAATGCGCTCGTGCCTGCATAATAAGCTTACCTGCAGAGGCATCATCTAAGCCCTCAATATCAATGATGTCATCAATCGCCTGCTCAGCCAAATCATCTCGAGTAATAATGCCACGCGATGCAAGCTCTAGAGCCAAGCGTCTGCTCATATCCTCAAGTGATAACAAATCTTCTGCAGGCTCAATATCACCTAACTTTTCTTGCATTTCAAGTTCAATATCAATTAAAGCAGACTTTGCCCTATCTTTAATCTCAGCGGCCATCTCGTCATCAAACTCCTCAATATGATCTAGCATATCGTCTAGTGAAGCATGAGCAATAGATTCAATGGAAACATACCCTGCATTTAATAAAAGATCGGTAATCTCTTCATCAACTTCAAGATAATGCATGAGGTTTTCTTGATGTTTTTCGTTGGCTTCAGCACTTTTGTTTTCAATTTCTTCAGCACTCATCACATTGATAGTCCATCCAGAAAGCTCAGATGCTAAACGAATATTTTGTCCTGCACGACCAATAACCTGAGGAAGATACTCTTCTTCAACCGCGACATCCATCGACATTTTATCTTCATCAATCACAATTTTACCGAGTGGGAATGGATCAAATATGTTAATCAGCAATTGAGCTGGGTTATCGTCCCACATGATAATGTCGATTCTTTCCCCATTTAACTCATTAGACACAGCTTGAACACGTGACCCACGCATACCAATACATGTCCCTTTAGGGTCAATACGCTTGTCATTAGATTTAACCGCCATCTTTGAACGACCACCTGGATCTCTGGCAACAGACTTAATATCAATAATGTGCTCTGCAACCTCAGGAACTTCAAGCTCAAACAACTTAACTAACATTTGAGGATGACGACGACTTAAAGCCAGCTGTGGCCCCTTACCCTCACGGCGCACATCTTCTAAATAGGAACGAATACGATCTTTAATACGAACAATCTCTCGAGGAATAAGCTGTTCTCTTGGCAGCAAACCCTCGACTGAAGAGCCAAAATCAACCACAATGACTTCGCGAGTCACTTTTTTTACAACGCCAGTCATGAGCTCGCCGATACGATGCTCATACTCACCAATAATACGATCACGCTCAGCTTGGCGTAGCTTTTGGTAAAGAATATGTTTAGCTTGTTGAGCCGCAATACGACCAAACTCAGGAGCCTCAAGCGCTTCTACCACTTCATCCCCCACCTGCATATCTGGATCAATGGCTTGAGCATCATCAAGACTAATTTGATGAGCCTCAATCTCTTCTTGCTCATTGGGTACCACCACCCACACTTGCTTAATTTCATCATAATCAGCTGTCTGACGGTTAAGAGATACTCGAGCACAAGCACCTTCTTCTAGGGATCGCTCAGATACTGCAGCCAATGCTGATTCCATCGCCTCAAAAACAACCTCACGCGAAACATTTTTTTGATTCGCCAATGATTCAATCATATAAAGCATTTCACTGCTATGCTGGTTTTCTTGTATCATACCTCTTTCCCTCATTGTATTGAGTTTTAACTACTTTTAAAATGGCCCCTGATAACAACTATTTGCTTTTTCGATAGCGGCATAATCAAGTTCATAATCCTGCTGATCCACGCCAAGGGTGATGGAGACTTTATCAGCCTTTTTCAACTCACCTTTAAACCGTTTACGCCCTGCAACTGCAGTGTGCAACTTGACCTGCACTAAAGATCCAACCATGGCGATATAGTGCTCAGGCTTAAATAAAGGACGATTGAGGCCAGGAGATGAAACGTCTAAGCCCATACGCTCATTAAGAACACCTTCAGCCAGCAACATAGGTGAAAGAAGGTGGCTCATAGCCTGACAATCATTAACGGATATGCCATTGGGATGATCTATAAAGACACACAATGACTCACGCTCACGCCAAGCACCAAGGTACTCATAACCCTCAGCCTCAAGCACTGATTCAATCAAGCTATCTCTTTCGTGCTGTGTTGTCATGCACCGCCTCGTTTTACGTAAAAAAAGTGGGCCCATGGCCCACTGATTATTGGTAGCGGGGGTAGGATTTGAACCTACGACCTTCGGGTTATGAGCCCGACGAGCTGCCAGACTGCTCCACCCCGCGCTAATTTAGTTTATGTATTATATAAAATTTTTTTTGATCTTGCAAGGGCCAAACAGCACCAATCATTAATTTTGACGTAAGAAAAACAACAATATTAAAACGAGCTAACACTCCCAGCCTGGGGCCTGTTACTGTGCTGTTCTTTTGCATCATGCGCAGTTCTGATTGTACCTACACAAAAATACCCATTAGAAGCTGTATCAATCGCATGACAAGAACCTTTTGATGATTCCTTGAGATGAACAGCACCATAAGCAGAATAACGGTACGATTTCTTATACTTAGACAATCTGTCCATAGTGCGTCCCACAAGAACTCGCAGTCCTCCGAAAGTAAGCGCCCCAGTAGCGCCACCAATGGCAGCACACGCGCATGAGTAACCCATCATCGCAAAAGGCGAAGCAGAGAGGGCAACCCCCGCAAAAGCTGTAATAGGGCCCATGAACATCCAGCCCAGGACCAAACAAGTAGAAACACCAGCGATACCACCAAAGGCAGCCCAAAGCGAATAACGGCTAGGAGACAAGCTCAGCGTGTATTCACCCTCTTTGCCCAAAACCCCTTCCTTAAGCTGGTGCATTCCATCTTTAGTTTGGGACGAAAGAACAAGACCGTAGCTAACTGTGAAATCACTATTAGACTCGAAAGAACTTCCTGCCAGCAAAGAAAACAGCGCCCCCAAGAAAAGTGCGCCAGTGCCTACCAATACAAGGGGTAGCGCAAACAAAGATACAGGAGTCACAGCGATAGAAAATAAACCCAGCAAGTAGTATCCATAAGCAAAAGTAGCGACGCCTCCCACAACAGCACCTATCACCATGCCGTACATAAACCACTTATATCGACTGGACAAACGTATTTTAAAACTTTTGCGATCTGTTATTGTATATTGCCCCATTCTAACCACCGCTCCCAAATTACTGTAAAATCAAATGATAACTTGTTTTACCATTGTTCTCAATAGCTGATACAGCAATCTCTAGACTAACTCAACGCAAAGTGCCAGCCAAGCTCATTAGAGATATGATGCAGCATTATAGCGCCACGAATGCTAGTTCCTTTAGGATTAACTCTAGGACTGGCAACGGCAATACCCCCTCGCCCTAAAGCACACGCCAATATAACACCAGAAACTCCACTTTTTCCTGGCAAACCTGTTTTAACTAGATGAACACCACTTTCATTATATAATCCACAAGTTGACATAATGGAAATCACTGTTTTGACTGTTCCCTCACTGATTACCTGAGCACCATCAGGCGCCACACCACGATTCGCCAAAAGCATTGGAAGATAAGCGGCTTGTACAACAGTTGCTTCAAACGAGCACAAATGAAAATATGTCTCAAGGACTTCTTCTACATCCCCAACAACAAATCCTGTACTTTTCATGAGATAAGCTAAAGAACGATTTCGATCTCCTGTACGGCGTTCTGATGAAAAAATCTTCTGATTCATATTTAATGTTTCACCAAACAATTTTTTGGCCCATTCTTCTAGCCATGAAATTCGCTCTTCCATATGACCCGGAATATGACTACAAAGAGCAATAGCACCAGCATTAAGCATAGGATTAGAAGGGGCAGGACCAAACTGATCTAAACGTGCAACAGAGGCAAAATCATCGCCGCTAGGCTCAACTTTAACCCATGCCATGACTTGTTCTTGACCATACTCTTCCAATAAGCCGGCAAGCACTACTAATTTCGCAACGCTCTGAAGGGAAAACACATAATCAACTGCATCACCTGAAACAAAACGATGACCATCAGCCATCATAATAGCACCAGCAGTAAGCTCTGGAGGCACATTAGCCAACTCTGGGATGTAAGCAGCATGACTACCTTCATGATTATTTTTTGCCATCAGCAAAGCTTCATCAAGAACAGACTGAATCATTTGCATTTCTTTTTTATTCAAAGGATAACCCCGCATTTTGCTTACTACAACCTCATTATTATAGCATTTCAAAAAAAAAAAGACAATTTAACAACAATAGAGAGCATGTAGTACCACCATTCTCATCATTGTAAGATTGCTTTTAAAGCCCACTTTGCTATCATCATTAAAGAAGCGTTTGCAGTACTTATTGAAAAGGTATCTTGAGCATCATGCAAAAATCAAAATGTGTTTATTTCATTCTAGTGATGTTGCTGATATCTCAAACCATACTCAGTGCTCCTATTGGCTTTAAAGTGTTAGGCCCTGATCATGCGGCTATTAGCAATGCAAAAAAAAGCATCCAGAACCTTGCTCTTCACCTTGAACAACAGCAAGTAAAATCCCTCAACGAACTTATTTACCGAATGCAAATAGCCATTAAACAAGCACTGCAACCTTATGGTTACTTTTCTCCAAGCATTTTCACTAAAAAACAATCAGGTCAATCTAAGCCTCGTGTTGACTTTATTGTTGATTTAGGACCAGCAGTTCACGTTGTCAA
Source organism: Legionellales bacterium (assembly GCA_047404175.1). Classification (GTDB taxonomy): domain Bacteria; phylum Pseudomonadota; class Gammaproteobacteria; order M30B25; family M30B25; genus M30B25. Next base: position 35,930 of record JBDOIW010000010.1, on the reverse strand, counting down.
AGTTGAATTTTCTGTTGTAGGTGCCGGGAAATCTCTCCCAAAAATGAGGGCATTACAAAAGCAACTACCTCTTCGTGAAGGAATGCAGCTCAATACAGAAATCTATAAAAAAGCAAAAACCATTTTTAGCCAAGCAGCCGCACAAGCAGGCTATATCAAAAACGACTTTTCTATCGAAGAACTTAACATCGATACTGACAACAACACGGCCTCTATACGACTTGAATTCGACACAGGTCCACTTTATACCTTTGGCGCAACCAGTTTCTCCTCAACCCCACTCAGTAATTTACTACTAGAACGCTATTTGACGTACAGGCAAGGGGAAGCATTCAATAATCAAAAACTCTCTCTACTTCAAGAGGTACTTGGGAAAAGCGGCTATTTTAAGCACGTTATTGTTTCACCTCAACTGCCTCAACTTACTATGGAGCCCGCTGAACAAACAAAAAATCATCAAGATTATGATCAATATAACTTAGCTTATGCTATCGTAACACTTTTACAAAACAAACAAGAGTCCTTTGCTATTGATTTAGAAAGCCAAAAACTTATCTCTTATGGACTTATCCCTCTCAACAAACCAGCTAAGGTTTTTCCTGTTGATCAAGATAATCATTTCGATCTAAATGTTATTACAATAATACTTGAATCAATTAAAGCACTACAGACACAAAATTCCGACCAAAAATTTGTACTCGTTGTCAAAAATGAAACGGGAACATCTGTTGCAAGTCTAAAGGCTTACCCATGGTTTAAAGACACAGAAGCAAGCTTAAATTATCAAAAAACACAAAAAAACAAGGTAGAGTGGCTTAGTTTAAGCAAATTCAAAACGAGCAAGGTTTTGTTGCCAATAAAACAGCATAATATTCAAAGCTCCAATCAATTAAGCGATTCTAAAATTCCCGTTGAAGTAAATTTAGAACCCAAAAATAGGAATGCTCATAAAATCAGCTTTGGTTATGGTACTAATAATGGTTTGCGCGCATCGTTTCAAAGTGATTTTCCAATCATGAATAATAGTGGCCATAAATTATCAACCAATGTCACTTTGGCAAAAAAAGTAGCTGTGGCAGATGCAAACTCTAGCCATATTCACGTTGACACCGACTACCCATTAGAGGCATCGATCGAAGGCAAGTATTCTATTCCCGGCTTTATACCAAGCCAAGAAACATTCATTCTGGAGTCATCGCACAATAGAACTTCTTTTTATACACCTCAAGGAAGAAAGCCCGCTCAAAACACTATGCTCACTGCAAGATATGTTAATAGCAAGCAGTTATGGAACCACTCCACTAATATGACCTATCTCCATGAAACATCCAAGCTAGACGCTAAAGAATCTTTTGACATGCTATCCCCTTCAGCCCTTTGGACCTACCAAAAAGCTGATCATATTGTTTACCCCACCCAAGGCTTTCTTGCGTCACTGCAATTGAGAGGAGCCACAAATCTTAACGATAGCAAACATAACTTCTTTAGCGTGCGAGGGGGCTGGCGGCAACTTGTGACAGCAACAGAGAACTTTCGCTCAATTCTTAGAGCCGATCTTGGCTTCTTATCACTACTCAATCAACGCTTTGTACCGAAAACCTATCAGCTTCTAGCCGGTGGCTCAACGAGCATGAGAGGATTTGACTATATGAGTATTGGCCCAGGAAAACTTCTTGCAACGGCTAGTGCTGACCTTCAATATCAAATTGCGTCCTCTTGGTGGTTTGGTCTATTTATGGATGGAGGAAATGTTTACTCTGAGTGGAAGGCAATTAAATCGCCACAATCTAAGAGTGACTACACAAAACAAAGCCATGGACTCTCCTTAACAAGTCAGACCCCTGTTGGTGCCTTAACTTTTACCTATGCAAGAGCTAAGCGATTCAAAGATCGATGGCGCTGGCAACCCAAATGGCATATCAGTATTGGATCGGAGATTTAAATGCTTGCAATCAAATTTATTCAATCACTCACAAAAAGCCTTCTTGTCGCTAGTTTTTTAATAGTAATCTCATTAATCATTCTAGTTGGTTTTACTCACAAGGGACTTGAAAGCCTCATTGATTATGTAGGCCAATCAACAGGGTGGAGCATTGTACTGCAAGATTTTCAGGGAACACTAGCGTCTGGCTTATATGCTCAATCACTATCCATTGAGAAAGAAGAAGCTCTCACTATTGATGCAACAAAGTTTGCACTTAAGATCAATCTCAAATCACTCATACTTGGCAGGCTTGACATCAAAAGCCTAAGTGCCGATACTCTTAGCATCAAGTCTAAGCCAGGCGACACCCATAAGCTTGATCGTGAAAGTAGTCAAAATATGGGTACCATTGCATCAATCTCTCTCCCTGATCTTGCCATTGAAGACATCAACATTAAAGCCACCACGCTCTATACACCTCAAATTGGCTCTAACGTAGAACTACAATACCTACGCGGGACATGGAACACTGTCAACCAAAAAAGAAACATCCATCTTTTTACCCAAATTGCCTACCAACATCAAGAAAGCTCTCTTTCAGTCCACACAGAAGGTAGTGCACAATCATGGGCTCAAAAAGCCAACCTACACTTGGGCAATTATATATTTAGCATGCGTGGCAACACTTATAACGATTTAACACAACTCACCTGTGCTATACAAAATAAGCAAGAGACTCCCCTACCCATTGCACAAGTAGAAATAAATCATAAAGACAACCAGATAAAACTTCACTCTGACTTCTCATCGAATGCAATCTCATTCAATACAATACACTTAACAGGCAGCATTGATGGCTTGTTTTCACCAGAAACAATACAATTTCAATCCAAAAACCTCAAAGGAAAAATTAATAATAAAGACTTTTTCGCCAAAGGGTACATGTTCTTAGGTACGTCGACTCAAGATAGCATCGCTGAATTAGACCTTCGCTACGGTGATCAATACATACAAAGCCACCTTAACTTACCTGCACAAATAGCCTCTTGGGATATCAAGCTGGATAATCTTAATCCCTTCCGCCATCAAATATCTGGCAGTTTAACTTCACAGGGCAACATAGTTTCCAACAGCTCAAAAGCTTCAATCGAACTAAAAAATCTTGTCATTAAAGGCAATCATCTTGATAGTGTAAACGTAGACCTCAGCGGCAATCCTAGCGCACATGAAATAAACATTAAGGCTCAACGCTTCAATGGCACATTACAAGTTGCTAGCTCAGGCATCTATACGAATCATACATTGACAGAAACAATCAAAACACTTGAGCTGATAAAAAACAATGATCGATTAGCTATACTTAATCAACCTGCTATTTTAACCTATAGCAAATCTGGACTTAGTCTCTCTCCGCTGTGTGCAGGCTCATCAAAGTTTGGTAGCTTATGCTTTGAATTAACAGATGATGAAATAGGAAAAATTACAAAACTTGAAGCCCAAGATATAAATCTTGGAGCTTGGTCAAATCTTTTCTTTAAGCAAGCACACATAAAGGGTCAAAGTACATTTAAAGCTATAGCACAGCAAAGTGGTTCTAAAACAGACTTGGATATCAATCTAAATGCTACCAACCTGCAACTTTTTAACCACCTCAATCAACCTCTTCATGATCTTGTTCAAGCCGTCCAAATTAATACCAGCCTTCATGATACAGAAAAAAAACTTGATATTAATAGTCAATTTGCCCACGACAAACCACTCTTGATCCACCTAGAATCACAACAATCTAGTGAGGATGAATCACAAAGACTCTTAGGCCATATACAATGGCAAACAAGCCAATTACAGTGGCTAGATCTTTTTGGCATTGAATCAAGCACGGGTCTACTGGATACAAACATTGACTTATCCGGAACAGTTGATCACCCTTCTATGCAAGGTGTGATTTCAGTCGACCATGGCCAGATCTACCTTCCTTTTCTAAACTTATTGTTGAACAATATAAACACACAAGTAAACCTCTCAAAAAACCAGTTAAACCTTGTAGGATCAACAGAGTCAGGAGGGGGCTTACTGGAAATTGATGCCCAGGGCACCTGGCTCAATAAGGTATTATTAGTTGACGGAAAAATTAAGGGCTCAGACGTATTAGTGGTTAACTCTCCTGATCTAATGATTTATGCTTCTCCAATACTACAGTGGACACTTAAAAATACCCAGATGGATATTCAAGGCACTGCCGACATTCCTACTGCTGAAATCAAATTCCAAAATTTTGATAATATTGCAACCTTACCTGATGAAACAATCAAAATGAATGAAAAGAAAAGTCAAACACCAACATTTGGACTGAGTTATCATCTTGACTTACAGTGCGGCAAGAAAGTACTTGTCAATACCTACGGTATAAAAGGAGGCGTTAGTGGCAATTTACTTTTGCATAAGTACTTTGCAGATGAGCCACTAGTGGATGGCCAATTAAAGCTACGTAGTAACGCATTCTATCAGAATGACTTAGGTATTACTCTTTCTATTGAATCAGGCACACTCAATTATACCAACCAGCCTTTTGATGAACCTTCTTTATACGTAAAAGCAATCAAAGCCATTGAACCGTCATCAACAGAATCTTCTCCCAGCAAGGTAGGCATTAATATTGAAGGTCCTATATCTGAATTAAGATCAACCTACTTTGCTGAGCCTGCAGGCTCAGCAAGCTCGCAAGAAATACTTTCTTATATCATTCTGGGAAAATCATCTAGCCAAGAATTAAGTGATGATAAAAAAAATGCTTTAATTTTTAATGCAATTCAAACACTTGGGGACAACAAAACAGGCTCTTTGCATAACACCATGAATAATATCAAAAAATCCCTTAGCCTAAATGATCTTGCATTAGAATTAGATACTAGTAATCCATTTAATAGCATTGAAAGTGAAACACAAGAAAGCTTCACATCAATAAAACTAGGCAAACAGTTTTCCGATAAAATTTACGTCCAAAGCAACATCGGTGCCCCCATGGGACTGATGTCACTAAGGTATATCTTCTCCAAACATTGGAGCTTAGAAGCCTCTGGAAGTTATGGCTGGCAAGGCCAGACACACCCACTTAGTGCAGGTGCGGACGTTTATTACAGTTTTTGATTAGAGCTATATGAAACATTAGTTTCACACTAACAATCCTGACACCTGTACTTTGCTTCACCTTTTCTAACCAGGTACAGCAGTTCAAAGATAATTCATAAATGCATAAAGAAATAATCCCAATCGAATGCTGTACCTGGATCAGTTTTTCTTCCAGACGCAATGGCACTATGACCTACAATTCGCTGTGGTGAAATTGCTGGGTATCTCTGCATGATTAATCGCAACACAGCTAAGAGACTATCATATTGATTCCGTGTATACACCCAGGTATCTGTGCCTTCCAACTCTATTCCAATGGAGAAATCATTACATGCATGACGATCTTCAAACACCGATACTCCTGCATGCCATGCGCGCCTTATAAAAGGAACAAATTGAGAGATTGATCCTTGACGATTAATGAATAGATGTGCTGATACTTTAAGCTCTACTAATGATGAAAAGCTTGGATGCTCATCTCCTTTAAGTTTCCCCATAAAGAGTTGCTGCACGTAGGGTTGCCCAAAAACGCCAGCTGGTAAACTGATATTATGAATCACAAGTAACTCAGGCTGGTCATCATTTGGACGCATATCAGAAAAGGGGGACTCAAAGTAATCTACCCTATCGCCTTGTAAGAGACCTTTTGAGTTGATAGAAAGCTGCATACCAGTCACTCTTGTTAATCGCGACGCATATCATCAGATAAAGCAACGGGCGTAGGATAAAACATAACCGTGATGTATGACGAAATAATAAAGGTAATAATAGCTGCTGCCTGAATAAGATTTTGCGCTGATGCGCCAATAATTTGATACACTCCTGAAAGATGTGCAATTAACAAGGAAAACTCACTAATTTGTCCTAGCCTAATGCCAAGCTCCCATGCAACCTGCCTTGTTTCACTCACCTGCTTTAACAGTATTCGTAAAATAATAGGCTTGAAAACCAGCATTAAAATAGCTAGCAATAAAGCTGGAAGCCAAGTATTTTGCGTAAAGAAATCTAAATTAAACGAGGCTCCAACCGCAAAGAAAAATAAGACCAAAAAGAAATCACGAATAGGTTTCAAACGCTCAGAGATGAATAAGGATATTGGACTTGTTGCAATGGCAACACCCGCAATAAATGCCCCTACTTCATGGGTTAAGCCCAGTATCTCTCCTAAAAAAGACATACTCAAACACCATGCAATGGCTAACAAAAACAGATACTCTTGGACTCGATCGAACTTAGCAAAGAGATAGCGCAGAACATAACGCTCCATAAGAAATGAAAATAACAACATACCTGGTAAAGCTAGTAAACTTAGCACCCAATCAGTAATTTCCACACTGCCGGTATGCACCGCACTCAATAAAAGTAAAACGATGATGGCGAGTAAATCCTGAAACAGCAAAACACCAACCATTAAATCCCCAGTGTGCTGGTGGTGAAGCACAGATGAAGGCAAAAGCTTTAGTCCAATAATAGTACTTGAAAACATCATAGCGGCACCTACAACCAAACTCTCGTGAAGTGTATAGCCATAGCTACTTGCAACCCAATAGCCCATTGCAAAAAAGGATATGCTACTCACAAGAGCAACAAGACTCACTTTTTTAAGCATCACAAAAAGCTTCTGAGGATGAAGGTTAAGCCCTAAAAGAAAGAGTAGAAAGAGTATACCGACATCACCGATTGCTTCAGTGACATGTGTATCAGATACCTCGTTCAAACCCCAAGGACCGATAATAATACCTAAAAGAATATAAGCAACAATGAGTGACTGACGAGTAATGAGTGCCGCAGTAGCGAGGATAGCTCCGCCAAAAAAAATAAAAAAAAGGACCTCAATAAAGCTGGTCATAAAAATCATCCTTGTTTTTTTTGATCATAACACAAGCAGACTATGGATGGTAGACTTTCACAGTTTTTTACCGTTCAACACATTCTAAAATAGTATGAGTAACCGCATCGACATGCTTACAGCCATCAACCTGTTGGTAGCAGCCTTTTGTTAAGACTCGCTGATAAAACTCAATAAGAGGCTGAGTTTGAAGATGATACACATCTAAACGATGTCGCACTACCTCAGGCTTGTCATCTTCACGTTGAATAAGAGGCTCTTGTGTTTCATCGTCCAATCCTTCTACTTTTGGAGGATTGTAGTCAAGATGGTAAGTCCGTCCAGAAGGAGCGTGCACCCTACGACCAGACATCCGCTCAATAATAAGATGATCAGGAACATCAATATTAATCACAAAATCTAAAGTGATATCAAGATCCATCAGTGCTCTTGCCTGATCAAGCGTTCTAGGAAACCCATCAAAAATAAAACCGTTACTACAATCTGGCTGCTGAATTCGATCTGCTACCAATTCTAAGATAAGCTGATCATCTACTAGATGTCCTGACTCCATGACTTCCTGAACTTGTAGCCCCAAAGGAGACTGATCAGCAATCGCTTGTCGAAGCATATCTCCTGTGGATATTTGGGGAACATCAAAATGTTTGCTTAAACACTTTGCTTGTGTACCTTTGCCCGCTCCGGGACATCCTAATAATATGGCTCTCACAGTAACCCCTATCCGTGTAATCTAGGCAGAAAATAGAGCAACACCAAAGCAAGACCAGCCACAAGCATTACCATAACAGAGGAAAACTTCACCTCTATGGGATTTTTACGGTACTTAACATACTTAAAAAAACTACCAAGAACAAGGAGGCTACCTGTAACCAGACTGACAAATATCAAGCCTTCTGTAATAAAATCAACGCCAAAACGCATCTGTTTAGCAATATCGCCTAAAGAAAAGGCAAGCAAATTTGAAGGAAAAACCATAAGCAAAATGCCTGCTAAACGAATCATAATTTTCATAGTGTACAGCCTGATATGCAATATCAAAAATTTATAATAACAACAACTATATCAAAAAACCAGGCAAACGAACGGGGACCTCTCGCACCATATGCTCCGACGATAATTTAAAATAGCCAAATTGTCCACGACTTAACCCTCCAACATCAAAACACAGCCTAGGATATCCAAGATTACTATGCCAAGTCAGCTGAACCCCTATCAACCACTTTTGTCTAAGCACCATCTGACCTTGACTTAACATTTCAAGATAATGTATACCACTCTTTTTTGTAACATACAGGCATGTGATTTGTTTTTGCTTAAGTGCATAAAGCTGACTTTTAAGAATAAATGAGCGCAGCAAGGCTTCCGCATGATTCAAGCCAACATACTTCCCTGTTAGATGAGCTAAATTGTAAGGTATAGCACTCATAAGAGTCACCACTAGCAAAATCACAAGCAATTCCATAAGTACAAAACCACGAGCCCTACAACACCTTAGTCTCGTAATAATAATCGGACTTCCCTGATACAGTGATTAGATAAGCTGATAACCTCTATTCTAAGTCCTTGTGCCACCAAACACAGAGGTGATAAAGGTAAACCATCTAATTCTTCCACAATAAAACCACTCAAGGTTTTTGCTCCTTGGGAACTCAATTGATATCCCAGCTCTCGGTTGATGACTCTTAATGACAAGCTAGCATCCACAACAACAGAACCATCATCTTGGCGTCGAATCATCTTCATCGTATCTTGCAGTGAATCAGAAAATTCTCCCACGATTTCCTCAATGACATCGTCCAAGGTCACTAAACCCTGTAAATCTCCATACTCATCTACCACAAATCCAGTGTGTCTGGCCATATCTCGAAACTGTGTTGCCTGAGTCATGATTGACGCTCCCTCAGGAATAAAATATGCGGGCTCAGACTGCTTGAGCAAATATTCCATAGAAAAAGCATCCTCACCCTTTTGCTGAAAAAAACGCCCCACATCAATTAAGCCTACAATATGATTAAGCTGTCCTTGATATAAAGGCAAATATCGAAAAACAGTAGTATTGATTAAGTCCAAAACATCAGTCTCATCATCATCAAGATTAATGGCAACAATATCACTCATAGGCACCATAACATCCTCAACCGTTATGGTTTCAGAGTCAATAAGTCGCAACAACATAGAGCGGTAATTAGGCTGATCACTATCGCTTACCGCCATAACAATCGAGCGTAATTCATCTCGAGATAGGCGTGGCAACTCTTTTTTTCCTACCTTAATACGAAACAATGCAAGGATAAAACTACTAAAGTAGCTCAAAAACCAAACAATAGGTGAGAATACTGTTAAAAGTCCTTTCATGACCCAAGACACACGAAAAGCAAATCGCTCAGGATGCATCGCAGCTAAGGTCTTGGGTGTCATCTCGGCAAACACAAGAATAATAAAACTAAGAGCAAACGATGCAACTAAAGGTCCCTTGTCTCCAAACACCTGCAATGCCCAAGCAGTTGCCAAGGACGAAGCCACAATATTAGTCGTAGTATTACCAAATAAAATAACACCGAGTAAACGATCAGGGCGCTCAACCAATTGCAAAAGACGCTCAGCTTGCTTATGTTCCTTTCGTTTTAAATGATGAAGTCTAAAGTGATTCAATGACATGATGGCCGTTTCAGAGCCTGAAAAAAAGCAAGAAAGTGCAATTAACAATAAAACCATAAATAGTAACGTATGATCTGTCATTGTGACGCTCCTTTGTGCAAAAACAGATTAAGGCATTAACCAAGTATCAAGAAAAATAATAATAAATATTAGAAACATAACTAGAAGCATCACTAAACTAACGCCTAAAGTAGCTTGATTGTAAAGACGAATACGTGTTGCAATCGCCCAGCTCAACCAAACGCATAGAAAAGTAGCGATCAACCAATAGCTATGGCCATGCGTCAAAAAACTAGCAAGCCCTAAACCTGCCAAAATAAAAAACAAAGAGACGTAAAAAAAACGCTCGGTCCAACCTAAAAGCTGGCATTTTTGCTCTTGAAGAGAACACGAAGCAACGCTTTCCAAAGGGGCATTACTCTTAAGTTGACGCTTTTGTTGATACACTCGCCAAATTGCATACGAAAGACGTACAATCATAATAACCAGTAAGCATGCAACAAGCTCATGAGCCCACAAAGATAACTGACTAAGATTATAAGACATAGAATATGGGGTTAGCTTTTTCTTTAGTTTACGCAAATCACTATGCGTAAGCAATACGAGCAAATAGCGCAGCTTGACGTCAATATAAAAACACTAGATAATAAACAAAAAACTAGCTTTGTTCGTCATGTTTCAACAACTTTCAAGTCGCCTGCAAGAGGCCTTTCAACATCTGCGTGGCTTAGATCAACTCAGTGAAGACAACTTAGAGGGTGTCATAAAAGAGTTGCGCTATGCTCTTATTGAAGCAGATGTTGCTCTCGAAGTCATTGAAGACCTTATACCCAAAATCAAAATAGAAGCTTTAGGCCAAAAAGTCGTACGCACACTTAATCCTGAACAAGCCTTTATCAAAATTGTTCACAATTATCTTACTAAAATCATGGGTAGTTCATTAAGTCCCATTAATATACGTACCACTCCTCCTGCTGCCATTCTTGTCGCAGGATTACAAGGCTCTGGTAAAACAACAAGTGTAATCAAGCTTGCAAAGCAACTCAAACAGCAAGATAAGAAAAAAGTGCTAGTTGCCAGTGCAGACATCTATCGTCCAGCTGCCATTGATCAACTTGAAACACTTGCTCAGCAACATAGTATTGATTTCTTTCCATCATCTAACAACGAATCACCAGAAGTTATTGCGAGCAAAGCCTTAAAACACGCAAAAGCTCAACTCTACGATGTTTTCATCCTCGATACAGCAGGAAGATTACACATTGATGACACCATGATGCAAGAAATTAAAACCGTTCATCAATGCATTAATCCTAGCGAGACATTACTAGTCATTGATAGCATGCTTGGACAAGACGCTGCCAATGTAGCACGTGAGTTTGATAAGGCTTTAGCGCTCACAGGTGTGATGCTTACCAAGATTGACGGTGATTCCAGAGGTGGTGCCGCACTCTCAGTTAGCCAAGTTACAGGCAAACCTATAAAACTAATGGGTACAGGTGAAAGCATTGATGCCATTGAGTTATTTCATCCCGAAAGAATTGCCTCAAGAATACTCGATATGGGCGACATTCTCACTTTAGTTGAGGAAGCTGAAAAACGCATTGACAAGGAAAAGTCTGAAAAATTACTAAAGAAAATAAAGAAAAACAAAGGCTTCACTCTGAACGATTTCAAAGATCAAATTTTAGAAATGGAAAAAATGGGTGGCATTGAAGGCATACTAAGCAAAATGCCTGGCATGGGAAAAATCCCTCCCGCTATGAAAAATGCCATCGCTGGCAATCAACAATTTAAACAGGTTGTTGTCATGATTGACTCCATGACACTTGAAGAACGAGAGTTCCCAAACAAAATTAATGGTTCAAGAAAAAAACGCATTGCCAAAGGGTCAGGCACTAGCGTTCAGTCGATTAATCAAATGCTTAAGCAGTTTATGCAAATGCAAAAAATGATGAAAAAAGGGGCCATGAGTCATATGATGCGCATGATGGGTGGCAAATTTCCACTTTAAATGAATCTAGCAATACCCCCGATATAATAATATAGAACAAGCCACCATGTTAATGTACAGATTTATAGATAAAAAAAGCCCCTGAGGGCTTTTTTTTATCAGGCTATCCACTAAAACGAATAAGTCAAATTAGCGGTTACTGATAGCATAGAGACGCTATCTGTAAAGAAAACCTGGTCTTGATCTTTTTCAGCAATGACGTAATCATTTTCAAGAATATTCACGTATTTCAAACCACCTCCAAACGTGAATGCACCCATGGATTTTTTAGCACCAGCCAAAAACTGATAAGCCATCTTAGACTCTGCCGAAGCCTTTTTGAAGTCAGCATTTTGCTCTTCATTATTTATATCAAGCTTCATAGCTGCAAGCCCTAAACCAGCTCCAACATAAGGCGTAAAGCCTGTCATAGTAAAATCATACAGTGCATTAGCCATAAATAAGAAACCGGAAAAACGTCCTTCAGTTAACTCATCCACTTGACGAAAAGTACCCTCAGTAACATCAATCTTATCAACACTGTTACTAAACCTTGAAATCTCAAACTCTGCACGATAATCACCAAAGCTATATCCCAATAAAGCACCAAAATCTAAGCCAGTATTGAAGCTAAAAGTAAGAGAAAATGGAAACTCAATCGCTTGACCATTACTCCTAACCCTCATATGATCACTCATATCAAAAACTTGTGAAGGGCCTATATGAAACCCAGCATACATGTCACTAGTCGCCTCTTTTTCACCTTCAACGCTTTGAGCGAAGGAAGCAGTGCACATAAGCACAGCAGCAGTCAATATAATTTTCTTCATCATTTAATCCTTATCAAAAATAAAACTGGCTTTTACTTAAGTAAAAGCCAGTTTTAGAAATATTTTAAAAGTATTTTTAAATTGCATACTTCACATGAACGCCAATCATATGTTGACTAGCAGAATCTTTAAACACATAGTGTTGAGTGTCAGACTGCTCGATACGGAAATCATTTGATCCAATACCAACATATCGGTACTCGGCACCCACTGTAACAGCATCTAATGGCATATCTGCACCTAAGATGAACTGATAAGCAAACTTAGTGTGTGAGTCATCAGATTTTTCGCTGTTAAATGATTTGTTATCTGCATTAAGTGTGTAACTCGCTAGACCAAGACCAAGACCAACATGAGGCACAACGGCATCAGTTAAACCATGAAAACCATAGTGAGCATTAGCCATAAACAAGTAACCTGTTAAATCGCCCAATGCTTTAGTGCCTTTATCTTTGGCAGTAGTACGGAAAACAGTGTCTGGCTTAACCGTTACTTTGTCTACAGAGTTGCTGAAGCGAGAGAATTCACCTTCTAAGCCAATATCTCCCATTCTATAGCCTACTGAAGCACCAAAGTTAAAACCAGTACCGTATTCGATTTTAAGGTCTGTACCACCTTTTTGCTCTTTTTCACCAGTGAAAAGACTCATTTTTTCGTCTTGCATATCACCTAGCATAGACGCATGTATATGACCACATACGTACACACCATCAGTAGTATCTACATCACTGGCATATGCCATAGAGGCAGCGCTGACTGCCAATACTAACGCTAATTTTTTCATAGTTGTCTCCGTTGTAACAATAAATAATTGAAACGCATCACTATGAAAGAAAAAAAACGAGACTTCCATGTCATACAGTTTCACCAGTTGTAACCTACTGGATTATTCAAATCTAACATAATCCAAAAGATCAAAACAAGAGTTTTTTGCTATTTGATTTGCGAATCTAAACGATAGCTAATAGATAAGCCAATTTCAGACAAATCAATGTTCTCTTTAACTTTAAGCTCCTTTACTACCCCTCCCTGTTTGTCAAAGAGCTCAAGTTCAACTTTATTGGCGCGCTGGTAGCGATAACGAACCCCCCAACTCATGGGACTATCTTCAGCAACGCGATAATCAACTCCGACAAAACCACGAAACAAGGGGGATGTTTTTTTCGAAGGCGCTTTATCTGCTCCATGGTTAACATTTGCAGTATCAAATTGATAATGCAACAGACCAGCACCCACACCAAAGTAGGGAGTAAAATATGAGGACGGCACTACCACAGGATAAACAAGACTAGCAACGCCAAAGACACTGGAAAACACACCAAGAGACTCATCTGGTCCGGAGGAAGAACGAAGGCTTACAATCTTGCCTTCTCGCTTTAGACTCATTTGATCAGAGTCTAAGGCTAGATAGCCCGCTTCTACCTCAAATGATACAGGCCTATAGTGATAAGCTAGAGCAACATCAGCTGCGATACCGTTTTTGTATTCAAGTCGCAACTTCATATCTTTCTGTTTTACTTTATCTTGAGTAAGTTCAGGAACGCTGTTGAGTTGAAAGCCATGAACAGAAGAGAGACCAACCCTACCAATAAAATGATTGTGATCGAGATCATCAGCACATACTTCAACACCTGAAAAAGTCAAGCATAACAAAGGGAATATAGAACGAGATAATAGGCGCAATGTTGAATTCCTTTTAACATTAAATCCATTTAAATTTACCACGAGTGCATACATGATGCAATTCAAGATGACAATAAAGCAGAAAAAGTCTTGCAAACAAGAATTAAAAGCATTTTTTTCTTCCAAAAAACATATTTTTACTGTAACATAGTAACCCTTTCTTTAGATAAACACTAACACATAGAAGGAAGTTACCATGTTGACCATTCGCTTAGCTCGAGGCGGAGCAAAAAAAAGACCTTACTACAGCATTGTTGTTACTGATAGTCGTAATGCACGAGACAGTGGTGCCATTAAGGAAAAGGTAGGCTACTTTAATCCAATGGCCAGAGGCAATGAACTCACCCTCCACATGGATATGGACCGCATCAATCACTGGGTAGCAACAGGCGCCCAAAAGTCAGACAAAGTATCACAGCTAGTGAAGATGTTTGTTAAGTCCCAAGAATCAGGCGAAAAAGCAAGCATGCGCACACGCACAAGTCTTACTGAAAAGAAAAAAAACCAAGAAAAAGCAAGGCTTGCCACTGAAAAAGAGGCAAAAGCTGCTGCAAGTAAAGCTGAGCAAGATGAAAAACAAGAATCAGAATCTTCATCAGACGCCACAGATGAAACAGCAAGCACAGAAGATAACAAGTAAGTAGGCTAACTTGTGAGTACGATGGAAACGAAACCTTTATGTTTAGGCAAGATTGGGGCCCCTCAAGGTCTCAAAGGTTTCGTGCGCGTTCACTCTTGGACTGAGCCCAAAACACAGATTTTTGATTATCAACCCTGGATTCTTTCTCTTGACCATGGTCAACAAAAACTTTCGGCAACATTGGTGAATCATGGCAAGCACATGGTCGCAAAAATTGACACGATAAATGATAGAGAGCAAGCCCAACTACTTACTCATGCAGAAATTCATATTGAACGCAGCCAACTACCACAAGTGTGTGATAACGAATATTTCTTAACAGACCTAATCGATGCTGAAGTGGTCAACAACGACAAGCAACTACTGGGTACAGTCGAAGATATTGTCAACTATGGTGCTAGCGACATCATAGTAGTCAAGCAAAAATCAAAAACGCACTATATTCCTCTAATTAAACCCACCATCAACATGATTGATCTCGAGCACAAAAAAATCATCGTTGACTGGGATGAAAATTTTTAGGAGGAAAGTAAAACCATGTGGATCTGTACCATTAGCTTAATGCCTAAAATGCTTGAAGCACTCAATCATGGCGTGACCGGGCGTGCGCTACACCAGGACCTTGTTGAGCACCATGCTCTGAACCTACGGGACTTTGCAAAGCCCCCTCACAACCAAGTAGACGATACACCCTATGGCGGTGGACCAGGTATGGTCCTTATGGCTGAACCCCTCTACCAGGCTATTGAACAAGCAAAAAGCCTTGCTCCGAACCCTGCATATGTTATCTACTTATCACCGACTGGCGCAACCTGGAATCAGGAACATGCAAGACACTGGGCCACAGAAAAAAGCAACCAGTCTATTATTTTAATTGCGGGTCGCTATGAAGGCATTGACCAGCGCATTATTGATCACCATGTTGATCAAGAAATCTCTGTTGGTGACTATGTACTAAGTGGAGGAGAGCTAGCTGCCATGACCCTGATTGACTCTATCGTTCGACTTATTCCAGGAGTACTAGGCAATCAAGCTTCTGCCGAACAAGACTCATATTCGCAAGAACAGCTACTTGACCACCCGCATTATACAAAACCTGCGATTTGGCAAGATAACCCTGTCCCCCCTGTTTTAATGAGCGGTAATCACGGTAAAATTGCCCAATGGAGATACAATGCTCAGATAAAAATGACAGAACGCAAACAAAAGCGTGAATCACAAACCTAACAGTTTAGAACCGGAGAAAACCCATGAAAAACAATATTATACAGGCCATTGAAGCCGAACAACTACGTCAAGACATCCCTGAGTTTCGATCAGGTGATACTGTCTGCGTTAACGTAAAAGTCAAAGAAGGCAACAGAGAACGCATCCAAGCCTATGAAGGCGTAGTCATAGCAAAAAGCAATGATGGCCTTAACGCCTCATTCACCGTAAGAAAAATCTCTTATAAGGTTGGCGTGGAAAGAACATTCCAAACTCATAGCCCTCAAATTGAAAGCATTGTTGTGAAGCGCCGTGGTGACGTAAGACGAACAAAGCTTTACTACCTACGCAACCTATCAGGTAAAGCCGCAAGAATTAAAGAAAAAATCATTAAAAAAAAGAAAGATGACCAGTCATAATATCCTTTTCTCTGGCATTCAAATTGATGGCAAGGACGCCCATCATTTTCTTAACGGATTCTGTACGAGCAATATATCCAAACTAAAAACAAATCAGGGTGTAAAAACCTTGTTTTGTAATAGTAAAGGTCGAATTATTGCCTCGGGCTTTGTCTTCTGCCTGAACCCGAAATTACTCTTCATTGCAACAGAGCATGAAACGCTTGATAGCCTTTGCGAGCATCTCAACCGCTACCGGCTATTAAGTGATGTGGCACTGCGCGCATCCAATGAGTACTCCTTAGATATTACCAGTAAGACACCAACTGCATCTATACCACTGGGTGGTGATTACAGTGCGATACTTATCACCTCCCCCAAAGAAGCTCAAACCCTACCTATAGATACGACTGAAATCGTAGAACTACTCATGAACCTCCACTACCCTTTAATGAGTAAAAACATTAGCCAAACCTTTACACCCCATCAACTAAGGCTTGAGAAAAACGGCTGGATTGACTTCCAGAAAGGGTGCTACCTTGGCCAAGAAATAATCACTCGCATGCACCATCTTGGAAAAACAAAGCAAACCTTGCAACGCTATACTGTTAGCGCCAAGAAAAAGACTCCTTTACTTCCTGGACAAACCTGCCTAAACAGGGATCAAAAATCAGTAGGACAAGTTCTTTATGGCTCTCCACAACAAGTACTTGCCTGTGTTAATATATCTGAGCTTGAAAACGAACTAATCATCAACGATGATATAACTTTAAAACCAATCGTACAGTAATGATATGGCTCAATGCATCGTGATGACGGGTGGCGGCACAGCTGGACATGTAACGCCTAACCTTGCTCTCATCGAATATCTCAATGAAAAGGGTTCGTACAAGTTTGTTTATATTGGAAGCCAGCATGGCATTGAAGCTACAATCACACAGGGCAAGGTAGATTGTTATCACGCCATTATCACGGGTAAATTGAGACGCAGTAGAAGCATCAAGAACCTTTTTACCCCTTTTCAAGTTTTATTGGGAACACTTCAAGCCGCTTATCATCTCTACAAACATAAGCCCTCGCTTATTTTTTCTAAAGGTGGATTTGTCTCAGTGCCTGTAGTGCTAGCAGGAAAGATACTCAACATCCCTGTTATTATTCATGAATCAGACCGCACTCCAGGTCTTGCCAATCGATTAGTGTTTCCCTTTGCAAGTGAGATCTTAACGACATTTGAAGAAACTAGTATCCCAAAAAAGTATACAGCAAAGCACACAGGCACTCCCATTAGACCTTCACTTTTAGAGACACCACCTAAAATACTTAATCTATTGAAGCCAAACCTACTTGTAGTAGGTGGGAGCCAGGGTTCTAAGGCAATCAACTCTCTTATTTGGGACCATCTAGACTACTTAATATCAAAAGCCAATATTGTACATATTTGCGGTTCGCAACATATACTCCAAAATCATGAAGATTCAGATCACTATAAACTAATAGGCTACGCCAACGAGTCGATGAGCAATTTAATTCAACAGGCAGATATTATCATTTCACGCGCCGGCGCTAATAGTATTTGTGAATGGCTACATTTATGCAAGCCACACCTACTCATCCCCTTACCTGCTAGCCACTCACGAGGAGATCAAATTGAAAACGCAGATTATTTTGCACAAAAAGGCGTATCATTAGTATACCGCGAGGAAAGTATGCAGCCAGAGCAATTTCTCAAGCATGTTGAGCAGCTAATCAATGAAAGACATAAACTCCACGAGAACCTAACTGACTTTGCTTGGCCTAATGGCACTAAGACCATTGGAGATCTACTTCTTACGAAACTTAGCATTTCTACATCTAATAAACCATCACAAGCTCAAACCACTTAGATGAATTAGATCTTTTTTCTTAGGAATAATACTATTGGCTACAACTTGATCATCAGAGTAGCATTCAACAATGAGATCAAGTTGCCCCTACCGCAGCATCTTCTTCTAAGGTGGTACCTTCTACAATAAGACAATGAAACTCAGCTGCTCCACGCCTGGTAGCGCGAGCCTCTTGGTAAGCAGAGGATTGGTAGCAGGCAATAGCTTGTTCCATCGATGAAAACTCAATAATCACCGATCGCTCACCTTGGCAACTACCTTCTGCAATGTGCTGATTACCTCCTCGCACCAAGAAGATTCCTCCATACTGAGAAACAGCAGGTCCTGCTAAGTCTTTGTACTTTTTGTAACTATCAGGCTTTGCAACCTTTACATTGACAATCCAATACGCTTTGCTCATAAACGCTCCTTGTTCTGTTTTTGCGCTCAACTAGAAACGCTAATCCATGGTTCTATCAATCAAAGGTAAAAGCGAAGATGCATGCCCAATTGGCTTTCTTGGTTGCTTGGCATAAAACCTTCTGATTTTTTCACAGTATCTAAATTATTTGTGTTTGTTTCCACTTCCCAGCTTTGTATCGTTGCTCCAATGCTCATGCGGGCATGATTCCAGTGATAAATGAGATCAGCACCTAGCATAACCCCATGACCATTAGCTTTTATGTCATCTAAGGTAGGTAAAATCAATGTTCGATCACTTGTATAAGCCACTTGCTGACCATAAATAAGGTACTGATACTCGCCAGAAAAGCTCAGCCCCCAGTTAGCTGAGAAACGCGTGGTTAAATCAATTCCAATGGGCGCCATGGTGTAATGAGCTTTTTGATGATTATAACTATTCTGACCAGGATCACCGCTATGAACAAAACGACGATATTGCAAGCCCACGTGAGGAGTCAATTGTGTCGTATCTGAGAAATTCAAATTCACTAGATAATCAAACCCTGCACGCATTTCATGCTGCTGACCTCGTCCAAAATCAAGTGCAATACCTTTATGTTCACCACTTGCTTTTTTGTGTTCTACTGTTCGATAAGCATGCCAGCGCATAAAACGACTTTGACTAATTGGGTGGTCATAATCGACAGACAAACCAATCATTCGATCAAGCTCTCCTTCTGTTAGATGCTCTTTAACATAGGGCTTGTAAACTTCTATACCTGCACTGAAACCACCCTCTTTAACTGGCGCAGGTGCAGCAGATAAGGTAGATGAAAACAAACCAAGTAATAGAAAAGATAAAGCGTTTATTTTTTTTATCACGTATCCCCCGTTTTTGATCATGATTTTGTTATTATTAAAGCCTACTTATGTATATTAACAAACCATTCAAAATAAGCAAGTACGCAAATTTTCACAGAGGAATTGTTTCTCGATGCGTTGCGTGCTAAATTATAATGACTCAATCAATTCAAGGATGATCGATGAGATACTCTCAGCTTTTGGCTACTTTATTATGCTCTACTGTATTTACCGTCAATGGCTACGCTGAAGGGCCAACTACCACTGACTCATCAGTAGAACCTAATCCTGTTAAAACCATTCCCGCTGACATAAACATGGCGCAACAACCATTTGAAAAAAGTAGCTACGGTCCTTCTACTTTCAGCGGTTTCTCCTTGGGTTTAGGTGTATTCAACTATTCATACGAAGAAGTTAATGATGATGACATTTTTTTTATGTCAGTAAAAGCTCCTGACTTTGGTATGCGTCACTTTGACCTTGGCCTAAGTGGAAATGCATACATGGGCAATGTTTATTGGCATGTGAACTTTACCGCTTTTAGTGGAGATACTAATTATAAATCTGCAAAGACTGGTGAGCTAAAAGATACCGAAAACTCAGGCTTTGATTTTTTTGCGAAGGTCAATCACGATATCAACATTACTAGTCAAGCGACCATCTCACCCTACTATGGCTTTGGCTTTCGTGAACTTGTTGATGATAAATCTGGACTTCAAACAACTACAGGTCACACAGGTTACTACCGCAAATCTGAATACAGCTATTTACCCCTGGGTTTAGATATTTATTTTCAAGCCAGCTCTGAGTGGCAACTTAAAGCACAAGTTCAATGGAATTCATTGATCACAGCAAGACAACACAGTGGAAGTGTCATTAACAATCAACACAGCGGCTGGGGAACCTACTTATCGTTAGGTGGAGAGTATCAGTTAGAGGCCTACCGTATTGGATTAAAAACATTTTATCACTACTGGAAAATTCAAGACTCTGACATTCAAAAGGGCGAAGTTATTCTTGGAAGAACAGACTCTCTCCTAGAACCAGAAAATGAAACTAAAGAAACTGGCATCACACTCACTGTAGCGATTCCTTTCTCTATGTAAAATATAGCAGATTCATCGCTACACTAGCTTTTTAGGCTTGTTCACCAAAAGAAAGTCAATAGTAACGATATCAAAAAAACGTAGCATCACAATGGTGATAAAATCGGTGAAGCATCATACCACATGGCGTGCTACCGTTGAACTCCTAAATGAAGGTTGCTAGTATAGGCTGGCGTTCAAAAAAGGAATACCATTGTGAAAAAACTATATGTGACTGCACTCACTTTTGCTGCAACTCTTTCATTTGCGGCCTCCTCTACAAATCTTAATATTCAGCTTCAATCGGTAGACTGGAAAGAAAAATCTGGGGACAACAGCATCGCTACTGAAAACACTACTATAATTGGATCAGGCTTGGGCCTTGGTATCAATTACGACAATCCAAACAATCACCTCAAAGCTCATATGAACTTGTTATCTGGCCAAAGTAATGTCGACTGGCACCTTGAAAGACTTTACTATGATGAACCAACACTTCACGCAAAAGAGGTAGCTACTCATTACTATGAGCTTGAGGCTCAAAGAACCTATGATTTTGCAATCAAAAGCCACTCATCACCTATCGAGATACAACTTGGTATTGGCTTAGGTTATTGGCAACAAAGGATTGATGGAGGCGCAAGTGTGTTTGATGACACCTCCATTTCTTTAGTGGATCGTCAACAATCCATACTCTATCTTCCCGTAAGCCTTGAGATCAAAAAATCCATCGGTCGATTACAACCGTTTGCCAATCTAACTTATAACTATTGGATTCAAGGTTGGGATGAGATTGACTTTTCAAGCTATGGACTAAATCATAAAACTATGGATCAACCCGATGGATTTGGTGCAACTGCATCACTTGGCATGCAATATGCTTTCGATAAACAAACCATTAGTCTTGGTGTTACTAGTAAAACTTGGCTCATAGATTTTTCTAACACAGGCACCTTACTAGATGATCCTGAAGACGGTCTTGTTGTCTACCACTCTGGCAAGAAGCTTTTTGAGTCTACAGCCATTCAAGCAGCTTACCATATCTCACTGTAAGGAGTCACATAATGAAACATACCATTTTACTATCTAGTTTAATTGCTTTAGCAAGTTCTGTAGCCCTAGCTAGCGGGGAGTTTGCCATTGGCGTAAATCATCAACAGTTTGATTATACTGAAGTAGATCATAATAAGCCTTTTATGGAGTCTCATGGAGATACCACCGGTTTGTCTTTGCATTATAAAAAGTCATTTAAGAAAAATATGGTGCTAACTCTCAGTGGCTCACAAGAATTTGGCGCAACCGACTATTTATCCGGCTATCCAGAATATGGGGCAAAATATGGTGAAATCCAATCTAAAGATAATCTCCACAGGGAACATAATGTAGGTGCCACACTAGGTATTCAACTACCTCAAACAAAAGCTTTCACTCTAGTTCCTATTTTAGGCTTAAACTATCGTCATTTTTTTCAAGATACAGGACAAGATAATATTGCATACAAAGATTATTATATCTATTCCTATAACCGAGAAACTCGTTATATTATAGCACCTATAGGCATGTCCGCTTTAGTTAACTTATCGTCAACCACCCAACTAGAGTTGGAAGCTGCTTACGACTATTTACTTTATGGTAGACAAGATAGCTATTTGAGCAATATTTCCCCTGCTGCGCCTAATCTAAAAAATATGCAACGATCTGGCTTTGGCTACCAGCTATCGACACAAGTCAACTTCGAAGCAATGCACCAGCACTTATTTGCTAAAGTTTATTATCAATACTACCATATTGCTGATAGCAAAATTAAAACCGCTACAAGTCAAGCAGGTGTCACATTCAGAGGGCTTGAGCCTGATAACAAAACAGCGAAAACAGGGCTTGAGTTTGGCATTCGTATTTAACAACCACAAGCATACCAGCAACATGGCACAAAAAAAGCGCATTTAAGCGCTTTTTTTGTTTTACTTTGGGAGTTTAACTAAACATATTACGATTATCATCATCTGAGTCAATTGCATCATCATCTGAGTCAATTGGGCTCAATGATTGGAGTGAAGGTGATCTTCCCTCAGCTAATCCATTACTATCAGCAGTAAAGCTTGAAGTTAGAACACCATGATTACCACCCTGATCAGCTGGATAAGTGTTTGTTTTACTGGCTTTAACCGCATAATAAATACCAGCGCCAATCAAACCAACACCTAAGGCAACAGCAAGACCTATAATTCCACTAGTTAATGCACTCGCACCCAGAGTTAAAGTACCGATTTGCACGGCTGTTGTTGATCCAAAAAAGGAAAGTCCTAGAGATGAAAATCCTAGTCCAAGCCCTGTTGCAACACCAGCAATAACCGATGCAGAAGCAATTCTTACGCTTATATTGGCTGAGCTTTTAGTCTCTAGCTCTGTTGTACTACTTGGCGAAAAGTTCTCTTCAGCATCATCGTCAAATTCTAATTCAATGTCACTTGAAGAGGCAGATTCAATGTCACTTGAAGAGGAATCAACCACAGGTGCTGTTACTTGCAAAAAGCCATTTTCATCTCTCATAGGTGCTGTTTGTAATAATATAGTGTTATCTAAATCTGCTAGTAGACCACACTCACTTTTAACAAAGTTTTTGTAGGTTCTTAAGGCATTACATGTATTTCGGAAATTTTCATTATCCTTTCTTAGACTTGCTATGCTCTTATTAAGATCTAAACCCAAAACCTCTGCGGCATCCTGTTGATCCTTAACTAAGGCAGCATTGATCAGCCCATGTTTTGATTGATCATCACTATTTACGAATCGTTCTTTCTTGTCATTTTCAAATTCAAGTATTTTTGTTAAATTTGACCCAAGCATTTCATCTTCAATGATTGTTTTTAACGTTGAATTAAACGTTGAAGTTGAATTAAATTGTTCGTTCATTACAAACACCTATTTGTTTATTTAAAACTGTAAGTTTATTATTACAAACAAATATTAATTTTTGATTAACAAGACAGCTATATACTTAACATACACTAATTAGTGTATCTATTCCCTTAAACAATATAAGTGATCACTGAGAAATTCTTTTTTAAGATTGACTATACTTATTCTTTAACTATAAAGGTAAGACTAATGGATGATTTCATCGCTTTTGGCTCACTATTCCTTATTATAATACTCTATAATCTATTGATTTTTCTGATGATTCGTGCGGTTGTCAATAGGATATTTATTTCAAAAAGACATAGGAAAACATGCTTAGTTTTAGGAGCCATCCCTTATCTCAATATTTTTGTTTTAGCTTATGCCATATACTACCTGTTTCCCAAAGATGTCCTCACCCGCATCAAAGCAATTGAAGAATACACAACAAAAAAACCTAGACACGATGGGTGAAATGCTAAAGCTTACACATTATAAGCGCCCATAAGAACAATAAGCTGCTATTGATTCATCTAGCTCTGAAGCTGAAACCGGGTCCTTTTGGCGCAGCTTGTCTACTTCTGCGGGACCTTTTTGACAAAAAGGTGATTGTTGACGTGCTTTGCGAGATTGTTCGAGATGATCCTCTACTGACTTAGACGCTGCACTCATTGAGTCTCTCGCTGCTTTATTGGCTGCTCCCAAGCCATTGAGAATGCCATTTATCATTATCGCATCTGCGATTGGATCATGATCAAGAGAAACAAAACCTTTAGCAATTGCTTCTTCGTGCAATTGCTTGAGCCCGTTGTGAGACTTCTGGAACTCAGCAGGATCATAATGTTCATAGGCATAATCAGAAATCATGATACCTATGTCATAAAAAAGTAATGCGGCATTAAGTCGACCAAGTGCATTACGGCCGATAGTAGCAATCAATAGCTTACGCTTTGCCTCAGATTTAATGGTTGCAGCAATTTCTTGATTTAAATCATACTCTCCATTGAAAGCTAATTTAGTAGCAATATTCCAAGCTAGTCTAATTTTAATGCGCATCATCTCTTGCTGACTTTGTGGCAATTTACCAATAATAGATTCAATATCACCCATCATTGCTGAAACACTTTTTCCCACAGCATACTGGCGCAATCGCTCATGGATCTGTTTCATTAGTTGATGAAAGGTTTGCTTTTCTTCAGGATCCATGGAAGAGATATCTAGGCTTTGCTCAACTTTCTGCATCATTTTTTCTGCAACATAAGTGTTAATTTGGTGGTAGGAAGCATCAACCGTATGTTGCAACCCCTTAATCGTCTCCTCATCTGCACCTTGCGCTTGAGCTTTTTCCAATGCACATAAGGCGGCATCAAGTTGGTTATTCAAGTGCTGCAGATGTTCATCACCTTCGAGGTCTATTGTCGCTAAAGCATTGTCAATCGCATCTTGTTCATCCGTACTCAATGCCTCTAAAGCAGTTGGTGCCTCATGCATTGGTTTAGGCGCAAACAGCCTAGCATGCGCGGCTTTTAGGTTTTCTTTTGTCTCTTTTAAACCTTCAGATACAGAGCTCACAGGGATATCAAGCTTAGCTTTAAAGCCTTTAACGTGTGTTTCTGATCTTTGCTCGGCCTTACTTGTGACATACTCACCATTGATCGTTTCCACGTCAATGCCATCAAGATGGTTAAAAGCCTTTACTTTGGTTTCATTGGTTTGCCCCGAGTAACCCACACCAACCGTGGCAATAGCAGGGCCATTTGGATTATCAGATTGCAGTAAATCATTTGGATTACCACTCAATGAAAAACCTGTGGTAGTGGTTTGGTCCACGAGTGTTTTATTGTTAATTGTTCCCACTTGTATTGCTTGCTTATCATCATTAACTGCAGAAAAATCACCAGCCGTATTATTGACTTCTGTAAAGCTAACACTCGCAGATTCAACGTCATCACCCTGTGAATCTAGGCCTACAATTTTAAAGGAAGCTGTCTGACCTGTCGTCTGGCTTTGAGTCTCACTGGCCCCTACACTAATATTAGTAGGTACTCCACCGTGGAGCATATCGCTTGCACTTCCAGAAACCGAAATATGATGGCTATTCTCCTGATGATTACCCTGTCTTGATTGTATGTTAAGCTTTAGATCCTGACCATCGACTTGCCCGGCTTGCACATTTGCCGCATCAACATCGATAGTAGAACCATCTTTTGCATTGATACGACCAATACTCACTTGTGCATTTTCATAATGTGTGCCATGGTTCGCCGAGGCAGAGTGACTTAAAGTTAGAGAAGGTTCAGCACAAGGCCTACCATGGAGACTTATACTATTCGTCTCGCTATACCCGCTGTGAGTTTGCTTGGTTCCGTTGGCAATAATATTGCCCCCCTCGGTGGTATCCAAACAGCCAATACTCGCATGAGCACCATCGAAATGCACATCACCTCCAACAGCCTTCACTGCACCAATATCTTTGACAGAGCCTGCTTGTTGCGTTGATTTTTGTACCTCATGGGAGTCTTCTAGCCTAACTCCAAACTGAGGGCACACTTGATCAGCAAAATACCCATTAACAGTTTGATTCTCAGCACTATGGTTCACCACAGCTTTTGCGGCTGCATTAGCATTATTGACGGCAGATAAGCCAAGGTTAGCAACTGCACATGCGCTCTCTATGCCAGTCTCTGCACCTTTCACCTCATTGAACTTATGCTTTAGCTCATGGTTTTCTAATGGCAATGTAGGATCATTCAAAAACAAGCCTCGACTAGAGATATGTGTTTCGTTGCGCAGTGTTTCATCCACAAAATGCACAGCTTTCTCTCCTTCTGGCGCTTTCGCAAAGAGGGTATCGGCCCTAACATCACCACCCAACGTGTTGCTACCATTTTCTGTCACTAAAGACATTTGAGATGCATCAATATTACCCCCTATCGTTTTATCATAGGTATGAGACTGATTAGAGCTATTTACCCAAGACGACGTCGTACCGCTATCATGAAATGTCACTTTTTTTGCTCGAAAGCTATTGCCTTGCGTCGCCTGGGCATGCATTTCACCATTAAAGTTTGCACCCACCCCCGTGTTGCGTCCATCAGTAGCGATTGAGATTGACTTACCACTATGGGTTTGTTCTGCCGCATACGCTTCTGTTGTTTCAGTTCGGGTATCAGACCACCACCCTTTTTCAATCTCAACGTGCTGCTCTGTTTTTACTATGGTTTCTTTATGTGTATTAAGGCCTTGATGGAGAATGTGCCCCTCGCCATTTTCAGTATTGGTAATCACACCTTTTTCTATTGCATCCCCGTTATGCGCGATAGTCGTTGAGGCTGCTTGCACTAGGTTACCCTCACTATCGACAACATCTGCTCCAACATTTTTCACGCGAGAGATTGGGCGGCCTTTTTTATCTTTGCCACATTCTTCAATGATATTGCCTTGTTTTGACTCTGTATACGCTTGCTCAGCAATATCTTCTCGCCCCCCCACCTGGTGGATATCACCTTCAGCAACCATCGTCCGTTGGCCTGAGGCGGTTCGTGTAACGTTGTCTTCAGTGATTTTTCCCGCAGAGACGTAGGTAAGGTTATGGCCTTGATGCGAGCCCGTCAAATGCATATCCCCTTGTGTAGTTTGCAAGGTGATATCATGACCATCCGCATCGACAGTATTAGCATCCATACTCGCTGCAGAAAGATGAATATCCGCATCACGGTGGTTGCTATGGTGATCTAAAGAGACATGCTCATCGGTTGCAGCAGACACTGTACCCCCTGCGCGATCACTCCTATATTGTTCACCTAAGGCATGATCACCAAAAGCAAGATCAACGGCATCATCAGCATTCAATCCAGTTGCATGAAATGATTGGCCATTGAGTGCACCAGAGCCATTGAGCTCAGTGGTTTCACCCAGCATAGCAAGGCTTGAAGGCTTCTTAGAACCTAGCCAACTTGTGACCCCTCCCACACTTATACAGCTTGCCGCGAGCGAAGAAGCACTAGGACTTGAAGTTTCACCGCCATCAATGAGAGTAAAACTTCCATTGTGGACAACTTTTTTACCTTTATAAGCCACATTGCCAGACGCCCATAAATAGCCGTCGTCCACCAAGCTTTCTTCAGCCAAAATTGTAGTATCCACCAAACCCACACTACCTTCACTATGGTATGAATTGGTTTTGACCAGCGAAGAAGCAAAAAGACTATGGGCATTTTGATCGACATGGTAATCAGAAAACTCTGCATAGCCCCTATTGAGGATATTGGTGCCATGCTGATGATAGGACTCAGTGACCCGCCACTGTCCTCCTAACAGACCGGCGTTCACCGAGTGCTTAGCGTCGTACAATGTACCCGCTTTTAAGTTGAGTTTTGCAGCAATATTATGGCCATATTGGTACAAACAACCTTCCGTATTTTGTGTCATCCCCCATCCTAGAGTCATCCCTCCATTCAAAGCAAATGCATTGTAGTTCACTGTAGTCGGAGCCATATTAAAGCTAGCTCCCAAAGAGACTAATGAGTGGTTCGTATGGGTTCCTAGTGCTGCTGCTGCAATAGTTGCACTCTCTTCAGCAACGGTGATCATGGCACTCTTCCAAGTGGCTGCTTCGTATTGCTGCATCCAACGAGATTGATAATGTCCTAATCCCTCTTGTAGGATGGAGGAAACGGTTGCCCCCTCTTTTCTTAAGGTTTTAGCCGTATTCCACGCTTTTTTGCATACTGACGCACTTGATGCCACAGATTTTGCAGCATTGAGTCCTGCCACCAATCCAGGCAAATAATCTTTGGGGCGTAAATCACTTATAGGTTTATCTGATGTCGCAACTTTATAACCAAGCTTTCCAATCTGTCTTACGCCATTAACAAGGCTATAAACAGCCATGAGTTCTGGAGCCAGCATAGCAAAGGCCCCTGTTGCAGCAGACCATGCGTTTTCCTTGCTACACACGCGTTTCAAATTTAATTTTGACCAATTCACGGAACCAACACTCACATCAACTACTGCACCCTTTTTACTGTGAGTAAAATGGTCATGACTTAATACATCCGAATGCACTAGCGCATAAGATTCATAAGCATCCGCATCATAATGGGTGCCTCTTCGTGATATAACATTAGCATATTGCTTGAGGGAGGCAGCTTTAATAGTACTACCTTCATCAGAAATAGACTGTGAAGCTTCATGAGTGACTGCCTGTGCTTTTGTCGATGCTTTCTTCTCTAGAGTGATAGTCTCAGCATTCACCTCAAAGCTGCCACTCGCAAACTCTAGATCCTCCGGTTCTTGCTCAACCCCCAAAACAGATTGTGTCCAGGTACGCTTACTGTCTGCCTTTTTTTTCGATTCGGCTAAACGCTCCATATCTTTTTTATACTGGGCTGCATCCACTGATACTTCAACACGTCCACCCTGACAATAGGTTTTAGTATTGACTTTAAGGGCGTGCGCTTTGGTGGTTCCGTTTAAAGTCACTTGATCGCCTTTCATGGCAATCTTGTCACCTTCAATGCTCGCATGTGTTTGCGTATGGACATTGCCTGACATACGAAGAATGCCATTACTTTGTAATTGGCCTGCAAGACGGATATCCGCATGAATAGATGTTTCATCACCACGAATGCCACACTTAGATTTTTCAGCCACAATGGATGATTGTGCTTTCAAACTACAATTTTCTAAATGAGTTTTTCCATTGCCAAGGGTATTAAACTTATCTGCAGTTATCTTAGCCCCCCTCATATGAGTTTTAGCTAAAAAGTTAGCCTTTTTCATAGCAACAGTGGTATGAGCAATAGTCACATCACCCACTGCATCGACTTGAGCTAAATTAACACTCCCTTGGCACTGATTGAGTGTCAGTGAACCATCACCCACCATGGTCTTTTTCCCCACAGTTAAAGCTGAATCGGCAAGGTATACATCCCCATAGGCATTGAGATGATCAACCTTAATTTGACTATTTTCCCACTGCATTGTGTTGGGCGTTTTATCTAGTGACAAGCAGGACAACTTGCTACAGGTCACTGTATCGTTTTTACCCGACCAAAGTGGCCCCTGGTGATACCAGTCTTGACCCTCGATCGTTGTGTCTTGGCTTGTCCATGTTCCTATATTCTTGATAGTTCGAGAGCGAATCTTTGACTTTTCAATACCCACTGCTGCATTTTCACCAACAAGAAGAGCATCTGCTTCAAGATCAAGATCACACGCAGCAAGCGGCTGATAAATCTTAACTTCTTTGGCTTTTTCCTGTCCTTGATGACCTTTTAGGGAACAAGAGCGCAAAACAAGTGGGCCTTTACCTTGTTCAGGAGCAGACAATTGAAAGCTGCTATTCTCAAAATCAACATGATCAATATAATTGGGTTGATCGCCACTAACCTCGAGAATCAAATCGTGTGATTTGATATGGCTTCCATGCACAATAGCACCATCCATAGAAAGCCGACATCTATTTTGGGTTGTAATAGTAGAATCTTGCATGCGTGCGAGCTTCATACTTGCTGACTGAGCTAGGACACGAGATTGATAAAGCACAGTATGGTCTTGATTACTACTAACACTGGCCGCCTCTAAAGTAGAATTATTCAATGCTAAATGGCACTCAGAAAAGTTAAAATGGCCTTCACTTGCAAGGCAATGGCTATCCTTAGCACTCCACTGACCGCTTCCTTCAACGGGCATATCTATTTGTGAACTCTGAACATCAACAGTTGCACCAGATAAGCTAGCTTGTTTTGCTTTACAGTGACTGTGGTGAATACTTACTTTTTTGTTCAACACTGTTTGACCCAAATCAACTTCTGGGCAGTGATCTATACTTACAGTCATCAATTGACTTGTCTGATCTACTTTGAGTGACGAACGATTTAAAGTGAGGCTACTGGTATGATCGAAGGTTTTGGCCTTGACTTGACTGTCCTCAATCCTCATTGCACCTTCACAGGTGAGATTCCCAAATGCTAGTGATGCACATTGTTTTGCGTCGCACTCTGACAACTGACTTTTTGTTGCGACAGCTAAGCTTGATTGGTCAAGAGTCAATTTACTAGCATGCTTAAGCGTTTTAGCTTTTACTTGACAATTTTCAACCACTGCGGGCCCAGAACAGGTAAGATCCCCTAATTCGAGTGAAGCGCACTTTTTTGCGTCCCATTCTGTTAGTTGACATTTCTTATCAACCTTAAAAGAAGAGTCTTCTAAAATTAGCTGCCCATCATGATAACAATTGACAGCCTGTATCGAACTTGTATCTATTTTTGTACGGCCTTTGCATACGACATGACCTAAATCTATGTCTTTAGAGGATCTAAGGTCGAGATGATTCAGGATCGTATTTTGACGTACCTTGATGGAAGAGTTATGGCCTACTAATCGTGCCTCATGCGTCAACTCTTGAATCTCAGCCGATGAGTCCTTCAATAAGGTCAATTGATTACCCGTATGATTCCAACTACGAGCTTTCACCGTAGTGCCTGACAAAGCGCCAACTGCGTGATTTTGCTCAAGAGTATCACACTCTAGGTTTGTATTTTTCATCACTAATCTTTTTGTATTTTCCAATACAACTGTGTTGATTTGACACTGTTCAAGTCGAGCGGGCTGATCGAGAATGAGCTCATCTGCACAAATAGAACCTTTTTTTACAGTTAAGGTATCCTTTTCATCAGTAGCGCAAACATACATCTGTTCTGAAATAGTTGCATCTAATTGCTCCAAATGCCAATGCCCACGTAAATTTAATGAATCGGCTGTGCATTGTAACGATTGAAACTTTAACGCATGCTTATTGGCACTAAGATCTAATGCACTCGCTCCAGAAAAATCAAGCGACCAGTCAGACCAATCGCCATCTAACAAATCATTTTTAATGGCCCAAGGGCCTTCACTGTCCAATTGAAAAGAGAGCTTTTTATGATCTAGGTCAACACAAATAGAGCCTATAGTTTGACCCTCATGAACCAAAGATATATTTGATTGTGGCATGCAGGCTAAAATAGCACTCATAGTGAGGTGACGCCATTCTTGATCACACATGATAGCAATGTGTTTTTGTTTTACATGGGGAGAGCTAGATAAGTCTGGATCCAAACTTACTACTTCATTTAACACATTAGGAGACATTGTTTTCAACATGAGCTTATCCTTACTCTTACTATTTTACTATGAATTAGGGACTATTCTGATTCCCAGGCACAGTATTGCGTATTCGTTGACGTAAACCACCACCACCTTCTGCTGCAAACATACTATTCTGGCCGACTCTTCCGGCATTAGGCCTGGTATCTTCAGTAGTCAGTTTTTGTTCTAATTGATGGAGAGACTCTTCCAGTGACTTTATTTTTTCACTCACACTACGATTGTCATCACGATCAGGTGTATCCAAACGATCACATGGTTTAAGGTTATTGTTTATAAGGTCAACGATTTTAGTCTGAACATCAAGGATACTCTGATTGACCTCATTCTGTTCCTGGAGAACACCTTGAACCCTTTCACTGCTTAAATTGTTCAGCTTATTACGAGCCCAGCGAATATGATCCATTGCTGTTTGCTCGGGATCTGGCTGATTGACATCTTGATTTTGTGGTGTAGGAATGAGTGGCTCTAGTAGGCGCATAATTTCTTTAACCTTTTCGCTTAATGATTTCGCCTCAGCTTGTGTGAGATTCATTTGACCTTCTAGAACACTCGATGCCTGATCTTCACGCACTAAGGTATCATTAACCGCCTTTACTTCATCAACTTGTGTTTTTAACCCTGCAATTGTAGTATCTCGCTCAGCAATCTTATCTTCTTTATTCTTAATAGTCTCGTCTTTCTGCTTGAGAGAACCACTACTTTTTTTTCGCTCACAATGTTGACCGTAAGCCACGCCGCCGCCACCAACAATCGCACCGAAAACAGTAAAAGCAGCTACAGCCCCGCGAGCACACACATAACCTGCTGCTGCCCCCAAAACACCACCAACGGCAGCGCCAACAAGTATAGGAGCCACATCACTCCAGGTCCAACCCCACATCACTTACTCCTTTTATCTCATTATTAACCATGCACAAAGCGATATGAGGACTTATGGGTCCTGCACATGCGTGGTATGCTTATCGGCTCATATGAAAAATAGTCATCTTCCTGAGCCTTGGGAAACATTTGTACTAAAGGAAAGTGTTTCTTCATGACTTGCTATTGTTGCATGAAGATCATCAATTCTCTCTTGATAATATTTTGCTAATTCATGTAGACATGTATCAACATCCAGAAGTTGCTTTTCGATAAAAGTTAAATCTTCTGTTTCTAGCTGGTCTAGAATACCATCAAATAATCCCTCAATTTTATTGCTTAAGTCATGACGAGAAATCAGATTAGATTCACGGTTATGGTTTTCCTGCACTACGAGCCCTACTGGACTTAGAGGAGATAGTTGTACTATTTCCCCATCATCAGACAACAGCTGATCTCGCATGGAGCCACGCTCAGCAATTCTTGTCTCGCTTGTAGAACGATCAAGTAATGGTAAGCGAGGAGAAAAATCAAACTTCTTCACAGTCACTCCATCTTCTGAGAATAGGCTATCACTCGGCGTAATTTGACCACTGGCATCTCTCTGAACAGGCCTAGCCACAGTACCTGAAGGCCTATGGGATAAAGCGTGAATTTCTTGCACCTTATTCCGCAAAGGAGCGCTCTCCTTATCAAATGCTGCAGTCATTTCCTTCCACTTAGCGATAAGATCGGAAACCTGACGTTCATAAGGGTTTCTTTCTGAATGTGATCTTGAAGAACCTCCAAGCCCAAAATTGCGCCCTAAGACTGAAAAAAAGCTTGAGACCCCTTTGGTCAATGGTTTGGTGAAACCTAGATCAAATTGCCTATCACAAAGATACAGACCCAAACCAGCTCCTACGGCACTCCCGATTATCATGCTTTTCGAATGAATATCATAAGAGTTCTGGGAAAAAGAAAGGGGAAGCTGACTAGAGTAAAGCTCTGTGGGATTGAAAAACGCACGACGAAAAAAACAGTAAACATCGTGAAGAGGTTGAGACCAATCATAATTTTCCATTGATTACAGATAACTGTTTATGTCCATAAGGAGCATTTTAGCGCATTGATCCATAGCCTGCAATCAAAGGCTTCTCATAAAAACTTAAACTACTGATTTATAATACAAAAGAGACAAAGAAAAAAGGACAACCCATATCACTTTGACTAAAAACTTCAGCAGATGCATACTTCAAAGACAAGATAAAACGTAAATTGAACCTCAACCAACCACTCTAAGTCATTTTGACGGCGAGAATGATTCATACAAACACTGTGTCACTACAAAAAACAACACAAAACCAAAGCGAAAAAAAAGACCTTAAATTGATTTTTTTTCATAAATACTATACTAAATGCGAAACCAAACTAATAGCGAAACCTCATGCATGACATAATTATATCTGTATTACTCACAGTAACAGTAAAAGAAAAAAAAGATGATCCATTTGACGAAGTAGCACAACCTCTCTTTTTTGATCCCTTAGAGCAATTAGGCGGACGTGAAAAACTCGTGGGTTTTTTTGCCTCAGTCAATCAAGCTGCACAAGATGAGTCTAAGCCAGAATTTCCAAGTAAGCTGCCAAAACCCTTAAGTGATGCAATGGGCTCATACTTCAACACGAATCAAACACAACAAAGGAAATTCTTACAAAAAGTTTCGGACATCAATCTTTTTAGCATCGATTTTCAAACAACAGCTATTCCGTGCAACAATGAAGGCGTAATAGACACAGTTGTATCTCGTCCATTCTCTAAGAACACAGTTAACCCATTTGTTAATCTATTTCAATACTTGGCAATGGTATTAGTATCTGAAACCGAGTATGCCACTGGTAACTTAGATAATCTTACAGATAACAACAGGAAAATCTTTCAACTCCTACAATCAGTGGTGAGAATGAAAATAGCACACCCATCATGCTCAACTTTTGATTTGAATTGCAGTTTATTTAGTTCAATTAAATACGATTATGACAGAAATTTTGGTCCTTATAAACAAACACCAGGCTATCGTCTTGATGTACTCAACATAGCGATGCACTTATGTATGCCTGGAAAAGAGCCTTACTATGGATTATGCGATGGTCCTATAATGAGAATGAGCGATTATTCAATTGTTGACACGCATAACTGTGCACTATACGTCGATCAAGACCATGCCTTACACAAAACTTTGACCAAAGGAAAACCTGGTATTATCATAAAGTATAATAATAATAATAACTTGACTAGCCAATTCACTCAATCAATGCTACAAAGCATGCAAGCACTAACCCCCCTACTACAAAAAATAGAAGCTAGTCTTGAAGAAACAAATAAAATCAGACACCTGGCAACTCTCATTAATCCAAACGCTGATCAATTGATGATTATTCCGCATGCTTACGCCGGACCTCAAGAAGGTAGAGGCGACTTTTTACTCTATAATGAATCCTTGATGGAACAGTATTTTGAACCCAATAGCGTTTCTATCTTTATGGATGAAGAAAACTATTTAGTACCTTCATGGTTTCTGTCTATGATGATCTGTTTTATGTTTGCTAGCGATAGTGACCAAGACACACCTCTCGAGCTCATATTAACAAAGATAGAGCAAACCCCCTCTCTTAGAAGAGAAACAATACCCACATTCATGCTAACAAACTTTCAAGAATCTTTTCTGCAAGGCATATTCAATGACGTTAACCTAGAAACCATCAAAACTTATACGACAAGTCTGCAGAAAATTGTCTCGGTTATTTTTCCTAAAGGCTGGTTAAGGGACTTTAACCAGGTACAGGGTTACCAAACTTCACCAATGCTATCAGAAGAACAGCAAGAGAAAGTAAAGCTCTTGGGCATACCTGATTTACTTGATCAACAGGAGCAACTCCAAAAGCCAGACGACGAACAGGCCGAACCCCCCTCCTCTTCCTCATCATCAAGAAAAAACACATGATGATACAAAACAAAGTAACAAGAAAAAATCATCATGCACAAAAAGCCTAATAATGGTTTTTTTGAAACAGGCTAGACTCATTCCTGAAAGTCTAATAATGGTTTAGGGTCCTGGTGACGCAAATGCTGTGTTGGGAGCATCGTGCCGTGTCTTTTTATTCTGTTCAGAGCGCCCGAAGAAAGTATCATCCCCTATGAGTTTTCTTTTCATACCTTGAGTGAGTGGCGCCTGGTGTGTTTGAGTTGATTCCAGTGTCGGGATTGGCCTCTGAAGTAGCTTAAGTTCTTGCTTCAATGCTGAGACTTGTTGAGTACACCGTGAGAGTCGTTGAGTATGCAATGAGGCTTGTTGAGTATGCCATGAGATTTCTTGATTCTGCTTTTTGATTTTTTCTTTAATCAGCTTTGTCTTAGTGACATTTCGTTTGATCTCTGCTTGCAGATCAAAATCAGAAAAAGCAGCAAGCACGTTGTATTGATTCATGCCATTTTCAACCTGATATTGAGCGGTTTTATAA
>JBDOIW010000009.1:0-118170 GCA_047404175.1 Legionellales bacterium | reverse complement strand
GCACCCTCATCGCCTATTCTATTACCAGTAAGATCAATCGAGGTAAGCGTGGTGTTTTTTTCAAGGGCTGCAGCTATGGCTTTAGCACCTTCAGGGTCTATGGTATTCTTCGAAAGATCAATCGAGGTAAGCGTGTTATTTTTTTCAAAGGCCTTAGCAATCGCTATGGCGCCCTCATCGCCTATCCAATTATTCTGAAGATCAATCGAGGCAAGCGTGGTGTTTTTTTCAAGGGCTTTGGCAATCGCTCTAGCACCTTCAGGGTCTATGGTATTCTTCGAAAGATCAATCGAGGAAAGCGTGTTATTTTTTTCAAGGGCTGCGGCTATAGCTTTAGCACCTTCAGGACCTATGGCATGAGAAAGATCAATCGAGGTAAGCGTGGTGTTATTTTCAAGAGCCTTTGCAATGGCTTGGGCTTCCTCTTTAGAGATAACTTTAGCAAAGTTAAGTGATGTAACTAACTGATTATCTTTGTCTGTGATTCTTCCATTACTATGAAATAAGTAATTGCCTATTTGTATATAAGTATCTGTCATTTATTAATCATAAAATGTGCTCAATTATTGTTTTATTACATTTTGACAGAAATCGCAATATATTGATACTTTTCCCTTCCTCTATTCAGTGCTAATCAGGATTTTTTCTACCAAGCTTCAGTATGAGATCCATATTTAATCTCAACAGGTTAGATGTTTCAGCTGCTTGTCTTAGCGGTGTGATCTTGCTCTTTTTTAGGGGCTCTGCGGTAATACTAATGCTGTGTTGGGAGTATCACGCCGAGGCGCCCTCCTCTTCTTCCTCGTCATCAAGAAAAAACACATGATGATCAAAAACACGAGAATAATACCCATCTCAGAGCTTAGCTTGGCGTAAAACTCAGTGCACTTACACAAAAGCAAGCTGATCCATAGATAACAAAGCTTGATCGATTCGCCCTATGACGAACGGGACCTTAATAGAGGAAACAGAATCACCTCACGAATACTGGTGACATCCGCCATCAGCATCGCTAAGCGATCGATGCCAATCCCTTCACCAGCAGTGGGCGGCAAACCATGCTCAAGCGCAGTGATATACTCTTCATCATAAGGCATAGCCTCATCATCACCAGCGGCTTTATCTACCACTTGCTGCTTAAAGCGCTCTGCCTGGTCGTCTGGATCATTCAGCTCGGAAAACCCATTGGCGAGTTCCTGGCCCCCTACAAAGAACTCAAATCGATCCGTCACAAAAGGATCATGATCATTCATTCGTGCTAAAGGCGAAACTTCAGTGGGGTAAGCCGTAATAAACGTAGGTTCAATAAGCTTCTTTTCTACCGTTTTTTCAAAAATTTCGATCTGAATTTTCCCCAACCCCATTGAATCGAGCAAGTGTATACCTAAAGAATGAGCTAAATCACGGGCTAAGTCGATATCTTCTAGGCTTTCAGCTTGTATAGACGGATTAAAGTGCAAAATTGATTCCTTCACTGTCATGCGCGCAAAGGGTTTGCTCATATCAAATACTTGGCCCTGATGCTTGAGTTCAGTACCACCATGAATCGCTTCAACCAAAGTCTTCAGCAGTGATTCCGTTAGATTCATAAGGTCCTGATAATCGGCGTAAGCTTGGTAAAACTCCACCATAGTAAACTCAGGATTATGCCTTGTCGACAAGCCTTCATTCCTAAAATTGCGATTAATTTCAAAGACTTTCTCAAAACCACCCACGACCAAGCGCTTCAAAAACAACTCAGGGGCAATACGTAAAAACAAAGGCATATTAAGTGCATTATGGTGTGTTTCAAATGGCTTAGCCGCAGCCCCACCCGCTAAAGCATGCATCATAGGCGTCTCAACCTCACAAAAGCCATGAGATTCTAAGAACTGCCTTAAAACACTGACTGTTTTCGAGCGTATCTGGAAAATGCGTCGTGATTCTTCGTTAGCAATGAGATCTAGATAGCGTTGACGAAATCGTGCCTCCTGATCATTCAAACCATGAAATTTGTCTGGCAATGGACGCAAAGCTTTCGTTAATAATCGAATCTCACTGGCATAAACAGAGAGCTCGCCCGTTTTAGTCTTGAACAAATGCCCCTTTACCGCAACAATATCGCCTAAATCCCAACGCTTGAACGATGCGTAGACACCTTCGGCAAGGTCATCACGAGCACAGTATACTTGAATCTGGCCTGACATATCCTGCACATTAAAAAAACTTGCTTTGCCCATCACCCGCCGTGTCATCATGCGTCCTGCAATCACAACCGACTCTTTCTTAGATTCGAGTGTTTCTTTTTCAAAACTATCAAAGCCATCATGTAATGCTTGCGCTAAGTGTTCGCGCTTAAAATCATTAGGGTAAGCTTGGCCCTCTTGGCGCAAGGTTTCAAGCTTGGCACGTCGCTCTGCGACTTCTTCGTGTGATTGTTGCGGCATATCTGTCATTGTGCATCCCCATTATATTGGCCTAAGCGATCGACCCCTTGTTTTAAACTTGCAGTAAGAAAGGCATTAAGATCACCATCTAATACCGCTTGCGTATTACTTGTTTCAACGCCAGTGCGTAAATCTTTAATTCTTGAGGCGTCCAATACATAAGAACGAATTTGACTCCCCCAACTGATTTCCATTTTCTGACCTTCAAGTGCCTCTTGCTCACTCATTTGCTCTTGCAAAGCTAACTCGTAAAGTTTAGCACGGAGCTGCTTCATGGCCTGATCTTTGTTTTTGTGCTGCGAGCGATCGCTTTGGCATTGCACCACTGTATTAGTGGGTAGATGCGTGATACGCACCGCAGAGTCTGTTTTGTTCACGTGCTGGCCGCCTGCCCCTTGTGCCCTATAAGTATCAATGCGAAGATCTGATGGATCAATATCAATGACCACATCATCATCAATTTCTGGTGATATAAAAACAGAGGCAAAGGAGGTGTGGCGCCTGTTACCTGAATCAAAAGGAGATTTACGTACTAATCGATGCACGCCTGTTTCCGTTTTTAGCCAACCATAGGCATACTCTCCCTGAATATGAATGGTAGCGCTTTTAATTCCGGCCACCTCCCCCGCAGAAGCTTCTTCTAAAACAGCTTTAAACCCATTTTGATCAGCCCAACGCAAATACATACGTAAAATCATTTCAGCCCAGTCTTGTGCCTCAGTTCCGCCTGAACCACTTTGAATCTCCAAATAACAAGATGCTGAATCTTGATCACCAGAAAACATACGACGAAACTCAAGCTTTTCCAAAATAGCTTCAATCAATTTTAGGTCTTCACAAAGTGCTAAAAAAGTCGCTTCATCCTCTTCTTCTTTTGCTAATAAGATCATTTCATCTAAGTCCGCTAACTGAGCCTTGAGCGTTTGCATATCACTCACTAATGCATCAAGTTTGGCTCGCTCTTGTCCTAACGACTGAGCTTTATCAGGGGTATTCCAAATATCGGGCTGTTCAAGCTCTAGATTAACTTCGTCAAGACGGATTTGTTTGTCATCCAAGTCAAAGATACCCCCAAAGCGCTGAAAAACGCTCAGAAAACTCTTTTACCTGCTGTAAAACTGCAGTCACTTCGATCAAAGAAAAACCCTCACAGCCAGAGCTGAAAAAACATTAAAAAACTTGCACTTTATTGTAGCGAAAAAGCCAAATCTGTCAATGACTTTACCGCAATAAACCAAGAGCAAAGCAAGACGTTTTTAAAGCGAATGAGGAATTGGCATGGCATCCTCAACCTGAAGGTCATCATCACCCACAATCTTTTCTCTCATGGTGGCCCAATCTAACTCAGTGACAAGACCCGATATAACACGTTCAGCATACATCTCGATTAAATGATACCACACCTTAACATGTCGCTGATCCCGTGCATCAGTTCCATCAGAAAACCATGCGCAACGTAAATCCACCAAACAATCGACAATCAATGCAGGATTCTGTTTTATACTTTCATCCATGCGCTCTAGTAACTCGTAAACCGACTCCATTTTTAGGTCTAAATACTCCTGTTTGAGCATAACCATCGTGTCAGCATGAATACTCACACCTAAATCACAGGCACTAGAATCAACGCTTTTAGAAGCAGCCAACTCATTCCACAATGGCTTCAATGATTTAGGATCAAATGGAGTTTTTAGCTTAAGCTCTGTATGTACTTTGTGCATGTATGCCAATAATTTTGATTGTCCAGACTGACCCTGACTCTTCAATTGACTTAAACAGTAGTCATAGCTTATTTCTTTCAACTCACAAATCCAACGCTGTACTTTTTTTGCAAACCGATCTTTTGCTGCATCATCGTACTGCCGAGAAGATTGATAAAGAAAATACATCAAGCTTTCAGTCTCAAAACGAAAGTGTAAAGCCATAACACGCTGGTGTGCACTTTTTGAGTGTCCTCTTACAGCAACAGGCTTAAAAAATTCTTTTTGACTAAGACATTTTAAATAACGGTAGCGTTTGCCAAAATCTGGCGCATCACTATGCAACTGTTCGAGAAAACAATACCAGTCATCAGGCTTTTTTAATAAACCACCTAACTTTTCAATAATAGCTGGGCTAAGCTCATCTGACGGAGCTAAGCCTCTAAAAAAACTCGCCCCAAAACCTTTGAAATTACGAACAAGTGAATCCATAGCTTAATGTGCAAAAGCGCTATTTTCGCATAAAAAACCGAAAAGATCAATATAATAGTTGGACGACAAGCAAAGCTTAGGGTGCACTCCTTGCACAACAATTAAGCCTCCATGCTTTACCAATGATAAGTGCTTATGGCACTGACCAAGCTTTGCTAGCGTGTGATCATATTATCAATACAAAGGTGGTGATACCAGCCTACCCTAACTCTTAACATTGTGGCAAAAAAGCACTATAGAACCTTCATTTTATCCAACCAAGTCCAGGCTTTACACCCAACCGAATGTAAGCAATAACTCAAAAGCTCATCTTGCCTTATGAAATAGACTAAAAAACACTATGCCTAAGGAATACAAACAAATAAACCATAGTTCTGGAACTGTAAACCCGACAAAAAATTAGCAAAAGAAACAAGCAAAGAAAAGTAGTTATGCAGAGAAATAGATTGAGTGGAATTTAAAGTGGTGGGCCGTGTGCGATTCGAACGCACGACCAGCGGATTAAAAGTCCGATGCTCTACCAACTGAGCTAACGGCCCACGCGAATAGAGTATTTTACCTATTTTCAAAAAAATAACAAGTCATTTCCACAAAATAATAAAGATTTCATCAAGCCATTCAAGCTTATAGGGCATGCAGCTATTTCAAAAATCCTATCAGGCCAAACTCACGCCATATATCCGAGCAAGCAATCAGGCCCTTGATGTACCTAGTGAAATAGCATCATTCATACCTGGAAATTTTTCATCACATACAGAATTAATCAGGTCTATTTTCTTCGGGTTCTCGGTCACGACGATGCTCGGAAACGGCAATGCCTTGAGGAGTTTTATAAAATGAATAAGGAAGCTTTTCCAACAACTCCCTCTGGCCAGAATCTCTAGGTTGACAATAAGGAAAGCCCAGTTGAGCAATACCTTTTCCCATGCGCCCCAATTTCGTACCATCAGGCTCCCCATCAGAAAGCACCATGGCCAATTCGAGGCAATTTCTTTTCTTGTTTTACTAAAGATAGTAAAGACTTAAGAGAGGCATACCCCAGGTTAAACTTTGCTTTTGCTTCTTTTGTTCAAAAAAAATTGTCGCTCTCATTTCGAGAGAATAAACGAAATCTAAGTGTCACATTCAAACCTATAATTTAATCATCTAGATCACAACTATAGTCAAAAATAAACTAACAACCTGAAAGAACACCCATAATAACAAAAATAAAAGCAAGCAACGCTATGATTTTTTTACTAAAAAAACGTTTAAAGAAAGCGGAGAAGACCTTTTCTCAATAGCGATAATGTATCAAAAGCCAACCCATACTTTTACATAAGTATGAGCATCAATATCCACAAACGTAAGGAACACTTCAACTCGCACATTAAAGAACCTAACTATTTTATTTAAATAAGGCTGCTTCTTCTCCTCGCACGAGTCTATTATTCAAGCACCCAATTGATCTGAACAGTGTAGCCATGAGGCCTCTGTCTCTGCAATTTTCTGCTCAAGCTTTTGCAAGTCCGACTGCAAAGCTAGCAACTTGCCCTGCCCGTCTTCTTCATAACACTGAGGGCCAGCCATAGCCTGTTCTAACTGTTTTTTTTCCTTGAGCAAACGTGTTAATCGTTTTTCCAACA
This sequence comes from Legionellales bacterium, assembly GCA_047404175.1. Lineage (GTDB taxonomy): Bacteria > Pseudomonadota > Gammaproteobacteria > M30B25 > M30B25 > M30B25. Next base: position 111,927 of record JBDOIW010000009.1, on the reverse strand, counting down.
TCGCTTCTTCTTTTTTCAAAGCACGCCTATCAATCGCCACAGACTGTGGTGATGAAGGCTTTGACGCAAGCGCCTGGCTGCGCTCCTCAAGCACCATCTTTTGATAAGCATCCAAGCCCTCGTGAAACACATCAACTCTTCCCTTATGAATCCACCACAACTGATCAACAACACAATCCATAAAGTGCCGATCATGGGATACCACAATCACCCCTCCTGTAAAATCATGCAGCGCCATAATAAGGGATTCACGCATCGTAAGATCTAAGTGGTTGGTAGGCTCATCTAGAAGCAAAAAATTAGGACGAGCATAGACCAACAAAGCCAAGGCAAGTCGCGCTTTTTCTCCCCCAGAAAAAACCCCAACTTTATCAAAAGCTCTGTCACCTACAAACCCATAGCCACCTAAGAATGTTCTAGCATCACGCTCTGCCACCTTTGGAAATTGGGCATAAAAATGGGCCATTGGTGTGCTATCACAATCTAAAACATCAAGTTGCTGTTGAGAAAAATAGCCAATACGAAGATTCTTGTGTGCAACTACCTGCCCTGACAATAGAGAAATATCACCCACAAGCGATTTAATTAGGGTTGATTTACCCTCACCATTAGCACCCACCAAGCCAATACGATGATCGGCCGACAAGGCCAAATCAACGTTAGCAAAGACGAGGTGATCAGGATATCCTAGCTGCCCCTCGCAATGCAACACTGGGCTGGGTAACGCTTTTTGTTCAAAAAAAGCAACGTCAAACTGATCATCCTCTTGCGCCTCTGGGGCCAAGGCAATCTTTTCAATGGCCTTCACCCGACTTTGTGCTTGCTTGGCTTTTGAGGCTTTTGCTTTAAAACGATCAACAAAGGACTGCATATGAGCAATTTTTTGCAAGTTTTTTTGTCTAGCTGCAGCAGCATGGGCTCTGTCAAGAGCACTTTGACGAAGAAAACGACTATAATTGCCAGCATAGTGGGTTAAAGTTTGACCCGACAAATGCACGATAGACTGACACACTTCATCTAAAAAATGGCGATCATGAGAAATAAGCACAATAGTTTTTTTCTGGCGCTTCAACCATGATTCAAGCCAGGTAATAGCCTCCAAATCCAAGTGGTTTGTGGGCTCATCTAGAAGCAAACACTCTGAGCGTGCCAAGAGCACGCGTGCCAACTGCAAACGCATCTGCCAACCCCCAGAAAAATCACCAATACTTCGGTGATAGTCTGATTCTTGAAACCCTAAACCTTTAAGAATGACCGCAGCATCGGCTTCCAAACGATAAGCACCTATCGCCTCTAAATCAGCATAGCACTCGGCAATTTTTAAACCATCATTTGCGTTTTCGGCATCCATAAGGTCACTTTGAAGACGCGCATACGCTAGATCGCCTGTTTTTACAAAATCCATCACCTTGACGGATGCATCAGGCAACATTTGTGATAACACCGCGATTGATTCGCGCTCAACTAGACACTGTAGCTCTCCAGCATCCTCCTCCAACTCACCTTGCAGCAAGCGCAACAAACTTGTTTTTCCCGTTCCATTTTGGCCAATTAGACCGGTCACTTGACCAGGCTCAAAGCGAACAGAGGCCTCAGACAACAACAGTTTGCTACCTAGCTGAAGCGATACAGACTGCAGAATAAACACTAATTTGACCTTTATTTTTAGGCTAGTCTAACACAAGTGTCCAGCAACCAGAAGCCCCATACTGTTAGTACAAGGCAAGCCGTATCAATCTCGTATCGTTATGACAAAGCTAGTGTGGATGCGTAGTCAAGTAATGCATGCAGCACCTGGGGAGCAAGTTATAATCTGTTGTTAGGTGAAATTATTGCTACGCTATCACGTTCAGCCATTTTCTTTTCAACAGCTCATCTGTCTTTACTCTTGGTTTTTGAAAATGCCTTTGCTTCTTCATACTGTTATGTCATCGGACTTCTTTGTTAAATCCACCAATCCATAAACAAGCAAAAAATCTTATATTTCTCAGATTCTTGCCAAAAAAAACTGCCTTTTGCTGACCTTTTGATAAAAACAACATAGAGGTCATTGAGATAGAAGACGTTTAAAAACTTTTTCGTACCGATGGTGATTGATGCCTGAATGCACGTGTCAATGAAATCCAATCGCAAAAAAAAACGACACACCACAACAAAAGACTATGATTTTAATAAAAAAAATGATATATTAATCATTAGCAGGTGTATTGATAGAAACGGAATTTGATCTCCAGAAATCAAGCTATTGCTAAACAATTATCCTAATAACAATGGCAATATTCTCATGACTTCATTCTCTCAATTCGCACTAGACGATACTATTCAACAAGCTATTAAACAACTTGGCTACGATAAAGCAACCCCTGTACAAGCAGAATCCATTCCTGTCACCTTACAAGGACATGATGTCCTAGCGTCCGCTCAAACAGGCACCGGAAAAACAGCAGCCTTCAGCCTTCCACTCATTCATCAATTACTAAACACTCCTGACAAAGTTGCTCTTATCCTCACTCCCACACGCGAACTTGCCACACAAGTACACGGTGCTGTTCAGAGCATGAGCCGAAACACTCAGCTTAAAAGCTGCTTAATCGTGGGTGGAAAACCCATGTTTCAACAGATCAAACAACTCAAAAAGCAACCACGCATTATCATTGGCACCCCTGGGCGTGTTCTTGATTTACTGCAACAAAAAGCACTTAAGCTCAACACTCTTGCACACTTAGTTCTTGATGAAATGGACCGTATGCTTGATATGGGATTCAGCATTCAAATCGATGCCATTTTGGAATACGCGCCAAGCGAGCGACAAACGCTTATGTTTTCAGCCACACTCCCAAAAACAGTGATGAAGCTAGTAAAAAAGTATTTGCATGATTACAAAACCATCACCGTAGGCCCTAGCAATCGCCCGATTGATGCCATCAAAACATCTTGCATTCCCGTCCAACAGGACAAGAAAAACAACCATCTTGTTGAAATCTTAACCACTCGCTCTGAGTCCACTATTGTGTTTGTCAGAACTAAGCATCAAACAGAACGCATTGCCAAACTTTTAGAGAAAAAAGGCCTCAAAACGGGTGCCTTCCAGGGTGATCTTAGCCAAAGAAAACGCGAACGCGTGCTAAAACAATTTCGAGATCAGAAAATCAATATTCTTGTAGCGACGGATATCGCGGCAAGAGGCATTGATATCAACCATGTTGGCCTTGTCATTAATCTAGACTTACCTAGAGACCCTGAAGACTATATTCATAGGATTGGCCGCACAGGACGAGCTGGCGCCAAGGGTGAAGCCATCAGCTTTGTTGCCCCACAAGAAAAAAAGCTTTGGCATGCCATTGAAGTACTCCTTGGCCTACGTGAAGACAAACCTCATAGCCGTACACAGAAAAAAGGCAAGCCCAACCATAGAAAGCCCGGGTTTAAAACAAAATTTCAGGGCAAGCACTCAAAAACCAATGGCAAACAAAAAGAAGGTGAAAGGCGATCTTCTGAGTATCGTCGAAAAAAACCAGGAACTGCAACCAGAAGCAAAGGCGAGCACCCTAAAGCTGACTTCTCAGACAAGCCATCTTCAGCAAAAAGAAAAACCTCTGATACAAAAAAAACCAAATCAGAACACTCACAAAGAAAACCAAAGCATCCTAAAGCAGATTTCACGGGCAAACCCGCTTCAGCTAGAAGAAAAACCTCTGATGCACAAAAAAGAAATAAGCCTCAAGGAAAAGGCCACGCTGGAAAAAGCAATACGCCAAGGCACAAAGGTAATACAAAAAGAAGCACATCAGCATAAATGAGCAAGCGCTAAATTATTCTGCTTATCGAACAATTTAGCGCAAGATTCATTAACCGCGACAAAAACAAAGATTTCATATTAGCAACAAGCCTAGTAGCGTAAAATAACAGGAACATGACTTCACAAAAACAGAAAGAAACAAAAGACAAAGCTATTTGCACCAAGAAACCAACACTAGAACCACATTACACTCTATAGAAAGCCTAGCTGGTCATCCTCTCTTAAAACCACCCGATGTGCTTCATAAATGAATTTTGTACCCATAGAGCTAACCTATCCACAAAAAAATGCTCAATATCACGGCATATTATTAAGAAGCGCAACATACTTTTAGTGTCATCAAACTAGCCTAATAATAAAAATGTTCAATCACATGACGTGAAGCTAGGTCATTAGATGTTCTGACTCGCATGAAAAAGCACAACATACTTAGGCGAATCTAGTGAAACCAGGTTGTCATGAGCTCTGTTGCCTCATGAGCCTCAGAAGATTTTGCATAATTGGACAATATCATTTCTAAAGAAGATTTTGCTTGCTCAAGATTGCCTTGAAAATGATATATTTTAGCTAACTTAAACCAAGCTGAGGGTGCTTTTTGACTACTTGCAAAGTCATTCACCAAAGTTTCCAAGCGTGCAATGGCATTATTGGTTTGACCTTGCCTTAGCTCTAAAGAGGCCATCCAGTAAAGTACATTAGGGGTATATTTGCCTTGAGGGAAATGAGCTAAATATTTCTGAAAGGCCGACAGTGATTCTTGATTTTTGTTTGCCTGCAGTAAGGCAAATGCTGCCTGGTACTCGGATAATTCATCCCGACTAGATGCAGAGGGTATAGCTTGCTTCGAGGCTGGTACTTCGCCATGCTGAGAAGCTACTGGCTTAGTTGCTGGTGCAATCATCTGCTTCATGGTACGTAATTGATCCTGTTGAGCCGACTTGATTTGCTCCAAAGCTTCTTTTAATTGAGTTATATCAGCACGAGATTCTTCTAATTGTTTTTTGATAGACGACAGTGCCTCTGGCAACGTCTGCTCTGTGAACTGATGAGTTTGTGTCTCGAGAATGGCAAGCCTTTCTCTATCAGAGAGTACTTTTTTTTCCACCGGTGATTCCGTACGAGTTTTAGCCGGCAAAGACCAGCTTGCGAAGGAGCTAGACGCACTCACTAAAAAAAGAAGAGAAAATAGTGCTGTGGCTTTTTTCATGACAATCCCTTTATCTATCCATATATCACAAGCATAACTTGATCCACATCTAAGGTCAATGACCAGCAAGTTTCGCTCTATAAAGGCAGCACCATGAAAGGATTGAATCTAAGAAAGCGATTTATTACAATAAAAAAAATGACTTAAGAGCGACATGGATGCCTCGTGCTAACCCCCTAATGCTAACCGATGCGGATTTGATACAAAAGATCAACGGCCCTCATGGCCCCTTCGATGACTATGTCTCCAGGTATTATCAACAACTTCTAGATTACCGCAATGATAATGGCGAGAATCTCCTTCACTTAGTCGTTAATGAAGCCAATAAAGCAGAACCTCACGGCCAAGATTTTACCAAAAATATTGCACGTATTTGCCAAGCCATGCCAGAGCTTACTATCGATAGAAATACAGAGGGTATTACTCCCTGGGATCTTGTTCGCGATCAACCCAACAATACGATTTCATCACTCGATCTGGCTTCAACATGTCAAAGTGAGAGCTATCGTCAACACGAACTATCCAATCATGACGCGATGGATTTATCTCAAGCCACAATACTGAAGACTAATCAAGAACAACGTCACCTCATAAAAGAAATACAGACACTATTCCAGAGCACTATTAATAAACAATTAGGAGAAGCAAATTTTACAAGCTCCCCAGAGAAAGCAAGAGAACTACTTCACGCCGGAGCTGATCCAAACGCCCCTGTGTGGTTAAGCGGAAAAACCCCCATGGACATTGCAGGCGAATCACCACCCAAAATGTCACAGCCTAGGAACAGCAGCGAAACTTTTGATCTTAACTGCTCTTATGGAGGCGAACCTAAAGGCCCTAGCATCAATGATAATAAAGCTGTATTTCCAAGCTTACTAGCAAAAGAAGCCTTGGTTCTTATCAAACACATAGCTACGCAAAATTTAACTCAATGGACTCAATGGCTAGAAAACTATCCTTACGATTTTAAACCCATTCTGACTCAAGCTTATGACAGCGAAAATGGCAACTCTATTTTACATGCGCTTGCTAACTTAGATCCAGACTTAACTCCAGGGTGCGACTCTAACAAAATCGTACAATCTACGCTTGGTTTTTTTGAAGCCAAAAAGATCAATCCAGACGCCTTTGAGCTAACACAAAATCATAAAGGTGAAACAGCACTTCACTGTGCAGCCAAATCAGACAATGCCCTCATTTATTACTTTTTGATTGGTACCATGAAACAACATAAAGGTTTGTTAGAGACAGATAATCAAGGCAACCAACCTTACCAGTACGCTAAGGACACCAATTGCTCTTTCAGAAAGAAATTGATGAGACAGAGCTTGATCAAAAACACGCAAGTGATGGCTCAATTTCAGCAATACGAGAAGAAACCTGAATTACTGCTTCGTAATTTCAAAAGGTGTGATCCCTCAGCAACGAACCACTTAGGTAACACGTTTCTTATGCATGCTGCACGGCACTATCTAAAAGATCAATTCCAAAATTTTCACAACAAGGTCAGGGCTAATTATAAGAAATCACAACTCTCTACACTAAACTCTGAACATGAGAGCTATTGGCATATCATGGCTCGCTATCACCCTGAAGTATTTTTAGATTGCCTCAAAAACAACGAAGTTACCATTGATATTGATCAACAAACCCAGTCCGCGCTTCATGTCTTTATGAAACATGCAACTACAACTGCATTGTGCACTTTCACTGAGATTATAAACGAGGTTCAATCAACCTCCTCGTGGATGTTTATCAAGAATGAAGATACTGAAAAACCATTCCACAAATTAGTAGAAAATGAAGTAGCAACACCTGAGGCCATCGCTGCAAATCTAACTACTTATTGTGCCGATTCTATTGTTGATGATTACAACCAAACACCATTTGACCGTCTTATTGCTAGAGGCACGAGACCATACCAAGATAAAATCCTAGAGGCACTTGCAAAAAACCACGGATCATTGAATAACTGGCTTACCTCAAGGCAAGAAGATACCCCTCTTTACTTTATTGAACGATGTTCTAAAAAACACTTAGCCATACTTGCCCCCATTGTACAAGATCATCATATGAGTGAGATCTCAAACTCAACTACACTTAATACGCTTCTCTCACTTAAGCCTGCACTTGCTCCTGCCATACATAGTCAACTATGGCAACTAAAGCCGATCACACTCTTTTGTATCATATGCCTTCGCTTACTCACGCTTCCTCTACAAATAATAGGATCCATTTTGGGCATTTATTCGTGGAATGCTGAAGGAGACTGTTTTTTTGCGATGGGTAATTTTTCTAAAGCGCTCACCAATGGCTGGTTTATACAGCTATTCTCTCAGAAGCAGTTCAAACAAGACAAGACACCCACTGAAGTTGACAGCTCTACATTTGATGCTCATGCCCCACTCCCTGTGCCCAGGAACTACGATGGTAACTCCCCTTGGGTAACAAACAAGAAAGCACAAACCAATGGCTTTTAGTAAAAGCACATTACCAATACTACCTACCCTATGGCTCTTGAAACCACTCGATAGAATCAATATCAAGCGCACTAATAGTAATTTTTAATAGAGGTTTTTTGCCATCGAGACGAACAGAATCAAAGGGTGTCTCAACAATCTGACGATGTATTTGTTGATCCCAGCGAGAATTACCACTCGACTGACTTAGCGCAAGGCTTACAAGCTTTTTTGATTGGGGATGAAGGCGAATAAAAAAGATGGCTGGGCGCAATGTAGTTAAACCTTGTGGGTAGGACCAATGCTGATAAAACAAATGACGCCACAAAGTAAAGTCATCGCTTTTATTTTGAGATTCTGTAAGCCTATCACCAGGCTTTGATAAATCAGCAGGCGTAGGTAAAGTAACCCAAGTTTCACTTTGCAAGCTAGCTTCTGAAGATCTTGCACCACTCGTTAGCTGTTGTTGACTCCCCCCAGGAGATATATAAGAAGAATAAGATGAAGTCCACTGAAAAATGGCAAGTAAAAGAAAACAATGCAGCCAAAAAGAAGCAACCAGAGGCTTAAGTGTCGACACTTACCCTCCTATTGCCTTGTCTTTGTGCTGTTTTTTTTGCATAACTGGCTAAATCAACACTAGATTTTTGTGCTTGATCATCTAATACTAGGGGCACTTGATCTAATGGCGTTTTATCGTGAGAAAAAAAAGGCAATAATGCTGATAACACAATAAGCAAAAATAACACCATATCCAATGATGGCAAAACCCCCATACTGGGTAACAAAAACCGTCTAGGTATCTTGCGCACTTGTTTCTCCATGCGGATTACGAATATGCTGATACTCTCGGTGTAAAATCGATAAAAACTCTTCTTGAAAAGAATGGTATAAAGAAGCAAATCGCTCTACTTGATGCGTATAAATGTTGTATGCCATCACAGCAGGGATAGCCGCAAACAAACCTAAAGCAGTGGCAATCAGAGCCTCAGAGACACCAGGGGCAAGATCGGCCAAAGCCATATCTTGAATAAGACCTAATGCACCAAACGTTGTTACCAGCCCCCAAACCGTGCCAAATAGCCCCATATAGGGAGATGTAGAACCTACAGTTGCCAGAAAAGATAGATGATGCTCAAGCCGATCTTGTTCTCGCGAGGCTGTTGCACGCATACGCCGCTCCACCGCGACAAAACCAGGACCATGAGGCGCCTCATGATGGCACATATGCAAAAACTCTTTAAACCCTGCATGGAAAATATGTTCTAAACCAAATAACTCATGCGATTTTTTGTTCACCTCAGCATACATCGCACGGATGTTTGACCCACTCCAAAAACAATCTTCAAATTCAGTGGTCCATTTGCGTGCTTGGCGAAAAAAACAGTAACGCTGAATAATCACAGCCCAAGATAAGAGTGAAAAACTAACCAGTGTGATGAGCACACACTGCACCACCCAACCTGCATGCACAATCATGTGCCATAAAATCGAACCATCCATCCTTGGTGTCCTTGTTGTTTAATCCTTCATGGGCATTGGCTTTGGTTTGAGTGACTGATCGACACAGACCAAATCCAATTGCGCATCAAACAGACAGCTTTGGCTTTCCACATGCATCACGCGCTGGTGAAACTGCATCACGGTGGGTCTTGCCAAATGCGCGACTGTTTCTACGTTAAGCTTATCATACAAATAAGCGGGTTTAAAATAATCAGCATGCGTTCGTCTGACAACAAAAAAAACCTGATGTTCCTCTGCAAGCGACTCCATAGGGCCAAAACGATCTTCAAACCAAGCCACACGAGCTTGTTCACAGTAGCGCCAATACTGTGCATGATGCACAATGCCCCCATGGTCAGTATCGGCAGGATAAACACGGATAGGAAAATGGTGAAGTGTCATCAAACAAGCTCCTCTAATTTCACACAGGCCTCAAGGGGCTGAGGTGGCTGCAAGCCAAAATGCTGGTAAGATTGTGCGGTTACTGTGCGGCCACGAGCTGTACGTACCACAAAGCCCTGCTGAACTAAAAAAGGTTCAACCACATCTTCTAGTGTTCCACGCTCATCACCCATGGCCGCAGAAAGACTATCGAGCCCAACAGGACCTCCCGAAAAACGCTCTATAATGGTGGTTAAATAGCGTCGGTCCGTATCATCTAGGCCGGCCTGATCGACTTGTAACAAGTTAAGTGCGCTAGAGGCAATGGCTGCAGTGATCGTGCCATCACCCTCGACTTCTGCAACATCACGGACACGGCGTAACAAGCGATTAGCAATTCTTGGAGTTCCTCGGGAGCGCTTAGCAATTTCTGTTGCGCCTTGTGGCTCTATGTGGCGGACCCCTAAAATCTGAGCAGCACGGGTAATAATGAGAGTAAGCTCTTCAACACTATAAAACTGCAATCTAGCACTGATGCCAAAGCGATCACGCAAGGGTGAACTTAAAAGACCTGCTCGCGTTGTTGCAGCGACTAGGGTAAAAGGCGCCAAATCAAGCTTGACTGAGCGTGCCGCAGGCCCCTCGCCAATCATAATATCAAGCTGAAAATCCTCCATGGCCGGATATAAAATCTCTTCAATGGCTGGATTCAAACGATGAATTTCATCGATAAACAAGACATCTCTAGGGGCTAAATTAGTTAAAATGGCGGCAAGATCTCCTGCTTTTTCTAAAATGGGCCCTGAGGTCTGCTTAAATCCAACACCTAACTCATTAGCAATAATCGTGGCTAGTGTAGTTTTACCCAGGCCTGGAGGGCCAAAGGCCAGCACATGATCCAAGGCATCTTCACGCCTTTTAGCGGCGGTAATGAACAGTTTCAATTGCTCTTTGATAGCAGACTGACCCAAATAGTCATCGAAACATAACGGACGAACAGAGTACTCTTGCCCTGTATCCTCTTGGGTGTGAGCCACACTTAACACGGAGTCTTCTCGAATCATACGCTTGCAACCTCTTTAAGTGCTGCTTTAATCAAAGCACCACTGCTCATATCATCGGCTTCAACTTGACGAATAAGCTTACTTGCATCTTGTGGCTTATAGCCTAGAGCAATAAGCCCGTCAATGGCCTCCTGAGCACTAGATAAAGCTTGTGGTTTTGTTGGCATCACGCCGCTATCGCTGCCCCACTCATCAATGCTATCTTTGATCTCGACAAGCAAACGCTCTGCTGTTTTTTTACCAATACCTGGAACCCTAGTAAGTGAAGCAACTTCTTGTTGCATCACCGCTCGACAGAAGTCATCAGGCGTCATACTCGACAAAATAGCCAAGGCCACTTTAGGCCCAACACCATTAATTTTGATCAAACGACGAAACAAAGCTCTTTCAGCCATAGAACTAAAGCCAAATAAACGCTGTGCATCTTCGCGCACCACAAAGTGTGTAAATAATGATGTCGTTTGACCCAGTTCAGGCAAACCACAAAAGGAAGTCATGGATGTTTCAATCTCATATCCCACCCCTTGCACATTGAGTAATACGGTGGGTGGTGTTTTATCGAGTAACACCCCTTGCATCCAACCAATCATGACGCCTCTTATTGTTATTGTTGTTCTCTTTAAGCATACGTATTTCTGGCCATGGGTGTCAATGAAAAGGCCACGTAGACATAAACAACCTGTCTTTACTCATGAAGCCTGGCACAATTACACTCAATCAATAAATATACTACACCATTTAGTTTAACCAATCCTAATGGAAAAATAGAAAAAAAGAAGATAGATAACAGGTATGCTCATTGATCACATCATCTAGTTATTGAGAACTTACATATCAAGGTTTATTTTGGGATTATGCCGTTATCCCTGCGCACACTGTTAATCGTCTCAAGTACCTTATTTTGTAGAGATGTTTTTTCGTCTATCATACGAAGTCCAAACTGAGCCGAAAACAAAACAGTGTCAGGCACTGACTCAATCACATAGAGTTGAAACTGTTCATCGACTCCAAGAAATTCTGATAGCTGTTGGTCGTAGAACTCTTCTTGCAACAGCTGTTGACGTTCACCTGCAGTGCCCGCTTTTAATAGAGAAACCAATGTTTTAGACGTTAGTTGCTTTATTTTTTCTTCGATAAGCTTTGTTAACATCTTAGGCGGGCTTTGATCTGCTTTCATCAAAGAGAAAACCTTGGACGCAAGAAACCCTGGATCTGAAAACTGCTCCACATAAACAGGAGGAAGCTCTAGCCACTTTAAAAATTCTTGACGAACCTCTGGTGTTTCCTCTACCAGACGCTCTAAATTAAGAGACTCGTTGCCTGATTGAAAAGCACGTTCAACTTTTTGCCAAGAGTCATCTTGTATGTTGTGTAATCCCGTAAAAATTGTCGACATGCGTTTAAACACCTCGTGCATACTAATCCTATCTGCAGGTAATGTAACCATCTCTTTGACTAAAGTTAACAATTGCTTAATTTTTTGATTTTCATCACCTTCATCAGAAAGACTTGCGATCACTTCGTCTAATTGTCTTGATATAGCATCGGGATCTGTATCATCTGTATCACTCGAACCCAATGCGACATACAAGTCAATTAAACCACTTTGATCAATACTACGATTACGAGATATGTCTTTATTCTTGTAAATGCTCTCAAAAATGGTGTAACCAAGGGCAAAAACATCAAGCTTTTGAATAGGGGGACGAATCTCTCTTGTAAGCCCATCAATGCTATCACTTCCTAATGACATTATAGCCGTTATCTGTTCTATGTCTTCGTCATATCCTTTGCGTGTCACAGCTATTTTATTACGTTCTAAATCATCCCGTAAGTCAAGATCAATCAGCAGCCCTCTTCCATTCTCATTCAAAAGAGTATTTGCTGCTTTAAAATCAGCATGACCTTTGCAGTCAATTAACTGCCGAGCACAATCATAAAGATATTGTCCCAAATCATCTATGCTGAATCCTCCAACACAACTTTCCCCTGTGGCCCCCAAAAAAGGCATAATAGTACGTGGTTTTTCTTTGGTGCTTTCGATATCTTCGTTACGGCCAACGCGGTAACAAGCGATATGACCATCCTGTTTAAAGGCAAATTTCGCCAGATTATAAGAACCTTGCCCTAGATATGATTTTTTCTCCTTAGCACCATGCTCAATAGCCCAAATTTTTCCCTGACTATCTTTAAGAAATGAACAAGGAAGGCTGTTCAATAATTGCACTTCGTTTCGATTAAAGCCTTCTAATGTTTTTTGCTCATAATCCTCACCTGTTATGCTCAATGCTACGGTAGCGATTGGATCCCTGCCAGGAGGTGAAGCACTACGTCTATCAGGTCGGCCCAACTTTACTTCAACCCCAGAGGTTGAATGCTTATCAAACACTTTCTGTACAACTTTCCATATGTCAGGCGTGACCTTTGCAAAGGCTTCTTGATCAATATGCTCCGAATCCTGGCCACTCTTTTGAAGTAACTTAAGTATTTTATTATGCCGACTCTGCCACCTTTTTGTAGCACGTGTTCTTTGTTTTGCTTTGATCGCCTCAGCTACTTTCTCGTTTATGGGCGATTTGCCTGGAATAGTAGCAAGCTCCCTGTCCATAGATTTCAAAACGCTTTCAGGTACCGTTTGGATCACATAGAACTCCAACACCTCTGGTTTTGCAAGCCAATTTGATAGCTGTTGGTTGTAGAACTCTTCTTGCAACATCTTTTGACGTTCTTTTACAGTGCTCGCTTTTAATAGAGCAACCAATGTTTTAGGCGTTAGTTGCTGCATTTTCTCTTTGATCAACTTATCAAAGATATGTCTGTCGATTCTTTCAGATTTCGCAGCAACAAGAGGCCAAGCCTTCGACGCAAGAAAACCTGGATCTGAAAACTGCTCCACATAAACAGGAGGAAGCTCTAGCTCTAGCTTTTGCAAATGAACTTTTCGTTCTTTTGGTGTTGCCGAGAGGAAACTATCAAGACTAGTTATCTTGCTTGCTTGGCTAGAAAAAGATTGTTCAACTTTTTGCCAAGATTCATCCTGTATATTTGCTAAGCCCCCACCAAAAATAGCACTTATTTCACTAGCTACATCCTGCATGCTAATCCTTTCATCAGGACGTAGAACCATCTTTTGAAATAAATCAAGCAATCCCTCCATTTTCGAGGGATCCGTCATATCAATGTTATAATCTAGTTTTTTCTTAAGCTTTTGAATGCTTGCACTAATCATCGTTGAATCAAGACCTTGAGCACAGTGATTTCCTGAACCCCAAGAACAAAAAAGTCCTTCAAAATCATCTATGGCTTGGGTAGCATCTTCTTCCCAATATTCCAAACAACGCATACAATTAAACATTGTCATACCCAGCGCAAAAACATCAAGTTTTTGAACCAAGGGTCGAATCTCTTTTAATGTCTCATCAACTGATTTACCTTGTTGTCCACGTAGACTCGCCACTTGCCCAAGTATCTCTTCATAATCCAAATTAGGATATCCGGCATAAGTAGCTCCAACACCATTCCTCTTCACATCAGATGCGATATCAAGATCAATTAATATTGCTCTTCCTTCCTCATTAATCGCAGTATTTTTTGGTTTAACATCAGCGTGACCTTTGCAATGAATTAACTGCTGAGCACAATCATAAATATACTGACCTACCTCTCTTATATCCTTTTGACTTCCGAAACGTATATAGTCATCCCCATCCGCCCCAAAGAAGGGGGTAATCCCTTTTGCTTTCTCCTCAGGCTTAACCAGATTTATATCTTTGATCTTAATATACTCTTTATTCTTACCAGGTGCTGTAATCTCTTCTCTGAGACCAAATCTTCCTCTGACGAAAGTTCGTCCATTAAGTCGTTCTTTAAGGACCTCATCATTTAGCTGAAAAAATTGCAGTTTTTTGTCGTTAACATCATAAAAAGTGACGCGACCACCCTTACAAGTTATTTTGTGGGCGTTGGAAACTCTATTCATTACCATTACATTAAGCAGTAGTTCAGATAGATTATAACTGCTACGATTCACCCGATAACAGGCTATGTCGCCATTTTGTTTAAAAGCAAACTTCACTAGATTAGATGAGCCTTGTCCTAGATATTTTTTTCCCTGAGCACCATGCTCAATAGCCCAAATTTGATCTTGTTCATCTTTAAAAAAAGAACAAGGAAGGCTGTTCAATAATTGCACTTCTTCTGAACTTAAGCTCTCAACTTTTGTTTGTTGATATTCTTGACCTGTTATGCTCAATGCTACCGTAGCCACTTGATTCTTGCCAGTTTTTGGGGGACGAGGAGGTAAAGAACTGCCTCTACTAGGTCGGCCCAGTTTTACTTCAGCCCCAGAGTTTGGATGCTGATCAAACACTTTCTGTACAACTTTCCATATGTTAGGCGTGACCTTTGCAAAGGCTTCTTGATCAATATGATCCGTATTATCACCTCTTTTTTGAAGTAACTGAATTATCGACTCATGCCGAGCACTCCACTTTTTTTCAGAGATTTTTCTTTGTTTTATGTTTTCTAGTAGAGTAATTTTAGTCTTAATTCGTTCTGCTTGTGGCGATCTTGCACCTGACGACCGATTCTGTAAATTTTTAGCAGCATTAGTCAAAGCCTCTTCTTGACATGCTCTAGCCAAGTGACCAAATTTTTGTGGTTGCATCATCTCCCCAATGATTGCTTCAAATGCATTGGCATGTTGAGTTTCAACAATTTCTTTTAGAGCAGCTTTTCTCTGGTCATTACCTTGCGCAACTAAAAGATTAACTTGCTTGTCTGGCGTTGCGCTTCTAACTAGCCGAATCAACTCCTGTCGCGTTTTTGGCATATACCTGACCATATATTCTCATAGCACCAAGTATAGACGATATTTTTATTTTAAAATCTTCTAAAAGCAGGAGGGGGTGGAGGGGAACCATGGGAAGAAGGGGCAGGTTTGTTTCTTCTAGAAGGAACAGGAGGAGGAGATCCAGACCTCTTATTTCTAGAAGCAACAGGAGGATGGGCATTATGCCGGAGAGAACCCACATTGTCTTGTACTTGTCTGCCTAACACGTTTACATTACGAGAAACTGGCGAAGCATTCCTATCTGGATCCTGCTGTCTTTCTGATAATCTTTTTTGCGCTGCTTCTTTCACGTCCTGTGACAAATGCGGTATTGATAGTGTTTTACTAGGAAAAACCTCTTCCCAAACACTCACTAAGAAATAAGGGTCAGCAAAGTCTTCTTTATACTGATCAGGAATAGAGATACCACTTAAAAATTGAGCTCTTGATGCAGCGTCACTTGTTAGCAATGTCACAAAGGGCCTACCATCCTGTATTTCCATTAAATGCTTTAGTTTTTGAGATGGAGTAAATTGCGCAAGGATTTGTGGGTCAGCAAGACTCAGCAAATTGGAAAGATTGACAAAGTCTTGTTTGTACTGGCCAGGGATATCTTCACCACTTAAGATACGTTGTCTTGCGTCAAGTTCACATTTTAACAAGGTTGTCATGATACCTGGTTGTCTAGTTAACTCCTGTAAATGCTTTAGTTTTACAGGTAAAGGTAATATCTCAAGTATGTCTGGCTTGACACTGTCTAGCCAATTGCGTAAGTCAAAGAGAAAGTCAAATGGCTCTGGCACATGATGCTGTCTCAAAATTTGGGTTCTTTCTTGTTTTGAACTCAATAGCATTGCTTCTTGTGGCAATTGTTGCCACAAAACACTAATCCTTTGCTGAAACTCACTATCTAATGATGTTTTCACGTCAGCTGGAATATCCTCTTCATTGCGAAGTTGAACTAGGGTTGCAGGGTCGGCAAAGCTCACAAAGTATTGAGGGCTAGCAAAGTCTTGTTGGTACTGGAGAGGGATATGGTCATTACTTAAGATACGTTGTCTTGCGTCAAGTTCACATTTTAACAAGGTTGTCATGATGTCTGGATTTCCTGTTAACTCCTGTAAATGTGCTATTTTTTGAGGTGGCTGTAGTGCCTTAAGCTTTTGTGGATTAACGATGCGCAATAAATTGGAAAGCTGAGAAAAGACAGGCATAAATGCCTCTGGCACATCATACTGTCTCAAAATATGGGTTCTTTCTTGTTTTGAACAAGATAGCATTCTGTCCTGTGGCAATTGTTGCCACAAAACACTAATCCTTTGCTGAAACTCACTATCTAATGATGTTTTCACGTCAGCTGGAATATCCTCTTCATTGCGAAGTTGAACTAGGGTTGTGGATTCGACTTTATGAAGGAGGAAACTAAGAGTGGAGAACTGTTCGGTATAAACGGGTGGAAGTTCTAAATTGTCTACATAATGTTTTCGTTCTTTAGGTGATGCCTTGATGAGGTCGATAAGACTTTTAATCTTTCCTTGATCCGGAAAAGATTCTTGTAGCTTATTCCAACATTCGTCTTGGATATTAGCCATATTGCTCAGAGCAAAAATTTCAGGTATTTGAGCATGAACCTTTTCCATGGATATTCTTTCATTAGGCATTTTCACCATGTTATGTATGAGGTCCAAGAGTTTTATTGCGGGGGAATTCGACGCCATACCCCTACAGATACTTTTAATTTTTATCTCTAATTCATGAGGTTGGAGGGTACATACGTGATGATTGGCATCAAATAAGTCATGATGCAAACTAAGAATATCCATTTTTTGTTGCTGCGTAGTATCATTGCTTGAATACAAAGACAATAGCATAACAATCCCTAACGAAAACACATCGTGCTTCTGTATAGCAGGCTGCACTAAATTGATGCTTTCGTTCAATGTCTTTCCTGCTTTTTTAAGTTTCTTAAGATATCTATCCACATCAATCATGCCTTGATTTTCGTAACCATGGCAAGATCTTTCCACTCTAGTCTTTTTGAATATATCACTTCTCAAGTCTAAATCAATAACAACCCCTCGAAGCACACTATTATTATCATTGCGAAGGAGGCTATTTTCTAACTTAAAATCAGCATGACCACCGCTATCTAATAATTGCTGAGCACAGTCTAAAAAATACTGAGCACAATCAGATAAAGGTCTGTGACTTATATTGTGCATCACATCAAAGCCATCTACACCTAAAAAAGGCTCAATACTCTTTCCTTTTTTCTCTGATTCAAGACTATTTTTTGTGCTGAGAGAACGATACTCCTTTTCGCCGCTAGGTGTTGTGAAGACTTCACTGAAACTTAAAAATGGTTCTGAATATGAAAAAGTTCTACCTGCAAGGCTTTTGGGTACGTTATCGTAACGTATCTCTTTAGTGACAGATCCGATACTACAACGAACCACCCCTTTTTTTCCCACCTGAGTAAAAGTAAACTCGAAATCATTGCTGTGAATGCTATTTTGTTGACAATATTCTATACAATATTTCGTGGCATCTTTCAATATGTCATTGATGATACCTGCTTCATTCGCATTACGATTCACTCGATAACAAGCCAGATGCCCATCTTGACGAAAAGCAAATTTCACAAGGTTAAATCCGCCTTTACCAAGATATAAGGTGTTATCTTTGTTACCACGCTTACTATGCTCGACAGCCCAAATTTGCCCCTGATCATCTTTGTAAAAAGAGCAAGGTAGTTGTTTTAATAATTCCTGTTCTTGATGTGAAAGCGATAAATTGATTGTTTTTGGAGACAACCCTTTTTTGACTACAGTAAAATTACCTTTGCCAGGCTTAGGTCTTTGTAATTTCATCTCAACACCCTCCTGATCCTCTTTTTCCAATACCTTAGCGACCAAAGACCACATTTTAGGACTAACTTGACTAAAAAGATGTTGATCAATCAATTTGTCTCTTTTTCCAGCAAGACCAAGTGTTTGAGCAATCCTAACTCTATTTGCATCCCACTGTCTTTCTGATAATATTCTTTGCGCTACTGATTTCACATCTTCTGACAAACCACGTATTGAGGACAAATCACTTAGTGATTTGCTAGGATGAAGATCCTGCCAAACGTTCACTAAGTATTGAGGGTTGGCAAAGTCTTGTTTGTACTGGGGAGGGACATTGGGATGGCTTAAGATAGTTTGTCTTTGTTCAGGGTTACTTTTTAACAACGGTGTAAAGACTCTAGCTTCTGGTAATATTTTTCGTAAATGATTTAGTTTTACACTTAAAGGCACAGAACTTCTCACGTCATCTGAAATACCCTCTTCACCGAGAAGTTGAACTAGGGTTGTGGGTTCGACTTTATGAAGGAGGAAACTAAGAGTGGAGAACTGTTCGGTGTAAACGGGTGGAAGTTCTAAATTGTCTACATAATGTTTTCGTTCTTTAGGTGATGCCTTGATGAGGTCGATAAGGCTTTTAATCTCCCCTTCATCAGAAAAAGATGCTTCTAGCTTCTGCCAAGATTCTTGTTGGATATTGGGCAGATTGGTCAGACCAAAAACTTGAGGTATTTTAGCACAAACCTCTTCCATGGAAATTCTATTTTGTGGCATTTTCACCATCTCTTTTATGAGGCCTAATATTTTTGCCTCGCTGGAGCTTCCTTCCATTCCTTCGATGATCGATTGAATGCGGCCAAGCACATTTTCTTCTGAAAGTAGACACCAGGGAGGGTATCCTCCATGTAAGTCCTGTAACAAAATACATATATTTGATTTCTGGGGTTCAGCCATGGCTTTAGACATGATCTCTAACATCGCAAGCCCTAACGAAAACACATCATGTTTTTGTATGTAAGGTCTCACTGCATTGATTATATAGTCCAGACTCCCTCGTTCTGTTTGACTCCCTTGTTCTCTTTTAAGCTTTTCAATCACGCCATCTATCTGAGATATGCCATGATCTTCATAACCCCAGCAAGTGCTGGCCACACAATCATGTTGGTCTATGTCATTCCTCAGGTCTAAATCTATGACACTCCCTCGGAGCATACTACCATCCCTGCGAAAGAGGCTATTTGCTAACTTAAAATCAGCATGACCACTACTGTCTGACAATTGCTGAGCACAATCTAAAAAATACTGAGCATAATCAGTTACACTTTTTGTGGCAGAATTTTGTGCAACATACCTTTCACCGTCTACACCTAAAAAAGGCTGGATGAACTTTGCTTTATGCTTGGATTGAACAGTATTTTTCATCGTCTTGCCGAGGGGCTCAAACTTAGTCTCACCCCTAGTTGTTTGGGTGACTTTTTTGATTATACCCTCTGGAGTTTTTTCGAACGTCTGCCCATCAAGACTTTTGAGATGAGGGTATTCTTTAGTATTCATATTCATACTCATAGCGATATCTACATAAGGGGTCGTAAAAGAAACATCACCTTTGGTATCAATGATAATCTTGTTAATTTGATTGTGTGTAGCAAATAAGGCCTCCAATTCACTCAATGCTGGACTCCTCTCTCGATTAACACGATAACAAGCCAGGTGACCATCTTGGCGAAAAGCAAATTTCACAAGGTTAAATGAGCCCTGTCCTAGATAAAAATCGTTACTTTGGTTACCTTTCTTACCGTGCTCAATAGCCCAAATTTGCCCCTGCTCATCTTTAAGAAAAGAGCAAGGAAGTTCTTGTAATAGCTTTTTTTCTGCGTCTGTAAAATCTGGACCATCATTAACCTTTTCACCTTTACGGGGCAAAAGCTTAGGCTCATCAGGTATTTTTCCTCCTGACGGTGAAGATCGAGGTCTTTTCAGCTTTGTTCCGGGAGGTTGACTATCCAGTAGTTTTTCAACCACGGTCCACATCTCCGGCTTGACTTGCTCAAACAAGCTTTCATCAATGATCGAGCTATCTTGACCACTTTCCTTTAGAATAGCCAAGACCTTTTCACGCTCTTGTTGCAATTTACTTAGAGATACTTTCTGCCGTTCTTCTAGAGATATTTTCTGCCGTTCTTCTATAGATGTTTTCTGCCGTTCTTCTATAGATGTTTTCTGCTTACGGTTAGAATTCCCTAGCAATTTTCTAAGCCATGAAAATAGCCCCATAAACCCTGTTATTTCATTTCAAACAGCAACAAACATAGCCTAAAATAGTATTATTATTTGAATTTAAGGACTAAAAAACCAAAATTTATGAATGCGCACCCCATCTAGGGTAACTTAGTGTGTCATTCTTAGAATCATGAAGAATAGGCGATCTCACGAGAGAAAATAGCAAGCGCTAACGGATCATACCTTGATCACTTTAGCTTGCTGATGAGAACGCAAACGTGCATGAGATAGCGCTATTGCCAGAGCATCAGCCGCATCTTCTTGCAGCGCACCCTGGAGCGAGAGCAGGTGCTTCACCATATGCTGAACTTGATCTTTATTAGCAGCGCCCTTACCCACTATCGCTTGCTTGACCAATCTTGGTGCATACTCTTCAAGAGGGAGGCCAAATCTTGCAACTGCAGCCATTGCAACCCCACGCGCATGCCCCAGAATAAGCGCAGACTTTGCAAAACGCTGCACAAAAATAGACTCAATTGCCGCTTCTTGTGGCTGATATTGATGTAAAATTTGTGTCATGCCCTCATCAATTTGGCGTAAACGATCTAGCAACTCCCCTTCAGGCAATAAACAACCACTCCCACAGTAATGCACCTGACTGCCATCTAGCTCAATCACTCCATAACCAAGACGCCGAGATCCTGGATCAATGCCAAGAATTCGCACCTAAGCCTCCAACTGATTAAGCACATCCTCTGTGATATTGGCATTGGTATAAACCTTTTGCACATCATCTAAATCTTCAAGCATATCCAAAAGGCGCACTACTTTTTCTGCATCACTAGGATCTAGATCAACATCGTTTTCAGCAAGCATCGTCACTTCGCTCGATATCACCTGCCAATCTTTTGCAAGTAAGCCCTCTTTCAAATCGAGGTAAACTGATTCTTCACAGGTTATCGTTGTCTCGTGTGCGCCACGATCAACATCATCTGCACCAAGATCAAGTCCAGCCTCAAAGACTTCTTCTTCATCCATATCATTGCTAAGTACAATGATGCCTTTTTTGTGGAACATATAAGCCACAGAGCCATCTGTGCCTAAATTGCCTCCCATCTTGGTAAAGGCATGGCGAACTTCTGCCACGGTGCGGTTACGGTTATCCGTCATACAATCGACCATAATCGCAACACCTGAGGCTCCGTAGCCTTCATAGCGTATTTCTTCGAGTTGATCACCTTCAAGTCCTCCAACCCCTTTTTGGATGGCACGGTTAATGGTGTCCTTTGACATATTAGCACCCAAGGCAGCATCCACCGCCGCACGCAAACGTGGGTTAGCCCCTGTGTCTTCACCCCCTAAACGTGCCGCAACAGTGATCTCACGAATTAGCTTAGTGAAAAGCTTTCCACGTTTGGCGTCTTGAGCACCTTTACGATGTTTAATATTGGCCCATTTACTATGTCCTGCCATGGCAAATACTCCCGTTAAGATAAATTAAGTCGTTTGATGCTCTTTAGTCATATCAAGACCTTGATCAGGCAACACGACCCCCAGCGAAATGACCATTTTTAGTGCATCATCAACACTCATAGGAAGCTCCTGCACCTCATCTTTAGGAAAGCACATGATAAAACCACTCGTAGGGTTAGGTGTCGTCGGAATAAAGGCCATCACTAAGTCTTTTTCTTGATTTGGCTGGGAAAAATGCACATGATCGTTGGTCTGAAAAGCGATAGACCAAACGCCTTTGCGAGGATACTCCACTAAAAGAACCCGACGAAAGGAGTCCCCTTGGGATGACAACATACTGTTCATGACTTTTTTTACCGCAGAGTAGATCGAACGTACCAGTGGGATATTTTGTAACATACGTTCCCACATCGCAACAAGCTTACGCCCCACAAAATTAGCCGTTACAACGCCTGTAATCCATACAATCAAAAACAAAAAAACCACACCAAACCCTGGTAGATGCATACCAAACAACGTATCAGGCTGATAATCATAAGGAAGCAACTCTAAAGATCGATCCATCATTTCAATAAGCGCTTTGATCACAAAAAAAGTAACACCCACAGGAACCCAAATCGCTAAACCTGCCATTAAATGCCGTTTCATCGCTATCCTCTCTATTTAAATCGCTAAGATAAAAGTAGCACAATCCGCCCTAAAAAGCTATGCAGGCACCTTGAACTCATTTGCTGAGCAAGAGAAAAGGCTTTATAATAAACGCCTTACTTTCAAGGGATAACTCATGCACACTCCATCTAGCGTACTTATCACTGGCTGTTCTTCAGGAATAGGCTTAGCATCGGCACTATTTCTCCAAAAGAAAGGCCTACACGTGGTCCCCACTGCACGCAAAGAACAAGACTTAGAAAACCTACGTCAACTTGGCTTTGACCCCATTCACTGCGATCTCTCTGACCCTCAGCAAGTTGACCTTGCTGCCACCGAGTTTTTACGCCAAGCAGGTCAACAAACCATTGGACTTATTAATAATGCTGGCTATGTCGAGCCAGGAGAGCTACGCCATCTTGACAGAGCCACTTTAGAGCAACAGTTTGCAACCAATGTTTTTGGCCTTCATCAGCTTACTCAACGACTTCTACCCCACTGTTTTGATCAACAAGCTGGGCGCATTATTCATGTCAGCTCGGTGCTAGGCTTTGTTCCTAAAGTCCTGATTGGTGCTTATAATGCGTCAAAATATGCTGTTGAGGGCTTAGGAGATACACTGCGCCTTGAATTGGCACAACACCCAAATATCCATGTCTCTATCGTAGAGCCCGGCCCTATTGAATCGAATATTTTTGATAACGCGGTGAAAACCTTAGGGAAACGCAACCATGAAGAGAAAGATACTGCCCTTCTAGAGGCGATGCAGCACGATAGCGAAAAAACGCTAATGAAACTCCCCCCTGAAGCCGTCGCAAAAGCTTTTTATCATGCCTTGACCGCCAGGAAGCCCAAACCTCACTATCGAATTACGCTTCCCTGTAAGTCTGCTGCTTTTTTAAAACGCATCGTCAGTACGTCCATGCTTGATAAAATTCTATTAGCGACCGATCCTGACACAAGTCAGCTTTCTGATTAGGTATGGTATTTTCCTTCCCTAAATAAGCCTAACATGTGAGCAACCTGAGCACCATAGAGTAAAATAATCCAGACCAGATGCAGCCAAACAAGAAAAATAGGCACAGCTGCTACTGCCCCATATAAAAACTTATAACGAGTGAATTTAGTAATATACAAAATAAGCAAATTGCGCGTCATCTCAAATAAGCCCATAGCCACAAAACCACCTAACAAAGCATCGCGCACCCAAACAGACCTGTTAGGGATAATCCAATACATTAAAGAGAAGAATAAAGCTGTTAAAGACCATTTTAGACTCATTAATACTGCACTGACAATGCTAGACTGGGTAGAGAAATAAACACCAGGCACTTCTGCGATTAGATTAGAAACGCTTATGGCACCTGCCAACAATAAGGGCGTTAAGGTAATCACAGACCAATACAAAACAAAAGCCGATACGGCATCTCGACGTTTTTTGACGTGCCAGATATGATTAAAACCTTCCTCAATGTTAAACACCATTAAGATCGCCACCACAAGCAAGCCAAGAAACCCTGTTAACGATAGCTCTGAAGCCTGCCTCATAAAAATTGCAGCAAAGCCCCTGATATCATCTGCCACATCAGGCACAAAGTTATCTAATAAAACAGCCTGTAACTTTGGCATGATTTCAGAAAACTGAGGAAACCCTACAAAAACAGTGTACCCCACCAATAAAACTGGCATTAAAGAAAAGAGACTGGTATAAGCTAGTGAGGTTGCACGGGTAAAACAGTGGTCTTTTACGAACTGACGCCCAACACAGCGAAAGAAGAAGAACAGACCTGCAACTGCCTTATAGCTTTTATGGCGTTTAATGGCTTTGATGATAGCACCTAACTGCATACTCTATAAAATTTATAACAACTTCATTTAGTATATACCTGCCTTGGGTGAAAGCAAACGATTATCTCAGGTATAATAACGACAAGAAAACTTGGTATTTTTTGTTAAACTTACTACACTTAATGATTATACAACAAGGAAATGACATATGTCGGTCTCAATTTTAGTGCTTTATTATTCTGCCTCTTGCAATACCGAAAAGATGGCCCACCAAATCGCCAGGGGCGTTGAATCAGTGGATGGCGTAGAAGCCCTGTTGCGAACAGTTCCTAAAGTTTCTGCCAACTCTGAGCAAACTGACCCTGAAGTGCCAGAAAAAGGAGCCATTTATGTCACTCATGATGACCTTAAAAACTGCTCTGGCCTAGCGCTAGGCAGCCCAACAAGGTTTGGCAACATGGCAGCCCCAATGAAACATTTTTGGGATACTACCGGTGAAATATGGATGAAGGGAAATCTTATTAACAAAGTGGCAGGGGTTTTTACATCAACAGGCTCTTTACATGGCGGGCAAGAATCCACCTTGATAAGCATGATGATCCCGTTACTGCACCATGGCATGATCATTCACGGCTTACCTTACAGCGAACCAGAACTTAGCGCCACAACCACAGGGGGAACACCCTATGGCCCTAGCCATCTAGCGGGAAGTGAGGCAGACAAACCACTTAGTAAAGAAGAAAAGGCCCTTTGCCAAGCGTTAGGCAAACGTTTAGCATCCAATGCTAAGCTCATAGTGAGGTAAGTGGGCATTTAGCAATCAATACTCAATGAGAAAGGTTCTTCTCTAGCAGAATCATCTAAAGGTGAAGTTGCGCCCTCTAAAGCTAGTGTGTAGCTCCTGAAAAAGCTGGCAGCTCTTTCTCTGATCATATTTTCGCTACATTCTTTACTGGTAAAGAGTATGGAAACAAGTTCATTCATACTTTGTGGCATTATTGACGCGTGTAATTTATCGTACTGCTCACCAATGACTTCTTTAACTTTTGTGTTAATTTCACATAGACCCAAAGCATCATCACTGTCGTAGACTTGCGTTACCATAACCTTAATAACCTCATTCCAATCAGTATTTTGGCCCCCACAAAGACTCAACAAATGATCAACAACAGGACGATTTCGGTCGGCTAACATTTTTGCATAACCAGGCAACTCATCTTCACGGATACGTTGATAGAGAGCAACAGTTGCATCTACAACTTTGCCACCACCCTTTTTTAAAGCGTTAATGATAAGTTTTGATGAAAAATCTCCACATTTTCTCTTCACAAAATGTATATGTATATTTCTACCATTAACTTCTATTGAACTTCTTATACTGTTTGGAATGAGAGCGAAAAAAGACCATAGAGGCCCCTGCAATTGGACATTCTGCTTTTTAATATATGAGTTTAACTTTTGATAACGTTTTTTCAGAACGTCTACTATCACCTCATCACAGAATTTATTAATGAATATTAAGAGCTCTTTATCTAGTCTGTCCAAGTAATTGGAATCATCAACGGGTATTGCATCTAATTTTTTAACTAGACTTTGTATAAATGATTGCTCGTCCATAGTAATCCAAAGTGTTTGCAACATCTCTACCAGTGTCTTGAGATAAATAGGAATAAATGATTCATCTCCGGTATCGCAGTAAAGACCCATAAGGAATCGAGAATCACAGAACCCGGAAGGGTCTTTCCACCAACCTGGATACGCTTTATCTTTTAGAAAGGGAGACATTTTATCGATAATCTCTTGAGGAAAACACTGCAAAATCGAGGCCACATATGAAACGGAAATACGCAATGCAACATCATGCAGATCATTTGACACTTTAAAAAACTGCTTTGGACCATTCTGACTGGGTATGGCCACAACACTTTGTGATTCCTTTTTTGCAGCACTCGAAAAGACACCAGATGCATTCAAAAGAGCCGGTGTTGTTGCAACTTGAGATTCAAAACTTAAAGAGTGATCTGTAAGATGTGACCTGGAAGTTGGTTCTGAGCTAGGTTCAACAAGAGTGTAAAATTCAGATGATGAACTAGCAAATAGTTTATCCATTAACCATAAACAGGGCCATATAATAAAATTATAAGGTATGCATATCGCTGTTCTTAAAACAACTTGAGAAATCATGAGAAAGGGTAATATAAGGAGATTAACCACAGGCGCAACATTTTCAGCGTAGCGCTCAACAACGCTTGGCAAGTTATTTGAAGCCTTATCATCTATGTGATCTGCTGATCGAGATCTTTCTATGTATAAATCATAAGGAAGTCGAAAGGTAGCCAGGATGAGAGTAGGTAGTGCGAACAATACAGTATCAAGAGCTCTAAATACCAAAAGGAAACTGTCACCAACAAACAGAAAGTAACTCACTATGCTTATAAAATTACTTCTATGCTTATAAAAGTCATCAAAAAAGCCCGTTAAATTAGTAAAATTTACCTTATTATTTTGCCAAACTATTTCTTTTAATTTACTTGTAAAGCTCATTACCGCCTCCTTAGAATGAATACATAATTTCTTATTGTGTATATTTACGCTAACGAAAAAATATACGTTTGTCCATAAGTGCCTTAAATGAAGAGAGATTAATTGGCTTTTTATCAATCCATGATTGATGATCCAATTGATCAAGTAATCTCAGCTGATGTTTAGTAGAACGATCAAAGTGGCGTAACATATGAGCAATAATCTTGTCTGACAATTGATGCCCCAAATCACTGGCTCTTTTTTTTATCAATAACGCTAGCTCATCTTCTGATAGTGGAAAAACTCGCTGACTTATCAAGCTTTGTAGCCTTGAGTGTAAATCAGGAAGCGCACACTGAATAGTATCACATGGTTGGTGCCCTCCAACGATCAGCAACGATCCCTCTTTCATTACATTATAAGCATTGTAGAGGCAAATCTCTGAGCTTTTATCTCCCAAGATAGCAGCCAAATCATCAAACACATAAGCATCCCAGCAACCGCTCAAGTGATCAAAATCAGGAATAGGCATTCCCTCGCACCAAAAGAAAACCTTCTTACCTTGCATGAGCAAATGATAACAAAAAGACTGCAGAAGATGAGAAAGCCCTACCCCCGATTCACCCCACAAAAAAAGGCCTTTACCTATTTTTTCACAGGAAGCATCCTTTAGCATCGATAGCAAAGCTTGATTTCTTTCTCCTTTAAAATCTTCTAACAGAAAGCCATGGCGCCCCCCTAAGGCTAATGGCAATTGTTCAAGCATGATAATCCTCCAATTGCCACCGTAATACCCAAACAGGTGTTTTATGCTCTGAACTCACCTTTGCTTGATAAGAAAATTGTGGATGCGTTAATAACTCACGCATAAATTTACTAGATGATCCTACAAGATCACAGACCAATGTCAACGTATCTCCCCTCAATGCTCGCAAAGAAACAGATTTGACCTTAGCTTGCGACTTGAGCTCATGAACAATGGCTTGCAACTGCTCTGTAGACTGTACACCGACCATATTAATCTGTACCAATGATTCATTATCAACTGCATCAATAACTTTAGAAAGCTCATAGGTGCTTGTCAAAAGCCCATCTGCTAGAGAACTCACAACATAAGCAAGATTACTTTGTTCAAACATTTGATCTCTCTGCCCCAGACGACTTGTAACGGACATACGCCCTTGCCATGTTCGGTTGTCTGGCTGGAACACTAGTTTGATTAGAGCAACCTGATCAACCTGATAGCTTGATGCCAGGGCCTTGACCTGCGCAGCCTTAGCCTTCCACAAGTCTTTTGCATTGACATGAGGGCTTACATCCTTGTTCAAAAAAACAAAAGGCAAAGCTCGTTGATTCAAGCCTGTCTGAAATTGATGAGCAATGGGCAAGGTACTATTTGCTGTGATCAAACTCGTCTGTCCATCATGGTCTAACACGACGATGAGCAATGTTTTCTCACGCAACAATAACCATGGCATAACACCATGCTTTTTTAATGCACTTAGTATGGACTCTTGGTCAAAACGATAATGAGTCATCGGTACCTGACCATCGTCTGATTTTTTGTAGTGATAAGAGTCAACCCAAGCTTCTGCATGTGAAAGTAAAGGGGAAAGCTTTCCTTCTACACAATCGGCGCAGCCTGAGAGCTTCACTAAAACATGCCCCAACGCTTGCTTTTGATCATAAAGCTCATCTTGAGTCTGCGGCACATTCGCCTCAAACAAAAAAGAGTCAACAGCATAACACTGACATACCATTGTTAGTAAACATAATTTAAACATTAGATGACGCACAACAAACCTCAATGTAAAGCCTTGGTACAAATAGCATAAAAAATTGCAACAAGAATGTAAATGCAGTGCTCACAGAATCACTATCAAAAAATCTTATACAAAAAAATATATCATATCAACAAAATCTTACCACAACACTATTCAAAAAAATCAAAGACTTTAACAATACTACTAGACAGAATAGTTAGATGTTCGTATACTCGGATGATAACTTTTAAAAAAGTTCGTTTGTAACCCAACAGGAGCTGTACCATGGTCAAATCTGATCTTATCATTGCCTTAGCTAATAAAGTAAGCCTTCCCTTCAAAGATGTCGAAATGGCAGTCAACGAAGTTCTTGATTGTCTTGCTACCTCGCTAAGCCAAGGCGCTCGCATTGAAATCAGAGGTTTTGGAAGCATCAAACTCAACTTCTGCAAACCTCGCTGTGCACATAACCCCAAAACTGGTGAGAAAGTTGCCACTATCGGCAAACATCGTCCGCATTTCAAGCCTGGTAAAGAGCTTCGTGAACGCGTCAACGCCATCAATGAGCTTGAAGAAGTAAGCTAGATCCTAATCTCTATTGTAAAAAACGTGGCTAACAAGCCACGTTTTTTTTATTGAATAATCAGAATTCCAAGGCATTTATTGCCAACAGTTTATTTCTATAAAAACACTTCTAATACAAGTACAGGAGAAGCCGAGAGTGACGCTCAACTACAAAAATATTGAAAAAGAACAACTAAGGCATAACCCGCATAAACAAGACCAATGGAAACAGGCCTATTCAATCTCGTGAAGTACTGGCAAGGTGACTCCGGTCTGCCCCTGATATTTGCCCTGACGATCTGCATACGAAGTAATACAAGACTCATCTGACTCCATGAATAACATTTGAGCCACCCCCTCATACGCATAAATCTTTGCTGGCAAGCTGGTGGTATTAGAGAACTCTAATGTCACATGCCCATGCCATTCTGGCTCAAGAGGAGTCACATTCACAATAATCCCACAGCGAGCATAAGTTGATTTACCCACACACAGGGTTAATACATTCCGGGGGATACGAAAATACTCCACTGTTCGCGCCAAAGCAAAAGAATTGGGGGGAATAATACATACATCTGAAACCACATCGACAAAACTATCTTCTGAAAAGGCTTTGGGATCCACCATGGCAGAATGGATATTGGTAAACACTTTAAACTGATTGTCACAGCGTACATCATAGCCATAACTCGAGGTACCATAAGACACTACCTTGCGATTGTCTGTGTGCGACACCTGTGAAGACTCAAAAGGCGAGATCATTTGGTGCTCCTGGGCTTGCTCGATGATCCAGCGATCCGATTTAATAGTCATAGTGGTCTCCACTGCTTATGGTAAAAGATTAGCTAAAGGATAGCCCAGAGTAGAAGACTACGCAACCGATTTCATTAACAATGTTTGTCCTATTTTTGGCACTCAGACACAGACACAATATCGCCGCTAATGCATCGAGACTAGCTCAGCAACATAGCAACATTAAGTAAAAACTACTCCACCACCACTGAGCCAAAAACTTGGCTGTAATTTCTTGGCAATAAAGAAAGATTCAAAGCTACACTGGCAGCAATATTATGGTAAATATCCTGCATAAATGGCTCTGCCTGTGAGGATTCCATTAGGGGCTTTTGCTTAACCCAACTCATACTATGATGAACATTGATAGGAACTTCTCCTAACATTGTTTGATCAAAATGTTCACTGGAGCGATTTACTTCCCCAAATAATGATTGCTCATGACCACAACTAGAACATTGATAAGATGACATATTTTCAACGAACCCAAGAGCATGAATCTTCATTCTTTTAAACATTTCTACACTACGACGAGCATCAGCATAAGAAGCCTCATGAGGGATGGTCACCGTCACAACCCCTGCCAGGGGAATTTTCTGAGCCATTGTAAGAGGGATATCACCGGTACCTGGTGGCATATCGACAACAAGATAGTCCAGATCCTGCCACTGTGTGAGATGCAACAGTTGCTGCAACGCCTTACTAATCATGGGACCTCGCCATATCATAGGCTCATTAAGATCTACTAAATAAGCCATAGACATAGTTTGCAAGCCATGCAGCAATACAGGCTCAAAAGGCCCTTCTTTACCCAAAGTAGGCAATGTGTGGCAACCCAGCATGGTTGCTACATTAGGGCCATAAATATCAGCATCTAGTAGCCCCACCCTGGCCCCTTGTTGTTTGAGTGCTAAAGCTATCGACACCGCTGTAGTTGTTTTGCCAACTCCACCTTTACCTGACGAGATAGCAATGATGTTACGAACACCCTTGACGGAGACCTGAGGGAGCTGAGTTTGATGGGCATGAACTTTACTTTGAAAATGAACAATCGCGTTATCTGTGCTAAAGCCGAGGTGGTCAAGCAGTGCATCGCGTATTTGATGCTGTGGATCATGAAGATAAAAACCTAATTGAAACTTTAGCTGATACACACCCTCTTGAGTATCAAGAGCACGAAGTGACTTACTCCATGCAAAATGCTCATAAGGCTGAGGCGCAACAAATGAAAGCAATTGATCTCGAAGAGACTCAAGGGTAGACATTACTACTCTAAAAAACCAAGTTAAACAGCTTATTATGATAACACAAGTCATACCAAAACGCTTGTTATCTGGACAAAAAACTGCCAAAATAACGGAAATTAATTCAGAAAACAAGCTAAAATGAGCCAACCCGTTATTGCCACCAGCGCCCTAATTTATGCCAACGGACCTATGCACATTGGTCATATGCTTGAAGCGATCCAGACGGACATTTGGGTTCGCCATCAAAAAATGCAAGGCAGACCGTGCTTATACCTTTGCGGTAGTGATGCACATGGCACGCCTATCATGCTTAATGCTGAAAAAAAAGGCATAACCCCAGAAGACATGGTTGCCCACTATCACGAAGACCACGAAAGAAACTTAGAATCCTTTTTAATTGACATTGACTGCTTTCATAGCACGCACAGTGAAGAAAATCGCACATTATCAGAAGCCATGTTTAAAGCAGCTTCCGACAATGGCGACATTGATATGAAAGAGGTCATTGGCGCATTCGATGAAAGTCGTCAGATGTTCCTCCCCGATCGCTTTGTTAAAGGAACCTGCCCTCGCTGTGGCGCAAAAGATCAGTATGGAGATTCTTGTGAAGTCTGTGGAGCTACCTACAGTACGCAAGATCTCATTGATCCTTACTCGGTACTATCTGGCGAAACACCTTGCGAGAAAGCCTCTAATCATTACTTTTTTGCTTTAAATCACTACAGTGACTTTTTGAGCCAATGGCTTCAACAAGGTCATGTACAAGATCAGGTATCCAATAAACTATTTGAATGGATTGATCAAGGACTTAACCCATGGGATATCTCCAGAGACGCACCCTATTTTGGATTCCCTATTCCAGGCTCAGCTGATCAATACTTCTATGTATGGCTCGATGCTCCAATTGGCTATATAGCAAGTCTTGAAGCTTACTTAAAAAAGCATCCCAATCCAGCATTTTCCGAAGCCTTTTCACCCCATGCAAACTGTGACATCATGCACTTTATTGGCAAAGACATCATTGCATTTCATGCCGTCTTTTGGCCTGCATTACTGAAAAGTGCTGGCAAGAAAACACCCACCAAAATTCATGCCCATGGCTTTCTTACTATCAATGGCCAAAAAATGAGCAAATCTCGTGGTACATTTATTACCGCTGAATGCTATCTTCAACATCTAAAGCCTGAATACCTTCGCTACTACTTTGCTAGTAAATTGGGTAACGGCATTGACGATCTTGACTTAAATCTTGACGATTTCATGCAAAAAGTGAACAGTGATCTTGTGGGAAAAGTCATCAATATTGCCAGTCGCAGTGCCGGCTTTATTCATAAACTCAATCAAGGACAGCTGGCGAAGGACATTGACACCACTCTCATTGACTCAATCTTGCAACATATTCCTACCATCAAAGAACACTATCAAAACCTTGAAACACATAAAGCAGTACGAATGATCATGGAAATTGCTGATCAGACCAATCAGTTTATTGATTCTCATAAGCCCTGGCAAATGGCTAAAGACCCTCTTCAACATGCCGACACATTGAAAGTTTGCACTACTGGCCTCAATGCTTTTCGTATCATTATAGGCTTACTCAAGCCCATATTACCTGAAACGAGTCATAATGCAGAACTTTTTTTAAACTGCGAATCGATTGATTACCAAAATATCCAGGAGCTTTTACTGAATCATACGATTCAAGCCTTTAAGCCTTTAATGCAACGCATTGACTCTGCAACCCTACAACAGCTGGTCGCTCCCAATGAAAGCTAAACCTACCGCTGATGACATCAATGCCCTACTACCACAAACACAATGCCAACTCTGTGAATTTTCTGGCTGTAAACCTTATGCAGAAGCTATTGCATCAGGAGAAGCGCTGATTGATCGTTGCCTACCTGGTGGCATTCCTACTCTCAAAGCACTTGCCTCTATCACTAACCAATCAAGTGAGCCCTACGAACTAGCGATGCAAGCTAAAGCCAAACCTGATAGCACTGTATTAATCCATGAAGAAGCATGCATAGGGTGCACAAAGTGTATTAAAGTATGCCCCGTAGATGCCATCATAGGTTCTAGCAAACAAATGCACAGCATTATTCCTTCTTTGTGCACTGGATGTGATTTATGTATTCCAGCTTGCCCTACTGACTGTATCGAATCGCAAGTAATCACTCCCCGCGACGAGGATGCAAGCTACACGCTAGCAAGACAATCTCAACAGCGTTATGAGCGTAAACTCGCCAGACAGCGCAAAAAAGAACAGCTTGTTACACACCCTTCTAAACCCAACGATATCATTGCTGCCGCACTAGCTCGTGAAAAAGAACGTAAAGGATCATAAACTGATGGCTATCGACTCCATACACAAGATTTTTACGCTCTTTGAACTAAACAACCCAAACCCTACCACTGAACTTGAATTTTCAAGCCACTTTGAACTACTTATCGCTGTATTACTGTCTGCACAAGCAACTGATATAAGTGTCAATAAAGCTACACGTCATCTTTTTGCGCAAGCAAATACTCCTCAAACCATGCTCGATCTTGGCCTTGAAGGCATTAAATCTCACATCAAAACAATAGGCTTATTTAATAGCAAAGCTAAACATATTGTGGCCACTTGTGAACAATTAGTTTCAAAACATCAAGGCCAAGTACCCAATGACAGAAAAGCATTAGAAGCACTTCCTGGTGTTGGCCGAAAAACAGCCAATGTAGTTCTCAATACAGCTTTTGGACACGCAACCCTTGCCGTTGACACCCATATTTTTCGTGTTGCACATCGCCTAGCACTCTCATCAGGGAAAACACCAGATCACGTAGAGAAGGATTTACTGAAAGTGATCCCTAAACAATTTTTATATCATGCGCATCACTGGATCATTCTTCATGGTCGTTATGTCTGTAAAGCAAGAAAACCACTGTGCTCATCATGCTCTATTGCTGCATACTGCCCTTATGAACCCAAAACAATATCATAAATTTCCATGCAAACAATGTTCACATAACATTGATAGATTCATCACCAAAGGCGAGGACTATGACTTGCATAATCATAGCACCAAAACTAAAATATTATTTTATGAAGAATCATATCATGACAAAATTTCAAAGATTTAAAACCATGTTTGCCTGCTCAGCCACTGCAGTCTTTGTTGCTAGCTGCACGAGTATGTCTTTTCCAGATCGTGAAGCACCCACTCATTCACCACGAATCCCTGAAAATCATCCTTATGAACTGGCCCTTGTGCTTGGGGGTGGCGGCTCAAAAGGTATCGCCCATTTAGGAGCTCTTAAAGCTTTAGAAGAAGAAGGAATAAAACCTGATCTTATTGTTGGCACAAGTATTGGAGCATTTGTTGGAGCTTTATATGCCGACTCAGGTGATAGTGAGCAACTCTTTTTAGAACTCAAAAATCTACACCGTCAAGACCTACTTCCGATTGATATGCATGTCAACTTCGGATGGAATGACGGCACAAAACTCCGTAGTTACTTAAAAGATCATCTCAAGCACTCAACTATTGAGTCACTACCAATACCCTTCATTGCTGTTGCTACGAACTTTGTATTTGGTACTGCAACTGCCTTTGATAGGGGTGACATTGCAACTGCAGTTACAGCATCTGCCGCAATACCAGGCGTTGTTGCTCCAATAATGATTAATGAGCAACTCTACGTCGACGGAGGTGTTTCAGCTCCCGTCCCCAGCCATATAGCAAAACAATGGAAACCCAAAATGATTCTTTCCATCAGTCTTGATAGTGAACTTACACACACGCCTCCAATGACTGCGGCTGGAGTTTTAGAGCGTAGCTTTAACATCATGTACCACCATCTATCACACTGCAGTGAACTTGATAGCGATATTACCATCAACCTACCGATGAAAGGAAGCAACCCTTTACAAAATCCAGATGTGCAGGCACTCTATAGCATAGGCTACCAAACCACTAAAAAAATGATACCAAAAATCAGGATTATGATGCAAAAAAAAGGGTTACACGGCACGGAATCTCATGGATTTCTTAACTTCTTTTAAGCGCTCTAAAGAGGAGATCGTATTGTATTAATCGATATAATCATTACGATTGAAGCAAAGAAAATAATCAATAAAAAACTAGGGATACTCTCAACATACTCAGAGTTACATAACTCACAGAGATCTTTGCTAAAAAATATCGAGCACCACTCTAATGCCATAGAGATAATCAGCAACTTGCTTACCCTCTATCATATAATCGTCTTGTCTTTTAACCGAGGCTAATAAAGATAGATAGTCGTTATATTTCTGATGAGCACCAATAAACCAAGAAGAGGCAGGGAGGTCAAGCGCACTTGAATGTGTAGTCTTACTCCATCCCCATACTATGTAACGCTTGTCAGTATCAAAAAAGTATCTAGTTGCAAAATCAAAAGCACGTGGTTTTACTTGCTTACCACTGTTGATCCGAACATGCGATAACTCAAAATTTAAAGCTCGAAAGCGAGCATTAAAGTTCAACGCAATACCTGGCTTTGATGACATATCTTTTGATAGAAAACGAGCACCAGAAGCATGGGAAACATAAGCAAAACCGAGTATAAGTTGAGACCTATTTTCATCGAATTTTGGCATTGCATATTGTAAGTCCGCACCCCAGGCTTTCATCTGCCCTTTATCATCGAGTAAATCTTCTGATGAGCTTGCATAAAGCGAGGTTGAGAAGCCAGAATTCAGGTGATCATCATACACTAAAGCAATATTATTAGTTAGAGACTGACTCATTAATAAGGTGGGTGTTGTTAAAAACGGATAATCTTGCCATTGGGCTTCAATGTTCAACGCATAGTTGCCAAAAGATGTATAAGATGATCCAAACTTAAACGCAAGGGGCACCCAATCAAAAGGCATTAATAGTACATAAGCCTCATCCAAGCGAAGAGCAGCAGGACTATCATCCTGACTAACCTTAGCTCTATTATCATCAGGCTCATCAGCTTTTGGGAAATAAACAGCACCTATATGCGCTGCGGCATGCTTATCCGTATAATTCAAATGCATTTCAAGAAGCCCTGATAATGTATAGCCATTGACAGCTCTTGAAAAATCAGGAGTAGGGAAATACGCATATTGATCAAAACGAGATCGAATAAGATCTACTGACCACTGAGCATCAAAGCACAATCCGTAGGCTGAACTTGATGTATCTTGACTACACAGACGCGGTTGATTCGCGGCAGGTGAAGCTGCAATCGATATGCAGCCAAATAAAAGCATAAGAGGCGATAATAAGGTTGTCTTTTTAACCATAACATTCATTCCATTGAGTCTATTCTATTGTAAAAAAGACAAGAAAAAAAAACAACAAAAAAGGCCTGCTAGTGCAGGCCTTTTTAATACAACATTAACTATCCATTAAAAATTATAGCTAAGTCTTAATGATAGGATGTTATTAGAAGCTCCTTTGAACTCTTTATCATCATCATCTTTGTATGCATTACCTTCTGCATCTTTCTTATCATAGTTTTTCTGGATAGCATAAGCTAAGGTCAAGTCAGCACCACTACCTAAGCCCTGAGAAGCAGAGAAATTGAACTGCGACTGAGGAAGGAACAAACGAACACTGTCTTGCCCGTGACCGTAACCAAAAGAAAGCTTGGTATCAGCACCTGCTCCAAAAGTATCTCTAAAGCTGTAAGATCCACTCACATCAAAAGCAGAAGGAGCATCATCCTCATTCACCGCACCACTAAAGAGTGCAGTAGGAGCTACTTGAACTCCATCAGTACTGATAGAATCACCTTTCAAAGTTCGTCTATCGTTGCTGTTGCCTTCTTTATCGTAGATTTTACCATACTTAACGAAAGCCAGGTCTAGCTCTGCGTCATCAATAATAACATGACCACTAACAGCTAGAGCACCATTCTTAGCTGAATTCAGCTGTACAGCTTCAACAGTTTCGACTGCACCTGGGTTAGTTACGTATGAGAAATTAAGACCCCATTGCTCTTGGCTCAAGAAGTTAGTAAAGAAGTTGTAACCGAGATTAACTCCATATGTACCAATTTTGTCTTCAAGCCGATGACTGTTACCATCTTTATCTTTTTTACCAAATGGATCGCCTATGTCATTAGCATTCTTGTGATCTAAAACATAACCTGAGACATGGAAGCCTTGCAGGCCAATGTCACTCATACCTAACTGGAGATAATTAGCAGTTGTTTGTGAAAGAGATTGTGTTAGTGAACGCACAACGGGATATCTTTCGAAATCACCTTGATCAGCGCCTGATTTACCAAAATCGGTAAAGCCGTGACCAAATTTCAATGTTACAGGAGTTCCACCAAGGTTCAACATTCTTACGTATGCTTCTGCAACGTCAAACTGACCAGGATTAGTTTTACCTTTTGCTGTGTCATCGCCGTTGTTACTGATTGTAGAACCATTATTACCATCTAAAGAATATAATAAGCCCACATGCGCATTATTGTCACCAAGCTCCGCGTCAATGTTCAACTGAACGTTACCTGCTAGTCGACCATCAGACTCCTCTGTTTTCTTAACCTCTTGGTCCTGAATAAGTGCTGTCATATCCAGGTATGGATAGGCTGAATTATGCCCAAAATCACGGTGCGAGTAATCTGCATTGACTTTACCAGATATAGTCACTTGGGGTGATACTGCACCAGTTACGACTCCCGCGTCTTGTTCGACAACGTCAGAAACGTCAACAGTGGCGTCTACCGCGTCAACAGTATCTACAGCTGTCATTAAATCATCCCCATTTTGGCCTTCTGCCATTGCTGAACCGCATGCAAGACCCATGAGGAATAATGATGTTACTACAGGTTTCAAGTTCATTCTTCCTAAACTCCTATTCAAAATTTATATCCCGGTCTTCCAGGATATTCAGTTATCCTAACTTCCTAGTACAGCATTACTCTAGAAAATCATGCTCGTATGACGTTATGTCAAAAGGCCCGTTGGGCACAGGTTTCATTTATATAAGAGGTAAACACTTAAGTCAAACATTATATTTGATTTTTTAGTAGAGAACGCTCTTTGGAGAGATCTCTTTAACTAGACCAAGCTAATGTCTCACAAAAGTAGGTTGTTATCTAAAAACAACCTGCTACGCACTCTACCAACTTAAATCAAACCTTCCTGAGATAACAATTACAAAACAACTAAAACAACAAGAGATTTTGTCTGCAGCGCATGATAAACACAGAATAGCAAACCTACTGCATCTTTAATTGAGAACAAAGCGTCTTAAAGCACTTTTGATATAAAAATGCTTTACTCTGCACACAGCAATTATAACCAAGACTTCAGACTGAAACTGCATACTATAAACATGAGCAGCTTAAAGCTATAAAACAAGCGTTTAAGTAAAGTTATACTCTATGGATAGTATAAAATGCAAAAAGCCTGATCATAGATCGCTGTATAAGCTATGCATCTAGAGATTTTCAGCATGCTCCGCAAGATACTCACTTACTCCTTCATGAGTGTCAATCATGCCCTTCTCACCAGATTTCCAATTCACAGGACATACTTCTCCATGCTGCTCGTGAAACTGGAGCGCATCAAGCACTCGGATAATCTCGTTGATATTACGACCTAGAGGCAAATCATGGTTAAGTTCAGCTCTCACAATATTGTTCTGATCAATGATAAATGTTCCACGCAATGCAACCTTCTCTTGTTGGTGCTCAACACCATAGGCCTGGCAAATTGCATGGCTCACATCAGAAACCATCGTGTAGCGCACAGGGCCAATACCACCGTTGTCTACAAGAGTGTTACGCCAAGCTGCGTGGGTGAATTTAGAATCAATTGAAACACTCAAGACATCAACACCACGTTTTGTGAACTCTTCAATGCGGTTGTCTAAAGCAATCAATTCTGATGGGCACACGAACGTAAAATCCAAAGGATAAAAAAACAGAACCTTATAGCGCCCTTGAGTAGCCTCATGAAAATCAAACTGATCTTGGATACTCCCGTCAGCTAAAACCACTGAAGAGACAAAATTCGGAGCGACATGGCTTACAAGTGATGACATACAAGTTCCTTAAAAAAGTTAATTAAAACAACACTATTAATTTACATCATTTACACGTTTTTTTCAAGACAAACCGTAAAAAACGTGCACTTATTCTTCATTTCGGTTATCCTGTAATCTATTGTTTAACACAAAACACTACGGAGTATTCATGGCCTTTTCACTTCCCCCTCTACCTTATGCTAATGACGCATTAGCGCCTTACATCTCGGCTGAGACCATTGACTTCCACTACGGAAAACATCATCAAACGTATGTTAACAACCTTAATAAACTCACTGAAGGCACAGATTACGAGCACGAGCCTCTTGAGCACATCATACTCAACGCAGAAGGTGGGCTTTTCAATAACGCAGCTCAGGTTTGGAACCACACCTTCTATTGGAATTGCATGAAGCCAAACGGCGGCGGTGAGCCCACAGGAAAACTTCTTGATGCAATTAATGAGGCCTTTGGATCCTTCGAAGCATTTAAGGCGCACTTTACAGAAGCTGCAACCAAACAGTTTGGCTCTGGCTGGGCCTGGTTATGGCAAACACCTGATGGCAAACTTGAAGTGGGAGCAACATCTAACGCTGATAATCCAATGGTTGCCGGCAACAAACCACTTATGACTTGCGACGTTTGGGAGCATGCTTATTACATCGATACTCGCAACAGTCGCCCTCAGTATATTGACCACTTCTGGGCGCTCGTTAATTGGGACTATATTGCAGAGCAACTGGCTTAAGGACCAGCAATGACAGGAAAAACCACGACTCAAGTGATTGTTCTTGGCGCCAAAGGGAAAATGGGCCAAGAAGCTTGCAAAGCCATACAGCAACATCCCAATTTTTCTTTGGCTGCAGCACTAGGCCGTGATGACGACTTAGCCCAAGTCCTCTCTAGCACCCAATGCGATGTAGTTGTCGAGCTTACCAATGCGTCATCGGTGATGCATAACACTCTCACTATTCTAGAACACAACAAAGCAGTTGTCATAGGAGCATCCGGGCTTAGTGAAGACAACATCAGCACATTGACTAATATTGCGAAAGAAAAGCAACTAGGAGTTATTATTGCTCCTAATTTTTCTATTGGCGCGATTTTAATGATGCATTTTGCACAGCTAGCCGCCCCCTATATGAAACATGCTGAAATTATTGAAGCCCACCACCCTGCTAAAATTGATGCCCCATCAGGCACTGCTATAAAAACAGCAGCTCTCTTAGCACCGCACTTCACATCACCACCGGGCACAAGTGGCAACAACAACGCTAGCCGGGGCCTCATTCATGACACCATTCCTATTCACTCGCTTCGCATGGCTGGAGTTATAGCCAACCAGAGCATTCAACTCGGCAGCGAGGGAGAGCAATTGTGCATCCAACACACCACCCTTGATCGTAAGGCATTTATGCCTGGCTTACTTATGGCCTGCGAACAGGCCCCTTTAAAACATGAGCTTATCTATGGCATGGAAACACTTATTTTAGGATAACACCTCACCTCGTATGCAAGCAAACTTGATCTATTTAGTGTGAGACACTTGCGATACTGCTGGATTAGTATCAGCACCAGCACTCTGAGGCAGCTTAGGAAAAAAGTAGGTTAATCGAGCTTGCTTTGACTTACTGTGCCTCATTGGATTCTCCTCTTTGCGCCCATGATAAGAAAGTTTCTCTGAAAAATAGAACCCAAAAGGTGAGTCAGCAGAAAAAACTCCTTGAGCCATTGTTTTTTTGAATTCTTTGTCTCTGAGGACTCATTATCATCTATATCGATCGCATATTGGCAAATAGAACCTGTAAATACTGATAAATATTCGTTGGGACAATGCTCAAGCAGAGCAATTAAAGCATCATGCTGCTTACACCTCGAAAAACCAATACAACTTGGCACACGGAAGCCTAGGCTTTTCTACTTTTTCTTGGCTGATTGCGCTTTAACTGGGGCAGACTCTGGCCACACCTCATCGAATGGGAAAGGTCTTGAGTCACTATTGTAAGTAACATACAACATGATTTGATAGCTAAATGTACTCACGCTATAGCCCAGTTCAGTCAACTTATCGTTAGGCCCAGAAGTAAAGAGCATGACTACAAATTGAGCCAGTGCAATGAGCTGAATAGCAATGCGAATGAAGAAAATATCAACGATGATGAACAACAGCATGTAAATACCACGCATCCATGTGTTTTTCTCGGTGAGGTTTTTTTTAGTTTCGTCACTGACAGGTAATTCCATTTTATTATCTCTTGTTGTTCCAATCCCCTACATCATAATCAAATTTTGACCTAGCTGCAAGCACACCGAGAGAGACCTTGACTGTCAAGCGACCAAGCGCCACACTGATCAAAACGACAACAAAAACCAAGCATGCATACCTTTCACCCAGAAATGCCAAATGAGTGGCCCCAACAACTTCGCCACTGGCTTGGATCTGTCACTCGATTAAGTCACACGCTAGAGCAATTTGGAGAAGTAAAACTTACACTTGAAGGGCAAACCTGGCAAAAAAGCTTATGTCATGAAAAATGTCTACTACAGTGCCCCTCTGTTTTTGTCCGAGAAATTATTCTTTGCCTGAATCACGAACCTATGAGTTATGGCCGGGTGGCGATTAGTAAGCGAGACTGGAAACAGTTTGCCCCTATTATTCTTGCTCTAGGTGAACAACCCATTGGTGAATCCATACTTCACCATAATAAAGCAATCACAAGGCACCCATTTCTCTTTAGCGGACACTGGCGCCCTCCTCACTCTATCCACAAAAAAATAGGACAAAGTGCTGCACGCTACTCACAGTTTAACACGCAACAAGGCCCCCTTTTACTGACAGAATCCTTAAGCTATAAACTGCTTGATTACCCTTTAGCGTAATGCAAACCACAAGCCTCAGCCATGATTCGACGCTTGATACCGACACACTGATTTAAACAAGTCATTCCCAATTGCCGCACAAAAGCTCCCCCTTTTGCTTCAACGCTAAACAATTGATTCACGGCAGATAGGGTTTGAATTCTTCGTTTATTCATGACATAGCGCTTATTTGAATAACGCTGCCAAGAAAATCCATCCTCAATGGGCAAATCAGCTGCTTCAATCTCGTCAAGACATGCCAACATGGCTCGCACATCATCAAACGAATAATTCAGCCCCTGCCCTGCTAATGGGTGCACTGTATGAGCTGCATCACCCACATACAAAACACGCTTTTCTCTATAATGCTGGAGATGCTGTGCCCTCAGTGGAAATGCAGCTAAAGCAGAATTAGTCTGACAAGTACCCAATATACCCATGGAGGCTTCAGTTAAGTGCTTGGCAAAGTCTTCTTGCTCTAAAGCCAATAGATCCTCAGCTTTAGAAGTGCTAGATGTCCACACTAGCGCACTCTGA
Organism: Legionellales bacterium; assembly: GCA_047404175.1. Taxonomy (GTDB): domain Bacteria; phylum Pseudomonadota; class Gammaproteobacteria; order M30B25; family M30B25; genus M30B25. The sequence continues at coordinate 69,384 of JBDOIW010000009.1, read as the reverse complement.
TGAGGATCCTGCATAGCCAAAAGTGCCAAAGGCCCTTCAGGTAAAAAACGTTGGCGCAATCGCCTATCATGTGGCTTGTCATGCTGCACTAAGCCCACAATAGCAGACTGCTGGTAATCATGGCAATCGATCACTGCATGCAGGGCAGCTCTGACTGACGATCTCCCCCCGTCAGCAGCAATCAACCAATCCCCTTGATAGCTTCCTGTCTGTGTTTCTACTTGTGCTTTTTCTGCATCAACATCTAATACAACCTCGGCTTTTTTTTCCACATCAGGCATTCGCGCTATTTTTTGCGCCAAGTCATCAAGTAAATCTTTTTCTGAGACCATTGCCCCCAAAGGCAAGCCACCCATATCTTGCGCCAGAAATTCTAGCTGGTATGGCACATCCTCCCAAACAGAGATGCCATGAAAAGGAGCATACCCCTTAGCACAATTATCTCCCCAAACATCAATCGCTTGCAGCCACTGAATATTAGTTTGGTTAATAGCATACACCCTTGGCACTTTAACGTTATAGTCGGGTGAAAAATGCTGAATATCCAGACCTTTTCGAGCAAGAAGATAAACCACAAGATGAGCCACCACGCCTGAACCCACGACCAACACTTTGTTTCGCATCTTTACGCTCCTAGGACTTTTCGGGGATCACCCAAGGGACAAACTCACCAAGACTAGCCTGCACAAATGAAGACCTTGCTTGGGAACTATAGTTGAGAACACCCAATCCCAAACGCCTTAAACACCTGGAAGATAGGCTTTGCCCCTCGAGACCACTAGCCAACCAATCGGATACTTTAATAACGCGCTGACGATCTGACTCACGCAATCTTGCATACATCAAGGCATGAGAGTAACTCAAAGCTTGTCCTGCACCTTGTGCCTCTGCAAAATTAACCCAGGCGGCAATATCTCGAACAGCCAAGTTGAATCCTTGCCCCATCACAGGATGCACACTTTGGGCAGCATTACCCAAATACACAACACCCTGACTGACACGCTGTGGCATCCAGTGCAGGGCCAATGGATAGCTTGCGCGCTCAGAAATTGAAGCAAACAAGCCTAATCGTGTCCCAAATGCCTGAGCCAGTGCCTGAAGAAACTCATAGTCACTGTAGGCCTCCATCGTCTCAACCTCTTGCTCAGATACTATCCATACAAACCCATACTGCTGCTTACCTCTAGGTAAGAAGGCAATGGGGCCCTGACGGGAAAAATACTCAATAGCAGTAGTCTCAGCCTGTCCTCGACACTGCACAACACCAGTCAAGGCAACTTGATGGTAAGATTTTTGCCTCACTTCTAAACCCTGCTTGTGTCGCAATACAGAAGAAACCCCTTCGGCAGATAAAATCCAATCACCCATCCACTGACACTGGCCAGATGACTTTTTAATTTGAACCTCTAGACCCTCTTGACTACAGAAATGTTCTACAGTTCCATACTCTTTCCTAACAGCACAAGTTGCAGCATGATCGCGCAAGACCTTAATTAAGTGATGAGCAGGAATCACGAACCCCAAAGAAGGCCACTTTGTCTCTTTTGCTTCAAAACAACAGCCCAGGTGACTACCAGATTCGAGCACTTCTACACGATCAATGGGGGTTAAATAAGGCGCGATCTTATCTTTCAGTCCATAATGATCCAGCCACCGCTTCGTAGTGACATTGAGAACAATAGACCGATAATCTGGGGGTAACAGGCCACCATCAAGTTGAGGCCCCACCCAGGTGATGTCATAGGGTTGATCAGCTAAAGCGCAAACTGTTGCCAAACCAACCAAACCATCGCCTATAATTAGAATTTTAGGACGCGCAGGCATGTTACCACCGTTCATTGCTTAAATCTATGATAAAGAAAGTCGCCTTACCATGCAAGAACCACTATCGCCGCATCAAGGCCTCAATATCTTGTACCTCTTTCACTAAGTCTTGAGTTAGGTTCTCAGCACCATCTGAGGTCATGATAAAATTGTCTTCTATGCGAACACCAATGTTATGCCAACGCTCATCTAAACCTTCTTGTGCAGTCAGGTACAAACCTGGCTCTATAGTAAGCGCCATACGCTCTTGTAGTGACACCATATGACCTGAAGACTGTTTTTCTCCAACATCATGAACATCTAAACCCAGCCAGTGCCCAATACCATGCATATAAAAGGCTTTATACTCTTGACGCTCCAGACAATCAGATAACGAGCCTTGTAAAATGCCTAAATCAATAAGCCCATCAGTTAAAGTAGTGACCGCAATATTCTGTAGTTGAGCCCAGTCAACACCTGGTTTTAAAGCCTTTACCACGGATCTTTGTGCATTTAACACCAACTCATAAACAGCCTTTTGCTCACCAGAAAAACGTCCTGAGACGGGGTAAGTTCTAGTAATGTCAGAGGCATAATATCCCCACTCACAGCCTGCATCTACAAGCAATAAATCCCCCTCACGCATTTTTGAACGATTAGCGGTGTAATGAAGAGTACATGCATGTTGGCCTGAGGCAACAATGGATTCATAGGCTAGATGTTTAGCTCCACGCCTTTTCATCGCTGCCTCTAAAACTGCCTGAGCCTCAAACTCATACCAACCTGGCTCCACTTGATTCATCAAAGCACTATGCGCTTCTACAGAAATTTGGGCAGCTTCACGCATTAAACCAATCTCATGATCATCTTTGACAAGTCGCATGGGGTGAGATAAAGATTCGAAAGATTTTGTCTCTAACCGTGTGTGTGCTATCCAGCCCTGAAGTGCCTGCGCATAAGAGCTAGTGACCGTATGACTTGGCCTTGCGGTGTACAAACAAGAAGCATCACTAACCCAAGCGTCAAGGGCATGAGGAAATTCATTGAGAGCAAAAACATGGTCAAAGCCATAATCCTGCCGAGCACGATCAAGACCAATACGCTCACCGTGCCATTGTTGATCTTTGAGGTCTATCGGTCGACAAAATAAAATGGTTTCAAGTAAATCATCCTTTTTGAAACAAACAAAAATAGCATCTGGTTCAGGAAATTGTGTCCAGTACCAAAAATCACTCAACTGACGAAAAGGATAACTGACATCATGATTGCGTAGCACTTCCGATGCCGAAGGAACGATTACTAACGCCCCCTTTTCAAGCTCTTTAGCTAATAATTGCCAACGTGATTGATTTATTTTTTTACTCAATGCTATTTCCCTTAACTCATTCATTCCATAAAAGAATACCGAATGTAAGCCACTCAAAGCAATCTTTGTTGTAAAGGATTTTGACTTTTCGGGGTTGACTTTTGCCCAAACTAGCGTTTATAAAGTGTTTAAGATTGTACGATAAGATGTTTAAAAAACTAAATTAATCCAATCCAAAAGGAACCAAAAACAAGGCAGTACCCATGAAAGAATCTAAAATCAGCTGTTTAGCGCAGCAAATCAATACCATTACCGAAATGCTTGAACGTCTTAAGACCGAGAACGATTTTCTACGAAAAAAAATGACGACACTCGTGCAAGAACGTGCCGAGCTTGTTGACAAAAAAAGTAAGGCGCTCCACACACTTAAAAAAATCGTCAAGCAACTCAAAACTAATACGTCGATGCCTGTGGAGGGAAATTAGAATCGTGGAAGATACAACAAAAACAGCCATTGTCATTGATGACCGCTCCTTCGACATCAATTGTCCTATCGAAGAAGTCGAAGCACTCCAAGCAAGCGCAAGCCGCCTCAATGAAACAATCCAAACCGTCAGGCAGCAATATGGTCAGCATTTGCCTCTTGAGAAAATTGCCATTCTGACAGCACTAAACCTTACCCATGACGCTCTGCTACTAGAGACAGATATTGACAACCTGCTCAGTAAAACCAAGTCCTACCAGGCTTAAGTGAATTAGTGTAATTCAAGTCCTTTTTTGATATGATAACGATGTCTGCGGCATTCGTTAAGAGGCTGTTATTTTTGAACCAATACGTTCGACAAGGGAGTCTATGTATCTGGCTTGTTGTGACGGCAATTTATTTGCCATCCTGAGAGCTCAGTCATGCGCACCCACCTGTTTTTTCAGGTTCAAGTTGTCGACCTCTGACGGTGCTGCGGACATCATAACAAACTCTGACACCTATGATATCTAAACAAAGCTTACGAAAGAAATTTCTTGCCCAGCGAAAACAATCTGAAGCACACTTGTGTCATTCAAAATCTGTTGTCATTCAGCATAAAGTGATTGCAGCGATAAAAGAAATAAAACATCAACGCATTGCCGTATATAGTCCTATTCATCAAGAAGTAGAGACGCATATGATTATCAAGTATCTATGGCAACAAGACATAGAGGCCTACTTACCAAAAGTTTTGCACAACACGCTTGTGTTCTCTCACTTTACACCTCATAGCAAACTTGTAAAAAACCGCTGGCAAGGCCTTGAAATAGACAGCGAGAAACACGTACTCATTCAAGATTTGGACTGCCTTATATGTCCTATGATTGTCTTTAACTCACATCGATATCGCATTGGCTACGGGGGTGGTTTTTATGATCAATCACTGCACAATAGTGATATATTCAGCTGGGGAATGGCCTATGACTGGCAACAAAATAATGATTGGGCTTCTGATGCTCACGACCAAAAAATTGGAAAAATTTTCACCGAAAAAACAACTTATTAATTCAAATATGAGCGTTCAAATCACTATTTTTACAAATGATGGTTGATTAAACTGACGGTCTACGCCATAATCAATTCTGGATGGCAGAGTCAATGAGTGACTCAAACCCAAGGTGTTGCTTTGCTGTACCCAACATCTTGATGACTAACAATAACACATGAGGTAACCATGAGTGCACAACGCGAAACAGGCCCAGTAAAATGGTTTGACAAAGCAAAAGGCTATGGATTCATTACTCGAGAGTCTGAAACAGGCGAAGAGGATGTTTTCGTTCACTATAACGCGATACAAGGTGATGGCTTTAGACTTCTCTATGAAGGCCAAATTGTCGAATACACCGTTCAGCAAGGCCCCAAAGGCTTACAAGCTGAAAATGTAGTCATCTTAAGCGACGCTCCATCATCTGAAATGACTCCAAACGCCCTCCCCGTATCCGAGGCTGTAACGATTGAAGACTAATACTTCAGATGTTTATAAAAGAAGGGCCCATGGCCCTTTTTTTATTGCATCACACCATGCAACTATTGAAGCCTAATGTTTTACTCATACTTTAACTACGCATTACTAGGTGATGTTCGGACAGCAGTCATATCTAATGGGTTAGACTTCATAGGTGACTCAGCAACAGGTACTAACAAAGGTTTAATATCATTAGTAGCTGACCCTGACACCGGCCCTGGTCTTGAACCAAAAGCCAACAACCCCCTAAAGCCTGAAAAAGCAGCTGACCGCACTGAGGGGGAAGCTGAGAAGGAAGAAATAGAAGCACCCCCCTGATGTGAAGGTGAAGCTAAAACGGGCACACCTACACCATTTGATGCTAATGATGTTTTGTCCACATTAGGTACACGCTTTGGGTTAGCACCTTCAGAGCGATTTCTTCTTTTACGATACCTCGCAGCCAAACCACCTGCAGGAATAGGGTTAAGTAAAGCCTTTTTCTGTTCCATTGAAGGCTTAGGGATAGAAAGCAGACCGGCCTGTATATCAGCTGGTGGCATGTATACTTCCAAGGACTTAGAAAATTGTTGGTAAAGCGATCCAGGACTAACAATTGCCTCTAAGGGGTTATAATGCTTTGCCGATAAAGATTTTGTTATCTTTTGATTATACATGGCCATCAGACACTGGATCTTAGGGCGGGCATCAACATCTAAAAAATGCTTAATAGCATATTTTGCCCAAATAGAATCCGCATATGGCGTTTTTGCAGGAAAACGTGCTTGCTCTTTTCCATTGACATAATGAATACCTTCCACAAAAGGCAGTTGTTTTTGTATAGACTCAACAAGATCTAAACGATCCTCAAGAAAAGTGACGGTAAAGTTGTCTGAACCTATCTTATGATGCATCAACCAAACTTGAAACAACACCAATGCAAACTTGTCGTTTTCTAATACTATCTCACCAAAATCCCCCCTAGGCATACTTAATAAGTCTAATGAATCAGAAGCGCGAAGACATTTGCTATCAAGATTATCCAAATAGGATAGCTCTGCATGATAATCAACATAAGAAGCCATTGTCTGAAGTAAAAGGGACAAACGCAAAGTAGCCTTTGATCTCCCTATCCCCAAACTATGTGACAAATCTAATGAATACGTTAAACGATTTGATCCAGAAGCTACTGTCACATTTTTAGTTTTACTCTTGAGAGGGCCTCTCAATAACTCTTGTCTAGCTCTTTCCGCAACTTGTGAAGAATCACTGACGACCTTCACTTCTTCATGACAAGTACAACCATCGGCATCTAAAAGCACCAAATGAGCCGTATCTTCGCTGGCACTTGAAGAAACACTAGCAAAAAAAGCACTACTATCTGTCATCAATAAATCCCACTAAAACATTAAATTAATAAATAATTAGAACAGTAGGATAGTGTATTGAAATTAAGACTAAATTAAATCACAAAACTTAGCATCATCACAATCATACCTAGCAACAAGCCTGAAATAGCATAATGATGATACCTCTCTTGATAGGCATGAGGCAGTAGCTCATCAAAGCTAATAAAAACCATAATGCCCGCAACAAATGCAAATAAATAAGCCACCAAAGATTCTGTAAGGAAGTCATTAAATAGCCATAAAGCTGCTAAAGCGCCTAGCGGCTCAAATATACCCGCTATAAAAGCCCAGGACAAAGCCTTCTTTTTACTTTTAGTCGCATAATAGATAGGCATAGTCACGGCAACTCCTTCAGGAATATTATGAATACCTATTGCTATTGCTAAGGAAATCCCTAACTGCAAATCAGAAACCCCACTCAAAAACACAGCCATACCCTCTGGAAAGTTATGCACGGCCAAGCCAATGGCGACCAAATAGCCACTTTTAGCCAACTTGGCCTCGGGCACACCATGCTCACGCTCATTTAAGTATTGATGAGGCAACATAAAATCCAAAAGCATCATCAAAAACACACCAAAAAAGAAGGCTAAATTGGCATGCAGCATGCCTAGTGAATCAACAGCATGACGCAGTAGTTCTACAAAAGAGACATAGATCATCGCTCCTGCAGACAATCCTAATGAAAAAACAAGATATCGCTGATGGAAGGTTTTGATCAATAAAAAAAGAAAACTACCAATTACCGTTGCCATACCCGCAATAACAGTTAAAAGAAACGGGATGGTCAATGAATCCCCTTCTATCATAAAAGCACTCCCTGTTGCACTAGAATTATTAAGGGTAAGTCATTCCAGTGATAATAACCAGTCTCTATACTAGCAACAAAATACTAGCAAGGCCATGAGGCATTAACAACCAAAATTAAGGACAGCAGATGCAAGCATATTAACCCTAGTCAACATAAGCTCACCACTGAACTCATGGACAAGAGTATTCTTTGTATCTCTAAACCACATTGATGACTAACTCCCTACAAGCTCACTTGAAAGGCAATATTTTGATTCAAACGAGTTAGTAGCCGCATCTATGCTGATAGTTTCCAAATCTAGCTGCTCCCCATTAGTGCTGTATTTGTAAGACTCTATATCATAGAGCCATATCAAGCCATTACTACAGCATGAAGAAGGAATCACCACTTTATCAAAACAGCTGACAGCACTAGATTTTTGTATGCAGCTTTTAAAACTACCCAGCGACTTCTTACTTTTAGCATTATGAGCAAATATGCAGTTGACGTACTTTCTGTAAATCTCCTTATATCTCGCAAGCTCATCTTCATTTTGAGCCTCAGGAAATGCCTTGTGATGTCTGGCTTCATCAAAACCATATTCAATCTCACCCTCATCGGTAATCGGTAATTGGTAATTGGTAATTGGTAATTGGTAATCGCAGTGATTGTTGCAGGAGTGCTAGTAGAACCACCGCTTGATGATGAAGAGCTACTTGAACAGGCAGCCATGCTTAAGACAATAACTAAATTGATGACGGATAGGCAAAACTTATTTGGAGTAATATTCATGAGACTCTTCCTTAAGTGTTTATTCCTGCAACAATTAACCTTGTCTCAAAGCTAGAGGCTTTGTCACGTATTATTAGCAAGCATGCAATCCCTAAGAGAAAGCAGTGAAGCTCACAAAGGCCACAGAAAAGCGGCTGAACCCAATTAATATATGTGCTATAATGATAAAAAATCAAGCCGACATATAAACATGAGCAAGCATAAAGCCCCCATACTAATTATTAACTGTGGATCCTCCTCAATTAAATTTGCACTCATTGAGCCCTCGTCTAAAAAGAATTTTATTTCAGGACTTGTAGAAAACATCAATCAAAAAAATGCCATAATGCAATGGAAGAACCGTGAGCAAAAAAAACAACAACGCGCACTAAGCCATGTCAACCATGAAAAAGCTCTTCAAGCCATTTTGAGCTTGCTCGATGAACAAGACCTATTGAACCATCTAGAAGCAACTGCACATCGTGTTGTTCATGGCGGCAGCTTACTCACAGAGCCTGTGCTTGCAGAACCAGCTGTCCTTAAACAAATCGAGCGCTGCATCCCTTTAGCACCACTTCATAATGGTGCAAATCTTCAAGGACTTCAAATTGCGACGCAATTACTTCCCAAAATCCCCCATATTGCTCTTTTTGACACTGCCTTTCATAAGTCCATACCCCAAGTGGCACACCAGTATGCAATTCCTTGGGAGCTATCAGAACAATTGTCTATAAAAAAATATGGTTTTCATGGCTTAAGCTATGACTACCTTTTGGATCAAACAGCTAAAGCCCTTGATAAACAGCGCTGGCAGTGTAACCTTGTCATTTGCCACCTTGGCAATGGTGCTAGTATTTGCGGAATCAAGGAAGGCGTCAGTGTTGAGGTCTCGATGGGCATGACACCTCTTGCAGGAATCATGATGGGGACTCGCTCGGGCGATATTGACCCAGGGGTTATTCCCTATATTATGCAAGAGACAGGAAAAAGTACTGAAGAAGTCATAACGCTTCTCACTAAAGAGAGTGGTCTCCTAGGTGTTTCTGGCATGAGCCATGATATGCGTGACATTATTACTGGCATTGAAAACAACGACCCAAAAGCAAAACTTGCTCTCGATATGATGGCTTATCAGATTGCAAAAACCGTAAGCGGCTATCAAGTCGCTATTGGCAACATGGATGCCCTGGTGTTTTCAGGAGGAATTGGAGAAAACACCCCAGAGCTGAGAGAAAAAATTATTGAGCACCTTCATTTCCTTGGCCTCAAGATGGACCATACTTGTAATCAAAATAATGCTACAATTATTAATACCTCTGAGAGCAAACCAATTTTTGTCATCAAAACTGATGAAGAAACACAAATGGCACTATTAAGCCATGATCTACTTAGGAGACTATCACCATGCGCTCCCTCATGATGATTCCCACTCGGGAAAATGCAGGACTTAATACAACCGTCATTGGTATGGCACGGAGCTTAAGCGTTCAAGGTGTGAGGGTTTGTACGCTCAGCCTGGTTTATGACCCAAACCATGACAAACATCGCCTACCAAGCCTTGAGGAAGTTCCTAACTATCTTGGCATCCCTTTACCAAAAGTCAAAAAAATGTTTAGTGCTGGCCAATTAGATGGCATCGTTGAATCTATTTTACGCATTAGCAAATCCCTTGAAGATCAGTTCGACGTTGTTGTTATCCAGGGTGTCAAGCGCGACCAAGCCAAAGTGTATGCCACAAAACTCAACGCGGCTATTTTTAGAGCCCTGAGCGCAGAAGTCATTTTAGTGACCACTCCCGCGGACGATCAAGAATTCACCATGGCCGAACAAATTGCTGTAACTGCTCGCCCCTTTGGCGGAGAAAACCATAGGCGCGTACTAGGAGCTATTATTAATAAAGTTGGCGGGCCCAAAACACCAGAACCCAAAATCAGTCTTGCTAAACTTACAATAGAAAAGGCCTTTGGCCGCAATAGCAAACTTCCCGTGATTGCGAGTATTCCTTGGCAAACGATGCTAAGTGCACCACGCTGTCTTGATCTAGCTAAAGTAGTTGAAGCCAAAGCTCTTTACGCACAAGAAATGCAAGGACAAGCTAGAGTGCACCACATTCTACTTTGCTCCAACCGCCTTGAGGGACTTATTGAAAAATTTAACAACCACACTCTCGCGGTTGTTGATAGTGATCGTTATGATGTTATCTTAGCCATTGCCCTCAATGCGATTGCACAACGACATCTCCCTCAAATGGCAGGGCTTATTTTGGCAGGCCCATCAAGGCCAACCCATAGCGTTGATCATTATCTGCAATTGGCCTCACAATCAGGATTTGCTATTTATCAATGCGACGCCCCTAGCCATGAAATTTATTTACAATTATCCAAGCATAGCAATGAAATACCGCTTGATGATCATGAAAGAATTCATGCCATGGGTGATCACGTCTTAGAACATATCAATCGATCCTGGCTATCAGGATGGGTAAGCTCAAAGACTGAAACATTCATGACCCCAGTGAGCTTCAAATACCAACTGATTGAAAAAGCCAAACACGCTCAAAAAACAATTGTTTTACCTGAAGGCGATGAACCAAGAACCTTACAAGCAGCTGCAGCATGCGCACAAAAAGGGATTGCTCGTATTTGTCTTCTTGGGAATCCTAAACTTATTCAAGAAAAAGCTAGTAGCATGGGGCTTAATTTATCATCACAAATAGAGATACTTGACCCAAAACCTCTAGCCGAAACATATCTACCTAGACTCATGGCATTGAGAGCCCATAAAAATTTAAGCGAACCTATTGCCAGAGAACAGCTTCAAGATCGTATTATGCTTGGCACACTCATGCTAGAAGCAGGTGATGTTGATGGTTTAGTCTCAGGTGCAGCACACACAACAGCGCATACCATTCGACCTGCTTTGCAATTAGTAAAAGCCGCAAAAAATCGAAAACTGGTATCATCGATTTTTTTCATGTGCCTACCAGAACAAGTTCTTGTCTATGGAGACTGTGCAGTCAATCCTAATCCAAATGCCGAAGAGCTCGCTGATATTGCCATCTCCAGTGCAGATTCAGCGATGCAGTTTGGTATCCAACCCAAAATTGCGATGATAAGCTACAGTACTGGAAGCTCCGGCAGAGGTAGTGACGTCGAAAAAGTAAAGCAAGCAACCGAGCTTGTTAAAACAGAGCGCCCTGACCTATTAATTGACGGGCCACTGCAATATGATGCGGCACTTATTGAATCAGTTGCTGCAAAAAAAGCACCAGAAAGCCCCGTTGCAGGCCAAGCAAATGTGATTATTTTTCCCGATTTAAATACGGGCAACACCACCTACAAAGCTGTGCAACGTAGTGCTGATGCATTGAGTATGGGCCCCATGCTGCAGGGATTAGCAAAACCCGTCAATGATTTATCTCGCGGCGCCACTGTCGACGATATACTCTATACCATTGCACTGACAGCCATTCAAGCTACAGAAAAATCACAATAAAGCAAATTGTTTGGATCAATCAGTATTGCAAAACGCAGGTGATACGTTAGAAATAGATGCTGCTGTTCTTTTTGCCAGCGAAAAGGGGGCAATCGTCTTTACTTCGGAATTACTTTTGGTTGCCTCAGGAGATTTAGCACCTATCTTACCCCAAAGAGTAAATTCTCTCCGCTCTGGGGTCGCTTCACTCCTATCATGTAAGTCATTGCTTTTTTTATCTTGCGCATGAAAACATAAAGGAGCTTGGTCGACAGACGGATATTGACTGGATTGATTCAGAACTTTCCAAGAACTCTTGGCTATAGCCTTACTGTCTTTTCCTTGTATCTCTTGTTTATGACTATTAATTTTAGTCGTTCCTTTTGGGGTACCAGCTAACTGCACGGGTGCCAATGGTAATCTCCACCTAGTCTCAACACATTGCCCTATTGACTTAGGATATTCTGAAGTCACTCTATTTTCTTTGCATTGTTTCTTGGGTCCTGGGGGACTATCAAACGCCCCTGAACATAAATCGTTACACTGATCTAAAGCCTTTTGGTACTTTTCTCTCGAACGCTTGGCTACTCTTAGCACTTCTCCAATAGAGCTAATCACCTCAGATTTCTCACCTGACTGTTTAATCGGATTAAAAATACCCGAATCTTTAGTTGTTAAAGCGCCTATTTGCTCATGACCATGAGACAGACTGATATTACCAGCTTTTTTATCGACGAGTGAGGAAATTTGTTTAGGCACCATAACTCCAAAACGAATTCTGGAAACTATTTTTCGCTTATGAAAACAATTAGCAATGGCATTTTCAAGGGAGCGATCGTTTAATCGATAAAGAGTGATGCTCTGCCCACAACTAGAAACTTCTGCATTAAAGTATAATCCATTTTTTTGAATTTGCTTAGAAGCATACTTTTCTGTTGACCTCACTGAAGCTACTGTTTTCTCCATAAAAGAGGTCGCTTCTTGCTCTGAAGCACGAAATTTACCACCGTTCTTATCATGGTTATAAATCAAAGAACCTTTGGGCGTTAAATAAGCACCATCAAACTCAAAAATCCTATGACGAGAGCTTCCTTCTAAAGTCACAATGGATGATAATAAGTAAGCAGCGATATCAGTACTATGTTTTTTAACACGTTGAGTAAGAATGTTTTTCTTACGAAAAACATTTGTTCCATAAGGATCATGGGCTCGCTCAAAAGTCACCTGATCCATCCATATGCCTGACTTAGTCGAGTTCAATTTAATCAAATCTCGCCACAATCTTAATCGACTAGGGTAAACCTTTACCAATGAAGCCTCTTGAATCCTATCATCACGAGATATACCTCCTGATGACCTAGACAAGGTTTCTGCAGTAGATGTTGGGGTAGTTTGAAGCGGGGATAAAACACCAAGTGGAATCTGGTTCTCTTTACTCATACAACTTAGCCTAAGCAAATCATTACATCTTAAAAAAAAACCATATTAAACTAAAAAACAGAAAAATACCAAGACATTTTAAGCACAATTCTATGAAAAAAACACAAAGTATTGATTAAAAACAAAAAGCCCACATAGCGTGGGCTTTTTGTTTCTTAGACAGAAATAAAAGATGGCAATGTCTTTACATCATACCACCCATACCTCCCATTCCGCCCATGCCGCCCATACCGCCAGCAGCTGCGCCTGCAGCTTGGTCTTCATCAGCATCGTCAGCAATCATGCACTCTGTAGTTAACATAGTTCCTGAGATAGAAGCCGCGTTTTGCAGAGCTACGCGAGTAACCTTGGCAGGATCGATAATACCTTCTTTTACCATATCACAGTAATCACCCACTGCTGCGTTGTAACCGAAAGCATCTTTACCTTCTTTAACTTTAGACAAGACAACAGAAGCCTCTTCACCTGCATTGGAAACAATCTTACGAAGAGGAGCCTCCATAGCCGCACGCAAAATATTGACACCCACTGTTTGGTCATCATTCACGCCTGTAAGCGTCTCAATGTGCTGTAGCATGCGAACTAGAGCAACACCACCGCCAGGTACAACACCTTCTTCAACCGCAGCACGAGTTGCGTGCAGAGCATCTTCAACACGATCCTTTTTCTCTTTCATCTCAACTTCAGTTGCAGCACCTACTTTGATCACAGCGACACCACCTGAAAGCTTAGCTAAGCGCTCTTGTAGTTTTTCTGTATCATAATCTGACGAGCTTCCTTCAACTTCGCGTTTGATTTGTTGCACTCTCGCATCAATCTCATCAGCTTGGCCTGCACCATCAATGATAGTGGTATCATCTTTGGTAATAACCACACGCTTTGCAGTACCAAGATCTTCTTGAGAGGTAGTCTCCAATGATAGACCAACTTCCTCAGAAATAACTTTAGCACCCGACAAAATAGCAATATCTTGCATCATAGCTTTTCTACGATCACCAAAACCTGGCGCTTTAACTGCTGCAACTTTGACGATACCTCGGATAGAGTTAACTACCAATGTTGCCAATGCTTCACCTTCGATGTCCTCAGCAATAATACATAACGGACGACCTGATTTAGCAACAGCCTCAAGCAAGGGTAGCAAATCACGAATATTGCTGACCTTTTTGTCAACCAACAATAAAAAAGGATTCTCAAATTCAACTGACATATTGTCTTGGTTTGTTACAAAGTAAGGTGATAAGTAACCTCGATCAAATTGCATACCCTCAACAACACATAGTTCATTCGCAAAACCTGTGCCTTCCTCAACAGTAATAACACCTTCTTTACCCACTTTTTCCATCGCTTCGGCGATAAGATTTCCAATTTCGCTATCAGAGTTTGCAGAAATTGTTCCAACATTAGCAATATCTGTTTGGTTAGCACAGGGCTTAGCCATATCTTTCAGAAACTCGATCGCTTTTGTGGCAGCCAAATCAATTCCACGCTTAAGATCCATAGGATTACGTCCAGCAGAAACAGCTTTACACCCCTCTTGATAAACAGCACGAGCCAAGACAGTTGCTGTTGTTGTGCCATCACCTGCTAAGTCATTAGTTTTAGATGCCACCTCTTTTACCATGCTTGCACCCATGTTCTCAAACTTATCTTTGAGCTCAACCTCTTTTGCGACAGTGACGCCATCTTTTGTAATCAAGGGTGCGCCAAAAGATTTTTGAATCACAACTGTACGACCCTTAGGTCCAAGAGTGACATTGACAGCATCTTCAAGTTTTGTAACCCCTTCTAGTAGACGCTCTTTAACATCAGCACCATATGCAATATTTTTTGCAATCATAACTTTACCCTTTTTATTTAATTAATTATTACTCAACAACTGCCATAACATCATCTTCTGACATCATCACAAATTCGTTATCCTCTAGCTTCACTTCAGTGCCTGCATACTTTCCGAACAAAATAGTATCACCTATTTTTAAATCCATTGTCACAAGTTCACCTGTCTCTAAACGTTTACCCGCGCCAACTGCAACAACCTCACCTTGCATAGGCTTTTCGGTTGCAGAACCAGGAAGTACAATCCCCCCCTTTGACGTAGTTTCTTCTTCTTGTCTTTTTACCAGTACACGGTTGTGCAATGGTCGCAACTTGATTGTCATGTTTGTCTCCTGTTTGTTAAATAGTGATCACCTCAGTGACCATCTGACTTATACATGGGGGTTAAGTTTAGCAATTTCAAGCGTCAAGACATAACAATTACGTCAAAGCTATTCATCATTGGCAGAATCTTGGTTTGAAGAGCGCTGAATAGGCCGCGGAGTACCTTCTGAAAAAAAACGCGCATGCTTGCCCAGCCAGGCTAACATAACTCTTTGTATGGAGGGGACCACAAAAGGGATTGCCATCAAACCAGAAAACACTCCTGGAAATAGAAGGAGCAATGCTGCACATAAGCGCAAAGCGGCAACCTGCATGGAAAAACCTAGCTGACTACCCATCTTTAAAGCCATAGCCATTCGTTGAATGGACTCACCACCTAAACGATTAAGCAGCATAGCACCAAGGATCATCTTCCCCAAGACAAACAACGCAACCACCGCCCAACCAACGAGCTGAGCTGACCAAATAATAAGTACCAATTCCAGCACAGGGAAAACAACGAACAAAACCCATTTAAACATAAGATTTCCTACACTCAACCCCGACTAAAAGAAATGGAGCAAAAATTCATAAAAAAGCGTAAAACTGTTAAAGTAAGGCGCCATTTTCGGCAAAAACAAAAAAATATAGACATCACACAAAACGTGTGAAACAATATTACTAGATTTAATTTTAACCAAAATGGTAAGCTATCGCAAGATACTACACAACCAAAAGGATGAGCTATGGACATTCGCAAAATCAAAAAGTTAATTGACCTCATCAATGAAACAGGTGTCATGGAGATTGAACTCCATGAGACTAACGACAAAGGCAAAGAAGAGTCTGTACGCATATCCAGAGGGTCCTCTCAACCAGTACAAGCGTTGCCCCATGATCCCGTCATCACAGCTCCAGCAACTATGACTACTGCACCTGCAACACCTGCAGCCAGCCTCATAGAAAAAAAACCTCAAGCCCTCGACGGTCACACCATACGATCTCCCATGGTCGGAACCGTCTACCTTTCTCCAACCCCTGGAGCAAAACCCTTTGTAGAGATTGGCCAACATATTAATGCCGGTGATACCCTCTGTATCATTGAAGCCATGAAAATGTTCAATCAAATTACTGCTGATAGAAGTGGAACACTGGCCGCTCTACTCATTGAAAACGAGCAAGCAGTTGAGTTTGACCAAGCCCTTTTTGTCATTGAAGAGTAAAAGATTATGATTAAAAAAGTTCTCATCGCCAACCGCGGCGAAATCGCACTAAGAATTTTACGCGCCTGCCGAGAAATGGGCATACAAACTGTTGCCGTTTACTCGAGTGCTGACAAAGACCTCAAGCACGTCAAGCTAGCTGATGAAGCCATTTGCATTGGTCCCGCTAATGCAACTGATAGCTATCTTAACATACCCTCTATAATCAGTGCTGCTGAGATCAGTGAAGCTGATGCGATTCACCCAGGCTACGGCTTTCTCGCTGAGAATGCTGATTTTGCAGAGCAAGTAGCAAAAAGTGGCTTTGCCTTTATTGGACCAAAACCAGAAACCATTCGCATGATGGGCGACAAGGTCTCTGCTATTGATGCCATGAAGAATGCTAAGGTTCCTTGCGTTCCTGGCTCTGGCAAACCTCTTAGCTACGATGAAAAAGATAACTATGCTATTGCGGAGAAAATTGGCTATCCAGTGATTATTAAAGCTTCAGGAGGAGGTGGCGGACGAGGTATGCGCGTCGTTCACCATAAAAAAGATCTTATTGAAAGTATTGCTATGACAAAAACTGAGGCAGAAGCTGCTTTTGGTAACAATATGGTCTACATGGAGAAGTTTCTCACAAAGCCAAGGCATATAGAAATTCAAGTTTTAGCAGACTCTCATGGGCAATGCATTCATTTAGGTGAGCGAGACTGCTCCATTCAACGTCGCCACCAGAAAGTCATCGAAGAAGCACCAGCTCTTGGCCTAACCGATTCCCAAAGAAAAAAAATTGGCGAGCAATGCTCCTCTGCCTGTATTGCTATGGGCTATTTAGGCGCAGGGACATTCGAGTTTCTTTTTGAAGACGGCCGCTTTTATTTCATTGAAATGAATACACGAGTCCAGGTTGAACACCCTGTAAGTGAGCTAATTACCGGAGTTGACATTATCAAAGAACAGATTGCCATCGCTAGCGGAAAAAAACTAAGCTTCTCACAAAAAGGCATTGAATTTTCAGGACATGCCATTGAGTGTCGAATTAACGCTGAAGACCCACATAGCTTCACACCAAGTCCTGGCACTATCTCACTGTATCACCAACCAGGCGGACCTGGCATCCGTATTGATTCACACCTTTACTCTGGCTATAGAGTTCCACCCTACTATGATTCCATGATTGCAAAAATCATAGCCTATGGAGACACACGAGAATCTGCCATTAAGAGAATGAAGCAGGCCCTAAAAGAGCTAGTCATTGATGGCATTAAAACGAATACAGCTCTCCATTTGCACATTCTTGAAGATGAACAGTATCAAAGTGGCCAAACCACAATTCACTTCCTAGAGCAAAAACTGGAACGCGAGAAACAATGACAAAGCAATGGCCTGTCATCCATGTGCCACTTCCTTCTGAAATGGTTCCATTTATTGAGTGTTTCTTACTGGAACAAGGTGCTTTAAGCATAGATATTACTGATGCAGAGGATACGCCCATTCTTGAACCCAAACCTGGTGAACACCCTTTGTGGTCAAACTCTATTCTATGTGCAACCTTTGCACCCAACACTTCTGCTGAAGAAATTAGGCAATCACTTCAGACACTTTTACCTAAGGATATATTTCAAAAAAGCTATACCAGTATGATTGAAGGAAAAAACTGGGTAGAACAATGGTACAAAGACACTCAACCCATACAAATAGGTAAATACCTTCATATTATTCCAACGCATCACTCCCTAGCCTCCAAACCTGAGGGAGTTGTCATGCAACTGGATCCAGGACTTGCTTTTGGCACAGGCCAACACCCAACAACACAACTATGCTTACAATGGTTGGAAAACCATATCGTTCCAGATAACTCTGTTATTGATTACGGCTGTGGGTCGGGCATATTAGCGATCGCAGCCTTATTGCTTGGAAGTACTCTCTGCCATGCAATCGATATTGATCCACAAGCCCTTGAAGCCTGCCAAAATAACGCAAAACTGAATAAGGTCTTGCCACATCTGCACTGCCATTTATCTTCTAGCAAACTTGATATACAAGCCAACATTGTTATTGCTAATATCATCTCTGGCATTCTTATCCAAGAGTCAGAGCATCTTATCTCAATGGTTAAAACAGATGGCTTGTTAGTTTTATGCGGTATTTTAGAAGATCAACTTCCACATGTCATTGAGCACTTTACCCAAACTAATGAGTTTAGCATTACCCAGCAGGAGCAATGGTGTCTTATTGCTATCCCACAGCATGCCTTAACCCAAAAATCAACAACTTAACTAACAAAAAGCTGTCATTTATTGCCATTGATCAAGCAATCTCTTGATTATGGTGACTTTTTTTGTTTATAATGATTATGTCAGAAGGAGTACTGACAAACTAAATATAAGGAAGTATCATGGCAATAATAACAAATAACCTTAATCGATCCCCATGTGTGCCCATCATGCCCAATAAAGCTAAAACTCTCAAAAATTCCGTAAAGCAGTCTCTAGAGCAATATTTTAGTCAATTAGATGGCATGCCTCCCAACAATTTCTATGAGTTACTCATGGCTCAAGTAGAGCCACCTTTACTTGAAGTAGTTCTCAAGCATACCAATAACAATCAAAGCAAAGCGGCCAAGTTACTAGGTATTAGTCGAGGCACGCTGCGTAAAAAACTTATCCAATATAACATGACTGACTCTACTTCCAGTTGACTGAAGTGCTATAGCTTTGCTTGTACATAGAGAAGCCAAGGGTTAAACTAAATCATTTGATATACAGTCTTAGCTTATGTTTAATTTTATATGGTTTGTGCTTGCCTCACTATTATTGATTATACTATTTCACCTATATCCGATAGCTAGCAGTATTTTTTTAATTGCTTTTATCCTGGGCGAGTGGTTATTGACATCAAAACGATATACTCACGAAGCCAAAATACTTTATCAGTGTCTCAACAAAGCATTACCATGGCATATGAAAGGTGGCCGCATCTTTGGCAAAGGAGCACAAGCAATTCACCTGGTACTAGGTCTACCAAAAGCGGGTACAACACAGCTTTTATCTTTCTGCGATGTCATTCCACTCAGCCAGAAGGATGTTCCTGTTCGTGTTTATAGAAAGGGAAGAAAGGTTTATTTAGTACCTCATAATAATTACACTGACAACACGCCACTCACTCAGATATTTAAATCTTTAGCACAAATTAAACAATATTTTCCACTTCAGAGTATTATCATTACAATAAGCGTAGAACAGCTTCAATCCAATATTCATCAAGACATTGAAACCTTGTTACTTGCAAGCCAAACAATTCTAAAACAATGGCCATGGCTAAGCTATCAACTAGCCATCACTCAAGCTGATAAACTAAATGGTTTCAAAGAAGCCTGTCATGGTTTACCTATAGACACAAAGAAAGCACCTTTAGGCATATTATTCCCACAAGAGCTCAGTCATGAAGACACTGTCCAAGTGGTAGATCAACAAATGAACTACTTGTGTGATCAAGTACAACTACTCTCTCCTGGCGAGGCAACATTCACTCAGTCACTACAGGCACTCAAACCTAAGCTTTGTGCCATTTCAGCATCACTATCAAGCCAAGGATTACCTATTCATGGACTCTTTTTTACATCCACACGCTATACCCCTCCTCTCTTTGTTAATGACTGGCTCTCCCAAAAGCATCAACCGATAGTCCTGCAATGTCATCGCAAAGCTCACTTCCGTTTATTTTGGTTTAGCTTAATGTTTGTCAGTACATGCTACACCACTCACGTAGTTCTGGAGCACGAAATGGTTCTCATGAGGAAATTGAACAAAATATTAGCCGCCCCACATCCCCTACTCACTGACCGGCTAAACACGTTAGAGCATGCGCAAACATTAATCAACACACACAAAACCAGCGCCCTCTCCTTTTTATCACAACATCTTAATAATTCGGTGCATGAGCACTATGGTCAACTATTAAAAAACGAATTCAAAATAGAACTCAAACAGCATCTTGAAGAAGCATTACAAGATCTATCAAGTGAGAGTATCAAAGACTTTTCAACTTATTTAGACTTTTGCGCAGATGAGGTAAAACATCCAGACAAGATTATTAGATGGTTTCAGCAACATAATCTTCAAGAAAACAAACAAGGTGACTACACACGTCATATGCAAGTATTGTTACGACAAAACTTTTCTTGTGACACAAATAAGGAACTCATAAGCCAAGTCAGCCAGTACATTGAATCCATCCCACGAGCAAAGCTTATCGTTCTGCTTACTAAAAATGCTTTTACTAAAACAAACCCCGGGCAAGAGTTTTTTTCAATTTCATCTCAAAAAACTATTTTAGATGAGCTACTAGAGCAGAACTTTCAAGAAATCATTCAGCTTGAAAACAGCACGATGACAACTGATGACCTAAAAAAAGCCAAACAAACATACCTAAACATGTACCATGAATACTGGTCTAAACAACTTAGCGAGTTGCAAAATGCTCGTCTTCATTCTCTTACAGAGATTAAAAATGCTTTTGCCCTTTGGAAAAATAAGGAGGGGCACTCTAAACGATTACAAATCATATTAGCTCAAACCAACGGAATCAACCAATCCAAAGAGTTTCAATCACTCGTTAGTCAAAAAATGTTTGGAGATATTACAGACAAGCAAAACTATCAATCCATAGTCCAAGAGTGGACTAATGAATTTAGTTCGTATATTGCAACATTTAAAGACAAACAGGCCATTTTTCATGCAACCCAAACACGCTTCCATAACTACCCCAATGACCAGCTCACAACCCTAGACAAGCAACTCACGTCACTTCCAGAAGCCATCAAGAAACCTCTTACTCAGATAAGCCAAGCCACTTGGCACGTTATGCTAGAAACCACACGCTCCGCTCTTACACAAGAGTGGAAAAGCATTCTATCAGAACATGAAATAAAACAACTTGAGTATTTCCCTCTAGACAATACTGCAGATAAAGAAATTAATGTCCCCCAATTTGTTGCACTATTTGGACCACAAGGAAAATTACAACAATTTATTGCCGCCAATATGAAAGACTTCATTGAGAGTAAAGAAGACGGCTGGCATGAAAAGACAATTGATTCACAAGCACTAATAACAAACAAAATATGGCTAGACTGGGCAAATGCAATGTCTGTCATGCAAACTATGCTTTTTAGTAACTCTGAGCAACCTAATAACACCTGGGAACTAGCCATCCACCAAAACACCACTGAATCAGAGACATTAATGCAAATTACCCAAGACGATGACACCATTATGATTAATGAAAATAACCAGACTATTCAGCTTCATATTCCAGATGCTATTCAATCTGTTACCATCACACAACAATCTTCATCAGAAACAGAAGTGAAGCATTACACTGGTAACTGGGCTTGGTTGAGAGCACTTAATCACGCCCACATCAAAAAGTTAAAAACAGAAGATAACCTAAGAACACTTGAAATAAAGTTTGAATCTCAAGCCAAAGTTTTTGAAATCACAGCAACCACCTCGCCGATTAACGCTCTAACCTCAGGACTGTTCAAGAAAATACGCCCTCCTGAAAAGCTTTTTTAGTGACTTCAGTCATGATTATGTTACTTATAACAAACTATGGCGAAGGTAAGACACCAGAATCAATTGAAGGAAGCCATTTGAAAAGGGTCTATGCCTCTTATACGTTGATGCCTTTAAAAGCGATACATAACATTAAACGATAAAGGCAAAACCAGATAGTCCTCAGCATCATCAGAGTCATTACCCCGATCATCACTATCCAATGTAACAACTAATTTAGTATTGAGATTAATAGCCCAGTGCCTATTTAACTCAATACTTGCGCCTAATATACCTAAACCATAATCAATATAAGACTCTTGATTTAAACCAGCAAAAAAATCAGAGTCATCAGGGCCAATATTAGCACCTCTTGGCGTCTCAACATAGTTGTATTTTAAGTGGGCATAAAACTCGAATCTATTGTGCTTATAACTAACAATTGGTCCAAGAAAAAAACCATAAGAGGGGTCTTGAATCCCAGAAAATACACCCATCGTTGCTGCATACGCAATACCCTTCTCACTCTGACGAAAAGAATATTTAGCAGAAACGGCGGCCAATGCAACCAATTCCTGATCCTCAAGGATGAAGCTGACATCAAGATCATCTGTAAACCCCTTAGAATAAATAAGATTTACAAAAGGACTTGCGCCACCCACTATCTGTGAGTGACCTTTTCCTAGAGTTGTACCTGATTTTTCCGAGGCAAATGGAGCAAGGGAATTACAAGCTTGTACTAAAGTAAGTAAAGCTAATACCAATGAAAGCTGTACCTTTTTCTTACCTATTCTCATAATCAATAAACTCAACTACTGTTGGCCGGCAAGCAATTCACTTATAATCTCGTCAGTGACTGAAATACTCGCTTCATCGGCAATAAAATCTGAAGTCTCAGATTCTTTTTGTGCCATTCTTGACTCAATCATTTTTGAAGCAGTGCCAGAAGGAAAAGCTTTAGCAAGTACTTTTCTACCCTTTGCTGGACCAAGCGTTTGATACAAGGCCGAGCGGATCCTAACATCACCAACGGTGGTGCTAAAAGCCCAAAGCTCAATGGGACCAAGAGTACTTGTTAATAACTGGGTATTAACACCATTTTTGGTAGCAAACTGTGCTAAGAATGTTGCCCCTGACTCGCGAGGGCCATGAACACGGTTTCTTAATGCGTACTGAGCGGTTTTGGATAAACCAAAGACCTCTGTTGTCTTACGAATAGCTTGCTCAGGCCCGGCATCCATAATAAAAACTCCTGTAGCAAATTCAATCATGACCTCATCAAAGTCATCCAGAGACTGCGAAAGAAGTGATATCTGAACACCCCATTTACGCCCTTCTCGCATATCCACTATAGCTTGTTCACGCACTGCTTTTGAATGTGCAGTTCGATGAAACTCATCAAACACGATACGTTTGTGATCTTCTCGAATCTCTTTTACTCGTTCACTGTGATAAGTATGATAAGCCTGAGGCATATCCTTAACGCCATCTTCCGTTACATAAAAATCTTTTGCAAGCACATAACGTGCTAACATATACATAACAGCAGTTTGGCGATTTGCAGCATCACCACCACTCTTAGCGACCTCATCTAAATCAAGAGATACCACTCTGGACTCACCTAAATCAAATTGAGTCACTGTTCCAATAATAGGATATTCACGGACAGCACTTGAGATCATACGAGAAAACGCAGTAATTAATGGTTCTCCTGTAGGAGCGACAACTTTTCCATAAAGATCTTCCACTGCAGACGACCTAGCGATAGAAGCAGCATCTGCCAAAACAGGCACGGCATGTCTCTGAGCTAAAATGGCCTCATGGAAAAACCCAGCAAGGTAAAGTGAGTCGGTCACTTCCCACCAGGTCGTATGTTTATCTACTTTAAACCCTATTTCTTCTAGGATAGCATCAATAACTTCATCTACATTTTTTGCATAAGGGTGTGGAGCTGCATCATCAGCAAGTGCACTATACATCTCATCAACAATCATCCCGACCATATCAGTAATACCATCATAAGGTGCTTCATCCCCAACGGGAGTTGAGAGAAGAATAAGGAAGTTTGTGAGAAAGCTACGCTCTTGTGCGGAAGGTTTTCGGCAACCTAACTGGGTATCAAATGGGTTAATAGCATATTCTTCTGTCATTCTTAAGCGGTGATAGGCTACCAGATGACGTTGGCTGGGAGGAAGAGCCTCTTTTAATAAAGAGATTAAGCCAGAACTTGAAGGGCCAATATCAATAATAGCAATCAATGGCAAACGTACTGCTCCAGGTGACAAACACAGCGCCAAATTCATAGAATTTGACAGAACAGATTTACCGGAGCCAGGCCGAGCATAAACTAACTCTATCCAAGTTGACTGTTGGGGCGATCCAGGCTGGTATGGCCATAATTTTCCGTCTGGTGAACGAAATAACACGGCACCATTATTCCATGATGATGCTGGCCTAAATAATGGCAACATATAAACGGTGTCAGATAAAGGTGCAACAGATGGGGGAGCTTGGCTATAGTCAGATACGCCAAGCATACTTGATACTATCCCTCCAAAAGCATCACCACTGACCTCAGATACATCACAGGAACCCCAGCCTTCAACAGCTTGTGCAAGCTGTGATGCACGATCACGTAGTAGATCTGTATGGCCATCAGGAGCCCATGTAGCTAGAGCAACTCTCAACTTAACGACCACATCATCAGTATTGAGACGTATGTAATTCAGTAGGTTTACAGCATCACTAAAAAGACGATTTTGCCTTGATGTTACAGTCAGGATGGCCGCTAATGAAGCTTTTAAGCTTGTTGAACTTAGTCCATCACTTTCAACAAAAAAGGAAATACGCCAGGGGATTTTGGCTTGGCTCACTCGCGCAAAAAGATGCATGAAGCGTTGTATATCTTTTGGAAACATCGAAATAAACATTGTAGAATAAATTCGATCACCAATTCTCACAGAACGAAGACTTAAGTTTTCAGCATCTCTTGGCATAATTTGGCGCCCAAGTGATGGCCACAAGAGGTCTGTAGGAGAAACATTCTCATCATCAGATAATGTATTCGCTGGAATTTGATCACCAGGTAACTGAGGACGCCAGTCTCTTGATGTAAATTCAGGATCAGCGCTCTTTCTCATCTCGTACACTGCAGAATGAACATCAAGGACATCAGTAATCAAACCAACTATAGAGAAGTTATCCTGAAGTGATTTCACATAGGAATCATGACGCTCTCGTAACTCTGGAATTGCTGCAGCAATAAACTGCGTATCATAGAAAGGAGGAATATCATTTTCTTTGAGTTCTTCAATTTTATTTTTTTGTGCTCGACTCACTTGTTCACCAGCCAAGGAAAGCGGGCTTGTCCAGCAAACAATAAAAGTATCCTCTTTTGAACAAAACTTAGCGAGGTTCTTCACGCGCTCTTCAAATAAATCATCAAGCTCTAAATTAAGTCGCTCAGAGGTAGCTGCTGATGGGGCCAAAGCATCTTCAATCTCACTTTCTGTACCTTGCTTATCATAATTAAAAAAGATTTGAATTTTGGATCCACTCCGGCTCATAGAGGTTTGTAAGCTTTGCAATATGCCATTGCTTATCGTATCAAACTCTTCTTGTCCGACTAGTTGATTAACTCCATGTAAGCGTATAACACTTACCAAGGAGCCATCATGAGCAACCAAAGTGTTTTTGCTATCAGCAGTCTCGAGAGCACAGTATGACTCTACGTTTTGCCCTAGCTGAGTCGACAGCCAAGCCATCAGTACATCGATAGAATCCACTACTGATTTTGATATTGTTTGCATGATCATCGATAAGACTCCTTTCAAATACGAAAATGCTATGTTGTTTGTTGTATTAGATTCTGAGTTACCTGAGAAGACCATTGGTCAATGAGTAGTCTAAAACCTGATCGAGACGGTAGTACACGTGCATGTTTTAACAACTTCAACCCTTTTTCGCGCGTATTTTTGACATGAGAATCTAAAATAGCACGTCCCATAACGGCAGGTTTAGACATACCTTCACCAAAATAATCTTCAATAATTGAACTTCTAGACTTGAGTTGTCTATAAATTTCTTGAGCTTCACCATAGAAAGAAGATGTTGTATTGAGTGCACAAAATAAAACATGACAATGCCCATTAAGCATCGCCTGACTTATTTCAGGTAAATAAATTAAGACACCACCACCGCTATCAGACTCACCAACATGCTCTAAAAAATGACACTGGGAACACAACGGACAGGCAGTGATAAGGTTATCCATAGATTGATTAGACATATCAAAATCGGCGTTCACAACATCCATCGCGCTTGAGGACTGAAACCCACAATATTGACATGTATTAAGGTCTCTTGTGTGAACCTTTTGTGCCGTAGCTTTAAAAACACCATCCACTTTTCTTGATTCAAATTGAAACCACGAAGAAAGGGAAGCTGTTAACTCAAGAGACCTTAACATTATACACTCCTAACTATTGAGAACCAGGAAGTTTATCACCAGTAGGTGAGCCGATATAATCTTGAGATTCATCACCAGTGAAAGTACCACCTGAAGCCTCAATAATGTATGGCATGAATAAGAGAGAAATAGCAATCATCAAGAGTGCGATAGGTGTACCCATTGGAATTTGTGTTGGGTTATCTTTATGCTGTTTAAACTTAAAAATGGCACCAATAAAAAAGCCAATTCCAGCCACATAAGATATCCCCATCATTAACTGACCTATTTGCTTAAATGTGTTTTGTATATTAGTCGCAAGGTCTCCTAGAGTAGCTGCTAGAGCGCCTGTCGTGAAGGCTAATATAGCCAATGCTATTAATGTTTTGTTTGTTTTGTTCATGATATTTTTCCTTTGTTTAGTTAGACGAATTGAAACAATTTAGGTTACTAAGGCAGGTAGGCCTATTGTTATACGCACCATATTGATTGTACCAACGATATTAACACACATTACACCGCCAAATACCAGCATTAATGCTGTTGGTACTGTTCCAGGTTGCGCACCTTGCTCACCGGCTTTGGTAAGTTTCATGAGACCTCTCATAAAGGCAAGCAAACCAATAATCTGAACAATAAGAAAAACAGGAAAGAGGAGCGCATCACTCCCAGTCATACTTGAATCGTAACTTGTAATGCTACTCAAAGAAAAATCCGTAGCGCTGCCCTTTTCAGTGAATAAAGTCGCTAGCATTACATTGAGTCCGTACTGAGTATAGATAAGTAGTGTTCCAATAAGGATTCGAGATAATGGCCCCACTATTTCAGCATGTGACATCATGAAAACAGTCATTTGGCCGTATTTCTTCAGTTTAAGCATACCTGATAAAAATATCATGATGCCAAACAACCAGCACGCTCCTGTAAGCATTTGCCAAACATTCCCCAGAGATTCAGCCAATGTCGAAAGCATCTCATAGAGATTAGGGGCAGCCATAGCACTTGATGACATCGAAAATAGTGTAAGGGCAAATAAAACTCTTTTTGCTTGAGATGGTGCAAATCTAGCCATCATATTCTCCTAAACGAATTACAGTACCTGATGAGGTTTGTATACGACCGTAATGAGGCTCAATTTTTACAATAACACCAAGATCTTTTAATTCATCACCCACTGTTGCAGTAAATTCCTCTCCATTTTCTGATCGAAGCCAAACTCTCCCTGGAACAATAGCAGTGATGGTAAAGGATGGAATTTTATTTTTTATTTTTTTGTTATAGCTACTCGTCTTGCGCTGTTCAATTAGCTGCTTTAGTGATATTGTAAGCTCGTTTAATGCTTTTTTCTGCTCTGCAAGCTCTTCTTTATTATCTTTAATAGTTTCAAATAACACACTAACTTTGTTATCAAGTTCACTCACCTTATTTGACCCATCAACACTAAGTTGACTAAATTCAGCTTCAAAGCGTTTTAGTTCATTGTCTATGTTAGTTGCCTGTTCTGTAACTTTAGTAATTTCTTCTAGTTGAGATGATTCATCTGATGATGAAAATAGCCATATAAATAGTAGTAGAACAATCACTCCTACTCCAATTTGAACTTGCGACTTATTCTCCTCTACAAAAGCTTTAACATCATCAAGCTTATCTTCGACCATCAAACTCAATTCATCTTTTGTGCTGACTTCAGCATCATCTGAAAAGACTTCGGAGCTTTCCGATTCATGCAATCCAAATCCCTCGGTTACTTCGCTCATATCAATAGGTGTCTCTGTGTTGGACTCAGAAGCATCTTCTTCAGCATTTTTGCCCAAAACATCATCAGCGCCAAAATCACCAAAAGAGAAGTCATCCCAATCAATATCATCTACACTACTTTTTTCTTGGCTGTCTACATGATTTACGTCGCTGGCTAAATCTTGGTTGTTAGTATCAAAAGCAGTCTCTATGTTATCAACGAGTGTACTATCACTCTCACTAGTGGCAGGGTTTCCATCAGTATTGTTTGACTCTCTTGCGAGAAACGTGTCCTCCTGCTCCTGTGAGTGATCTAAAGAAGGCTCATCACTGTCCTCTAAACTAGTAGCCTCTAGAGACTCATTCAACTTACTGTTATCGTCAAAATCAGCCTCTTTTATTGAAGAATCATTCTTCTCTTCGCTAACTTTTTTAGACTCAGACTTAGGCTTTGCCGCCTTTGAATTCTTGCTTGAGTCTTTGGGTGACTTTTTATTTGTTTTAGTCATGGAAACACTCCCAATTAAATTAAACTATTAAATATCGACCAGTGGTATTTTAGTGTCTGAAACAAACAGTAAACCAAACCCTGTTCCTTTTTTCACTTTAACCGTAATAGGACGTTCAAAGTTGCTGGACATAGATTTAGCATATTCGCTGCCTACTTCTCCCAAACCAATCATTGTTCTTTCTTTGTTTGATTTCTTCGAGATTGTTTGTACGGTTGAATCACCGTTGGTCACTGTTGATCCCTCGTTAGTGATTGCACTTGAGAAACCTTTTAAGAAGGATGAAGCAAATAAACTACCGTAACGAAGTAAATAGTGGTGATCAACCTCAGAGGCAAGTGCAGTTTTTGCGGTATCTGTATCAACTGCAATGGCTTGAATAGTTGAGGAACGAGATAATTTTGGCATACTTATTGAGCTGAAGCTTATTTGTGCAGCCTCTCCTGTTTGCGTAAAGCTGCCAACTAGCCGGGCTCCTTTTAACTTTCCGGACACCAATGTTGCCATAATAGGACCAGGAACATCGGTGTCAACTTCTGTGGTTAATACAGCGTACACAACATCACCGGCTTTCGCTGTAAATACTTGTGATGGAGGGAGGCTTTCAACAGGTGAGGCGTCATTACTAAGCGTTTCATCCGACGCTTCTTTCTCGACAAACACCTGGGTCGCCATCGGCGCCCAACTTGAAATTAATTGTGATGCATATCCCATCATTACTGTTTCAGCTTCCTGAATAGCTTGACTTTGAGCTAATAAATCTTCCATATTTTTCTGATCAAGCTTTAGCCGATCATAGGGATCTACTGGTCCTGATAAATCCATTTGGACACGATTCTCCACGCCCGGCAGGCGATCTTTTTTGTTAAACATAGCGATGGCACTTAATTCATCATCAGAGTACCCCGCTAACCTAAGCTCTTCTTCAGTAAAGCCAGCAGCAGCTAATGCAAGCGCACTACATCCTTTGTCTCTAAAATAGGAAGCATCGACACCTTCTTTTCTTGCTTGGGCAATGTGCTCAACATCACAGACCATAGACATTGATGAAGATGCAAAACCTGCACGTATAAGTTCTCCTTCACTAAATCCAGCATCTCTTAGCTCATCGAGACTATATCCTGCACTCATAAGATCACCAGCGCTAAAACCCGCAGCTCTCAAATCTGCAGCAGAAAAACCTGCCTCTTTCAGCTCTGCCGCGCTAAAACCTGCTGCTCGAAGCTCTGCAGCAGAAAAACCTGCAGCTTTCAACTCGGCAGCAGAAAAGCCTGCAGCCTTAAGCTCTTCAGCAGTAAAGCCCGCATCTCTCAACTCTGATGCTGAAAAGCCTGCAGCCTTCAATTCAGCAGCAGTAAAGCCAGCTGCTTTGAGAGCAGCAAGACTACACCCTTTATCTTTTAAGCTTTCTGCTGAAACACCAGCCGCACGATCTTTCTTGAGCTGTTCAATATCACAGGATTGTTTAATCGAGTTCAAATCAGCATCGGTTAGCCCTGCCGACTTTAACTCTTCCAGAGTGTAGCCAGCATCAAAAAGATCTTGTGCTGAAAAGCCAGCGCCTAAAAGTTCTTGAGCAGAAAAACCTGCCTCACGCAGCTCAGCAGCACTGAAACCTGCGGCTTTAAGTTCATCTGCAGAGAAACCTGCCTCTCGTAATTCTGCAGCACTAAATCCAGCGGCACGAAGCTCTGCGGCAGAATAGCCTGCTGCACGCAACTCTGAAGCGCTATATCCTGCAGCTTTTAGTTCAGCTGCAGTGTAACCAGCCTGACGAAGTTGGGCTGCAGAACAGCCACGACAACGTAGCTCTGAAGCTGTTACCCCTGCTTCTCTGGCTCGCCTGAGGGACTCAATATCACACCCTGCTTTTCCAGAATCATTTTCTTCTATATCTTTTAAAATAGTTCTTGTGATAGTTGGAACGGCACTTTCTGTAAGTGTCTCAGACGCCTGCTTTGCTAATTCTTGGTTCGCCAACTCACGAGCTTTCACATATTCTTCCGAAGCGGTATTAACCCCAGGAAGTGACTGCACATCAGGAGAGCTATTGACGTTTGATTTACTTGCAGCAGCATCTGTCGATGAAGAAGCTTTGAAGAGCCAAATAATGCCTGATCCTACAATAACAACAACGGCAATAGCTAATAAAACTCGACGAGATGAAGACTCGTTTTTGAAGGTTTGATTATCACTCATATGGATTTACTCTCTGTAGTGTAATTGATGTTGTTTGTCCATTATTTGACGCTAAAATAACCGGAGAAATGGGCATTTCGTAAGCATGTGTACCATCTGCACTTGTCATAGAAGCTGTCCAACCGGGTGACAACAAGGTCATCCGCGTTCTCAAATACATTTTTTTGTTTTTTGATATCCATAGCTGAGCATCAGTTCGAGACAGCTTTGCCTGACTTGTGCCAGGAGGGGTTACACCATCAAGGATACTAATGAGTGTAGGATTATCTGCTGTATTAACAGAGCTGGGAGTGATTTTTGCATGAGGCCCCATCATTGGCACTTGCAAGTCAACACGGTAGTCAACGGCTTTCTGTCCTGGAAGTAATGTAACCATAATAGGAGTAGCCAGCCCTTCTAATAGCACTGCTAGGTTACCTGACTTATACTCTGTTACAGCCTGCACCATTAGTGTACTTCCCTTGTCCCACATCACAGTGTAGGAGGAAGAGTCGCCTATGTCATAAGCTCTTACTGGCCAAGGCTCACCAGTTCCATCAACAAAAACGAGAGAGGTAATAAACCCTGATGCCATTCGTATAATAGGAGGTGTTGCACCTGGCGACAAATCTACAGCTTTTGAACTAGCAGTAGGCCTAGGTGGGATAAGAGCGGATTGCTGAGAGGCTTGTTTGTTTCGGTTATATAATTCTCGTAAGACTATAATTTGCTCAGGAGACATGGGCATCACCTGATTTGCAACTTTTGCAAAAATCTGATCTTGGATCGGAGACGTATTGCTTCCTTGTTCATAGTGAGACTCAGCATCTCTCTGTGGGTCAACAACGATCTTCTTCTCTGGGGCAGGCTCACTATCGTCCATATCTGGAAGCCCTACAGCAGCCGAGACTGCAACACTAAAAAAGCAGCTTGCAAGCAATGTCATGTAAGCTAATCTGTATTTCATAGTATTTCTCTCTTCCTACTCTGTTGCAATATACTGACTAATAGCGATACCGTCTTGACCTTCGCTCAAGGGTGTACGAACGACATTAACAGTGACTTTGAGTGACTGCTGTATGTCAGTATCTTTATTTTGATAACTTACTAAAATTGGCATTTCAACCTGCCAAGTATAGCGTCCATTGAGTACACCTCTTTTTGTGATAACAGGGGCGGCCGTTGGAACAGAACTAACAATTAGCTTTCGCTCTATCACTGTTTCTAAATTCCTTGACTGCTTAAACACTCTTCCAAAACTCCTCCAGCCCTGGGATGTAAAACGAATGGAATTGCTCTCTAGCTGCTCTCTGTAGTGAATGTAATCCATTGAATAGGCAGATGAAATAGCAGTGGCAGCCCAAGAAAGAACCTTAGAATCAGTTACATAGGACTCGGACAAAGGTGTAACTGTTGCAAAACTTCCATCGCAAGTCAATGTAAAAAATTCGGGGGCTCTTTTACGGTTCTGAAATAAAGAAAAATCTAAAATGATTAGCAAAACCATAAGGACGAGCATAAAAAATACCAGGAGCGATGCTTTTTTATAGCCATCCTGATAAAAACCGTATCTTTCCATGACTGTTTTAAGTGAATCAGCAGCCAACTAGCTTCTCCTTGTTAATTGTTTTGCGCATCCTTCGCAATATCATTATTTGATTACAACTTACTATTCCAATATATCCCAGGAAGAAAAAGATAGCAAGCAAACTTATACTACTGCAACCTGTCAACGGATACACCAGAAATAGCAATACCTCTTGGATTCTGCACAGAGGGCACACGAGTTACGACCATTCGTAGTACTACCTGCTGTTTTGCTTGATCAGAAGCTGTTTGATAGGTAATCATCAGAGGTATCGCCACTCTCCATCTGTAAACTCCATTCAAAGCTCCCTGTCTCTCAATCACAGGAACATCAGTGGCAACAGCCGTGACAAAAGTACTCTTTTCAATCGCCGGATCAATTTGTGATGATTTAAACGAGGTGTAAAAACCCTCCCAGCCATCCTGCGAGAATAGAGGACGGATTTGATTGGTTATTTGTTGCCAATTACCGTAGTTAAAGTTATAAATTGCGATAGCACTTGCATGTGCCCAGTCAAGAAGCTGCTGCTTACCAACAACAGCAACACTAAGAGAATCGAGCTTAACGGGATCTGAGTTACAGGTTACTGCGTAGTAGTCAGTTGTTTTTTCCCGAGAGAAAAAAGCATACATGCCTAAAAAAAGCAATGCAAAGTTAATTGCAAGTAAGATTAACGCAAAAAACATTAACTTATTAGTGCCTCGACGATGAAAGCCATTTATGGCTTTTGCTTGCTTAGCATTGAGCTGGCTCATAATCAGTCACTCCTTTAGTCGATAATCTTTTCATTAAGCTGATAACTAATTTCAATTCTTCGGTTTTTCTTTGACGTGGGAAACTTAGCAATCTGACGAATATGATTAGGCTGTTGATTAACTGCTAAAGGAACAACATCTTGATTAGACATAACATAGTTAGCAACTTTTTTAATTTGATTTTGTGCAATAACTAGATTGTCTGCAGCTTGACTCGAACTATTTTCATAACCACTAACAACAATAGCCGAGGGGTGAGTTTGTACGAGATAGTTGATCACGGCACGAAGTGGTGAATCAAAATGTTTTTTAAAGTTTGCTGTTCCAGGATAAAACAATAGATCTGATGGAATAATAAGCGTCACTTTATCCTCTAACTTTACGAGCTGGATATCGAACTGGTCTCTGGCTTCTTCGACAGGGATATAACCACAACCAGCTAGAATCACTAAAACTCCAACCGCAGCCATCATAATCTTTTTTTTCAGCATAGTAATGCCCTTAAACGATCCTTGTTATTAGATATTACTAGGACTACAATGAGGTTACAATAGCTAGAATATAATTTCTTTCGTCAGGATAGTAAACATTGATATACTCACTTGGCTTATGCTCGCGCGCTAGCCTAATTTTTAAAAATCAACTCGACTGGATACAAGTAATCGCAAAGCGGGCTCCTGTTGTTGACTGTCAGTGGGGGCCCTTAATCATTACAGATCACAGGTGGATTGAGGACATACTAATTAAAAACACATCCTTATTCTTAAAGTCTCAAACTTACTATGAATTGATGCGCAATATGCTTGGGGAGGGATTACTTACGACAGATGGTGATGCCTGGCAAACTAGTCGTCAATTTCATCAGCCTCACTTTAGTCAAAATTCACTAAACCAGGTAGAAGACCGTTTACACACCATGATTCAGAAAAATATGGATACAATCGTTAGTAACCGGCCTATTGAACTCGATCACTATTTAAATCAATCTGTCACTCAACTATTTTATACGCTGCTTACTGGAAGTGATAATGTGAAGCATACAAGTGAACTAGTTCAATTAATACAGGTATGTAATGAAGAGACAAGTCGCATAAGCCCTTTTCTTCGGCCTATTAAACAAAGACCTCGATGCAAGAAAACTTTAAGTCGCCTTCATCTTATTTTGCTAGATGCAGTTAATTCTAGTCAATCTCAGGGATTACTCTATCCTTTAATTAAGGCCTATGAACAAAAAAAAATAAGCCACCACAACTACTTAAGTGAAATGAAAAATTTTTTTGTTGCAGGCGCAGAGACAACAGCAACAAGCTTACAATGGCTCATAGCACTTCTATTAAAAAACCCTGAAACGCTTCGTCTCGTTACACATCAGGTGCGCGCAAATAAGACAGAACTCCTCAAACAAAGTATTCAAGAGGCACTACGCCTCTACCCCCCTATATGGTGCATGTTAAGACGCTGTACAAAAAATGTTCGCATTCAAAATCACACTATTAATGCTAATAAAAGCATCATCATTAGCCCCTATGCGTTACATAGATCTACAGCCTACTGGGAAGAGCCCCATAGCTTTCAACCCCAGAGGTTTAGTCGCGAAGTCGCTAAAAACCGTCCCAAAAACTGCTACATACCCTTTGGTTTAGGGCCAAGAGTTTGTATAGGCAAGCACTTAGCCATGCTAGTGATGCAGCGCGTGATGGAAGTTTTACTCAGCCATTACGACCTCTCATTGGGGACGCCCCATCTATCAATGACCCCCAAGACTTACGTCACACTACAAAGAGCTCACCCTCTTGTCGTTCAGTTGCAAAAAGCTAAGCCTCTTCAATAGCTTCACTTGCTCTATCAATGGCCTTTACACAAACATCGATATCTAGCTTATCGTACATCGCACCCGATGGATACTGAGTAACGAACTCCATGTCTTGTAACACATCATTTGCTCGAACAGAGGACTCAGATTCACTCAAACCAACCCCTTTTTCAATTAATAATAATGATTCTCGAGTCTGTGTGAAGTTCAAGATAGGAGAAAAAACTGTTTGGTCATCAGTAGCCATTGCAGCCTGGAGCCCTTGATCAATATGCTTGACACCCGCAAAGATATCAACAAACCCCTCTGCTAACTGCTTTTGTTCTACTGACTCAATCGCAGCAATAGAAACTTGCTTCTGGAGATCAGTTAGAATTTGAACACCACTATCAATTGGCTTATGTTGTTTATATCGTTCAGAGATATCGAAATATGTTTGCAAAAAATCATTAGCGGGCACAGTGGCAACAAAATCATGCCCCTTTAGAGTTGCCTGTTCAAACGTTTCAAAACTTTTAGCTAGATTATATAAGTCTCGATCTTTAGGTGCATCAACCTTGAGAAACTGATTAAGCCTCATATTGTCGACAGGAGCAGGGTTTGCATAAAACATTTTTGCGCGCACTAACTTAGACTTAAAGAAAACATGAGCCTCACCCTCACGCTGATCTTTTAAGTCAAGCAAATCTACTCTAGCCCTTTTATCAACTTTGGCTGTTTTAGTATCCATATATTGACCAGTTATACTCTTGTCATCTGACTGGAAACTTTCAACAGTTGTTACAAAGGATTCTCCTGCTGTTTTCATAAAGAAATCCCACGTCTCAAGAGGGTCCTCAAGCTTCATACAGATTTTTATATTAGTGTTTGCACCGATGGACATGGCCTCCTCTTTAGAAGCCTTTTGGAAGGCAGGCAAATCCTGACCCGCAAAAATAACCGAGAAGCCTAAGGAACGAGCCTGCGCCGGCACTACCGCAAAACCTTGTACGGCATAATAACCATATTCATCCAAAACACAGAGGTAAGGTGTAGGTGCATTCGTTGGTTTTCTAGTAATTAACTCTCTATACGTCCCCTCTACAGCATCGCCAAGACCTGCTGCCATCATTGTTCTTAGAGATGCGATAATGACCTTCCCAAGGTTTGCTAATTCATCAGGAGACTTTTCAAGAGCGGGTAGCAATACTGTGAGAATTCGACGGTTAATTACCACATCTTTAAAATCAACTTCCGCCATTTTTACTCGCACAATATGGCCATATGTATCAGCAAGAGAGGTAAATACTCGGGTTAGCTGCATGGTAATAAAACCATGCTGTTCAAGCACCTGCGAAACTTGTTTACCTTTTTTAGCCTTATTGTAACCAGGCAGCGTCTTGAGATAGTTACTCATGGGCTGCATGATAAGCTCTGGCAAAAATTCCATACTAATGGCATCTTGCCCATCACGGATAAAAACGTTATCAATGGCCATGGCCTCAAGACGATCGAGCTCAAAATAGTTTCGAATCGTGTTCGCATCAAGAAGAATATAGTTGGCATCACGCATAGCAACAAGCACTTTCATCAACGCCTCTACAAAGGCAATAGCCCGCCCTTTCCACATATCACCATCACTTGAGTTACCACCTGAATCCATCAAACTGACAATGAGCTGAGTTAACATGCTCGAAGACCCTGTTGCAAAAGGATTGATCGTATTAGAAATTCGCTTTTTTTGTGGGCCAATAATATCTCTTGCGCCTGTCATAAAGTTAATTAATAGTAGATCATCTTCACGCCCCATAGAACGTACCATAGAGAAAACTTTAGCAAATAATGAGTTATCACCTTTACCATCAACGTAAATAAAACCACTACTCTGCAGAAGAGCATTATAGGCAATTGACACTAAAGCTTCTGTTTTACCTGAACCAGTCGAGCCAAAAATAAGAACATGAGTTCGCATATCATCATTGGTAAACCAGAGTTCTTGGTTACTTTCATTATCATTACCAAAGAAATAGATGCCCCTTGCTTTTTGAGGCTCCCCTTTTGTTCCAGGCTTTGGATCATTATAGTCTGGTAGTTTACTACGCATTGGCATTCTAAAAGGCAAGGTATTCTTAGATGTAAAACTCACAATAAGAACAATTAAGCCTATCAAGAAGATAATATCAAAGGCACTGGGGAAAAACACAAGGGAAAGGATAAGAAAAACATAAAAGCCAACAACAGCTTCACGTACCTTGAAAAAGTCGGCAACTTTTTGTCCAAATGTTCGGGTATCGCGTAGTAACTGGGTCGACTTTTGTTCGTGCTCTTCACTTAAGCCTCGCTGAAATGCCATAAGTTAATCTTCCGGTTCGTATAAGATATCTTCCAAAGCCTCTTCTAGCCCAACAACTGCTTCATTAATCATAGGAACACGCAGGGGGCGACCAAACTTTCTTTCCGCTGCCATATGCGCAAAAACACCGGCACCTTCTAATGAGGGCGTCTGACGCCCCACGTCGTTCAACACATACCACAACTGTCGATCAACTGTTTTTAACCACAAGAATTCTGATGTAGCCAAAACACCATCGGATCGTGCAAATTCTAGCATTGCCGCCATGACAGTTGACACATAAGCATGTTTGTAGACTACTTTTGCGATAAGATCAGACTGCTTTAATTTAATAAGCCCCAGCTTGGCTCCAGAGAAATCTGGATAGCCACCTTGAGACGAGCGAGATATTTTCTCCAATATTTTGTCTGCAAGATCACGCTGCCCGATTGCTCTAGCAGAAAAAATAACAAAAAGAAGTTGTTCGTAAGGCTTTAAATCATGAGCAGAACTCCATAAACACCCTAGCTGCATAGCAAAGGTACTTCGGGCTCTTCCTGGTACAAGTTCAAGCGCGGGCTTTCGATCTTTTGTTATTTCGTTGACTAATTCATATTTTTTAACAAACTGAAGCGGGGTCATTGCCATTCGCCAAGGCCCTTCATCAATAGAATCTTTTGTCAAGTTTAGATCTAACACTGGCGAGATAGCATGCCATAGCTCTTGCTCTGTTTCTCGTAATGTTCCCATAGATTGGGTACCAGAAAACCGACCTGATGATGAAAATAAATACACACAAACAGCGAAAACAACAAGT
This sequence comes from Legionellales bacterium, assembly GCA_047404175.1. Classification (GTDB taxonomy): domain Bacteria; phylum Pseudomonadota; class Gammaproteobacteria; order M30B25; family M30B25; genus M30B25. Next base: position 31,361 of record JBDOIW010000009.1, on the reverse strand, counting down.
AAAATGATGACAGGGATTTGATAATAAGCACCAACCTCATTACTGAACGCTAAAATTGTATCACCGTCATTCGCTAAAGTATCATATTTTACCGCTTTCACCCAAAACACAAGGCTACTCAAATCCAATTCTGGCGCACCAGCCCAGCTAGTTGCATCTTCCCAAAAGTGAGCTACTTTATTAAGTAGCATGATTTCATAATAACGTAGCCAATAGATTGAGCTAGAGATGTAGTCCTTAGCAAAGTACCAGATAGCAAAGGCAATACCAAGAATGAGAGCAACAATCCAGAAAAAATCAAGAGAGTTGTCACCCCCTCCCTGCTGCTGCTGTTTTGCCATTACCTCTCCCTGAGATCTTGCATCATTTATTTAAGAGTATAAAACTCCCTAAAAAAGTGCAATGAAAATTTACCTTCAACGAGATTCAATTTTGGTCAAAGGCTTTTTAGGGAAAAACCAGTAGGCGCTCCTACCATCATCAAAACTACGAATTCGCTCCAATCGAATAGCCCCTCCTTGTAATAAAATCATGTCATCTTCCGCACTAACCAGATTTTTTTTAACTAAAACTTCTACAACACCATGGTTATCCATATTAGGTTTTGAACGCATATATTTTTTTGCCTCCTTCTCTGAAGGAAACACAGGAAGACCAATAGAGTGCTTGGGTAAACTAACGATTCGTTGATACCAATTTTCAAGGGACACTCCCCTTGACAAGTAAACCACCACAAAGGCCGCCACCTCATCTTCTTCTGGCTCAATAGGCTTTAATTCCTCTTCTTGCCCTATCTGATGCTCTAAGCCTTTAATGCTGCCAGCTAGCTCATCACGCATAGATTTGATTTTCTTTTCTGAGACTTTCAAAACCGCACCACCCGACCAATCGGTTGACTCCAGCAAATCAGTCAAAATTTCCTTGACCTTTAAGTATTTTTCAAGTTCTGAGCGAAGATCATCCATGTTTACGGCCTATAACTATTGTGCTGATCAATATTTAGTTGACTGATATTCTCTAGAGCCTCATCAATATTTTCAGCTGCATTTTGTGCTTCAACGCCACTACAACAACCCAATGATCCCCTAATCCTTTCTAAAGTATGCTTCACAGAATCAACAATATTTTCTTGTTGCTTCATAGCTAACCCTTAAAATCATGTTAATGATAAGGATAAGTATAGTCGTTTTTAATTCTTTATGTTAAGAACTTACATCAGGGCCTGTAAGAGTATTATCGATAGAGCCCAAAAGGACACGCTCAATACGGCTGGCTGCATCTAAAACAACTCCAGCTTCAGAGTAGCCCACACGGTCAATAACAGCCGCGATTTTATTTAAGCTATCATTAACTTTAGCTAGACTATCAGAAACGGCTTCTGCACTTCTTACACCAGCCCCTTGTTTCGAGAAAAAAGATTCATTAACCACAGAAGTTTGTTTATTTTGATTCATACTAATTTCGATTTTATAACATCACTTGATCACAGTCTAGCATTATCATATTAAAATAAACTTAAGGCAGGACAAACAACCCTAAACGTCACGCATAAGATCGTCTAATGCCGCTTGGTCACTAGAAGGAGATGCCACAACAAAATCAAATAGAACATCCATGATACACAGAATCCTAATTGCATTCGGTGTTGAATCATCAAAAATAACTTTTTCTTTAAATAGCGCAGAGGGGTCTTCTTCATAACGAGCACCAAGACCATAGTTCATACACAAATGGGCAAGACTATCTGCACGTTTTACTATAGAAGGCATAAGGCCTACTTCAGAAAAAACATCGTCAAGAGAAACAAATCTTTCATTAAACGTAAAATTAACGCCCTGATTTCGGAATAATTCAATTAAAATCTTTTGTACCTGTTTCATCGTTATACCCACCATGGTCGCGAAAATTTGTGACGCCCAGCCATAGTAGCTCTTAGCCAACGTTTAAAAACAGGCATAGTAAACCCAAAGTGGGCTAGCGCACCAAAAAACATCATCATAAATGTGGCAAGAAAAAAAGTCCACAAACGCATGTGTAATAAAAACAACAAAAAAGGAAAGGCTGCTTTCGAATCGACAAAAAAGAATTTCACTTCTCTAGCTGTATCGCGCCAGTGGGCACTGTCAGGAATAGGTGCGTTCATAGTCTCCATGATTTTATAAACGACATTATTGAATGTATCAAAATTATGCTGAAAATCAAACCCAATCCTCAAGGAATTTTACAACAACAAACTTGACACAAGTTCGCCAAACTGTTTCAATGAAGATTGTGTCATATTAAGGTGAGTGTCATGAAAAAAGGATTTTTTGTGCTGCCAATTATACTCCTTAGCTTAGGAGCGTGCAGTCAAGTTGAATTACCTAGCAACAACCAAGAAATTGATTTTGTTGAATCCAAACTTATCAATGCAGCACACTCAATTAGCCATTCTTTAACAGAACTTGCCTCTATTGAAAGTGCAAATGCCGAGTCCAGTAGCCTACCAGCGCCTCTTGATGCCGAAGAAATTGGTATGGCTGCGAAAGTTTCACTTGAGTGGGTCGGCCCTATTGAGCCTCTCATCAATCGTCTTGCAAGTAAAACTAGTTATACGGTTCACTACCTGGGGGCTCAGCCTCCCATGCCCGTCATTGTTTCTATTTCTGCTCATAACGAAAGCATGGCTTCTATTCTCAGGAATGCGAAGTACCAAGCTCAAAAATTTGCAGATATAGCGGTCTACCCTACTACAAAAATCATCGAACTTCGTTACAAAAACTGAGTAAGGCATTGTCCTAAGTTGAACTAAAGGAGAATTCCGGTCATGAACAACAAACACACTATAGCAACTATTATCTCTTGCTTCTGTCTTTTAACGTCATGTGCGCATCGTACACCAAATGAGCTCACTCAAATCGCAAACCTTAAAGCCATAAAAGCAGAGTCATCTGTAGATGACATGCGACTAGAATCCGTAAAAGAAGCCGCTGCAACTTTAGGCGCTCAAAGCGGTTTAGCCTGGCGCATGAAACAGATCAATCAGATCATCACAAAATCAGCGCCCCAGCTCAACAAAATATTCAACTTCAGGCACTTGATGCTTGAACACCAAGTAGTGCCTCCTGTACTAATCACTGCAGACAACATCGTGAATATGGGTGGTGGCGACACACTTAGGGTTGCAGAAAAAACCTATGCTATCGCTATTGGTCCACGTTTTGCAAGCTCTCCACCAAACTGGGAGAGCTATCTTTTAGCTTATTATCAAAAACCAGAGCGACCAGACAACACCTTACTTCCAAAAACCAAAGATGAAGCTATCGCCTGGAATAAAGCTATTATAAAAAGTTGGCAGAGTGGAGTTAATCAGGCAAATCAAATTTTTGAGTCCAATCTTTCTTTACTTAAAAGAGATTATAAAGGCATGCTACTTTACAGGAAGCTGCTCTCTCAACAAATGATAACACCACCATTTGTTGCAGAAACGTCACTTGGCGTGACAGGGTCTCCTGACGAAATAAGGCTCAACGATAAAATACTGAGAATAACAAAAAGTTCTTCGCTTGTTACTGATGCCAGCTCCTGGAAGGCTGCTGTGCAAAATACAGATTAAAAAGGAATTTAATATTGGCCCCTAAAGACAAACCTAAAACTCCTTCAGAGCTTGCGGCAGAAAAACGTAGCAAAAAAAAAGCTATTGAAGATATTGCTCCTTCTGAGTCTAGTGAAATCAATGAGGAAAAAAAAAGCAAAGAAGATCGAGAAAAAACCTCGCCCTATGCCTTTCAAAATGAACCAAGTCGATTTGCTCCTGCAGATATAGACCGCCTTCTCGTTCATTGCCACGAACATGACGCATCTGATATTACGCTGCAAACTAATGAACCTATTTTTGCAGAAATTAAAGGCCGTCTACATAGAGTGACGCAAAGAACACTCTCCAATACAGAAGTGGGTGATCTGCTCAACGCTATTTATGGCCCTAACGGAACAACACAGATTCTTACCGGACAAGACGTTGATACTCACTACGAATTAAAACCACAAAGAGGTAGCCGATTTCGCTATCGTGTTAATGGCACAGGGTGTCAAACTCAGGGTCATGACGGTATCCAAATTACACTCCGTACTATTCCTTTAGAGCCACCTGATTTGAGCTGGCACCAATTGCCTCCAGAAATCATTGATGCACTTGATCCAGAAGATGGCGTTGTGTACGTCACTGGCTCAACTGGCTCTGGTAAAAGCACACTTTTAGCGTCTATTATAAAATCGATCATACGAGAAAAAGAGTGCCATAGAAAAGTATTGACCTATGAAGCTCCTATAGAATTTGTCTATGATCGAGTTGAAAAACATAGTGCTATTGTCAGTCAATCAGAAATACCTCGACATATCGCCTCTTTTGCTGATGGGGTTAGAAATGCGCTAAGACGAAAACCAAGACTTATCCTTGTCGGTGAAGCCAGAGATACTGAAACCATGGCGTCTGTTATTGAGGCCGCTTTAACAGGACATCCTGTTTACACTACCCTTCACTCTAATGGCGTTGCAGAATCAATTAGACGTCTTGTGGGCACATTCCCTTCAGAAGAACGTGATGGCCGTACAATTGATATCATTGAAACAATGAGGCTAATCATATGGCAGAAATTAGTCCCTACTATTGATGGAGGACGCGTTGCCCTACGTGAATACCTTATTTTTGATGAAAGGGTAAGGGATGAGCTACTGAGCACACCACTCGACCAGGTAACAGAAAAATCCCGCGAGTTACTGAAAAAATATGGTCAGCCTATGTCTGTTGATGCGAAAGCTAAGTTTAAGGAAGGTTTAATTGATAAACGCCTTTACAATATTTTGCTCCGAAGCAGTCAACATGCAGACAAAGATGCAAAAAAATAAGCCCTCCTTTCCTAGACTATCCATAGAGCTCATGGTACTGTTCAAATAGAGTCTAATATATTGTTATACGCTTGAAAGTTCTAGAAAAACATCATCATTTAGTGATTTACTACATTCCTACTGTCCTTGCATGGACAGCTATTGCACTCTATGACTCAAGCACTCTTTTAGCTGGGCTCACAAGTTCTTTGCCCTGGATATTATTATCTATCCCCTTACTGCTAGCCTGTAAGAACCAAAGTACATTAACGCTTAGCAAGTGCTCTCGGCAAGTGTTTTCATCCATTCTTTTATTAATGGGAGCTCAACTAGGACATCATGCACTCTATTTCTTTATGTCTTTTCATTTTAATGCGGAAACAATCCCTCTCTCTATCTCAATTCCCTGGCCGATGTATTTTGCTGTCTTTATCGCATTTAAAACGATCAAAAATCGTCCTTTTCGTCTTTATGATATGATGCCCAAAACACTTCGACACCCTCAGACCAACCTCATTGTCTTACAACTAGCCAAGACCCCGATTGGACTTTTAATCCCTTTTCTTTGCTTACCACTATTATTGGGATTTTTTCATAGCCTAAGTTATGGTGAAGCCTACCAAAATCATCCTAGCTTGATTTTTTCCTTACCTATTCTATGGTTTGCTCATAAAAGATTGATTAAACTTACACCACTCAGAAAAATTCTTCATGAAGGCTGTCCTATTTTTTTAGTGATCATAGTGTATTGTATTGCATTTGTAATGTGTATAAGCCTTACGAGCATAGTCATCACTCAACTCGTTCCTCATAAGTTAGTCAGCTTAATAACATGGCATCATCCATGGCCTTTTGCCGTCACTCAACATTCTGCCTGGATGATTTCATGGACATGGTGGCTCTTGCTTGCTACTCCTATCTGCGTCACACTGGCTCAGCAACAAAAAGGGCTTTCTCTTCCATTAAGCATTGGTCTTTTTATGCTTAGCATTGTCCTTTGTATGCTAGTACCCTCGGTAGAGAGCCTAGAGCAAGGAATTTGCTATGCAATGCTTTCCTTTCTTTTACTCGCAGGAAAGCTTCTATCAGGCCCATCGTTTTCAGCCATGCATTTGGGTCATATTGCTGCTACAGAACAAACAAAACAACGTAATCATGCTCGACAAATACAGCAATCTCTACTAATTAGCTCACTTTTTTCAACCACCATTCTTGCTATCGGCGGTGATTTTCTGTTTTGGAGCCTGGGCATTGGACTTTGCACACTATTAATTTTTATTTGGCTGTGCTGTTTTCATATTGCTTTTAATCGAGAACCTCATGAGCCATACCAATGATCATATTGATGCACTAAAAGACTTGTGTCGATCTATTCAAAATCTCTTGTGCCAATTTGGAGGCAAACAATCACCTTTTGAAGGTCTTCAATTTATGGCTCGACTTGCATGGAGCTATCGTGATTTACTTAAACATCATTTTTATTGTCTACTATCAAACCAAGCACAAAAAAAAATAATTCAATCATTCTTACACGATATTAAAACAATCACCCTTACTTGCATAAGTAAAAAAGCTCCTCATACAAAACTTCATGACCATCGCTTTAAATCTGAGCTTTGGCATCAATCATCTTATTATTACTTTCATGCCGCGTGTTTTTTAAGTTTAGAAAAACATTTAAGTCAATCAATGGAGCACTCCACACTAAAAGATAGGGACTTACATCAGTTACGTTTCTGTGCTGAACTTATTACTTCCGCACTCAATCCCAGTAATTTTCTCCATAGTAATCCTGTTGCCATAAAACATTGCTTAGAAAGTAAGGGAGTAACTGCGATAAAAGGCCTTAGTTATTATTTTAATGATATTTGTCAATGGCAGGGACATCTTGGCCTTTCTAAAGTAGACTCTACATTGTTTATCAAAGGTAAAACCATTGCCACAAGTAAAGGCAAAGTGATTTTTAAAAATCATCTGCTTGAACTCATTTTCTATGAGCCCATCACTGAAAAATCAGATCAACGTCCTCTTTTGTGGATAACATCATGGGTCAATAAATTTTATATTATCGACTTAAAACCTAAAAACTCACTTGTGCAGTATGCCCTGTCGCAAGGCTTTCCAGTCTTTGCAATTTCTTGGGTGAATGCAAGCATTAAAAATAAAAATGATGGCATTGAACAGTATCTCTTAGAAGGACTTCTCCCTGCCCTAGAGATCATTAGACATTATTTTCCTCATCAACCTATACATGCTGCTGGTTACTGTCTTGGTGGAACATTACTCATGATTGCAGCCTCCTATTTTGAAAAAAACAAACAGCAATGGTTTGCATCGCTATCCTTTATTGCCTCTATTGCCGATTTTCATAGTCACAATTCTATGGCAAGTCTCATGGGGCCAGAACAACGTCTTGTATTCAAACATTTTTTAAACAAAAACCATCTATGGGATGGATATAAAATGCAGGTGGGATTTAATCTAACACACAGTGATGAATATATTTGGCCATTTGCCCAACGACGTTATCTTTATGGCAAACCTCATTTGAGTCTTGATAGTATTTATTGGGCATTAGATTTAACCCATACAAGTGAAGCACTCTATTGGTTCTATATCAAAAGTTTGCATGGTGACAATCAACTCATGCAGGCCAATTCTCTGACCATAGCAAACACAAACATAGACATCAAAAATATCACAACACCATGTTGCTTAGTGAGCTTTCATGATGATAAGTTATCACCTCCCAGCAATGTATGCCAACTAGAACAGAGTTTTTCATCTAGCTGTACTATTATTGAAGCTTCAGGGACACATGTAGGAGGGCTTCTCACACCACCAAATAAAGAGACTGAAAAAAAAGAGATAACGACTAAAAGCCATCACTCACGAGGCCAGTCATGGTGGCCAGCATGGGTGAATTTCTTAAGGAAAAATAGACACACTCGTATTGTTGATCTACATGAAATGTATATTAACACTCCCTCTCTCCAAGAAGCTCCAGGAAATTACATCAACGATTAATCATTATATTTGGCCCATACAAAGAAAGGGACATCTTTTGTAATACACGCTGCCTTTCTTCATATAAGTATGGCAGGAAAAGCTTCAGCTACTCACTTAGTTTAAGCGCTAGTTGTCTCTGGCAGAAGCACTACCCTCAGAACCTTGAAGAGATTTTTTCTCTTCATTTTGCCCTTGCCTTGTCATAGACTCCCCAGCAGACTGACCTGCAGCCTTAGTCGCTCCTTGGACCATTTGCATGGTAGCACGACTTAGATCTTGTGCCATTCCTTGTACGCCAATCCAATGCATAACCCGCTCGGGAATAACATTGATAAGACTAAATGCAGTTTCAATGACACCAATAACTATGACTGTTAAAGTCATAAAGAATGCGATGCCAATGACAGGATTCATGGAGGAAAGAGTAAACATGTCAGAGTAAGGCGTAAGCATAGCTCTTGCAATATTGAAAGAAACTCTTAGCATCAACATACTTGCAAAAAAGCCAATAGTAATGAGGGCAGGTCTTAAAAAGACACTAATTAACATCATCATAGCCTGCTCACTCTTGCCTAATAAATCATGACCTTGAGGATGAGTTACACCCATTGCAATTAAAGGCCCCGCAACCATTGCCTCTAGCACTGTAATTAACCAACCCATTACTGCGAAAAGATAAATCATTAGAGGAATCATGGGAACGTATATCGAGAGCATTCCACCGTTAGCCATTGCAGCAATAACCACCACCTGAAAGAGCGGAGCAAACCAGCTCAATGAAAGTTTATTAGCCTCAGAAATACCATGCATACTATTCATTGTACCGGTACCAATAGCAAAGTAATATATAGCTGCACCAGCAGCAATATAAGAAGTAATAGCTAGTGCTGATAGAGCGTGCCCCATATTAAAAAGAATAGTCATAGGGTCTGTATTTGGACTAATCTTAAATAATTCCGCAACCGATATGAATCCAGCTAAAATAATAGCAACAGCACAACCTGTTACTGCTCCAGCAATAACGCCCCCAGCAGCAGATGCACCAATAATAAGTCCTGTTCCAATCACTCCTATCAAACCTGACACAGCCGCAAGCTCCTTGTACAGTTTTTCTGTATCAGCAGCCGATCTTGTACTATTGTTGAGATTATCCAGAGCATCCTTATCACTTTCAATCATACTATTAATAGAGTCTTTTTTATCCTTAAGCGCGTCATTCACTCCTTCGGTATAGTGCTTAAAGGACTCTAAGACACCTCCTTTACCACCAAAGAATAGATTGAGTGATGTGTGTGCCGCGCTTGGCCCAGCAGCAGCAACAGAATCTTGTCCAAGATGCGTGACTACAAACGACTGGAACTCTTGTATATCTGAGAGAAGGGTACACATAGCATGGTCGCTGTTGGTCGAAAACCGATTCCATACTTGCCTACATTGTCTGCCTGCAGCTGGGGCTGCGCTTGCATCACCGCTATCACCGCTACCACCGCCAACAGCAGGAATACTAGTAGCATCCTCACAACCTATAGGGAAGGAAGTCCCACCATTATGTCGATTTGAAGTAACTGAGAGTAAATCTGAGGCTATCGAAGTTTTATAGGAACATAAAGGAAAAATTTCGTACTTTTTTGTTATTTGATCCAGCCTATTACCTTCAAATTTTGACATTAGCCAGTAATAGCCTCCGGCAAGAATCCAACCATTATTAAGATTTATAGTTGATACTGTTCTGCCATCCAGATTCAGTTCTGCTGAAACCTGCTCCAAGGTCTCAATATTGGTTGCTGTTTGTCTTCTCCAGGCTTTGATGGCACCATTAACAGCAGGACCGATAGTATTTATTCTAAAGCTGCCTATAAAGCCCGTTTTTCCTACATCCTCTTCACCTAATCTTTTAAGCCGAGTACCATCTTTTGCTGTCTGGTTGTATATACTATTAGTAGTAGCGTTCAGAGCATCACTCATCGCCTTAAATGCAGAAAAGTTTAGCGTGTTCATTTGACTATAGTTTTCTTTTGAGAATCTATCAACCACTTGCCCGGCCTTTCCTATGGGGTAAGCACCACAAACAGCCACAATTTTCTTGCCAGGTAATTTGATGCCAGCAACTGCATAGGGCATAGTTTTATTCACCCGATCTTGTGAAGGTGAGTTGATAGAATCCAATGCGGGGTGGGTCGATGTATATACATAAGTAGAAGTATCCTCGGAATACTTATCCTTATATCCCAAATAAAATGCAACACGTGGACTTAAGTTTTTATTTAACAAACTAAGAAGATCAGAACTGTAAGTTGTTAGAGAATCCGTTATCTTCTCTTTAGACCCATCAGGAATGCCCCACTTTTCAAATAGGGTAGAACAAGCAGTACTATTCGCTGAAGCGCTCGTCTGAATCCCAGAAGGTACTGCCTGAGATTGTGTAGTTTGTTGCAAACTAATACACGATTTTAATGCTGTGAGATTTTCATCAACTATTTCATTGAAATATCTGCTACAAAGCTTGGAAGAGATAACTGATAAAGCCATTGGGACCATACTTTCCTTGGGCCCATACTTGATTGCTTCTTGTGGATAGTTTGCAGTTAAGCCCTCATCACCACCAGAGGAGCCTGGAGCCTTAGGAAGATCATACGCATCTAAAAATTTTGCAGCCTTAATGAAGATCGTATCTGCTAAACCTACACCTTGCACAACTACCCACATGATAAATACTTGTATCAAAGAATACCCTGTAGTTCCAGGGACCAAAAGAGCAATACCTAGCGCTGATCTAATCGCTGTCCAGCCTGACTTGCCCTCTCGGCCCATAAATGCTGCATCTTGGGCCGTTTTAACCACCCCCATAAGAATGGTGTAAGTAATCATAAGTGTTGCAAAAGACAATATACCTAGGTTTAAATAACGCATTAACGTTCCTAAGAACTGCTGATCGGAGCTGCTAGTTACCCCGAATACACCACCAACATCACCAAAAAACCACTGCAAATAGTAAATAGACTGGTCATTTGAGGACAGAGCAAAATAATCCCCCGTATCCGCCAACACAGAGGTTCCTACTATGCTTAAAAGTAGAACTATTAGAATCTTTGTAGACCTCATAAGGATATCCTCAACACTTGTTTGACCCACTGGGTAAATGTGAGCTGGAACTTTTTGTATTTTGTCAAGTGATAACAATAAGCATGTTTCAGAGCCAATAGACCTATAGGCATTGTTAAAAACGATGATACAAGCGACTCTAGGAAAAGTTGGTTCTTCCATAGTCCAAAGTAAATGTAAACCGTAATAGCAAAGAGACAAAGCGCATACATAATAATCATTCTCTTATGATAGCGCACCAAAGCATCCAGCTGATAGACAGAAACGCCATACTTTCTCAAAAGCGCATCAAAAGAACCGTAATCCTGTGTTTTTAATGGCATTTCTCTATACTGGGCCAACATTGCTGACAAGCGCAAAGCAGTCGCTTGAATTTCATCTAGACCGAGCCAGCGCTTAGGATTAAAGCGTTTTACTATAAATTTAGTAATGCGTCTTTGAGGTTTACGCTGAGGAGGCTTCTCAGAAACATCTGGATCTTCAAAAGCAGGGTTGTTTTTTGTCTCAGCCATAATGTCATTACTACAAAAAATTCCATCAAATTTCATCCTACCATGGTTATACCTAAAAAAAAACAATTTTAGTCCCCACAAAAGTACGGCACAATTCAATGACTAGTGCTTGCATTCTCTCGTTTTCTAGCCCAAAATAAACAATAGAGTAATTACCAAAGGATGGTTGGTATGTTTAGTTTAGCAGAGTGCCATGAATACTGGTTTCAGTATAACGACCCAAACCTATACAAAGCACTGGTAACACTTGAAAGTGTTGAAAACTGGACTGTAGAGAATAACGACTCTGTTCAGCAATCCCTTACGAGACTAAGCAAGGCTATTGAGTCTTTGAGTGATAAAAAGGATTTTAATCAACATGAGTTATTTGTTGGCGCAACAAATCCCTTAAAATCCAGCCAAATCATGAGAATATTACAAGCACTTAATTTAAGCCATCCCATACAAGGCGCCGCAACGAAAGTCATTGCTTACGCAGAATCAGACACATCCATTTCTGAAAATCATACTTTTGTTGAGCGCAATATTGCATTCGAGCGCCTGCGACTAATGGCACGTATCTTTTCTCAACAACGTATGCAAAAAGTATTGGAAACTATCGATAAAACTAGCCTATGAGGAGAGAAGAATCTTGATGAAATCTCGAAAAAAATGGCATCTACTTCTGTTTACAATAGGGTGGGCAACACTGTCATGTGAAGCCAGTACTGGGCTCCCTATGTCGCTTGTTGATAAGTTCTATACAAAGTTGGCAGGGCAAAATCCGCAATTTCAAACTGCCCAAAACTCATCCTTGCAGCCCTCTCAGACAAGTGCAGCAGAAAATATGGCTATCAATCTGATTGACACACATCGCAAGAATATAAACACTTATTTAAAGCAAAAACTCAATGAAGAATCTAATGATGACAGTGAAACGGGTTCTGTTATGTTTCAGCAATCGGGCAAAAAAGGGCCTAGCTTACGTGAACAAAGCAAAAGTATCGCTGCGCAATTGCTCAACCAAACCTTACCCTCTATTGCTATTACAACCCCAACAAAAAAGAATTTCTTTAAATTACTTGAAACACCTTTTGGTCTGTGGCTGTTAGGGTCAAGTAACATTTTACACCACTTCGAAGCGCCTAACTTAGAACCGATCAAGTCTAATATACAAAAGAAAAATGATATTAAAGCTTCTGAGCTATACAAAACGATCATAGCAGGACAGCATAAGTCGCAAGTAATGAAAGAATATGCCATAAGCCAATCACTTGAGCTGGCAAATCAATTAAGTAACCAACAACAAGCAAGAAGATCTGCTTCTCTGCGGCTCAAAGATAGCGAATGGAAAGGAAAAATTGAACAAGCCTCTCTACTAGAACTGAACAGAGAAATGTTAAAAGTATTGGTTGAAATGCGCGAAGAACTTTATAAGTCACAGCTTGAACAAATAAAAAATCGCTTAGCGCTGACTATCATTCAGGAAGAACTTAATCAGCTGAATGAGTCTGGGCTAATGCAAATGAAACAGGCGCTTGATTATAAGATTAAACCACCATTTTAGCTGTCATTAAATCACTTAGCACCCTACATGTGTGCAGAGATTGAATGCATTTAGGTAGCTTAACATCCTGATCTTCCTTTCAAAGATGCAAGTTCTCACGATCAAAGTCCACTATGATAATTTGAGAGACAAAACCTAGTTGTTAAAGATTTTATGAACGTATTTGCTTGAAGAATGTATTAAATTCTTGATACAGCTCATCAGAATCTTGTTTAAGCTTGTCTTGATGAGCAACAAACACACCATGAATAAGTGATAGTGTCTTTGACTTTCTCTTGGATGAGGGCATTTCATTAAGCACGCTTAGAGTATCATTACTCTGTGGAAGGGCTCTTGACTGGGCATATTCGCCACTCGTTTTGAATAAAAGCAAAGGATTAGCCTCAAGCATAATACCAAGCATTTTTTTGTAGCCTTTTCTAAGCACATAAAAATAAGGCAAACGTAACCGTTTGCGATCAAGGTAACGGTTAGGTGAAGCATTGAGGTCAACGCCTAAAGTAATAAGGGCTTGCACTAAATTATACCGGTTTCCCTGACAGGCTAAAAAAGCAATATTTTTCTTAATCTTACCTCTTGCCCATGGAGGCACAGGAGCTCGACGACCGACACAATATTGCACTGCGGCCTCTTGTTGATCACTATCTCCTGTCTGAACAATCACATGAATAGCCTCTTCTAATGCACTTGTATCAACCTTCATAATGTGTCCAGCAATACCAACACTGCGCTCTAACACAACACTAAGCGTAGAAGCAAGCTGATCAAGCGGGCGCAGAAAACTTTGGATAGCTCGACCTTGCTCACCTAGATCCAAAGCAAGTTGATAAGGTTTTTTTCCAAAACGACTTACTCTTGCAAAATCTGATGTTTTTGCTAATACTCTCACCACATCAAGGTGCCCATGTTGCACAGCATAGTGCATCGACATCAGCCCCTGATGATCAAGCTCAGAAGCATTATAATAGGCATAGCGCCTAAGGGCGAGAGTAAGATGCTTAGAGGCTCCGTTAATCGCTAACAAATGGTCTAACCGCTGGCCACTGGGAAGCTCTGCGCTCACTGAAAATGAGTTGTTATTAAAGAGTCTAAACATCAATAATTCATCTAGCAACTCAGGCTGATGAGCTACAATCTCCCCATCACGCCAACCTGCAGCATAATGCAAAGGATTAGCTTGCTTGTCATCGGCTAATGAAGATAGTTGCGATGATGCAAGATAAGGCGTTATTGTATTCAAGATTGTTGCTCGATCTTTTCCTTGCTGTGATAAATCAAGCACATAGGCCTTCATCTTCGCAAGATAAGCCTTTACAAAGACTATATCTCCTTGTTTCACCGCATCCAATAAATCCTTGTATTGCATCGAGGCAATCTCCATAACTGGTGGCAATTGCGTTGACAAGGCAGATACTTCTGAATCGATTTGGTCTCTTATATGGGACACTGCCTTGGAAGCATCTGTTTGGTGCGGCACTAACTGGGCAACGCAGAGCAAGACTTTATCCACTTCTACCGCCACATTTGAACATACTATTTGTGGATCTTCGAGACTAAAACCTGCGTCTTCATGACGCCCTCTAGGATATTGCTGGGCCATCAATGTATCTTGATACTGGCTAATCAACTCTGGCGCTAGATCTAACCCCTCCTTGTCATGCAAAACCACCCAAAGAATCCGCCTTTGTGAGGCAGTCAATGTCTGCAAATCAGGCTCCTCCTGCTTAAGAAGCTCTGCAGCCCAAGCGAGCTCTTCTGCTTGTAAATGTTTTCTTTGCTCAATGATAGCCTGGTGAATCGTCATCAATCTTTCGTGAGCCGAGGGAAGCTGATCAAGCACATGTTCAAGCAATGGCACCTGTGTTTTGTAATAGTCTAACACCCCCCTTTCAACCACCTGGGTTAAAGCATTGAGATGAATGAGACACTGAATAAAACCATTCTCAATTGGAACTTGTTGTCATACTTGCAAGAACCCTTGCAAATAAATATCCAAGGAAACCCCTGCCCCTCTCCATGCCTCAATATGCGCTTTGGCGAGGTGCAGATAATGCAATACTCGCGCCACAAGTAAGTGATTATAGTCAGGCTGCATATGCCAGTGCATACGGCCGGCTTGAAGCCTTTCATCTAGTAACGATGGGTAAACCCGACAATTAAGACTTTGATTGATTTGTGCCTCTAGTGATTGAATCAACCATCCCCTTGTATCATCAACGACTTGCTGAGCAAAAATTTCACCTCCCGATGCTTTCTGACATCGCTTTCGCCAATGCTGATAATGTTTCTGCTGGTAGCCATAAGTCATTTCATATGTAGAAGGCATACTCTTATGAGAAAAATCAGGCATGGTCAAGGGAATGACCATTGCTATACATGACTTAGGGATATGCGCAACGTGAGAAATTTCGGCCTCAGTCACAATACGATAGTTTATTGCTGCCCCTCGCGCATACATAGCCATAACGTGATGCCAATCATGCTGATCTAACTGCTGCTCTTGCATCATAATCACATAGAGCTCGCCTATCTTATGATGTGAAGGCCTTCCCTCTGTAGAATAACTTAATTGTAAACAATGCTTCTTTCTCGACTTCCCTGACCACTTACGCCCTAGAGCATAATCCAATGCAGGAGCAATGGCAGTACTGGTTGAGATAAAAGGACGCCCAGACACCTTAACCCCTAACAAGCCCTCATCAGAGCGAACTCTGCTTAGAAATCGATCCATATCATTGGTATAGACTTGCTGAAATAAATGTCGATGTGATGGGGATAATGCTTTTAATTGCTGTTGCACCTGTATTTGGCTATCTCCTAAGGTGCACGCTTCTGCCCAAAGACCTTGTTGCTTTTGAGTTAGCTGATTGTGAATACCACGAAAAAACACAGCTGTTTTCTGATCCTGTTGTAAACGCAAGGCTTTCTGTAGTGGCCACACTAGCTTCTTTTTATCACGCATAAATTCATGCAAAGACCTAAAATCTTTACTTACCCCATCATCAGAAGAACGAAAGCGTTTTCGTCGATGTACACTATTAGAAAGATCAGCTGGCAAAGCCTTAGAAGCGGCAGCATCGCATACATCATGCGTGTTGTCTTTCTGCATCGCATGCCTCTCATCTTCAGAAGTGGCACCTGCTTCTAAGGGACTATTTTCTTTTACCACAGGACCTTGATCAGCATATCGTTTTCGTTTAATCCTAGTCTGAGGCTCATCATTTTCAATAAAATCCGCCAAACCTTGATCATCAGATTCTCTTTTATTACCACGCCTTAGCATTGACGTTTTATTTCTTTTTCTACTTATCTCTTCCACAATAGGGTTTAATGTTGAGTGATCAGCGGTGCTTGCAGGTGTCTGACCTTGAGACTCAAGTCTACTACTTAAAGGTGTGAGGACATTGATCCTTGCCGCGTGTTCTGAGGTTTTACTTTCAGCTCGAGCATATGAATGAGATTTATCTTTATCTATTTCACTTGAATCCACACTGTTTGCTCCCATACTACTAGAGGATAATCGCGCCTTGGTCGACTTTGGCGGGTTCGCCTGCCTAGCTAAACCATCGGAAGAGGTGATTTTTTTAGTGGGACTCAAACTATGGTTTTCTTGGGAATCTCTTCGCAAGGGATTCGTTCGTACAAAATCCATTGAGTTAGATCGTGACGTCCGAAACCATGGTTTTGATACCCTAGAAGATGCACTAAACTTCTCTTGATGTGAGACCATCTTCGATCCACTTACGGATCCTGACGAAATGTGGTTTGAAGAACTCCCTGCTTCTTGTTGTTGTAATGTGATCCCTTGGGCCCTAGCTTGCTTTGTTGCTGGAGAAGACGGTGTCTCAAGCAAATAGGTTTCGTCATCAGTCACGAAAAAGTTAACCAAAGCCATATAAATCGATGAGTAAGCCTGCTCTAAGCTAGGGTTCTGATCATAACAAGCGCCAATCCAAGATTCTAAATGATTAAGGTGTTGGGTACGAAAGTCAAAGCCATACTCGGGGTGTTGGTAGAATAAATTCAAGCCCTGTTTTTTAACATAACGCAATAAAATCGTAACCGCAGGATAAGCCCCAAGCCTAATCCACGATAATAAAAGCGGCTCTCCCTGAATAAGAGTATTTAATCCTGACGCAGGGTAATGATGGTTTAACAGTTCGATCATGAACTGCTGCAGATCCTCTGAAGCGTTGGGTGAGATAGCTGCAAATTCCCACCAATGCTTAAAAACCATCGTTTTTTTTCGCCCTTTTATGAGATGGCTAAGCTCAAAGCTTTTTTCATACCCCATTCCATTGGGCTCCATAAGGGATTGCAAACGTTTAAATAACTTTGCTTTACCCTGGTCACTATGCTCAGGGAGTGAAGGAGCAAGCAAGGAAAGCAAGTTGGACAAAAAGGTAATTTTAGATGCTGAGACAAATCTTGGATGATCAAACAACTTCTTTACGGCATGATAAAAGCTTATGAATAATCTAGGCTTAGTAGAAAGTTGTTGTACAATCGCCGTTGAAAAACCCTCAAGTTGACTATATCGCTCTGCCTGTTGAATACGAATATTCAGTAGGATTTGAATTTTCCTGATGCGATCTTTGTAGTCTTCACGCTTATCTTTGCAATAAAAATCGTAAGACTCTGACAAAAAACCTAAGACCCAGGAAAAAGATTGATCTTTTACAAATTGCTCAATGTCTTTATCAGTGCCAACATGATGAACAAAACACCTATAAACATCTGGTCTACTTTTGAGCACAGCGTTCTGTGAAAGCGCATAGATACTCTGTCGCATCGGCCTAGGAAGATGCACCATAGTTTCATCTGACAATAAATAGTTAAGCGCCTCAAATGGCAATGTTTGCTTAGTGTTCAACATCACTTGCCTAAAAATCCAATGAACCATTGTGGCTGGTGCATAGGTATCTTTAACACCTTTTTTTTTATTAACATGAGCGAGTTCATAAGCTTTTTTTTGTTGTGCTATATATTGCTCAATCTCTTTGTCTCTCATATGACTTCCTTTCTATCATGCATGTACACAAGCCTGACAAATATATAAATATAAATCAAACAGATTGGCTACTCCAAAAACACTCTCAAAAAAATGTTGACAGCCAAGTGTCTCTGCGATAGATTGATTGCCGGTAGCAATGAACTACTATATTCACAAGGAACTCTAATGAGCTTGAATAATTTAGACACACTATCTTGGCGCTGGCGTTAATCAACGTCCACCCTTTGTTACTCTAAATCTGAACAAGCCCATTATGAAAAACACATATTCACACATAATTTCTCTCTTAGGTAAGCTGCTCGATTGGCCATAGGCCATATAATTCAAAACCTACGCTTACCCGATTCTATTGTTTAATCACTGAGAGACATTCATGAAATTATACGCCACACTATTGCTTATGGCATCCATTATTTGTGCCATCCTATTCGCCTATTTTGGGCACAATACACTTCCCTTAATTGCCATTGCTAACTATGGCCCACATGCATCACTTCATGCCGTCATTAAAGGACTCAAAGAAGGCTTAGCTGAGCAAGGATATCTTGAAGGTTCAACTATTCGTTACAAGATACTTGATGTTGGCTTTGACACTGTGCTCATTCCACAAATGCTTGAGAGCCTATTCATGCAAAAACCACAACTGACGATTGCTATGACAACACCCGTTGCAGAAATTGCCAGACTTAAAACCAAACAGAACCCTATTATCTTTAGCGTTGTCACTGATCCAGACGCTATTGGCTTAGTCTACGAGAAAAAAACTGGCATGAGCATGACCGGAAGTTCTGATCAACAAGATTTGGACGCCTTTCTTAACTTTGCTAAACAACTGATACCCCATGCCAAAAAGATAGGTTTACTTGTTGCTGTATCAGAGGCCAATGATATAGCGCTACTAAAAATGATGCAACAAGCTGCACACAATCATGATATGGAACTCATTGACATCCATATTCAGGAGAGTCGCGATATCCCTCAGTATATGCAGACCTTCAAAGAGAAACAGGTCGATTTCATTTATGTGGGGGCTAGTGGCCCTATTCAACCAGCTCTTCCTATGATTGCAGCTCATGCTGAGGAGATGCATATTCCACTTTTCAATAGTGAGTCACAAGCAGTAAAAGATGGCCTAGCTCTGGCAAGCTTTGGTGTTGACTATAAATCAGTAGGTTATCATACCGCTTCTATTGCAGGAAAATTTTTACATGGCATACCGCTCTCTGATATTAGCATCCACTATCCTGAGCTGAAAGATCACCACGGTATTATAAGCCGCCATCAGGCTGAGCACTTTGGACTCTATGTGCCCCAAAACCTTGGGGAGATTGTTCCATGATTATCATCAACAACTTAAAACACCACTTCACTTCAGGGGGAGCCCTCATACTTGAGCATCTACAGATTAACCTGGGAGATTTTGTGGTCATATTAGGTCCAAATGGCTGTGGAAAATCAACGCTGATCAAGTTAATCAGTAGCACTTATGCGTTACAGCAAGGATCCATACAAACCCAAGGCGCTGCCGCTGTAGTCAGTCAAAACACCGCTCTTGAGATAGTAGGATCGTTAAGTGTCTTAGAAAATATTGCACTCACATTGAGTAAGGGGCATTTTTTTTCCTCCTACAAACGCTTTGTTCCTCAAGCCATCCAACTCCTCAGCCCACTAGGCTTAGAGAGCAAACTCTACGAGCCTGTTGATAGCTTATCAGGAGGACAAAGACAACTGATTTCAACAACGCTTGCACTGGAGAAAAAATCCCCAATCCTCCTATTAGATGAACCCAGTGCAGCACTTGATCCTAAAAGCAAACAAATATTCTTATCTCTTATGAGGCAATCCATGAAAGCGTCCAAGCGTGCTGCCATGATGGTCACCCATGATATTCATGAAGCACTACACCTAGGTAATCGCTTGATTCTTATGCAAAAAAATGCAAACCCTATCGTATTTGATGCAAAAGAAAAAGCACAATTATCTACCCAGCAATTACAACATCTACTTGTCACACCCTTTTCACCCGAAATAAACAAGGAGCCGTCATGTCCCTCTCTTTAATTCATATCGGCTTACTTCACGGATTACTATTAGCTATTGTTGCTTTAGGCATTATGGTTTCGTTCCGACTACTTAATTTTTCGGATTTGACTGTTGAAGGAGCCTACCCTCTAGGTGGCGCGTGCATGTCAGTCTTAATGCTTCATCATGTTCCCGCATCCTTTGCACTTGTCTTAGCTTGTGCAGCAGGAGGCTTACTGGCTGTGCTCACTGCCCAACTATCCTTACGCCTTGGCCTCCATAGTCTACTCGCCGGCATTTTAGTAAGCGCCATGGCCTATAGCATTAATTTACGCCTCATGGGGCAGCCCAATCTTAGTTTATTTCAAACCTCAACACTAAATATTACTGTTATCAACACGGGGCTCATCTTAAGTCTTTTAGCTGTCATAAAGTATAGATTTTTACTCTGTGGTCACGGACTACGTTTACGCGCAGTGGGTCTAAATCATGGGTTTTGTAAACATCACCATATTAGTACTCATCGCTATACTTCCTTGGGCCTATTCTGTAGTGGCAGCCTATTTGCTTTATCTGGGGCTCTCATCATTCAAGTACAGCAATTTATGGACGTGGGTATGGGCCAAGGCATGATCATTCATGGTCTAGCTGCGCTCATGATGGGTGAATCTTTAATCGGCACAGAGACCATGAAGCAACAAATCACAGCTCCTATTCTGGGCGCAGTTATCTACCAACAAATTCAAGGACTAGTGCTCGCTGCAGGGCTTCCCCCTTCTGACTTAAAAGTTTTCACCGCACTTATAATTCTAGCGCTGTTAAGCTGCAAAAGGAGGCCAATATGATCGCGCGCCACTTGTTTCATCTTCCTAAAAACACTCTTTATTGCTGTGGTCACTCCCTAGGGCCCATGCCCAAAAAGACCAGAGGTATTGTTAACCAAGCACTGAATCACTTTGCTGATTACGGTGTCGAATCCTGGAAACGAAGTGCATGGATTGATCTCGCACATCGATGCAGTGAACAGATTGCCACATGCATTGGCGCTGAAACACATGAGGTCATGGTGTGTGATAACACCACAAGTAATTTATATAAAGTGCTTCATCTGGCCTTATCCCTGCAAAAAGATCGACAGACTATTCTAACAACACATGATAATTTTCCTGCTGATCTTTACGTTGCTGGAGGGCTTGCCGACGTTAAGTTTATCTCTATTGATGAGCTTGAGCAGCATCTGTCAAAGAACGTTGCCGTTCTCATGCTAAGTCATGTGGGCTATACCGATGCTCGCCAACTTGATATGACTGCAATTAATAAAAAAGCAAAAGCATATGGCATCATTACTGTATGGGATGTCTCTCATAGTGTTGGCATAGTACCTCTTAGTTTATCCAACAGCCAATGCGACTTTGCAGTGGGATGCACTTATAAATATCTGAGTGGTGGCCCAGGGAGCCCTGCCTTTGTTTATGCCAATAGTCACTATCACGATCGCTTGCTGAGTCCTATTCAAGGTTGGATGGGCCATGCACAAGCCTTTGCCTTCGAGAAGCAGTATAGAACCAAGGGGGTCCAGACGTTTTTGACCGGAACACCCAGCATCTTAAGCATGAAGGGACTTGAAGCTGCGCTAACTATTTTTAATCGCTCACTCATTGAAACACTCTATGAGCGAACTCAAGAGATAAGCGAATCAATGATAACAGCGTTAAAGCACAGCCCTTTTGAAGTAAGCCACCCTCCTAAGCGTGGAGGGCATATTGCACTATCACATCCCAAAGCCAAAGCTGCTGCACATTGCTTAATTGAACAAGGTTGTATTGTCGATTATCGCCATCCAAATCGCATTCGCCTATGTATTAACCCCCTTTATTTAACCCAAAAGGATTTAGAAAAATGTCTAACACTCATCACGCATGTAGCCCAACAACTACCAAAATTAACACAGGATCATCAGCCCCCTACTTCCGTCAGTTAACCGCCAAATTACTTAAAGGTGAACCGCTATCTAGCAAGCAAACACAAACGATGCTATCAAAGCTGAGCTGTTGTTCATGTCAGCAGCAAGCAACTTTGCTCACTTTGCTGCGTTGCAAGCTTGAAGAGCCCAATGAAATTATAGGCGCATTAAGGTTTTTTCAAGCACAGCGGCCCGTCATTCCTCACAATCTCAAGATTATGGACATCGTTGGCACCGGTGGGGATGGAGCACAAACACTGAACATTTCAACTGCTGCAAGCTTGGTGGCTGCAAGCTGCGGCATACCTGTAGCAAAACATGGAGGCAAAAGTGCTACAAGCGAGGCAGGAAGTCACGATGTCTTCACTGAGATGGGCTTACAATACGCCATGGATCATCAAGAAGCGATCGATCAACTGATGCGTCATTCCTATACCTACTTACCAGCCAGTCATTTTAATCCTGGACTAAAGCACTTTGCCACTTTGCGTAAGAACATTGGCATCCCTACACTCTTTAACCTCGTTGGACCACTTTTAAACCCATTGCAACCCAACGTTATGGTGTTAGGCGTTTATCGACAAGATCTATTAGTAAAAATGGCACAAGTGATTCAATCGATTGGGATTAAACGTGCTTTAGTTGTTCATAGCCATGATGGCCTCGATGAGATAAGTCCAAGCGCCACTACAGATGTTATAGAAGTAGATCAACGTAGCTTGCGTGCCTATACCATAAACCCAAGTGACTTTGGCTTACAAAAGCAAAACCTAGACTGCATCAAAGGCAGTAACGCCAAAGATAATGCTAAGCGGCTGCAGTCAATACTAACACAATCTCATAGTGACTCCGCTCGAGACTGTATTGCCATGAATGCAGGAGCCGCGCTGTATGTTTATGGCAAAAGCACCAGTATTCGAGAAGGATTTCATTTGGCTCGCCAAGCCATACTATATGGCAAAACCGCAAACCTCATCAACTTAATTCAAGGATAAATCATGCGCCCTTCATTCCTCCAGCAAGTTAAGCAAGAGACGCTTAGGCGAGTCAATAAGCTACCCTCTATTCCACACCCCAAAGCCAATACGCTTGACTTTACTCTACTCTTTCAACAGCAATCTCAGCCTAACATCATTGCCGAAATCAAACTAAGTAGCCCCTCATCTGGACGTCTATACCATGGATACAAAAAACCTTTTGCCATCGCTCAGTCCTATATCCACCATGGTGCCAGGGCTTTATCTATCTTGACTGAACCTGATTTTTTTGAAGGCAATCTTGAGCTTATACGTCATGTTCGTACTGACAATTCTAGCGTACTCATTCTACAGAAAGACTTTATTCTCTCAAAAAAGCAAATTGACTATGCCTGTCATTATGGTGCTAGTGCTATTTTACTAATCCTAGGATTTATTTCTTTATCCTTGTTCAAAGAGCTCTATGACTATGCCATGAGTTTAGGTCTCACTGTGATTTGTGAAGTCCATCAGGCGGAGGATATTGATCTCATAGCACCACTTCAACCCAAAGTTATCAGTATCAACAACCGCAATCTTCATTCACTTTCAGTGACACCACATCATGCAGTAAATCTTATTGATCTTTTACCAAGAGAGTGTATAAAACTTTGCGCAAGTGGCGTGACATCAGGTCATCGGCTTAAGTTTTACGAAGACGCAGGCTTTGATGGCTTTCTCATTGGTAGTGCATTTATGCAACATCCAGACCCAGGACTAGCGTATCAACAACTTATGGAAAACTATCATGAAAGCTAAAATTTGTGGCATAACTTGCCTTGATGATGCCTTAAATGCCACTGTTCAAGGAGCTTTTGCCCTAGGCTTCAACTTCTCCAATGATTCGCCTAGATCGATAAGTATTCAAAAGGCCGTCACGATCATCAAGCATCTCCCACCCGAAGTTATCACTGTTGCGATTGACATTGAAGCAGATACAGCAAGACTTCTAGGCTATCTTGAGCATGTGGATACCATTCAAATCTATCCACATCAGGAAGATCAAAAACTACCCTTTGATCGGGTCATTTTTGCACTCAATACTCTAAAAGAAGAGGACTTACCCCAAAACCTTAGTCGTTATGCTTTTATTTTGCTCGATGCTCCTTCACAAAGTCCCATGGGGGGCTCGGGTCGATTAGCGAACTGGTCTTTGGCAAAAAGCCTTGCTAAACACTACCGTCTTATTTTAGCAGGTGGATTAAACACCAAAAATCTAGCTGAAGCGATCAATTTCGTCAAGCCATTTGCGGTCGATGTAGCCAGCGGCATTGAGAGCCTGCCTGGACGAAAAGAACCGCAAGCATTACAACATTTTTTAAGGATCTGTCATGAATAATTCTGGTTACTTTGGTGAGTTTGGTGGTAGCTTTGCCCCAGAAACACTTATTGCTCCACTTACTGAGCTCGAGTCCGCTTATACATCGCTTTCTCGTGATCAGTCATTCCAAAAGGAATTACACGAAACGCTCAAACACTTTGTAGGACGACCCACACCTCTTTATGAGGCAAAGCAATTAAGTCGTCACTATGGCGGTGCCCGTATCTTACTCAAGCGTGAAGATTTGGCGCACACTGGCGCCCACAAAATCAATAACACAGTGGCACAGGGCTTACTTGCCAAACATATGGGTAAAACCCGTTTAATTGCTGAAACAGGCGCAGGTCAGCATGGTGTCGCCACCGCCACTGTTGCAAGTCGTTTAGACTTAGCATGTGTGATTTATATGGGTGCGAAAGATATGGCGCGACAGGCCCCAAATGTGTTACGGATGCAGATTTTAGGTGCCGATGTTCGCCCCGTCACACAGGGTTCACAAACCTTAAAAGATGCCACTTCAGAAGCTATGCGTGACTGGGTTGAACATGTGCACGACAGTTATTATTTGATTGGCTCTGCGCTTGGTCCACATCCCTATCCAACTATAGTTAGGGATTTTCAAACCATTATTGGACGAGAAGCTCGATCACAAGTACTTGAATATGCGGGACGGCTGCCAAACCAGTTGATTGCCTGTGTGGGAGGGGGAAGTAATGCTATTGGCTTATTTACACCCTTTCTTGAAGATGATGTCAGTATGGTGGGTGTGGAAGCTGGAGGAAAATCCCTCACTCCTGGTCAGCATGCTGCACGTTTTTCAGGTGGTGCGCCAGGGGTACTTCAGGGTTCAAAAAGCTACGTGCTTCAAGACGAGGGAGGCAATACGCTTGCTACCCATAGTATTTCCGCAGGACTTGATTATCCGAGCGTTGGACCAGAGCACGCCCATTTAAATACACTTGAGCGTGTGCGCTACACGCATGCTTATGATGATGAAGTACTCAAAGCTGCTCTGACATTAGCAAAAACAGAAGGTATTATTCCTGCGTTAGAGAGCGCTCATGCCTTGGCCCATGTGGAGAAAATAGCACCCACCCTCTCAAAGAAAGATATTTTACTGGTTGGCTTATCCGGCCGTGGGGACAAAGACATACATACCTTCGCACACTACTTAGAGGAGGATTCTCATGCGCTCATGTTTTAAAGAAAAAACTTGTTTTATCCCTTTTTTAATGTCTGGCTATCCCAGCCTTGCCTGCTCTACACAAGCTGTTTTAGCTGCAGCTAAGGCAGGAGCAGACATGATTGAATTAGGTGTACCCTTTTCAGATCCTATTGCCGATGGCCCTACGAACCAAGAAGCGGCTCACGTTGCTCTTCAGCAAGGCGTGACTCTTAAAAAAACCTTGGAGCAAGTTAAAAGTATTCGTCAACAACAGTGTCAAACGCCTATTGTTCTCTTTACCTATTTCAACCCCATACTCCAAATGGGCTGCATCCCATTTTGTCAAAAGGCGAAGGAAGTAGGAGTTTCTGGTGTCCTTGTGGTTGACCTTCCTTCAGAGGAAGGCTTATCTTTCTACACCACATGTCAACACTACGCATTAGGCTTTGCCTTACTAGCTTCTCCCACAACAAGTGCTCAGCGTTTAAGTAATTATCAACGTTTAAATCCAGATTTCATTTACTATATTTCTCGTTGTGGTGTCACAGGAGCACAAACTACACTTCCTAAATCTTTAGCTAGTGAAATCAATTACTTGAAAAGAAAATCTCATCCCATCCCTATTGCGGTAGGGTTTGGTATTAGCAACCTAGAGCAAGCCCAATCAGTTGCACTCCATGCTGATGGCGTCATTGTCGGTAGCCATCTCATCAACACCTTAAAAAATAATGGCCTTCACTTATTCGAGAAGGAGAGTAGGCTTTTTGCTGAAGCAGTCCATCATGCATGCTAAGCGATAGCCTCAAACAACGATAGAAAATTGGCTTTATATGAATCTTTTTGGCTGTAAACGTTAGTGTAGCTCTTGTTCTTCCTCGAACCACTGGGGGAAGGGGTCTGGTAACAGACTATAGCGCTCTGTTGCCTGTAGAAAATCTGGAATTAAACAAGCATCAAGCCTTTTGGTTAGCTCGGCTTGATCCATATCTGCCTTCAGCCCAATAAAAACAATTTCCTGCCTGCGATCACCATACTGTTCATCCCACTGTTGTTTGACCATGTGATCGAACTCTTCACCCTCGGGCCAATCTTCTTTTGGCACAACAGCCCACCACTTACCAAGACCGTGATGACGCACAAACGCACCTGCTTGTGAGAGCTCGCCCACAAAATCGGGCCGAGTTGACAACCAAAAAAAGCCTTTAGCTCGAACAACACCTGGCCACTCTTCGGCAAAAAAAGCATGAATTTTAGTAGGATCAAAAGGCGCACGAGCACGATACACAAAGCTAGTGATACCATATTCTTCTGTTTCAGGGACGTGATCTTTAAAGTGATATAATTCTTGTACCCATAATGGGTGGTTTTGTGCTTCCTCTAGATCAAATAGGCCTGTATTAATCACCTCATGATAATCAACCTTAGAATGTTGTGTGGCAATCACCTTTGCCTTTGCATTTAAGCTACGGATAATAGCATGGACTGTTTCAAGCTGCTCAGATGAAATTAGATCAACTTTATTCAGTAAAATCACATTCGCAAACTCAATTTGCTCTACCAATAAATCGACAAGCGTTCTCTCATCTTCTTCACCTAAACTTTCTCCCTGATCTTTTAATAACTCAGTTGAACTATAATTTTGCACTAAATTAGCAGCATCAACTACGGTGACCATGGTATCAAGCTCAGCCACATCGGATAAACTTTGCCCTTCTTCGTCACGAAAATCAAACGTTGTAGCAACCGGTAATGGCTCAGAAATACCAGTGCTTTCTATCAGAAGATAGTCAAATTTATCCTCTTGTGCTAATTCTTGCACTTGCATCAGTAAGTCTTCACGTAAGGTACAACAAATACAGCCATTGCTCATTTCAACCAATTTTTCTTCAGTCTGAGAAAGATTACCACCAGAGCGATGCACCAAATCAGCATCGATGTTGACTTCACTCATATCATTGACAATCACAGCAACACGAAGGCCCTCTCGGTTGTTAAGAATATGGTTAAGCAACGTTGTTTTACCCGCGCCTAAAAATCCTGACAATACGGTCACAGGTAATTTTTTTGTCATGATAAACCTATCTTATTGATAAAGATAATAATATAGCAAAAAATAAAAGCAGAAACAAAGCGTTTTACCTACGCGACTATTTTTTTGCATAGATCTAAACTACACCTCTAAGTTCCACAAAAAGTCTGGTACCGCACTCCTCTCTTGGGAACACCTTGATATAAGTGTAGATCTTCATGCTGATCATAGGGGCGCTGTAATACATGCAAAAAGTCTCTAAATGGTTGAAAATCACCTTGCGATGCATTGTCTAACACTTGTTCAACATGGTGATTTCTTGGGATAACGCGAGGGTTATTATCGCGCATAAGCCGCTTCGACACTGTATCTTTACCAGGGGGATTGTGCCCACGACGCTTTTGCCAACGTAATTGCCACTGCTGAAAAAGAGCATCTTGTTCATGCCGGCCTACAGAGTCATCACTATCGGTCAATGCAAGGAAAGTATTGGTATAATCGAGTTTTTTTTCCTGCATCCAGTGTAATAAATCCTCGACTAGAAGCTGATCACCCTCATGCTCCCCCAAAAGTCCCAATTTATTACGCATCATACCTAGCCACTGGGTTTGATAACGTTCAGGAAACGTTTGCAAACAGGTTTGCGCTAACACCAAAGCTTGATCACTATCTTTATCGATTAGAGGGAGTAAAGCTTCAGCAAAACGCGAAAGATTCCAATGCATGGCCTTAGGTTGCTGAGAAAAAGCGTAACGTCCATGAGTATCAATAGAACTAAAGACAGTCTGAGGATCGAAATGATCCATAAACGCACAGGGTCCATAATCAATCGTTTCACCTGACAATGCCATATTATCAGTGTTCATGACCCCATGAATAAAACCCACTCGCATCCAATGCACCACCAAACTTATTTGCTGCTCCATTACCTTTTCTAGTAAAGCTAGTGCCCTATTCGTTGACGACAACAGATCTGGGTAGTGGCGTTTTATGGTGTAATCTAGCAGTGCGCTTAGAACAGAGCTATCTTCCTGTATTGCAGCATACTCAAATGTGCCTATGCGAATATGAGATGAGGCGACTCTAGTTAAAATGGCACCAGGCATCGTTGACTGACGTAAAACCGTTTCACCTGTTGTCACCACTGCAAGACTACGGGTCGTAGGAATGCCTAAGTGGTACATGGCTTCCGAAATCAAATATTCTCGTAACATCGGGCATAAAACCGCTTTACCATCACCGCTACGTGAATAAGGCGTTCGTCCAGAACCTTTGAACTGAATGTCTAAACGCTTTCCCTCAGGGGTTAGGTGCTCACCCAACAAGTGTGCTCGGCCATCACCTAAAAGTGTGAAATGACCAAACTGGTGCCCTGCATAGGCTTGAGACAAGGGGGTAGCACCTTGTGGAATAAGAGCCCCAGAAAATAATGCTGCCATTTTGTCACAGGATAGTGTGTCTAGATTTAAGCCCATAGCATGAGCTAAAGGTTTGTTTGCAATCACACATTCAGGCCTGTGGGCCTCATCAGGCAATGCAAAGCTCCATAACTCCATTGGCAGGTGTGAATAGCTTGTATCAAAATTAAATCCATAAGATTTCATATTCATCTCTCATGTAATCGCTTTGATGATTGATATCATCAAAGAACATACAAAATACTAGACTATCACATAGAGTGAGCCTTAAGAAATCCGATAATTCGTAGTGGGTTCGGCCCTTCCCAGTGAACTTGGGAGGGTGGTAGGGGCATCCCAGTTGAATAAACTTGGTCGCCTACCTGGGTGAGAAGAGTCAGATTTTGCAGAATCTAACTTTTCATAACAAGTTTTCTTCATCAAATCAGATTCAGCACCCTGCTTAAAAAAGTCCAATGCGCACTGCCCGTGACTATTGGTTTTTGAAAACATTGCTATATAATTTTCTGCAAAATAGTTAAAAACATCCGTACAAAGATAGACCTCGGGCAATGTGAGTAACTCATAGAGTAAATCATCACCAATCTCCTTCACAAAAGCATGCCTGGAAGCTATAGGCTGGAACTTATTCGCATAATTATCAACTAGAAAATAGGGGTGCTTTTTCACAAGAGCCTTCAATGTCTCGACCTTACCAAACTGGTACGCTAAAGCAGCAAGATGCTGATTATGACCATTTACTACAGTAAAAACGTCACTCTCATTAATGACATCAATGTTGTTTGCATAACACTCAAGTGCATCATCTGGAAGAGTTTCCATCACAAAGCGGAAGACAAGGTAATCAATATTCTTATTAACAGAGGGTATATTTCCATCTGATATCATTAAGCATGCAAGGGAGATACCACCTTTTAAATTACCAAGCTGCCTTCTGTGATCATCACTGCATAACTTATAATCTGAAGTTCGGAACTTCATATTTGCACGCGTGAATGGTGATTGTAATACGTATTCTGTACTCACCAGGCGAACCTCACTTACTACTTGACGAATAACATATCGATTGCCATTAGGTCCTCCACTCTCCAACATCAAAGCATCTTGCAAGACAACGTCTGACTCTCTAGCTAGACGAAGCAAGGATAGATAATCATAAAAATGTCCATTTATCTCCACAGGCAGTACCATAACATCACTGCCTAGTGGACACTCTTCTGTATCAGGAATAACTTGAGCATAGCGATTATCTTTCGCTTCAGGGATTCTAGTAGCACTTTGACTTGGTAATGAAGGATCGTCTTCACTTCCCTCACTAGCCATTGTTCTTGTATGAAATTTTGATTGACAGTAAGAAAATAAATTATACGCAATCACAAAAGGCAAGCAGGCAAAATCAAGAGCAAGACTTACCCCAAGACCAACAAGACAAAAAGCAGACACTATAATTGACCATATTCCTAGGCCGATACCCAGGCCAATCCCATATAGAGTTATCTCACTCAATATAGATGCCAAAACAGGCAAACCTGCTAATGAAAACATAGCAACAAAGAAAATAAAAACAGCAGCAAGAAAAGATAAGACCCCAAAGTATCCTAGATGCCCTGGAAGGTCGCTATCATAGCGTATATTGTCAACCATTTGTTGTGTTAAATAAAATGCTTTCATTCTCACCTTATATTTAAAATAGATCACATTTGATACTTTACGTAGGAAATCTTAAGAAAAAATTAAGTGTCAAGCTCTGAGGCAGACAGCCTGACAACTCTCAAAGAACCCTATGTAAAACATCAATAACATGATACCTTTATATGGTTATATATTACACAAAACTAACATCGCATGCAAAAATAAAGGCAAAAACCATTCAATTGACGTTTATTTTTTTATCAGAAACTTCTAAGACGTCTCCATCTTAACACTCAAACTCAGCAAAGCTTATTGACTCTGTTTAATCTGTTCAAAAGGAAGTTTATTCTTGAGGATGACCTTGCTTTGCTCTTTCAACACCTAACAATTTTAAAAAAACCTAGATAATTGAATCTAATTTATTTTTTGCACTTTTCTGACAAAATGATTAACTATTTTTTTAAATTCATTAGGCTTTTCTATATACGGGAAATGTCCACAATCTTCGAAAATATAAAGTTTAGAATGCTTGATTGCCCCATGAATTGCTTTTGCTGTCCAAATCGGTGATATATCTTGTTTTCCATGAATGATGAGCGTAGGAATGTTGAGATTCTTCAATTGAGGTAATAAATCCATTCCTGAGTGAAATAAGCCTAGCCAAAGAGACTTTAAAACCTCTTGATTGCCCCTAAAACCACTTCTTGCACATTCCTACGCTCATCATTCATGCAAAACAAGATATA
>JBDOIW010000008.1:0-4435 GCA_047404175.1 Legionellales bacterium | reverse complement strand
ACTCTAAATGAGCTAAAGCTTGAATAATAGAAGGACCTAAAGCCTTTTCAGAAAGACCACAAACAATGCCACACATAAAAGATTACAAAGGATTAAGTTCTCTTCAAAATAACAGGAAATACACTTCTCTCCAAGTACATTTGACGCTTGCATCACTTAAAAAACAAGCCAAAAACAAATAAACCACTGATTCATAATGGAAATAAAAAAGAAAAAAGGCTTCAAAAGCTTGCTATTTGTTGCACTCTATAATAAAACTAAGGGTAATCATGATACTCAAGGATGAACACCATGAAATTTTATCAAAAATCTACGCTTCTAAGTTTATCGCTCATGCTTCTTGTCTCCTGTGGTGGCAGCAGTGGTGGAGGTGGAAGCAGTTCAAGTGTATCTAATACTAAGGATGCCTTTAGTGCTTGTTTATCTGAAGTTGTGAGAAACCACCCAGGAATATTAGATGAAGGTCGTTCCGAATCTGTGGGTGCATGCTGCTCCTCTCTTGAGAATCGAGTTTTAAAAGACAATTACAAAGACGTTTACTATGATCATATTTTTCCTGACAGCATCGCAGAGAGCATGTTAGATAACGGTGAAGTTAACGATAGTCCATTATGGGCTATAACTATTAGCAAAAAAACGGAGCAATCACTGCTAGATGGCCTCAAAGGTATGATAGTGGGTTCTTACTCCACTATAGGAGGGACTGAGAACTTAGGAGAACTTTTTCGAAAAATACAACAAGCCCGAGAAAATGAAAGAGGGAGGCAATTGTTAACTTCCGATAAAGTGCACCTCCTTAAATATTCACTCGAAATACTTGGCTATGGCACTTTCTTGGAGCTTGCATGTGAACAACAAAAAGAAGCTATTGAAAGTCTTCACCCCACAGCCTGTTCCTCAACAAAAGCTCAAATACTCAGCCTTGTAGACCCATTCCTCAACCAGAGTTGTAAAGAAGTTAATCCATCAACCCTTAAAGTTTCTCAAGCTAGTCCCAAAAATAAAACTGACTATTTAAATTGTGTTGAATATGGGTATAAAGGTTATGCACAATTCTTTAGGTACAATATGATGTCGAAGTGTTGTCAGGAGCATCTAGGTGGTTCATTCAACGCGCTTGGCTACCCAAACACAGTAAAGCCTGATAGAATAGAACTAGTGCCAGTATCAGTAAAACCTAGTCAGAACTATGGTGGCTGTGAAAAGAATGATGGCGGGTGTATGGCAGAGGTATTTGGTCAAGCTTTTTATAGCAAAACTGGCAACTTTACTCAGGATGACTTCTCATCAGAACTAGTAAAAAACATGCTTTTAGACATGTGCACCTCAAATGAAATGGAACAAAACTAAAAACGCTAGCAACATAACTTTGGCTGTGGCAAAATGAAGACTCATTCATGAATGAGGTTTATTGTGTCTACAAAACAACGAGCTAATGCACTACGTATCTTAGCTATGGACGCCGTTCAGCACGCTAATTCAGGTCATCCTGGCATGCCTCTTGGT
The DNA here is from genome assembly GCA_047404175.1 of Legionellales bacterium. GTDB lineage: Bacteria > Pseudomonadota > Gammaproteobacteria > M30B25 > M30B25 > M30B25. The sequence goes on along the minus strand of JBDOIW010000008.1, from coordinate 2,929 downwards.
ATGGCAGATATTGCAGAAGTTTTGTGGCACCGTTTTTTACGCCATAATCCTAAAAATCCTCAATGGATCAATCGTGACCGGTTTATTGTTTCTAATGGTCATGGTGCCATGCTTCACTATGCTCTACTTCATTTATCTGGTTACAATCTTAGTATTGACGATTTAAAACAATTTCGTCAATGGCACTCAAAAACACCAGGCCACCCAGAGTACGGGGAAACACCAGGTGTTGAAACAAGCACAGGCCCACTAGGGCAAGGGCTTGCCAATGCTGTAGGAATGGCTATTGCTGAAGCTAAATTAGCACAAAGTTTTAACCAATCAGAACACACTATTATCGATCATTTTACCTATGCTTTTTGTGGTGATGGCTGCTTAATGGAAGGCATTTCACATGAGGTGTGCTCTTTAGCAGGTACACTACAATTAGGCAAGCTCATTGTTTTCTGGGATGACAATGGTATTTCTATTGATGGCGATGTCCGTTCTTGGTTTAGTGAAAATACAGCACAACGATTCAAAGCCTATCACTGGCAAGTAATCGAAGCGGTTGATGGCCACGATAGTGAGGCCATCGCTCAGGCGATACAAAGTGCCCAAGCAAACACAAGCCAACCAACACTTATTTGCTGTAAAACAACGATCGCCAAAGGGGCTCCTGATGTCGAAGGAAGCCACAAAAGTCATGGTGCGCCCCTTGGTAATGAAGCTATCTCTTCAAGTCGTCAACATCTTGGTTGGCAACACGAACCGTTTGTGCTTCCTAAAGAAGTTTATGAGAGCTGGCAATCTGACAGAAAAGATGAGCAAGATTGGCAAGAATTATGGCAAAGTTACCAAAGTCATCATCCTGATCTTGCCAAAGAACTGGAAAGAAGATTAAGCCAAAACTTGCCTTCACATTTTTTATCGCAACAAGAACAGCTTCTCTTATCTTGGCAAAATGAAGGGCAAAGTGTTGCAACCCGTAAAGCATCGATGCAGTGGCTAGAGGCTACGATCGATACACTACCAGAATTATTAGGCGGATCTGCTGATTTATCCTGCTCCAACCTCACTCAAGTGGCTCAGCACGAACTACTACAAGGCCCCGACTTCAGAGGCAATTATCTGGGCTATGGTGTTCGAGAGTTTGGTATGGCAGCTATCATGAATGGTCTTGCTCTTTATGGTGGCTTTATTCCTTATGGAGGTACATTCCTTGTCTTCCAAGATTACGCTAGAAACGCTATTCGACTTAGCGCCCTCATGCGACAAAAAGTTATTTATGTCTTCACTCACGATTCTATTGGGCTTGGAGAAGATGGCCCTACGCATCAGCCTATTGAACAGCTTTCCTCGTTAAGAGCTATGCCTCATATAGACGTATGGCGCCCTTGCGATCGTGTCGAAACAGCTGTGGCGTGGTCTGAGGCTCTAAAAAGCGCAGGCCCTTCTGCTTTAATATTATCAAGACAAACACTTGCGCACCAAACACGAAGCCAAGAGCAATTGCAAGCTATACAAAAAGGCGCCTATATTCTTTACGAGCCAGAGACAAGCATCAAATTTATTATCATTGCGACAGGTTCAGAAATAGACCTTGCAGTCGCTGTAGCAAAACAACAAGGGCATACTCGAGTGGTATCGATGCCTTGTGTTGAGCGCTTCAAGCAACAAGACAAAACTTATCAGAACGCAGTCATTCCTCCAAGCCATAAAGATATTATTGCCATCGAAGCAGGAAGTCGACAAGTGTGGTACGAGTGGGTCGGTCGTGACGGCTTAGTCATTGGCATTGATTCTTTTGGTGCTTCAGCGCCAGGGGACATCATGTTTGAACACTATGGTTTTAGTGTTGACGCTATCACAAAAACCATCCAGCAACATTTTTCATCCAACCCACAGACTCAAGAGGTGATCTCATGACGATCAAAGTAGCAATTAACGGCTATGGCCGAATCGGTCGAAATATTCTTCGAGCACTCTATGAATCAGGCAAAAACTCATCGATTCAGATTGTGGCTATTAATGATTTAAGCGCCAAAGAGTCATGCGCTCATCTTACCCAGCATGATTCAACACACGGTCTATTTGCTAAGAAAGTCTCACTCGATGGCGATCACCTCGTGGTTGATCACGACAAAATCGCTCTTTATTCCGAGCGTGATCCCAAACAGCTTCCTTGGGGCAAGCATGAGGTAGATGTCGTTTTTGAGTGTACAGGGTTATTTGCAAGCAGGGAAAAAGCCGAGCAGCATCTTCAAGCAGGAGCAAAAAAGGTCATTATCTCTGCTCCCGCAGGGAAAGAAGTCGATGCCACGATTGTTTATGGCATTAACGAAAAACAATTAAAAGCAGAGCATACCATCATCTCAAATGCGTCATGCACCACAAACTGCCTAGCCCCACTGGTTAAACCACTTCACGATACAGTCGGTATTGTCAGTGGATTAATGACAACGATTCATGCTTACACCAATGATCAGTGTTTAACCGATGTAAGTCATGCAGACTTGAGACGAGCACGCTCGGCAACGCAATCGATGATCCCCACTAAAACAGGCGCAGCTGCAGCGGTTGGTATGGTTTTGCCGGAATTAGATGGCATTCTTGATGGCTTTGCTATGCGAGTCCCAACACTCAATGTTTCTGTTGTTGATTTGACCTTTGAGTCTAAGAGAAAAACTTCTGTCGAAGAGATCAATCAAGTTCTGCGCACAGCCTCAGAAGGCCCTCTTAAAGGCATATTGGGTTACAATGAGGCGCCTCTTGTTTCTATCGACTTCAATCATAATCCCCATTCATCCGTGTTCGATAGCACCCAAACACGTGTGATTGGCAACACAGTCAAAGTACTGAGCTGGTATGACAATGAATGGGGCTTATGATTGAAGTCGATAGAAACAAGAGGCGCCTCATTGTAACCCAATATGCCTTTAAGAGGGCC
>JBDOIW010000007.1:0-78580 GCA_047404175.1 Legionellales bacterium | reverse complement strand
CGCTCAATAGGATCTTCTAAGCTCATAATCCGCTTACATCGACTATTTATGAGACTTAACATTTTATAAAGTGTCGTTGACTTACCAACCCCTGTAGGACCAACTACTAAAATTAAGCCTGCAGTATGAGAAAGCGCCTGGATCACTAAGGCATCCTGTTGATCTGTCCAATGGATTGAAACATGAGGCCTTGGCAGACGCAATGCGATAGCCTCTCCATATAAGCTAGGTATGATACTGATACGAATAGACATATCACCAAATGAAAAGCGACCTTCTTGTGGTTTACCCGATTTTGAGATGCAAAATCCGGATGCAACTTTAAGACAAGCACTCAAGTGTGTCGCCATATTGTGACTGAGAATTTGATATGATGACAAAGACCCTGCTAGCCGGAAATAAATACTCGCCTCTTGCTTGGTGTAAGCAATATGAATATCTGTTGCTCCTTGTTTATAAGCACTCTCTATCATACGATTTAAAAAAGGCTTCATTGAAGCAGCTTGATCATCGCTCATAGTGGTATGTAAAAAAGTATACATAGCTAAACCACATTGGTATGCCCACATAGTGTCATAAACACTTTTGAAAAAAGACCATGAGACCCAATGCATCACACCTGGATCATAGCCATAAACTAATAGATATCCTGAATAACTAAAAGGAAGCCAATATAAACCAGCAAACGAGCCATTGAGCAAGATAGGACAAACTAACTTATCCCTAACCCATTGATTTCTCCAGCACACTCTAGAAGCAGGTGTAATAGTGCCATCAAGGCTTCTATAGTAAGCTAAGTTCATAGAAACCGCCAAATCCTCACAAAAGCCAGAATAAGAAGAATCTTTAAACCAATCCCTACAATCATGCTGCCACAAATCAAACTCCTTACCGTTATAATTTCTTGTAGCTTGAGTATGGGAAAAACGTGAAGTCATGGAAGTACCACTAAACCTTTATCTACCGCCCCTCCTGAAAGATGCCAGTCCAGATAGCCTGACAAACTAGCTGACGGTGTAAGAATATAATCATCCTCATAACCAAAACCATAGCGTTCTTTTGGTACTAAAGTAATGACACCTTGATCCACTCTTGACTCACCCACAAGAGTAGAAGCCATTTGTGCCTGATTAGGAATGCCATAATGTCCACTTGAACATGCAGTCAAATCTTGTGTTGATTGAAAACACATTTCAACTGCTAACTTTAAAGGATAACTCGCTTGAACAACCTCAAAAAAACGAGCGCGCTCAAGGTAGTGTTGATATTTTGGCACAGCAAGCATGGTTAAGATTGAAACAATAGCCAGTGTAAACATTAACTCAATAAGTGAAAAAGCCTCAAGACGCACGACCCTATACCTACTTTTATTGATTAACTTAATGTGATAATAAAACCAATTAAGAGCCAAAAATAGACCGTAAAAAACCCTATCTTTTTTTATTTGAGCTATACTTTAGTGTGAGTGTGGTACCATCAGTTGTGGTTTAACCGTCACTATATGCACTTGGATATGCAAGCATGGTTTGGTGAGCATGCTCTCTAAAGAGAGAAGCCTAAAAAACCAAGAAGCCTTTCCACTTTTAATTAAGAAAGGTTAAGCATAACGCAATTGATGACACCACATTCCAACTATGCTAAGACTATTTTCCTTGTTATTTCTATGATATTATGTTTATAAATAATGATGACAAGGATTAGTCCCATGAAAAAAATAGTCATACCTGCAAGCTTAGCATTATGTCTTTTTGCATGCAGTGAAGCCCCTGTAGAAAACAAAAACCCTATTGATGGTCGTGCATACAGTTATGACAAAAGTATTTGGACTGAATGCACCCAAAACAACGATATGATGGCTCTTAAGCTAGAATATGAAGACTACCTGAGCCATATCGGCCAAGAAGAGAACGAAGCAGACTCAAAAGGGGAACATACCGTATTCCAAAAGCACTGCAAAATCATCAATGACAACATATGGTGTGAGAAGGATTCAAACGCCTACCATATTATGTCAACCCTCCTAGATGATGTCAGCAGTAAATTATCTCGCTGCTGCTTTGAAGCCAACGGCAACTACTTCAAACAACTACCCGACGAAAAATATCTAACATTTATTGGAACAAGTACGGATGAAGACGATCAAGAAGAAGGCCTTTTTGATCAACTTTTTGGTGAAGAAGAAGAAGAAAGCAAGTCCACAACACCAGTTTTAAGCGAGACAAAACCAGCGAATAGTGACAAAAAGGTTGTGAGCTACAAGCGAGACTTCAGTACTGAGTTGTTTGGCACCTGCATGGCCAAATAAACAAGCACTTGCAAACATGGCTTAATTCCCCAGAGGCAAGATGTTTTAAAAACCTTTACGCATTTGAGTAAATCCTCTATTGCTCTATTAAAGACAAGCTTATTCGATGATAATGCAAACATCACAAACTTCTCGCCTAAAAAAAGAAGTGAAGATAAATGCCCAACATCGAAGAGATGCATCAAGGATCTAAAAGAAACTTAAAAATAGCCCCACAGCCTCTTTCAAAGGTGAAACTTACCCAGCTATAGCCATTTGCTTTTGGGCATCTTTACGACGCATACGTCTGTGCACCATACGATTTGCCATCACTAAGGGAGAAACACCATGATGATCTGCACGTGCCAACAAATCAAGGCTTAAATCATAAATACGCTCAATCCGCTCGTCCATTTTTAACAAGCGAGAACCCAAAGATTGACGTGCACTAAAAATTAATCCACCCGCATTAATCACATAATCAGGGAGATAATAAGCATGTTTTGCATGGAGATAATTTGCCTGATCTTCGCCTGTCAAAGGGTTATTTGCAGCGCCCGCAATAATACGCGCATCGCATTGAGCAATACTTTGCATTGAAAAAACTCGACCAATGGCACAGGGAGCAAAAATATCACAACTTGTCCGCAGCACATCACAGGGCAGTACTGACTTTACACCATACTCCCGACAATACTGAGAAACCAATGCTTCATTAGTGTCAGAAATAATAACCTCCGCACCTAAAGCCAACATCCGTCTCATCAATTCATATCCTACTTTTCCAATGCCCTGAATCACAACGCGAAGTCCGCGAATGTCATCACGGTTATAGATATGCTTAACAGCAGCTTGAATACCAAGACTTACGCCTTTTGCTGTATAAGCTGAAGGCGCACCACCAATTTTACAAAAATTTGTGACATAAGTTGTCTTTTCTGCAATTGCATTAATTTCAGCTTTGCCTACACCACTATCCATTGCAGCAATGTAGCGCCCCTTTAAACTATCAACAAACTCACCGAAAGCATGAAACAAAGCTTCTTTATCCACACAAGCCTTAGGAGCAATAATGACAGATTTCCCCCCGCTAAAAGGAAGACCATGGAAGCTAGACTTATAAGCCATGGTTGAGGCCAAACGAGAAGCATCGCTAATCGCCTCCCAGGCGTTGTCATAATGTGCAAAACGGCAACCCCCAAGCGCAGGCCCTTGCTCAGAATGGCTCACCGCAATAATGGCTTGCAAGCCCGTCTTAGCATCTTCTTTTAAGTAGTAATCTGCACGCCCCGAATGGGATGAATTAAATAAATCTTGATATTGCATTAATATGCCCTCCTCTACCACAAGCCTAGTCGCTTACTTCCATGTTCACTTCAGACTAAACTTTCGTTTAAAAAATTGCAAGCTTCAGCTTGTTGCCTCAGCTTTTTCAGCGTAATGGTTTGCAACTACTTCCGCTATATGTTCGGCCAAATCTATCTTTAACATTGGACCAAATGAAAACGATGCCCCTGCACGGGAATAAATACAAACCTCATTTTCATCCTGTTCAAATCCTAAATCGTCACCCACCTGATTTGCAACCACCAAATCTAATGATTTATTTTTAAGCTTTGCTTTTGCATAGGCGGCAATCTTTTGCGTTTCAGCAGCAAATCCAACCAAAAACAAATGTGGATAGCGCTGAGCAAGTGTCTGAATGATATCCACTGTGGGGAATAGAGTTAATTCCTGGGTGAATGCAGCTTTTTTAATTTTATGTGCTTTGCTGTGCTTCACTGTATAATCGGCTACCGCAGCCGCACCGATATATACATCGACTTCTTGGGCCAAATTAAAAATAGTCTCCGCCATCTCATCTGCCGATACAACATCAAGACGCTCCACCCCTTTTGGCGTATTTCTATGCACAGGACCAGCCACCAAAGTAACTTTTGCACCCTCTCTAGCCAAGGCCTCAGCAAGAGCAAATCCCATTTTACCTGAGCTTCTGTTGCTAATATAGCGTACAGGATCAATCGCTTCCTGAGTAGGGCCTGCACTAATCAAGACGGATACACCATGCAAAACACCAGAATGGTTAAGTCTAGGAGACATAGGCTCTTCAGGATTCAAATCACCAGACATTTGAATGGCAGATATAATAGCCTCCGGTGAGGCCATGCATCCCACTCCCTCATCACCACATGCTTGCTCTCCCTCAACAGGAGAAACCCAACGCACATGGCGCTCTGTCAATAAACTTATATTAGCCTGCGTCGCAGGATGAGACCACATGGCCTGATTCATTGCTGGCGCAATAAAGACAGGAGCCTTTGTTGCCAAATACAAAGTAGTAAGTAGATCATCTGCAAGGCCATGAGCAAGCTTTGCCAAACAATTAGCACTGGCTGGCGCAATCACAATTAAATCTGCCCACTTTGCTAATTCAATATGCCCCATACCATGCTCAGCTGCACAATCAAACAACTCTGATCGTACAGGGTGCCCCGATAAAGCCTGACATGTTAAAGGTGTGATGAAGGCTTTAGCAGATTCAGTCATGACACAGCGAACATCAGCGCCTTGCTTTTTTAATAAGCGAAGTAGAAAGGCACATTTGTAGGCTGCAATGCCTCCAGTAATCCCTAAAAGAATACGCTTGTTCTTGATAGTCATCTTGCCTCCTTGCAAGTATTGAGTCGATGAGCTTCACGTAAGCCATGCAACACCAAGTCTGGTATAATCATATCAAAGACACCCTCATGACGAAAGCCACTAGAAAAGCCTCCAGTCCCAATAACAATAGGCTTATACCCATCAAAAGCTTCCTGAGAAAACTGGCCTATCATCGCTCTGACCATCGCCAATTGGCCATAGTAAACACCGGACTGTACACTAGTGACTGTTGTGCGTCCTAAAACCTTTTGAGGCTTGACAATTTCTACCGCAGGTAGTTTTGCGGTATTAGCTTGCAGAGCTTCCATTGCCAAACGCATACCCACTTGAATGACACCTCCGAGGTATCTACGATCGTCACTAATAGCACAAAATGTTGTAGCTGTCCCCAGATCAACAATCATCATGGGCTTGTCTGGAAACTGCTTTATCGCGCCCATAGCGTTGGCAATACGATCAGCCCCTACCTCAAGAGGATTGCTGTATTCAATCTTTAATCCTGTTTTCACCCCTGGCTGCAAAACAAATGGCTTTAGCTTGAAATATTTAAAACATGCTGACTGTATCGTGTAATCTAAATGAGGTACAACAGAGCACAAAGCAATGGCCTTAATCAACTGAGGATTGATATTTTTTTCATGCAATACCGAACGTAAAAAAACACCTAACTGATCTGAGCTCGTTGCAACACCTGTATTGTAACGAAATGTTGCAACCAAATGGTCGTCTTGGAACACTCCTGCAAAAATCGCAGAATTACCCACATCTAAACATAGTAGCATTACTGTTTCTCCTTCTGCCTACAATGATAAATTTTAGGATCACACTGCTCTTTATTGGGGTCTAGCAAGGCGTAGGCCAACACAAATAGCTCATCACCTACTTCACCCAAACGAGCAGCAGGTCCATTAAGGGCAATCACCTGACTACCACGATCCCCTGCAATAACGTAGGTTTCTAAACGTTGCCCGTTGTTAAGATTAACCACCTGAGCCTGCTCATTTTCGATCAGACCAACTTTATCCATCCAATCTTGGTCAATAGTGATAGAACCGACATAGTAAAGCTCTGTTTGCGTGATCTTTGCATAAGCTAATTTAGATTTAAGTACAGATATCATCATGCTATAAGCTCCTTTTGTATAGTATCGATCAAACGTACGCCCCCTAACCAAGCAGCGACGAAGCGTCTCCCATCAATTTCTTCGAGATACTCAACCTCAAAGCCTGCTTCTTCCAGTTGACTTCTTCCTTTTTTTAAGCAAATAGAACTAGAAAGAACCTGATATAACATCGCTGCTTTAACCCGATCTGACTCGCTTAACCGAGCATTACGCGAGCTAAGCGCTAACCCCGACGGCTCTCGCACAGTGGCTACCTGGATAACCTCTGTTGGAATAAAAAAATCTAGCACCATACTTTTAATCCATTGATACTGCTGAAAATCTTTTTCACCTAAAAACAAATAATCCGGCCCAGTCTGCTGAATAAGCTTCATGACAACTGTTGCCACACCTTGAAAATGACCAGGACGATAGCATCCTTCTCCCATTAACTCAAAATCATCATGCATGACAGTCCAATGATCACCACGAGAGTACATCAGTTGGCTTGACGGCTGCCAAACAGCATCGAGTTCATACTTTTTGGCAATAGACAAATCACGACCATCATCTCGTGGATATAAGCTATAATCGCTTGCTTCATTAAACTGCTTTGGATTGACAAAGAGGCTCATCACAACATGGTCCGCTTGATTCTTTGCAGCCTCTAATAAAGCCTCATGGCCTGCATGCAAAAAACCCATGGTAGGCACTAATGCCACTGTCCCAGTTAAGGATGCTCGCCACTGACGAAGTGCTTCTAATTCATGGAAGACGTTCATGACACAGCCTCTTTAGTCGAAATGGGCCGATACACCTCTTTATCATTGGGGAATGTTTTATTTTCAACCGCATCAACAAAACTTGTTATACCTTGCGCAAAAAAATCTTCACCTTTCGCAAAATGACGCAAAAATTTTGGCTTAAACTCGCCAGACAGCCCTAGTAAATCATGTAAAACTAACACTTGACCATCTACATAACGACCAGCACCAATACCTATAATAGGAATAGTGAGCTGCTCACTAATGCTTTTGCCTAGAACCTCAGGAACACATTCTAAAACAATTGAAAAACAACCTGCTTTCTCAAGCGCTATAGCATCATCACAAAGCTTATGGGCCTCCTGTTCAGACTTTGCTTGTAATTTATGACCTCCTAACTGATGAATCGCTTGAGGGGTTAACCCTAAGTGCCCCATCACCGGAATACCCGATTCCACTAAGTGCGCCACACAATCAAGATTACCATCGGCACCTTCAAGTTTAATTGCGCCAGCACCTGCCTGCATGAGCTGTGTTGCAGCTTGCACAGTACTTTTTATTCCTTGACGATAACTCATAAAAGGCATATCAGCGATCACTAACTGCTTTGGACTAGCACTTCTGGCAACGGCAGCAGTATGATCCACCATCATTGTCACTGTGGCATGAATAGTCGATTCATAGCCATGCACCACCATCGCCACCGAATCCCCTACTAGTAAGCAATCAATCGCTTGATGCTGCAAAAGCTTTGCTGACCAGGCATCATAACAAGTCACCATCGTGATAGGGTGACCTGATTGTTTTTTTTCTGCAAGATAAGTAATACTCAAAGTAAATCCTCCGCAATATGACAAAGTGATTGGTAGCATGCTTTTTCTTCTTGATGAATCAAGGATGCTAGATTTCGCTGTATAGTTTCCTGGTCACCCCGTACCATGGGACCAGAAAGGCGATTAGCATCGCCACTCAATCCTGTTTTAAGACAAGCTGTGGCAAAGTGTGATGCTTCTTCTTTAGACCAACCAAATTCGTTTTGCCATGTTGCTAAACATTGCTGCCACAAAAGACTCGTACCATTACCCGCAAGCACACACCAAGCATGATAAAGCGCTTTTTTCTGAGAAGGTAGCGATAGTCTATGCTTGATGAAATGAGACATCAGCTCATCAGGCAGGTCCTGATCTACAACCCAGCGAATCGCTTCATAATGTGACTGTGTATAAAACTGTTGGCCAAATGTCATCATCGGATGACAACTCCAAGCACCCTCAATAGTGAGTGCTCCGGAGCAATGAACTATAGATTGGTCCGCGACAAGCAAGGGAGCAATAGAAGAAACAACGTCTTGAATACTTGAATCACTAATCGCCACAACAATGACACTAGCTTTTTTAATTTGTGCCAATAGCATCTCAGGGCCGTGTTGTCGACACCAATGGGCTGTCGGGCAGTGAATAAGGTGCCCCCAGTGAAGAAGATGACGCGCAAGACGGCCATCACCAATAACACAATACGGTACCTGTCGCATAGATCAAGTCCAATGAGTTAATAAAAACGTGTATGCTGTTTTTTTGACAACAAACCTAAAATAATCATACCCAAATCCTCAATAAAATCAAGAACTATAGAAAAGTATAGGCAATAGAACAGCTATTACTCATTCTTAGTTGAACCGATTAAATGGCAGGTAATGACTTTATCTATTCTAAACAAGCTCACACCCGTCCAAAAAAGAAAATAAGTGCAAATTAGTGGAAATAAAAACAAAAAACAGACGTAAGTTAATGATTTATTAATAAGTAAGTGGTATTATATTCAAAATGATGTGTAATAATTTGGGTAAGAATATGCCACAGGATAATCAAGTAAGTCCTTCACCTTCTAAAGATAAAGTTGGTAAACAATCTCCTGCGCCTACGTATGATCATGGAGCATCGTCTGCTTTCAAAACACCAACTACAGAACATAAAACTCCGGCTGGATCTCCATCTAGTAGAGGTATGACAAAGAGAAAAGTACCGGCTAATACTGAGCACAACGGTGATGAAACACATAAATTAATTCCACCCCGTCAGCAAGTGAGTGTGCTCCAAAACTTATTACCTTCAAAAGTAGCGGGTGCTCAGCAAGTCAGCAACAATCAGCGAGTCAGCAACAATGATCACGTTTCAATTGATATACCCACAAGTTTGTTCAGGCCTGTACATAACTCAACTGACAACAATGATCGTATAAAGAAATTAGTTACTAAACTTAATCAATATGATCAAGAACAACAACCTAGCACATGGCATGCATGGGGAGACAAACTCAATACAGCTATCAATCGATATAAATTCCCAATTATGTCTGCCATGATATCCTCAGTCATGACGATGACAACGTACTTACTCTACGCAATAGCCTTGCATGTCGATTTCATCCTTTTGCCTCAAGGTGAACCTATGACAAACCACACTCCAACTGAAGCAGAAAAAATTAGCTCTGTAGCAGAAAGGGCAAATGGTGATCGATATCACCTAATCATGTCATTTATTGTTGGTACAGCTTGGCTTTTTTATCATGTTATGTCAAAAATTCATCATTCACGAAAAACAGACCCCCTGGATGAAGCAAATGAACATGTAGAAAACAATAACAAAAAATATCTATATGCAAAATATATATATTGTGCAAGTAGATCGATCTATTTGGATAAATCAGAAGAGAGTCAGGCAGACTTTTTAAGAACGATATACCACACTTTAGGTCAACAACAAGAGAATGGCTTGGATATTGATAACCATATGATTGCTACGAAAGTTATCGCCATTATTGAAGCCAAGAGACCGGCGAAAAAAACTGTCTCAGCATGGTTAAACTCAACAGCAGCTCTTCACACGAAGGCATCTTCTGTATCACTACTTAATGATAGTGGACATGATAGTCCTACAAGCTCTATTACAGATCCAGAATCCATAGAAGACATAGAAGACATAGAAGACATAGAAGACATAGAAGAAGATCCTGTAAAACATTATCATTCAACCCCTACTAAGTCAGGACCTGTAACTACTAGAAATCATGGTGCTTGTAGAGCATTATCATTCAGATGAATAAAGCATACCTAGCCAACTGCTTGGATCAAGGATTTTGTATAGGAGGACTGAGGAGCCTGAGTCACTTGTGTCATAGTCCCTACCTCCATCATACGCCCATCACACATCACCAAAACCCTATCTGCTATTGACTGCACGACAGCAAAGTCGTGGGTAATCATAATCAAAGTCATCCCCATCTCACGCTGTATGGATGCCAATAAATCTAAAATTTGGTGCCGTAACGTGACATCTAAGGCACTGGTAGGCTCATCACAAATCAGTAATTTTGGCTTCAAAACAAGAGCACGTGCAATAGCAATACGTTGGCGTTGACCACCAGAAAACTCATGAGGAAAACGCATTAAGTGCTCTGGCAACAACCCTACTCTTTTCAGCAAAGCATGTAAATAGTCGTGCATTTTTTGTTCGGACAATTTAATCTTATGAATCTTTAGTGGTTCAGATAAAATAGAAAAAATAGTTTGCCTTGGATCTAAAGACTGATAGGGATCCTGAAAAATCATTTGAACCTGGCGACAATACTGGCGCCTTTCTTTTCGTGACAGGGATGCTAAATGTCGATTAGCAAAACAGAGCTCTCCTGATGAGATCTTCTGCATCATCATGATGCTTCTTGCCAATGTACTTTTACCAGATCCTGAGCCACCTATAATCGCTAAAGTCTCTCCAGACAATAAATCAAAATCAAGCCCATCGATTGCTTTAACACAACCGACCGTTCTTTTAAACAAACCTTTTTGAATAGGAAAGTGCACTTTCATATGCTTTGAAAACATTAACCTTGCGTGCTTTTGCAAACTAGTCGGCTGTTTTTTTATTTGTGGATAAGAAGCCTGTAATAGAGTTTTTGCATATGCTGACGTTGGTCCTTGAAAGAAAACATCTGCCCTTGCTTTTTCGATTAGCCGACCACTCATCATCACTAAAACTTCATCGGCATAAGCACGTACCAAAGGTAAATCGTGTGTAATCATAAGCACACCAATGCCTCTCTCACGCATGAGTCGCTTAAATAATTGCATCATTTGTTGCTGTAAGACAACATCAATGGCACTAGTTGGCTCATCTGCAATCAAAAACTCTGGGTCACCAGCAAGCGCCATCGCGACCATGGCTCGTTGCCGCATCCCCCCCGATAGCTGATGAGGATAAGCTCGCCAACATCGCTCTTCATCGTCAAGACCAACCTCTCTAAGGAGCTGACAACCGTATTTAAAAGCCTCTTTGCCACGAAAATATTTGTGTCGTATTACAACCTCTAATATTTGTTCGCCAATGGTAAGAATAGGATTGAACGCCACTAAAGCCTCCTGAAACACCATACCTATTTTACCACCACGAATATGACTCATTTCCCGTGCAGTTTTCTGCAACAACTCATCTCCATCATAGCAAATGCTCGCTTTTTCACTGACCATAGCACCAGATGGTAATAATTGCATAAGTGCCAAAGCCGTAAGCGACTTCCCGCTACCAGATTCTCCTACCAATGCAGTCATTTGCCCAGCATTTAGTTGAAAACTCACATCAGAGACGACTTCTTTACGTTGCCCATGATGATAAAAAGCAATAGATAAATCAGAAACATCGATAGTTTGCATGAAAATCCTCATGTTATACGCGTATTTTTAGGATCAAACGCTTCTCGAACACGCTCGGAAAAAAGATTGGCAGATAATACTAAAATCAACATGGAACAAAAAGCTGCAAGCAAAGGCCACCAAACCAAAGGCTCACGAGCTAACTCTAAACGGGCACTATTAATCATATTGCCCCAACTGTAGGTGGTAGGGTCAACCCCAACGCCTACATAAGACAAAATAGCCTCGGCTAAGACTAACCCACTAAAATCAAGCACAATGGCAATTAACACAAGATGAAACACATTGGGTACCATGTGTTTTCTAATAATATGCCATGACGATGCACCTAACGCTCGTGCTGCATCGACATAGGCAAGTGTTCTTAACTTGAGTGTTTCGCCACGAATTAAACGACAGAGCCCTGTCCAACTCGTCAAACCCAAAATGAGACAAAGAAAAAACAAACGTCGGTCAGCTTGTTCGATCATAGTGCCATAATGCTCAGGGTGATTGGCCATATGAATCTGCAGCGTAAGAATCATAAAAGCAATTAATAAAACACCCGGAATGGAACTTATCGTGGTATAAAGATACTGGATCACATCATCCACTCTTCCGCCACAATAGCCTGCAAGACAGCCCATAACAAGAGCAAACGGCACCACAATTAATGTGGTAAGGGTTCCTAAAACAAAGCCGGTTCGAATACTTTTTAACACTTTATAAGTAATATCAATCCCAACTTTATCAGTCCCTAACACATGTAAACCTTGTGTGAGCTGAACTAGTAAAAATACTGTAAAAAAACAAATTATAACGGTGATAAAGGCAATACGCTGAGAAAAGCCTTTACTAAAACAATAATCTTTTGCTTGCTGCCAACCTAAACGATAGAGCCATTGATGCCTTAAACATGTCAAAGTATAAATCATAGCAGCAAAGCCAAGCGTATAAACAAGTGACTGCAGTAACTGTTTGACAATAAATCCTAAACGACCCTCTTCATGAATAGATGTTGTAATGGCATGCAAAGGAGCATAACCCCAATGCTTCTGATTATCCGTGATAATCTGTGTCTTAGCAAAGGCATGCGTGGCAAAAGGCGCAGAATAACTCGTCTCTGTTTCGTTTCCTCGGAAACCAATCACCCAATCAAGTGAGCTCACCACCTCTTGGCCTCTGCTGCCATGATGGGTAAAATGAAAAGAATCAAGTAGTGCAATGCCAAAATAGAGAAGGCAAATACAAAAAGAAACCACAGCAACAGGTGAGCGGAAGACATGCTGCCAAGCAGATTTAGCCTGGTCAGACAGTTTCATTCCCAAAAAGACAAACAGTAATGTAGCCGCTAAAAACCACAACAAAACATCTGTCCATAAAACAACCATAATTACTCCAAACGAATCCGTGGATCAGCCCAAACATAGGCAAAATCAGTCATCAATAAGCCAACTAGATAAAGTAAAGTGCCCAAGAACACCATGCTTCTGACTATCTCAAAATCTTGCATGCGAATAGCATCAATCACATAGCTTCCTAACCCAGGAATGCCAAAGAAAGACTCCATGATTAAGCTGCCCATGAAAAGTAATGGCAAAATAGCAACAACACCTGTAATAATAGGAATCAATGCATTTTGCAGAACATGGCGTCCTAAAACAACGCGAGGAGATAAACCTTTAGCAAAAGCAGTTTTCACATACTCTTTGCGATGTTCTTCAAGTAGCAACGTTCGATACCATCTTGCACTTGATCCAAGCTGCGAAACCACACCAATAATCACGGGTAAAATAATAAATCGCCAAGCGGAAAAACCGTCTTGATAGCCAGAAATAGGGGCTAACTTTAGTATTTTAGCAAGCCAATACTGACCGGCAATCACAAAAAACAAACCGGATATCGACATCAATACGATACAAGAAGCTAGCATCACCCGATCTAAACGCTCCTGATAACAATAAACCATCAATAACGCAACACTAATATGGACAAACAAACCAAGAATTAAGGTAGGTAAAGCAATGGCTAAAGATGGCCACATTCTTGTCTTAATCGCATGAAAAATCGAACGGCCATCGTTGGAAACGCCAAAATCAAATAGAAACAGAGATTTATTTTTCGCAAACAATAAGGTTTCTGTATATTTCGCTAGGCCTTCTTGTTCGCTATTAAACCACAAAGGAAGATCATAACCATGCTGCTGCTTCCACACAGTCACCGCCTCAGGGGTAACGTGTTTGCCTCCCAAATTCATGCGAGCCACATCATCAGGTGTATTGACAGAAAAAAACAGTAAGAAGGTAATCAATGCCACACCTAATAATACAGGAAACATTGCAATCAATCGCCTTATTAAATAAGCGCCCATTATGGGTCCTCCTTATGGTAACGCACTACGCTCACTTGACGACTTCTTCGATAGCCAATCCAAGCGACAATGCCAACAAGGCCACCGATGCCAGCCAAACAGAACCACACCAGCACCATGGACGCTTGGTTCCATGACTGAATAGCGGTAGATCTTAGCTGTGGTTTAAGCGACATATACTTCATGAAGTTACCTGTCAAAGGCATAGGCTCGACATCTTTTGACCACTGGTGGTATAAGGTCAAGTTAATCGGATAGTAATTCACAACCATAGGCACATCGGTATTAAGTTGTTGCTGCATCAGGGCTAGCAAATTGGCCCGCTCTTGAGAATTAGGCTTAGCATCACGCATAGCAAGAAACAACTGGTCATAGCGCTTATTATGATAATTACTTGCGTTCTCTCCATCAAATTTAGCTTTACCATTTGGCCCATAGAATAAAAACAAGAAATTTTCTGGGTCAGGATAATCTGCCATCCACCCCCACGAGAATAGCTGCCCTTTACCCTGACGCATTTTACTCTGAAAGCGATTGTAGTCTGTGTTGCGAATATTTAGATCAATACCAATTTTTTGAAACTGTTTGCGCAGCCAAGCTAAATAGGAGGTTGCTGCAGGACCACTCATAGCCACATCATAGTATAATCTTAATGGCTTATGCGTCTTAGGATCAATGCCATTAGGATATCCAGCCTGCTTCAAAAGTAATTTAGCTTCAGACAATGATTTTCTCTGCCAACGACCGTCTTGTTTTTGGTATACCGTGTCATTAATACGTTCATCTAAACCCTGATAACCCTCAATCCCAGGAGGAATTGGGCCCAATCCTCGTTGACCTCGGCCATTCAAAAAGACTTGTCTATACTCATCAAAATCGACCGCAATAGCAATAGCTTGACGTAACTTTTGGTTTGCTTCCCCCCCTACAACAGAATCCAACCAATTAAACCCCATATAAAAGAACCCTGGCTCCACACTTTCTTGCAAAGTAATACGCTTCGTTTCTAAAGCTGGCGTTAATAAAAATTCTCCATCAGGCCCTAGCTGAATAGCCTGATCAAAACTGTCTCCAATTACCGAAGAGGCATCATAATAACCCTGTTGAAACTTGGCCCAGCGGGGAATAGCTTCTGACTCTTTAGCATAAACAATTCGATCAATCAGGGGTAAACGCTTACCCTGTAAATATTTTACATCAGTATGCTCCTTCCCATCATCCCATGTGGGAAAAAACTCTTCATGGAAAAGAGGATTCTTCTCTAGTACAATCGCTCGATTCGGTTCATTTTTAAGCAAATAGTAAGGCCCCGAACCAACCGGCTGCCAATCAAGACTTAAATGCTTCTCCTTCATCCCTTTTTGCTGATAAAACGCCTCTGCCTCCCAAGGCACTGGTGCAAAGAAAGGCATGGCTAGCCAATACATAAATTGAGGGTACTGATCATCCAGCCATATTTCTAGAGTATTATCATCAATCACCTTAACCCCTGTCAGAGCACGTTCGTTCAGGTCTTGTGCGGATTGAGCAGGATGCTCTAGAAGCGACTTGCGCAGTGCTTTCAATCCTACAATATGTTCTGACATTAAGGCATAGATAGGTGAGTTGACTTTTGGATCTGCTATGCGCTTAATTGCAAAAGCTAAATCATCGGCACGTACTCGTCTTGACTGCCAGTCAGGAAAATCCTGTAAACTTTTGATCGAAACCATATTGTTTTTAGTAAGGGAATGGTAACGATACTGACTCGCTTTTTTAGAAAAGGCTGGATGAGGCGCGTATTGAGTAGATTCTTTCAAATGCAATGTATACGTTGTATAACGAATACGATCTTGACGCTCATTTTGTGGAAGTAATTGATGCCAACGATCATAATGACGAACTTCTGGCATACGTGTTAACAATAATGGCTCTAAGGTAAAAGGACGTTTTAGATAATGATACTGAAGTGGCGGCTCATAAACTTGCCCCGTAACTCGAGTGGCTGCAGTAGTATAGGCTTTTCCCGGATCATAGGTTTTGATTGGTTCATAAAAAGAACTATACCAAACACTTTGGTTAGTTGCTATATAAGGAGAATTGAGCAATGTGTGTTTATCTTCACACCCAAAAAGGCAAAACATCATAGTGAGCGCTGCATAGCGCCATGTTTCACGTGTAAACATCCTTGTCACCCGTTGTTAATCAATCACTACCGCACTCAAATGAGGATCCATCACTGTTGCAGCTTCGTGCATGTAGCGTTGTTTTGGCTCAAAGCCAACCAATTTTCGAACAATCATATAAGGGAAATTCTTACAGCGTTGATTATAGCCCTGAACAGCTGCATTATATTCATCGACATGCATTAACAAGCGCTGGTCTAAAGACTCCACTTCCTTCATAAGTGCAATAACCTCTGGTTTATTACGCAGTTGCTCATAGGAAGCAATTCGCTCTTTTAAATCGTATTCACAGCGCCCCATTTCAGCATCTGCATGAACTAGATCATCAAGATCATATTGGCTGAGTGCTTGTCTTAGGGACTTCTCTGCTGCATCAAACTCTTTCCATAAAGGAGATTCTTCTTTCATGACAGGATGCACAATAGTCTTTATACGTAAAAATTCATCAAGCTGTAAATGTAAAGTCGCAAAGATAGTCTTGAGACGATCGACTGTTTTAACTTGGTCTGCCTGCAAGGTTTGATACATGATAAAGCCATACAATACAAGACCTACTAAGGCTGCAACGACTGCAATGATCACCATAACAACATCCTCTGTTTTCATTTCCCTATCAATAGAATAACGCGCTTCTCAACAAGCGTCAAACCTAAAAGATTAAATAGCGAGAATGGTGGCTATGGGTGGACTTGAACCACCGACCCCAGCATTATGAATGCTGTGCTCTAACCAGCTGAGCTACATAGCCATTTTCAGATAATGAAGCGATATTTTGGCTTTTATTTGCTTATTTGTCAAGTTATCACTGTTCATAGCCTAGACATTAAACAAAAAATGAATGACATCCCCGTCTTGTACAACATACTGCTTTCCTTCTTGACGCCATTTCCCTGCTTCTTTGGCAGCCTGCTCACTTCCGCAGGTAATATAGTCTTCAAAGCCAACAACTTCTGCTTTAATAAAGCCTTTTTCAAAATCAGTGTGAATAACCCCTGCAGCTTGAGGTGCAGTTGCATCTTTTGGGATAGTCCAAGCTCTCACTTCTTTAGGTCCTGCAGTAAAATAGGTCTCTAAACCAAGCAACGCATACCCTGCATGAATAACTCGATCTAAACCAGATTCATTTAAGCCCATTTCCTCCATAAACAACGCTCGCTCCTCTGCCTCTAAAGTCACAAGCTCCGACTCAATAGCAGCACAAACAGGCACCACCAAGGCGCCTTCATGCTTTGCTTGCTCTCCCAAACGATCAAGCATAGGATTATCGGAAAAACCATCTTCATTAACGTTAGCAATATACAGCATAGGTTTAAGTGTAAGAAAGGAGAATACTTTCAATAATGCTTGCTCATCTTCTGACAGTGACAGTATTCTTAATGCAAGCCCTTGATCAAGATGATCCCTAGCTTTTTCTAGGACAGCTAGGAGCAACTTCGCCTCTTTATCACCAGATCCTGCTTTCTTTTTATGCTTTTCTATGGATTTGCTAACAACCTCTAAATCTGCCAGTGCAAGCTCGGTATGAATCACCTCAACATCTCGAATAGGGTCAACGGACCCTGACACATGAATAACTTGCCCATCATCAAAACAGCGCACCACATGCAAGATGGCTTGCGTTTCTCTAATATTGGCTAAAAACTGATTACCCAAGCCCTCACCCTTGGCTGCGCCTTCCACTAATCCTGCAATATCAACAAACTCAACCACTGCAGGAATACACTTCTGAGGATTAACACAACGAGTCAACTCATCTAAACGCTTGTCAGGAACAGAAACCACACCAACATTAGGCTCAATCGTGCAAAAAGGATAATTGGAAGCCTCAACCGGCTTAGCCGTTAAAGCACGAAAAAGTGTTGATTTACCCACATTAGGCAAGCCCACAATACCACATTTAAAACCCATATCTTAACCCTCTCGCTCATGAAGTTGACGCATTGCAAGCTCTGTTTCTCCAGCTATCATCGCAGGTAAAATAGCCACAGCATCATCAATAGCTTTATTGATATTAGCCTCATCCCCTTTTGATGGCCTACTCAAAACATATCGATGCACTAAATCCTTGTTTCCAGGATGTCCAATACCTAAGCGCAAACGCCAAAAGTCTTTTCCTGAAAGCGTTTGTAAACTATGCCTAATACCATTGTGCCCACCATGGCCACCGCCAAACTTGAGTTTTGCAACGCCTGCGGGGAAATCTAGATCATCATATACCACTAAAATGGATTCGGGAGGAATGCGATAAAATTTGCTTAGTGCTAAAATGGCATCACCACTGAGATTCATGAATGTTGTAGGACAAAGAAGCCAACACACACTCTGATCTGCTTGCAGTTTTGCCACCTGACCTTTGAACTTCTTTTCGGGAGATAGCTCTAAACCGTGCCATGCGGCAAATCGCTTAACTAGCCAAAAACCTACGTTATGGCGAGTGGCCTGGTGTTCATCTCCAGGATTACCTAAGCCAACAATTAACTGGATAGGTGTAGAAGCTGTCATGCGCGCTTAGCCTTCAGCATCAGAATCTTCAGAAGACTCAGGTTCTTCAGTATTTTCTTCTTCGCCAGCAGGCTCTACCGCATCTTCTTCAACAGGCTCTGCCTCAACCTTAGGCATGTGAATGCTAGCCACTGTCATGTTGTTTGGCTCTTCACCCAGCAAGGCAACAAGCTCAACCCCTTTTGGTAGGGCCAGGTCAGATAGATGGATAGAACTATCAAGCTCAGCGCTTGACAAATCAACCTCAATAAATTCAGGCAAATCTGCAGGCAAGCAATTCACTTCTACTTCAGCCATGGTATGCGTAAACACACCACCTTGTTTTGAGCCAGGAGCTTCTGACTCATTAATGAAGTGCAAAGGGATATGCATATGCAAAGCTTGCTTTGCATCAACGCGCAAGAAATCTGCATGGAGAATTTTAATCTTGTAAGGATGACGCTGTAGTGCTTTTAGGACTACACTTTCTTTTTTACCGTCAATGACCAAATCAAGTACCTGGGAATAAACCGCTTCGTTATCGAGAGCTCTCAAAATATGACGATGCTCTATCGCAATAGAAACAGACTCTTTGCCTGCGCCATATACCACTGCCGGCATTAGATCTTGATGACGACGGATACGTCTGACCTCACCTTTGCCTAGTTGATCTCTAGCCTGTGCAGGCAAACTGATTGTGGGTGCTGACATGGGTCACTCCTAACACGCAATTTAAAAAGCATTTAATTTTACACAATTTTACACAAAAAAACAGCTATTTTTATAAAAAAGTCCATTTTTTTATGGCAAAATTCTAATACCAGCTCAAAACATCCTTAAACCTAGCAAACAACACTAAAGATCATGCGCTTTTCAACATGCTAAACACGCCTTGCTCTTTTTATGGACAGCCGCTCCTCTCCTTCTTGCTCGGCCAGCAGTGATAGATTTTGCGCGATTTCATTATAATCAGATTCAATTAACGCATGAAGTTTTTCAGCTTTCTTTTGCATAGAATCAACTTCAAGCATGGAAGACCTCATTGCATCAGCACAAAAGTCAGAGCGCAGCTCTTGCGCACTCATTTGATGCTTAAGCCGCTCGCACGATTGATCAATGAGATCCTGGAGAGCCCATGTGCAGACCTGCTTTTCTTTAATTCGGGCAAATAGTGATTGCACATGATCTATAACTCTTTTTCTTTTCAAAAGAGATGCCTTGTAGATTTCAACTGCTATGATACTAGCATAAACAAGCAATAGATCAAGAATCTGCAAACATAGAGCTGACCGATTCTCGATGACTTACACGATGAATTGTTTCAGCAATCAATCGCCCCACTGATAACACACGAATTTTTGAACAAGACTTGGCTGCCTCGCTCAGAGGAATAGTGTCTGTGACTACCAACTCGTCAATCACTGAAGCCTCTAGTGTTTTAATCGCATTACCCGATAAGACAGGGTGCGTACAATAAGCCTGGACTTTAAGCGCACCCTGCGCCTTAAGCGCATCAGCCGCCTGGCAAAGCGTACCTGCTGTATCGACCATATCATCCACAAGAATACAGTTTCGATCTTTTGCATCACCGATAACATTCATCACTTTTGACTGATTTGCCTGCGTGCGTCTCTTATCAATGATAGCGAGATCGACATCTAATCGCTTCGCAATTGCCCTAGCTCTGACTACGCCACCCACATCCGGAGACACCACAAGCTGCTTTTCTGTTGACTGCATATCATCTAACATCACCGGGGAAGCATAAACATTGTCCACAGGCATATAGAAAAAACCTTGAATCTGATCAGCATGCAAATCCATGGTAATGAGACGACTAATACCTACTGATGCCATCATATCAGCAACCACTTTAGCTGTAATAGGCACTCGGGCCGAACGCACACGCCTATCTTGCCTTGCATAGCCAAAATAAGGAACAACTGCAGTAATACTTGCAGCAGAAGCTCGCCGCATGGCATCAGCGATGACAATAAGCTCCATTAAGCTGTCATTGATTGGTCGGCATGTTGACTGCAAAATAAACACATCGCGCCCACGAACATTTTCTTGCACTTCAACCATGACTTCACCGTCACTAAAGCGACCCACATTGATTTTACCAAGAGGAATAGAAAGATGTTCGCTCACACTTTGAGCCAGTTGAGGACTAGCGTTGCCGGCAAATAACTTGACATCAATCAAAGGTTTGTCCTCAGCTCGCAAACAAGCGATTAAAAATGGCTGGGGTGCCAGGATTCGAACCTGGGAATGCGGAGATCAAAACCCCGTGCCTTACCACTTGGCGACACCCCAACAGCAATTCAGGCCTTATATTGTCCCCAGATCGGCCTGCATTGTCAAGCAAGATATACCCCTGAAAAACAAAAAAGTCAAAAAAACTAATAAAACCCACTCAAGTGGATGCAACTTCAGGCCAGCCCCAAGATTTAATCACTAATTTACCCCAAACATCATCGCGTTTAAAAAGAAATCGCTTTGGCATCATGAGTCCATGCCATAAATGATACTCTAGAATTTCAACTCGCCAACCTAACTGCTCAATCACCGCCAAACGACCATATTCATCACGAGTAACCACTGCTTTTTCACGAGGAACCACTTTTCCCTGCACCCAATAAGGAAGCGCTTCAATAGGAACATGCCATCCCATGTGAACATCGAGCAGTTCCTCCGCAGAATCTCCTTCAGCTTGCTCTCCACGGTCATTAGAAAAACGAACTTTTAAAGGCCCTCCCTCTAAAAGCGCCGTACCCACACTTAAAGGCCCATGAAAAAACATTTTGTAGTGCCTAGGCTGCCTCTCCCACTCAAATGAACCCAACACCGTTTCTTTGTGATAAAAACTAAATTTCCCCTGCATATTCCATGCACTGAGCTCATAGGCAGGAGGGTCCGCCTGCTCAATTGCATGCTGGCATGATAAGAGCCCCATACATACAAGCACGATGATTAGCTTCTTCACTTTTGCTCCTCGAGCATCACTAAACTTCAAACATCATACCAAAAACAACAAGATCGCACTACACCGTCATATAAACAGCATTGCACAAAGGCTTTCTGCGTCATACAATAAACATCAATATTGACACAAAAGGACACCCCATGACCGAGACAAAATCTTCTTTTGATAATCTTATCCAAAGCTTACTAGATGGCCTTCCTTCCGATTTATCAGGCAGCTCTGAAGCGATAAGAGACAAAATTAAAACCATCTTAAGCCAGCAACTTGCTCAACTCGACCTTGTGACTCGTGAAGAATTTGACACTCAAGTCGCTGTTCTCCAAAAAACACGAGCCAAGCTTGAAGCACTTGAGGCACAATTCAAGACATAAACATCAGCCACAAACCATCCCCCTGAATACGACAATAGGACAAGTCCATGCAGCAACTTGCGATCACTTATGGGCGCACGATAAGCGGCATCAACGCCCCACAAGTCACCATCGAGGCACATCTGTCTCACGGGCTGCCGGGCTTTGCCATCATTGGTCTTGCCGAAGCCGCTATTAGAGAAAGCAAAGATCGCATTCGCAGCGCTATTATTAATAGCCAATTAGTTTTTCCTCCACATAAATTCACACTCAATCTCGCACCAGCTGATCTACCAAAACAAGGCAGCCGCTTAGATTTAGCTATGGCGATTGCTGTACTAGCAGCATCAAGGCAGATAAGCACGCATCATTTAAATGATACCTTAGAATTTATGGGTGAACTTGCCTTATCAGGAGCCATTCGTTCTGTTGAAAGAGCGATTATTCAAGCCATGCAAAGCAAAAAAGCAGGAACACAATTGATTATTCCTCGCGACAACCTGAAAGATATAAGCCTTGTTCAGCACCCTAAACTTATTGCTGTCAGTACCCTTCAAGAATTAGCCGCCCTCCTCAATCAAAATTCGCCACTTAACTACGAGCCTATTGTTACTACACACGCTGTCCAAGCCAAAAATAACGCCAACCCTTTCAAAGATATACTAGGACAATCACAAGCCAAATTTGCCCTAACACTGGCCGCAGCAGGCAAGCATTCCGTTTTATTATCGGGACCTCCTGGCATTGGCAAAACTCTTCTTGCAAAAAGATTAATTGATTTACTCCCCCCTTTATCTGAAGATCAAGCGCTTGAAAAAATGATGCTTCATGCAGCACTCCCTAAAAAACAAAATTTTAGCTGTGCCCCAAATCATTGGCACCAAGCCACCATGCAATCTCCTCACCATAGCTCATCTCACATCGCACTTTTAGGTGGAGGAAACCCTCCAACACCAGGCGCCATCTCACTTGCTCACCACGGCGTTTTGCTTCTTGATGAACTACCTGAATTCTCACTAAAAACCATCGAATCACTACGAGAACCCATGGAGCAAGGCGCTGTCCATATTGCAAGATCAAGACACTATGTGACTTTTCCTGCCCAATTTCAACTGATTGCAACCATGAATCCATGCCCTTGCGGTTATTATGGCAGTATTGACCACCACTGTAGCTGTACACCTCACCAAATCCATCGCTATCAAAGAAAGTTGTCTGGACCTATTTTAGATAGAATAGATATCTGTATCAATTTAAAAGCAGCAAACCATTTGGAACATGACAAGCCACTTGACCTTGAAAACATTCATTCTATTCGAAGCAACCATCCAAAGACACTAAGCTTAAACAAGCTACATCACTCCTGTTCACCAAAAGCTAAAAGTCTCATTGAGACGTTCGCGAAAACACACCACCTGTCATCAAGAAAGCAATTTAAACTACTCCGTGTAGCAAGAACTGTTGCACTTTTAGATCACAAAACCACCATTGACCAACGCCATCTACTCAAAGCTTTTTCTTATAGCCATAGACCCTATGCCAACTCTACACAGCTTGGCCAAAGCATACATTAATTGTTTGAAAACCTAACGCCACGCCCAGAGGCAGCCGCACCTTGGCCATTATGGAACCTAGAAGATTTTAATATACCTGAATAGACTCCAGCTCCACCGGGACGTGGTAGCTCCCTTGTTCTTAACATAGCATTTACTAACCTTTCATCATCGACTTTATACCCACAACAGTGGTAGAAAGTCTGATGCAAACGCCCCCCCTTTGACTTTACCCAAGAAACAAGCTTTAAAAAAATAGTCTCATCTGGACTTGAAGCGTAAGCTTCTAATAGTTTGTCTGACCCTGACTGCTTAGAAAAAACATCAGCATAACCTTGGTAAAATGTAACTTCTCCACGAGAAGGATCAAAGCCATCTAAAAAGCGACGCTTGTCACGACTTAGCGTAAAACCAAAATAAGCTTTGACCTCAGACCATTGATAACTCAGCCAGTCATAAAACCCTAAATAACACCCTTTAATCTGCTGAAAATGATTCTCTTTAGAAGTCAGGATCGAAGACATGGCCTGCTTTCGGCGGACCTTAAATGAGCTACTGGGAGAACCATGATGCGCTAGAGCCATACTAAATCCTTTAATCTAAGCTGAGGAAGTTGGTAATTCCGGTAAAGTGGTAGAACGACCATCTTGCCCTTTCTGATGAAGTGCTTTAACTTTTTCATAAAAATAATGACAGGGCTGAGAATTTGAATCAACATATGCAACCATGGGCTTCAAAATAGAATCAAGAAAAGTAGAGCTTTCTACTACCGGCAATTTATTAAAATCATCCTGAGACAAAAAGGCTTCTCCCTTATTCAAAGTGGCCTTATAAGATTTATGCCAGCTAAGACATCGATAAAAAACGCCTGTAATTCTAGTCACAATAGTCTCATTAATCCATTGAGACAAAGCAAGAGCAGAATCATCGTTTCGATTAGTCAATGTGGCTACAACATCCTCCGCAATCTTAAGCTTTTCTTGTCTTAAATAAGCTTTTTGATAATATTCAGATGCATATGGAAATACAGATAGAATAAACCAGTCAGCAAAGCTTCTGTACCATGGTGACTTGCCTTGCAAATAATTCTGGCTACTGGAACTAAGCTTATTTTTAAGTACGGATTCATTGGATAAAGTAAGTGGTTGCGCATTTTCCATAACAACTCCTCCTTGAGTATCAATATAAACGCCACAATTTATTATAGACACAAAAAAGCATAGAAACTCAAGAACTTTCTTTACCATATGGCAATGAAGATGACTAGAAGATGCCTATCTGGGCATTAAATCATAGTCAGGCTATTTGACAGGACTATCGAGTTCTACTAACCTAACCCAGTATAGATACTCGGGGGATCTAAGCTATGAAACAAACCAATATCAACAAAGTATACCACACAAGCTCATATACGTCTCTAGCTCTAGCGATGACTTGTGGTATTCTTCTTTTCTTTGGAGCATCATCAACGGGGGTAGCTTTTTTAGTTTGCTGTGCTCTAGCTTTCGTGTCAGCTTGTGTTGCTTGGAAGACAAGCGAAAAACTCTTTTCATATGACACTGGGGCCACCCAACAACTCTCAGAAAATCAACATGGTACTGGCAACCTTATAAAACTCGCAGCTACTGCCTGGATGTGCTTTCATGCTAATGTCATAGCACTCACAGGGATTGTACTTTTCATGGCTGGACATTGGCTTGTTAGTCGCAATCATCCTGAAACTGATGATTCCCTGCCAGATTTTTCGATAATTTACGATGACACAAAAAGAGCCCCATCTTCACCAAACCCTTTTAGACAAACAAAGCCTATACACACATCCACTCCCACAAAACCGAATAAAAATCAAGATAAAGAAACTAAAGTTGAAAATAAAAATTCTTTCTGCCGAATTTCTTAATGTTAATCAAAACCCCTGCCTCACTCGACCTTATCCAGTGTGCACGTGTGCTTAGTACGTATCCTGGATTTGTCTGGCTGGACAGTAACGACCCCAATCATACCCAATCTCGCTATTCAACTTTAGCCATTCAACCCATTAAAACTTGGCACAACGATGCCAATCTTGATGAAGCAAAAAATTTTTGGCAACAAGAGCATAGTCAAACACAAGCCAATCTCCCTCCTTTCCAAGGGGGCTTTATTGGGGCTCTTAGCTATGACTTTGGCTTGCAGCAGCACATCCCTACGAGACACAACAAACACACTCCTTGCTGGCTAGGCTATTATCCAAACATTATCAGTTATGATCATCAAAAACAGTGTGGCTGGCTGATCATTCAGGATGCTCATCATCCCGATCAAGAACGTCGTTATCAAGCAGAACAAACACTCAAAATTTACCAAAAGGCCATAGCCTCCTCTCAAATTAACAAAGTAGAAGAGCTAGAATTTTCCCCCTGGCAACAAACACACACAGCAAACGCATACCAAAAAAAGGTTCGTGCCTGCCAAGAGGCTATTTTACAAGGTGACTTTTTTCAAGCCAATTTGACACAAAACTTTACCGCTCAACTTTTAAAAGGTTCGCCCTTTGAAACCTATATGAAGTGGAGACAAACCAACCCAGCACCTTTTTCTGCCTTCATGCAGTGCACATCTGCACTGGCACTAGCCTCCATTTCTCCTGAACAGTTTATCCACTGCCATCAACAACAAGTAAGAACATCACCTATCAAAGGTACGATTGCTAAGCACAAAGACCCCATCCAAGATCAACGCAACAAAACCACTCTAAGCCAAAGTCTCAAAGACAAAGCTGAGAACATCATGATTGTCGATTTAATGCGCAACGATCTATCCCTATGCTGTGAAGATCATAGCATTCAAGTTGAGAAACTATGCCAAATTGAGACATTCAGCCAAGTTCATCATTTAGTCTCTACAGTGACAGGACAACTTAAAAAAAATCTCACCCCCTGGGATCTGCTCATCCAAAGCATGCCAGGAGGCTCAATCACAGGAGCCCCGAAAATAGAATCCATGAAATGGTTAGCCCATCACGAACAGAGAGATAGATCTTACTATTGTGGTAGTTTATTTGCGATTGGACGCGATGATTATTTACAAAGCTCGATTCTCATTCGAACCATTGAGTTCAATCACCATACAATGCACTATGGCGCCGGTGGAGCCATTACATTACATTCTGAGCCAGAAAAAGAATATGAAGAATCGTGCCTTAAAGCAAAATCCTTCTGTCAACTAGTTGAGTCCTGCACATGATTCTAGTGATTGATAACTATGATTCATTTGTTCATAACTTAGCTCGTTACTGTAGATGTCTGGGGCATGACACACACATCGTGCGCAACGATGCTATTAGTATACAAGATATCCAAATCATGGGGCCTAGCCATATCATTCTTTCACCTGGTCCTTGCTCACCTGATGAAGCCGGCATTTGCCTGGAAATCATCAAAAGCTTTAAAGGAAAGATCCCTATTTTAGGGATATGCCTAGGTCATCAAGCTATTGGACAAGCTTTAGGAGGAAGAATCATCCGCGCATCTAATCCAAGGCACGGCGAAGCTATCGAACTTGACCATAATCAGCAAGGATTATTCTCCAACATTCCAAAACCACTCAGTGTTGGTCTTTATCACTCGCTAGTGATTGATCCCTCGACACTGCCTTTATCACTGAAGATTGATGCTCAGTCTCAACAAGGAGACATCATGGCTATTCGTGATTGCCACCAACAGTTATTTGGCCTACAGTTTCACCCAGAATCGATACTCACCACGCATGGCAAGCAACTTTTAGCGAACTTTTTCCATCAGACTAGTGCGCCGCTTCCCAATGCGGCCCAACACCAACATCAACCAGTAGAGGCACTTTAAGCACCTCTGCTTCTTGCATCGCGGACACAAGCTTTGCTTTAAAACCTTCTTGGTAAGTACTGTTTACTTCAAAGACCAATTCATCATGCACTTGCATAATCATCTTTGCCTGCTCATTACAATGTGGGGCAACAAGAAGCATGGCTTTTTTTATAATATCTGCAGCACTGCCCTGCATGGGCGCATTGATTGCAGCACGTTCCGCCGCTTTTCTTCGTACAGGCTGACGAGAATGAATCTCAGGAATTAGAAGCCTTCGACCACAAATAGTTTCAACATACCCCTGCTTCGCGGCCTCCTCTCGCGTTGATTCCATAAACGCTTTTACTCGGGGGTATTGTTTAAAATACCTATCTATATAAAGACTAGCTTCCTGGCGAGAAATAGCTAACTCTCGCGCCAAACCAAAGGCAGACATACCGTAAATCAAACCAAAATTAATCGCTTTTGCAAATCGTCTTTGCTCTGGCGTCACCTCAGGAACTCGCTTTGCAAAAATTTCTGAAGCAGTTGCCGCATGAATATCTTCGCCATGAGTAAATGCTTCAACTAAGCGCTTATCTTCGGATAGATGCGCCATGATACGAAGTTCAACTTGGGAATAATCTGCCGCCATAATAACAGAACCTGGTGATGCAATAAATGCCTCCCTGATTCTACGCCCCTCAGCAGTACGAATGGGAATATTTTGTAGGTTAGGATTTGTAGAAGAAAAACGTCCCGTACTTGTCACTGCTTGATTATACGAAGTGTGAATTCTGCCTGTCTTGGGATTAATTTGTTCTGGCAACTTGTCTAAGTAGGTTGATTTTAGCTTACTTAAGCTACGATAGCGCAAAATAATCTTGGGCAAGGGATGCTTTTTGGCAAGCGTTTGCAAAGACTCTTCATCTGTCGAAGGCTCACCTTTTGCTGTTTTTTTAGGGGGGTCTAACTGTAGCTGATCATAAAGCACCTCGCGTAGCTGCTTAGGCGAGCTCATATTAAACTGCAAACCTGACTGAGCAAATGCTTCTTGCTCAAGTGAAGTAATTTCTTGGGTTAATAATTCGCTCTGCTGATGTAACAAGGATTCATCCACAAGGACACCATTTGCCTCCATGGCAGTGACTACACGCATCGTTGGCGTATCAATCGTTGTCAGCACTTGCAAAGCTTCTGGCTGATCTTTAAGTAAGTTTGAAAAATGATGGTAAAGCTTTAAAGTAATATCAGCGTCTTCAGCTGCATAGCGCCATGCTTTGTCAAACTCAACCTGATTAAAAGTGAGCTGATTCACACCCTTGCCGGCAATATCAGTGAAGGATATGGTAGAAAGCCCCAGATGCTGCATGGCCATGGCATCCATATTGTGTTGCTGAGTACTATCAAGACAATACGAAGCTAACATCGTATCAAAGAACGAGCAACCAACTTCAATGCCCTCATGATATAAAATAGTTAGATCATATTTTAAATTTTGCCCCACCAAACAGAGTTCTTGTCGCTGAAAGACTGTGGCAAGATCACCTAAAACCTGCGCCTTATTTAAAGGCGTCAATCCCCCCATGTCATCATGCTCAAAGGGAACATAGATCGCCTCATTAGGCTCTAAAGCTAGAGAAAAACCAAGTAGCCTAGCTTGATGCGCATCAAGGCCTGTGGTTTCTGTGTCAAAAGCAATTACTTTCGCCTGCTGCAGGCGTTGCAGCCACTGAGCCCAATCCTTTTCCTCCGTCACAACTTGGTAGTTAAGCTCAGATTTAGTTTCCTCTTTTTTGGGTTCTAGTGCGTGTAGCCACTGCTTAAAACCAAAGCGCTGAAACCAGTCATATAGCTCCTGTGGATTAATGGCTTGCTCATGACAATCTTGCACAGAAAAAGGCATATCGACATTACAATCCAAAGTAACTAGCTCTTGAGACAACTTGAGCACCTCTAAAGACTGACGGAGATTTTCACCCACTTTTCCCTTGATGGCATCGGCATGAGTTAGCAAGTTTTCAATATCACCATAAGCCTCTAGCCATTTGACTGCAGTCTTAGGACCAACCTTGGGCACCCCAGGTATATTATCGGAACTATCACCAATTAAAGCCAAATAATCTCTTATTTGCTCTGGCTTAACACCAAACTTAGCAACAACACCTGCCTGATCAAAGCTTGTCCCACTCATCGTATTCACTAAGGTAATATCGGGTGATACGAGTTGCGCCATATCTTTATCACCTGTTGAGATGACCACTTGATACCCCTCTTTTACCGCCTGTGTTGCTAAAGTTGCCATCACATCATCCGCTTCAATACCTGGCTGAATGTATACAGGTAGCCCCATAGCGGCGATCACTGCATGCAATGGCTTAATTTGCGCCACTAACTCCTCTGGGGCCTCTCCTCGATTAGCTTTATAGTCAGGAAAAATATCGTAGCGACTGGTTCTTCCCTTGGGATCAAAAATGACTGCGATATGTGGCGTAGGGTAATCCATACGTAATTTCTTCAACATATTGATCACACCATAAATCGCCCCGGTAGGCTCGCCTCTAGGCCCTGTCAACGGGGGAAGAGCATGAAAAGCTCTAAAAAGGTAAGAGGACCCATCAATCAATAGAAGTTGTTTTTTTGTCATTATTTTCGCCAGTAATTTGGAACAAACAAAACCAACAACGTAAAGATTTCTAAACGACCTGCTAGCATTGCCACAATGAGTACCATTTTACATGGATTACTCAAATGCGCAAAGTTAGGCAAAATATCTCCTACCCCTACGCCAACGTTAGCAAGTGTTGCCACTAAGCACCCAAATGCCGTTTTATAACTTAACCCCAAAGCCATCAATGTAAGCTGCAGGAGGATGAATAAAGTCACAAAGACATAAATAAAAGCGCTCACCGAACTTGCCACTTCTTCTGTGATAGGTTTGTCACCCAGTCGCATCGAGAAAACCCCATGAGGATGAATCATTTTTCTAAGCGCTATGGAGCCTTGACGTCTTAAAATAAGTAAACGTATAGTTTTAATTCCTCCACAAGTTGAGGCAGCACAACCACCAACAACCCCTAAAAACATTAATAACAGACTCAATACTTTAGGCCACTCATGATAATTATCAGTCGTTAAACCTGTGGTAGTCATAATGGATATCGTTTGAAAAGCAGCATATTGGAAGGTCTCCCAGCCATGCTCATAGTGCTCATGAAACCATAACCCAAAAGAAACAAGCACACATGCCCCCAAAACCTTACATAAAAACCGCCTGGCTTCAATATCATGAAGATAAGCACCCCAAGAACCTTTTCGAAAGACCAAATAGTGCAAACTATAATTCAAGCTGCTTAAAACCATAAACAGCATTGCTGTGGCATGAACACCTGGACTTTGGTAGTAAGAAAAACTTGAATCATGCATCGAAAAACCACCGGTTGCAACGGTACTAAAAGCTTCTCCAATAGCATTAAACCAAGACAAACCTTCAAAATGATAAAGCAAAAAACACACCAAAGTTAAACCGCAATATATCACCCATAATACCTTTGCCGTTTCAGCAATCCTTGGCGTTAACTTATGATCTTTTATCGGACCAGGCATTTCTGCCTGATACAGTTGCATTCCCCCTACCCCAAGCATGGGTAAGACAGCAACAGCTAAAACAATTATCCCCATACCCCCCAAGAATTGTAACTGTTGTCGATAATACTGGAGACTATGAGGGAAAAACTCAATACCTGAGACCATGGTTGCCCCTGTTGTTGTCCAGCCGGAGACTGACTCAAAAAGCCCATCCAAAAAATTCAGAGGAGGAGCCTCGCCAATAACAAAGGGGATCATGCCATAAAGTGAAAGAATCATCCAAAACAAAACTACGACCAGAAAACCATCTCGTGTTTTTAGTTCGCCAGCACGGTGACGAGTCAGTAACCAAAGGATTAAACCAGACAGTAAAGACACAAAAAATGCAAACCAATAGACTCCCGATAAAGATTCTTGATAATAATAATCGACACAAAGGGGAGGCAACATTGTTAAACTAAAAAGCATCAATAAAATAGCAATAAGATGACACACAGATAAAAATCTCATGAGAGCTAGCTTCCTCCGAATAGAGATTCAATTTTTGATACCAATGATTTCTCTGGCACAAACAAGACCAAATGATCTTCCGGTGCTAATGGCAAATCATCACCCAATGAGACAACCTCGCCTTTGCGCACTAGTGCCCCAACAATGACAGAAGCAGGCAATGGTAATTGTGACAAGGGAACATCAAGAACATTAGGCCCTGCAGCATCACTCACAAACACCTCCATCAGCTCAACCTCCCCTCGATGCAAAGCATACGCTTTTGCCACGTTACCTTGGCGAATAAAAGCTAAAATACGGCTAATGGTGATTTGCTCAGGGCTGATAATAATATTAATTTCACCATCTTCGATAATGTCAATATAGTTGGTTCGATTAACCAGCGCCAAGACCTGTCTGGCTCCTAAACGTTTGGCTTGTATCGCTGACATGATATTTGCCTCATCATCATTGGTCACTGCACAAAAAAGATCAGTGTGATCAATATTTTCGTTTGTCAGCAGCGATTTGTCAGATGCATCTCCACAAAAAACTGTCGTATTTTCGAGTTTTTTAGTAATGGTTAAACAACGCTCTGTATTGTGATCAATCAATTTCGTCTGGTACTGATTTTCAAGTTGCGCAGCTAACCGATAGCCGATGTTACCACCACCTGCGATCATAATATGATTAAAAGGACGATCAATACGCCTAAACGCTCGCATCAATGTTTCAACTGACTGCGTTGGAGCCACCACAAAGAGCTCATCACCTACTTCAATATGCGTTGACCGCCTAAGATGAATAAACTCACCCCCACGAAATAAGGCCATAATTTTCACGCAAGGATAGGCTTGCTCGATCACTTGGACAGACTGTCCCACATACTGCCCACCATAATAGGGTTTTACGGCTATAAACTTGACCGCACCACCACAAAAATCAAAAACCTGCAGTGTCCCCGGCAAATGAATCAAACTTGCAATATGGGCAGTCACTAACTGCTCTGGATTAATAAACTCGTCAATAGGTAAGTCTTTTTGACCAAATAAATGGCTGTCGACAAAATAATGAGGTGAACGGATTCGTGCTATTTTCATGGGAGTTGCAAACAAAGAGTGTGCGACTTGGCAAGCCACCATATTGACTTCATCATGATCCGTTACAGCAACAAGTAATTGAGCATTTTCGATACCAGCTGCACGCAAAATGGCAGGATGACTTGCAAATCCAACTATCGTTTTAATATCCAAACGTTGTTGTAACTCAGCGAGTAGTGCTTCATTTAGATCAACCACTGCAACATCATGACCTTCTTTTGTCAAACTTTCTGCAAGTGTTGCGCCCACTTGGCCAGCACCTAAAATGACAATTTCCATAATTACGCCTCGAAGGGCTTTTCATCCGTGTTATTTTAGCATACCCCGATCAAGAAGAATTAGCCAGATCCCCTAACGTATCCACACTAAAAGTCTGTCTTAGTTTAGACGTCACGATGCGATAACGAATACCCATTAATATAGCTGAAACACCTAGCCCGAGAGCAAGACCAAACCATAGACCCCGCCCTTCTAGGCCAAAATAAAACGCCATCAAAGCTCCCGCGCCTAAACCAGTCACACTATAAGAAAACAAACAATTCAGCATAGGGTAGAAAGTATCCCGCATACCTCGTAAAGCGCCAGCAAAAATAACTTGAACAGAGTCCACAAGCTGAAATAGTGCTGCTATTGCTAGATAAGCCACAGCCAGATCATACACTGCCTGGTTGTCAGCATCATTGAGATCAAGGAAAACATCCACAAAAATACCTGGCACACACCAAAAAGCCAAAGAACTGATGGCAGCTAAAATCAAACCACAAATCATACCTGCAGCTGTAGCACGATAAACCTCTGATAAATTTTCTGCACCAAACCCCTGACCTACACGCACCGCAGTCGCCTGGGAAACACCATAAGGAATCATAAAGACAGTTGACGCTGACATAATTGCAATCTGGTGACCTGCTAATGCAATCTCACCAAAAGCCCCCATCATCAAAGCAGTAATTGAAAACAAGCTACTCTCAAAACCAAACGAGAAAGAAGCAGGCCCCCCGAGTTTCAACAAACGTAGGAACTCATCTTTGTTAAATCGTATTGCTAGACTATAGACACCAGTACCTTTAAGGATAGACTGCCCTTTAATCACAAAAACAAGCGTAAAAAACATCAACCAACCGACTAAATTAGTTGATAACCCAATGCCCGCAACGCCCATTTCTGGGAAACCATACTTGCCATACATCAAACAATAATTGCCCAAAAAGTTGAGAGGAATAGCAAGTAACGAAACAATCATGATGAATCGAGGCTTTGCAATACCAGCTAAAGTTTCTCTAGAGACAAAAAACAAGAGCACTGAAGGCATGCCAAACGCAAAATAACGAGCATAATCCCTTACATACACTAAAACAGATTCAGGCTGTCCAAAAAAGCGCGCAACATCATCAGCATGCCAAAGGAGAGTCACTATAGGGATAGAAACCATTATCACAAAGAGTATACCTTGATCTACAATCGTTTTAATACGATTGCTGTCCCCAGCCCCTACTGCATTAGCTACACTTACTCCCACAGAAGTCATCATCCCAGCCATCGTCGCCGCCAAAAAAAGATAAATCGCATTGACAACAGCGCCTCCGGCTAGTTGCTCACGCCCTAACCAACCCATCATGACTGTATCCACAACTTCTAGCCCCATGGTTGCAACTGCTGCAACCGCTAAAGGTGCGGCAATACGAATGGTGGTGATGAAATTTTGTTTTGATGTAATCAACATAGAAGCTTCTCCTTGCCAACATGATAAGCCATCCCCTCTAAAATTCAATGCTGTTTTCTTGACTCTCGACAAATACTAGCAGGCGTAACGGTAAATTGTTATAATCAAGACGCTGTAATCACCCGATCAAGTACTATGCAAGCTTATGTTTTAGTTGAA
The DNA here is from genome assembly GCA_047404175.1 of Legionellales bacterium. Taxonomy (GTDB): domain Bacteria; phylum Pseudomonadota; class Gammaproteobacteria; order M30B25; family M30B25; genus M30B25. The sequence goes on along the minus strand of JBDOIW010000007.1, from coordinate 44,317 downwards.
AAAGACATCCCCCATGCTCTTGATTGGTTGAGAGCTGATACTATTCAAGCTCAAGTCCTTGATCTTGAAGACGAGGCATCATGCCAACAAGCCACTGCATTGCTCATTCGCACTGAGCAAATCGTTAACCACCAACTGCTTGCACGATTCCCTAAAGTACGCTTTATTGGCTCTGCAACGGCTGGTATAGACCATGTTGATCTATCACTCCTTCAAAACAACCCTATCGCCTTTGCTTATGCGCCAGGATGTAATGCCCCTGCAGTGGCCAACTATGTTGCCCACTGTGTAGACTCTACTCATACTCAAAAGAGTTATAATAGAGTTGGCATCATTGGATTTGGACATGTGGGCCAAAGAGTTGCCTCATTCTTTGAGTCACAAGAATATCAATGTGTCATTGTCGACCCCTTTGTTTCAACTCATACTGAACAACAAAGTACACTTCATGACTTACAATCACTTGACTATCTTTGCATTCACCCTAATCTTCATAGCCACCCAAAATACGGTACTTATGCACTGGTTAATGAGGATTTACTTAGTCAACAAGCAGACAATACTGTGATTATACAAGCAAGTAGAGGATCTGTAGGTGACGAAAAAGCCTTACTCCATCACGCTAACCGCTTGAAGCTATGTCTTGATGTCTGGCACAATGAGCCATTGCTTAATCCAGCTCTTCTCCAGCAATCATTCATCGCAACGCCACATATCGCTGGCTACTCCTATCAATCAAAGTGGAGAGCAAGCCATCAGGTACTTAAAAAACTCTACCAGCACTTTTCTATTCCGTGGAAGAACAAACACCAGAGTAAACCAAACAATCTGACAACACTCAATCTCGAGCATACAACAAGCACGCTCAAAAATGATCCGAAAAGTTTTGTCTCTCTAAGAAGAGGAGCCATTCTTCACAATGAAGCCAATAAAAACACTTAAAAACAAGCAGATAAAAAATAACAAGATCATTTGATCTAAGAAGCTAATCCTGGTAAAATAAATAGAATAAAGCCATAGGAGTACAATTTATGAGCCCAGACTATGCAACTGAGATCCTCTCAAGAATTCAATTTGCATTTACTATGGGTTTTCATATTGTCTTTCCAACGCTTAACATTGGGCTAGGGCTTTTTCTTGCTGTCATGGAAGGTCTTTGGCTAAAAACAGGCTTACGCGTTTATTACAAAATATGCCGCTTCTGGGGTAAGATATTCGCACTGACCTTTGGTATGGGCGTTGTGTCTGGCGTTGTACTTCACTATGAAATTGGTACAAACTTCGCAGGCTTCTCACGTTTAGTTGGGCCAGTATTAGGCCCCTTATTTAGCTATGAAGTACTTACCGCATTCTTTTTAGAATCAGGGTTTTTAGGCATTATGCTGTTTGGCTGGCATCGAGTTGGTCACAAGCTACACTTTCTTGCTACCTGCTTGGTAGCAACAGGCACTATGATATCAGCTTTTTGGATCATGTCAGCCAACTCTTGGATGCAGACACCTCAAGGGGCCTACCTTGGCGAAGACGGAATCTACCATGTCACGAGCTGGCTTGAAGTCATCTTGAATCCTTCAACTTTTGCACGCTTTGGCCACATGATGCTTGCCTCATTCGTAACTACCACATTCGTCATTTCTGGCGTCAGTGCGTTTTACCTACTCAAGAAAAAACATGTCCCGATGGCAAAAAAGACACTGCGTATTCTTATGGTTACCGCAGCTTTTACAGTGCCTGGACAAATCATCATGGGCGACATTGTAGGCCTCAATGTATTACACCACCAACCTCTTAAAACAGCCGCTATGGAAGCCAATTGGAACACACAGAAAGGTGCGCCATTAGTTCTTTTCGGAATTCCAGACCAAGAGAATGCAACAACTCACTACGAGATCAGCATTCCAAAGCTAGCCAGTTTTATTAATGTGCATGACTTTGATGGGGAACTAGTGGGCCTTGACAGTGCAGACAAGAGCCTTTGGCCGCCTGTTGCCCCTGTATTTTTCACCTTCCGTATTATGGTAGGCATCGGCTTCTTTTTCCTAGGGGTAGTAGCATACGCAGGTTTTATCAAAGCGAGAAGAAAAACCTACAGTAGCAACCCAATGTTTCTGCGGGCACTGATTCTAGCAGCGCCGCTTGGGTTCGTTGCGACGGTCACTGGGTGGGTCACTGCAGAAGTAGGAAGACAACCTTGGACAGTTTATGGCTGGGTAAAAACAAAGGACACTCTCTCTGCTGTAGATCCAGCAGTTGTTCAACACTCTCTTACTGCGTTTGTCATTGTTTACACCTTGGTAACTGTCGCCTACTTTATTTACCTAACAAAACTTATTCGTAAAGGGCCTGTTGCCTTTAAAGATGTACCACCAACTCTAGGGTATATGGATCATGCCCTGAGCAACGAGACCTATCAACACAAGGACGACGAGGAAAAACACCTACCATGACCGAAGCAATGCTACCTTATTTAGCCTGTTTTCTTCTGGGTTTTGTCATCATGATGTATGTATTACTTGATGGCTTTGATCTAGGCGTAGGCATCTTATTCCCCTGGGTTAATAATACCCATCACCGTGATGTCATGATGAACACCATCGCTCCAGTTTGGGACGGAAACCAAACATGGCTTGTTTTAGGGGGCGCACTTCTCTATGGCTGCTTTCCTATTGTATTCTCCACACTGTTGCCTATTTTTTATATCCCTATCATGACAATGAGTATTGCTCTCGTCTTCCGGGGCGTGGCATTTGAGTTTCGTTTTAAGGCCGACAAATCCAAAATTCTCTGGAGTTTTGTTTTTGGCATTAGCTCAACTATTGCTGCTTTCTGCCAAGGAGTCATACTTGGTACGTTTGTCTACGGTATGGCAACACCAGGGCCCATTAGCGCGCATGACTGGTTCACACCTTTTAGTCTATTTGCAGGTGTTGGAGTTGTCACAGGCTATGCGCTCTTAGGCTCGACCTGGTGTGTTCTTAAAACAGGTGGAGAAATCCAGCACATCATGAAAAAAACAAGTAGCCACCTACTGTGGGCACTTTTGTTTATGATGACAGTCGTCTCTATCTGGACCCCTCTTTCTGGTAGCTATTATGCCGAACGTTGGCTGCACTACCCTGAAATTCTTTATCTCTCACCTCTACCAATACTATCTTTTGCTGCGATTATAACAGCCTGGCATTCTCTTAATAATCATCGTCACGAAGCACTCCCTTTTAGCTGTGTTATTAGTGTATTCTTGTTATCTTTTGCCGGTTTTTTCTATTCCGTGTGGCCATACATGGTGCCTAATCAATATACAATAGCTCAGGCAGGATCTGATGCCGTATCATTGAAATTTGTACTCGTTGGGGCTATGATTTGTGTACCAATGTTGTCAGCCTACACAGCCTATGGCTACTATATTTTTAGAGGAAAAGTCAGTAAGGATGCTTTTTATCATTAATGACTGAGATTGAAGTATTATGTTTGAAGTTTGGAAAAAACACACCATCATTAACTATTATTCACTAGCTACCTTACTGTTAGTACTAGGACTCGGGCTCTTCTGGGCTGATATCATTGAAGCAAAGTATGCTTCATTAATTATAGGTCTTGCATTAGGGTTTGCTCTTAACGCTATTTCAGCACGCATGGTTATTATTTTATTCACCGCATTTGCAAGCCTGGTAACCTTTGGTCTGTTTTACCCATTGATAAACTATAGCCAACTTCCCGTCATCTTTTCTACCACAAGCTGTGTCTTGATAGGCTACTCGCTTACATTCAGCAAAGGACGCTGGTTTATCATCCTTTACGGCCTATCTCTTGCAGTAGTGACAGGAATCGCTACCTTTTTTGATTTGTTATTACCGACAAGCTAAGGACAAAGGATGCATATCTTAATTGCAGGAGGCACTGGATTTATTGGTCAAGCACTGACCAAACATTTTATACAACAAAAGCATCAAGTAAGTATACTAGGACGATCAGAAGCAAAAATTCAGCAATGTTTTGGAGATCAAGTCAATGCTCTCTCATGGGAAGTTGCTGGTCCCAAGATGCTCGATTGTTTAAGTGGAGTACATCTTTTAATCAACCTCACTGGTGCAAATATTGGAGACCAACGCTGGACTGATTCACGACTTGCTGAGATCACTGAAAGTCGTATTGAAATTACTGAGTACCTAGCAAAACTATGTGCTGAATTAGGACAGCAATCCCCCGTTTGGTTTAATGCAAGCGCTATAGGTATTTATGACCATGCCGTTGAAGAACATGAACAGGCAGACGAAAATACGCCTATTAAAATGACAGATAAAATTGGTATCCTTGATGGCATTGCAAAATCTTGGGAACAAGCCTGCCAACCTGCAATTGATAATGGAGTACGGGTAGTCAAACTTCGCTTTGGTGTTGTCTTAGGCAAAGGTGGTGCTCTTAACAAAATGCTACCTTTCTTCAAGCTAGGACTAGGAGGGCCAGTAGGCAGTGGAGATCAAGCATTCCCGTGGATTAGTTTACATGATGTTATTAGAGCCATAGATTTTATTTACCAACATAATGCTATTGATGGGCCTGTCAATCTTGTTGCTCCTCAACAAAACAACCAAAAAGAACTAGCCAAGGCATTAGGTTTAGCAATTTCTCGCCCCAGCTTTTGGCCCACTCCTGGCTGCATGATACGGCTCATTTACGGCCAAATGGGCCAAGATCTTCTTCTTAGAGGAACACATGTCAAACCAAGTCTCTTACTGGAAAATAAATTTATTTTTGAGCATGCCAATCTTCATACGGCATTGAACTCTATCTATAATGAAGGCGACCATGACTCACCCTAGCATTCCTAAAAAAACAGCCGTTGTGTGTGTTAACTTAGGCACACCAAGCCAAGCCACCTTTTTGGGTGTTAGACGATTTTTAAAAGACTTTCTCTCTGATCAGCGCGTTGTTGATACTCCTAAGTTTATTTGGTGGTGGATTTTAAATCTTATCATTCTTACTGTTAGACCAGGAAGGGTTGCTAAACAATATCAAAAGGTATGGCATGAAGAAGGCTCACCACTGATGGTGCATAGCAAACGTCTAGTCAACGCATTACAAGATCAGTTAGGCGAACACTTTGATGTGAAATTAGCCATGCGCTATGGAGATCCGCAGCTAAAAGAAGTGCTGACAGACATAAGCAAAAACCACTATCAGAAATTGATTATTTTGCCTCTATTCCCCCAATATTCAGCCACTACAACCGCTTCCATTTTTGATGAAGTCAGTCGTTTTTACCAAAAACAATCCTATATTCCAAGTTTGAACTTTATCAACCATTATGCGGACTATCCTCTTTATATAGAAGCACTAGCTCAATCTCTAGAAGATCATTGGAAAAATCATGATAAAGGTGAACGCTTAGTCATATCATACCACGGTATTCCTGATCGCTATTTTAAGCGTGGCGATCCCTACTATTGTTTCTGTTCTAAAACTACACGACTTCTACGTGAGCGCCTTCATGATGACTCTATCATCATGGTCTTTCAATCGCGCTTTGGTCCTGGCAAGTGGCTTGAACCCAGCTGTGAAACAACTATCGAAGAGCTTGCAAAAGAGGGCATAAAACGTCTAGATATTATCTCACCAGGCTTTGCTGCAGACTGTCTTGAGACTATTGAAGAGATTGATGAAACCTACCGTGAAGTATTTATGGAGCATGGTGGTGAACAATATCACTACATTGCTGCCCTAAATGACCAAGCACATCACGTTACTGCTTTAAAATCACTCATTGAGAGCCATGCGCTTTAATCTTGTTTACACAGTTAGTTCCTTACAATTTATAGAGATAGCCCCATCACTCTGCCTATTAAATCCTCGTTATAGGCTTTATTCGGACGAGTAGCTTATGGTGACCACGCTATCCTGCAGCATACCCCCTCTAATAGCACAAATAGCTCAAGCAGCGCACGTGAACATAACGTGGCATACAAGTTCCTCCATATAGGCGAAGCTCCTCTTATGTTACTTATATGTCAAAGTCTCGCAATACTTAGTCTTATCTAGAAAACTCTATGCATCAAGATGGTGTAAGCAGAGACATGCTATTTTCTCGTAAAAAGAGCATGAACAATACAAAATACCACACTCAGAATAAGCACTGGCATAAAAAACACATATCGACCGACAATGAGAAGATACTGAAACATGCAAAACCCGTGAAAAGAGTTCGGTCTCTTAGGTGATATCTGATTATCAGGGACAAGAGAGGTAATCATAATATGAAGCAAAAATACGTTTAAACCCTTAGTCTCGACCGCTTTACAGTCGCCCCAACAAGGAAAAAAACCACAATACGCAATAGGATCGTGTTCAGCCCAAATATGACGATGTTGCACATGGGAAGCCACCTTCATTGCCCTTGGAAAAAAGTGCCCAGGAGGTACAAAAGCCCAAGCTTGATGCTGCTCCCCTTCTGGCATGCTAGATTGAGCATGATGCACTAAAGCTCCTCCCAAACTGGCTCCAAGCAAGGTTAAAGGCTCTGAAATGGTATGCATTAATCGCTCAACATTTTGACCGCCAGTGCTCCAGAGGAGTTTACCTACATTACCAAAAGGATAAAAATCTGCCAATAGCGTGGTGCAAGAGCCCTCTGCAGTAAAGTGAAGAGTACCTGGAAAACAGAGATAGTGTCGCCCAGGCTGAGTAGGCTTCAAGTGATAAGCATTAACATTAAAATAACGTCCCAAGATAGGACTTTTGAATAAAGGGATATGCTTTACCGTAAACTCATAACTCAACCCTGTTTGCCAATGGGTAATAGAGAAAGTAAAGCCCTCTTGAGGCTCAAAATAAGGTAGAATCGCTAAGTAGTGATGCCATGCAATCTCTTTTCTTTCTTTAGGTTCGCTCATGGCAAAAATCTGACTGATAGTTTTTACCCAAGCCTGTAAAAATAGAGCCTGAAGCATAGGGTTCTTTTTTAAAAAAAGCCCATGCAAAACTCGCTTTTTATCCTGAGGTTGCAATTGTGAACGACCTTGAAGTACATCCTGTACAAAAGTTTGTGCTAAATCTGTCATATCAACTAACTCATAGATTAAGTAAAGTAGAGGATGCTACGGGGCTTAAGGGTACAATAGAGAATAAAGCATGTCTATTTTCAAATTGCTCTTTGGTTGCTGCAAAACTAGGCTGGATCATACTCACCACAAGACAAAATGCATTATAGACAATAGGAATAGTTTTAACCTCATTTAAGCATTTTAAAAAGGCTTCCTGCATCGATTGATTAAAGCCTTCTTTTTGACCAATCTGAATCATGAGAAGTAGTTGAAAAATAGCCTTCAAAACTTGATCGTGCCACATTTTATGATCATATTGCTCTAAGGAAGAGCTAATCATAGGATTATATCGAGCTAACTCTGCCGAATCACAGTGAACCAAAGACGTAATATTCTCAAAGCGCCCTAGATCACAGGAGTTTAAAAAATCACTGAGTGCCTGTTCTTTAATGTGTACTTCTGAAATTTCTTTTTCATGATGAAGAAAATTTGAGTTTTCTTCACAAGAAGCGGGTAACTGAACCGAAGAAAAATGGGGCAGAGATCTACCTGAACTGGATCTTTTCTTTGTTGGTTGACAACAAGCAAAAAATCGAGGCATAAGCCCCCCTTGAGATTAACTCATCAGTTGGCCAAAGTACCAATAGCCGCGATCGTTTTTTCCACCACGACGTCGAGTAACGGTCCTGTAGTGTTATAAGAAGGAAACCAATAAAGCGTATTACCCAAGGGACGTAACAATAAACCGTTTGCTGTTGCAGCCTGATAAATCTGCCAAGCAGGTCTTTGATGAGAAGTGATAATCTCTTCGTTGAGATCTGCAGCCACCATGGCCCCCATCGATCGGATATTGTATAGAGCGCCTGTAGCTTGAGCTACAGTTTCCATTCCTTGCTTAAGCTGAGTTTGCATCGCTGCGGCTCTAGTGTAGTAGTGTTGCTCACGCATCACATCCAGAGCAGCAACAGCACAAGCTGCAGCTAATGGGTTTCCAGCAAAGGTATTGGAATGAAGAAACGAACGGGCTACAGGGTGGTCATACAAGCTATCATAAATAGCATCACTTGTGACCGTCACACTCATGGGAAGGAAACCACCAGTAAGTGCTTTTGATAGGCACACAAAATCTGGAGTTATTCCCGCATGTTGGTATGCCAATGGTTGCCCTACTCGACCAAGTCCAGAAGCAATTTCATCACAAATAAGATGAACATCATGACGCTTTGCCCAAGAGGCCAAACGCTTTAGAAAATCTTGGCTGTAAAGCTTCATGCCTCCTGCCGCTTGCAAAATAGGCTCAACCAAAATCGCGGTTAAAGTCTCCGCTTGAGCATTGAGTTGTGCTTCAATTGAAGGCCACTTGGCACTGCAGTCATTCCACAGTGGGTCCTCTTGTCCAGATACATAGGGGACAGAGTGTATAAAATCAACCGACATCAAAGCAGGCTCATAAGCCTCACGATACAATGAGCAATCGCTGACAGCCAAAGCCCCCATCGTTTCACCATGATAGCTATTTTGCAGTGCCATAAAACGTTTTTTGTGCGTTTGGCCATTCAGGTAGCGCGTGTGCAAACTCATCTTCATCGCAATCTCAACGGCACAGCAGCCATCGCTTGCGAAGAAAACTTTATTCAAAGGAGAGGCAAGACTAGTTAATCTTTCTCCAAGCTCTTGAATCACATCACTCGTAGTGTTGGCTAACATCACATGCTCAAACGCATCAAGCTGCTTTTCAAGAGCTGCCTTAATATGAGGATGACCGTGACCTAGAGGCTTTGACCACCAGCTAGAAATGATATCAATGACTTTCTTGCCATCTTTCAACGTTAGGTAAGCACCTTTAGCACTTGCAACCTCAAGAGGAGGAAAGGCTTCATAATCAGCCATTTGTGAACAAGGATGCCAAACTTTACTGTTGGTTTTTTGTTTTTGCTTTTCTGACAGGTGTAACAAGCAACACTCCCTTTCGACGCTTTGTTTCAGAGTGCCAAAAGATCATTGAGCTGTCAAGCAAGCGAAGCTAGTTGGCTCTGTCTAAGAGGCATAATTTTAAAATTCATGGTCCACTATTTGTAAAAAACGAAGCCTCAATAGCAGCATCTGTATTTCCCGAGTTATACAGCGCTTTAACGGCTTGGGACTGATTTTGGTCTCGCCATCTATCTTCTGATGTAATAGCCTCTTCCTGACTGGCATACGCCTCATTCCCAAACTCTGCCAATTCATCATCAGTGACTTTATCTGCATAATCACCCACATGCTGGCGCAGCATGGCTTCTTGAAAGGCTTTTTTATCCTCATCGCTTGAGCCTAAACCAATGCTAAAGCCATCAACATAGTCACTAAAATGACCACAAAAGTTATCATAAGCAAAAGTTTTAATAGGACAATTTTCTCCTACAAGCTGGCCTTGCTCCACTGCCGTTTCTTGATCAAACTGAGGCCATTCATTTGCTAGTGCGTAGGTAAAAGCACCTACCCAATCACCACAGCGACGATGATTAATCTGTAATCCATTGGCTTCATCTTCGTTACCCATAAAGCCAACTTCAGCTGAACTATTGTCGGGTAAAATACGATTAAACAAACTAGGCAACTTATCACCAAAATGCTGATAGCTGGGCTGGTTATTATGCAGAGTGTTCATCATCATAATCTCAAAAGAGTTACCTCTAACTTTTTTAATGCTCATTAAAGTATAGTGCCCATGATGAAGTATAGGCACCATAACAATGGTATTTACTTCAACATGATCAAGCTGTGCTTTAAGCAATGTATATGGATCTAAACCTCCTTGATCGCTTGCTCTATAATCATCAGTAAGCATGAGGCCTGGAAACACGAAAGTTCTCTGTGTATCCTCATAGTCACTACGAGCCTGTGCAACCGCATTTCTACAAATCATAATGGTATTGAGCAAACTATGTTGAAACGGATTTTCATTCAATGGCAGTGGAGATGGACTTACTTTTGCCGTCGGCAAATTATCGTTAGATGGATTAGGCGAAAATAATGGATTATTATATACATTACCAGACTGAGTTATACCCAATTGTTGTTTTTTATTTATAACTTTATCACACATATACTGCCATAGTGCCACTTTACTTTCATCGTTGCTTGCAAGTGCAGCACTCAAACGCTCATTTATTTGATTATGATACTCATCAAGGTAGGCTTTTGATTCATCATTCTTCTCAGTATACTTAGCAAACAAATCGTGCGCTTCAAATTGAATTTCTCCAAAACCTAACCTGGATCTGATTGGATTAATCGAACGGCTAAGCGTTTTTTTAAGCGCACTTGCCTGTGCCCAATTGTTTTGAGCTTGCAAAAAACCACCCAATGTTGCGCATATAGGTCGCTCATACTCCTGAACCAAAGACTTAGCCCATGGACTGTAATCTTCAGGGGTCTGATTATATGGCGCATCTTGAAACGGTAATCTAGCCTCGGCATTAATTCCATCTTCTGAATCACTAGAATAACTCTTAGCGGAACCAAAGGATTCAGAGGAATGAATGGATGAAGTATCTAATTCTGAAGGTGACCGCGGATTAACTCTATGATTCAAAGACGCATCTAAGCTACCTAATGAACTGCTCACAGAAGTAGTATCGTCAAGTGTACCAAAACCTGAGACAGCATCTGGTATGTCTGGGACAGCTAGAGTATCGACAAAGCACTCCCTAATATTATCATCTGATAGAAACGTTACTGTAAAATTAATTCTGGCTCTGTTGATATGACAAAAGTATTCCGTAACTGATGCGTTTGATTGATACGCTTGTAGGGATTCTAATAAAGGTTGTTTTTGCCCCGGATTGTGTCGACCAGATAGTATGAAAATAAAAACATCTTCCTGCAATAACTCCACAAGTGAAGGCTGTGGTCGAAGAAGAGAACCTCTCGGTTTCTCATTAAGCCAATCTTTAAGTTTTGTATAATCGTACCCAGAATCTTCTGTGCTTGATTTTTGCACCAATGCGGCCAAGATCTGATTTAACTCTCTTATGGGCCCATTATATTTATCTCTATTGTGTGAGTCGATGTTTTTAGAAAGCTCATGAATCTCATTAATTTTTTCTCTAGCCTCATTCACTAAAAGTGATGGTTTATGACTAAAGTAATCATTATGGATACTCATACCGAATCCTTATTTGTTTTAACAACTGTAGCCAGTTTTACAAAAAAGTTTTAACTTATGATTAAAAAGTCACAAATTAAGGTAGACTTGTGTCCTTCCAGCAAAAAGCGCACAATAAGGGACGATATGTTGATAAGGAACTGAGATGAAAAAAGCCCACTCCTGGCAGTTTGATAATGTTAAAGCACTGTTTGATTGCCCTTTTAATGACCTTCTCTACCATGCCAGTAGTACCCACCGACGCAACTTTAATCCTAATGAAGTACAAATTAGTACGCTCCTAAGTATTAAAACAGGGCTTTGTCCTGAAGATTGCCAATACTGTCCGCAGAGTGTCCATTATAAAACACCTGTCGAAAAACAGCCTTTAATGTCCATTGAAAGCATTGTTGAGGCAGCAAAAAAAGCTAAATCTCTTGGTGCAACGCGCTTTTGTATGGGAGCAGGCTGGCGTCAACCTAAAGATCGTGATTTTGACCACCTTGGTAAAGCAGTGCAAGAAGTCAAAGCACTAGGCCTTGAGACGTGCCTAACTCTCGGAATGCTTTCTGATGATCAAGTCGCGCAACTAGAAACATCAGGCTTAGATTACTACAACCATAACCTTGATACTTCCCCAGAATACTATGAAAAAATCATCACAACCCGCACGTATCAACAACGCCTTGATACCCTCGCTCGAGTGGGAAAATCATCTATCAAAGTTTGCTGTGGCGGTATTGTAGGCATGGGTGAATCCTTAGAAGACCGCATCAACTTTTTACTAGCTCTTGATAGTCTTGACACACCTCCAGAGAGCATTCCTATTAATATGCTAGTTAAAATTCCTGGCACGCCACTAGCTGATGCTGAAGACATTGACCCTATCGAATTTGTTCGCATGGTTGCTGTTGCTCGCATTATGTTTCCTACCGCTTACATTCGCTTATCGGCCGGACGGGAGCAAATGAGTGATTTTACCCAGGCCATGGCTTTTTTTGCTGGAGCCAACTCTATTCACTATGGAGAAAAACTACTCACCACACCACTTCCCGCCCCCGAAAAAGATCAAGCTTTGTTTGAAAAACTAGGCATGAAATACAGTGGCCAGCCTGTAGCCATGGTATGAACGAGTCTCACTTACTCAAAAGGACTCGACGATCATTCCAAACAACACAGGGCATAGTCACCTACTATCAGAACAAAGCCCTAGTCAACTTTGCACGTAATGACTACCTGGGCTTTAGCCAGCATCCCAAAGTCAAACAAGCGGCTGTCGATGCTATACAATCTTATGGAACAAGTAGCAGTGCATCACCTTTGGTAACTGGTTACAATAACCTTGCTGAAACACTTGAAAATACACTTGCTGAACACCTCAACGTTGATAAAGTGCTGTTGTTTTCGAGTGGAACCAGCGCGAATTACGCCTTGATGCATCATCTAAGCCAAAACCATGCACCCATCATCGCCGACAAGCTTATTCACGCTTCCCTAATTGATGGAATTCTCGCACATTCAAAACATTTGGAACGTTTTAGGCACAACAACACGGCTATTCTTGAAAAGATCATCAAAAAAAATATCGACAAGAAAAAATCAACAAGCTCTATCTCAATCAAGAAAAATAGCAACACAAAATCACTCAATCATGCTCTTTACCCACATATCGTTACAGAATCTGTCTTTAGCATGGAGGGCGACAGCGCCCCCCTACCTGCCATCGCCTCACTCGCACATCAATATCAATGCCAACTCACGGTTGATGAGAGCCACGCCCTGGGCGTTTTAGATAACCAAGGCCGGGGGCTATGCCACGCAGCACACATAAAACCCTATGCCATAACCTCAAGCCTAGGCAAGGCCCTAGCAAGCCAAGGCGGCTTTATTGCAGGAAGCACAAACACAATTGAGGAACTCACGCAAAGTGCTCGCCCCTTAATCTATAGTACCGCACTTGCCCCAAGCGCGATTGCGGCAGCACAAACAGCTTTGAATCTCATGCGCAGCAACCCGTGCTTTATAGAACAACTACACGACAATATTACCTACTTCCAAGAAGCTGCCCGCACACAAGGCTTGCGGGTAATCCAAAGCAACAGTGCCATACAAGGCTTTATCATTCCTGATATCTCTACACTCATTCTGGCGCACCAAACACTTTGGCACCAAGGCTTCATCACAGGTTTAATTCGCCCACCTACAGTACCTGCCAACACCTCTCGACTACGCATATGCTTATCCGCTCTTCACAGCAAAGATCATATTCAAGGACTAGTGACAGCGATGAAGCAGGCCATTGAATCGACCCAGGGAGCACAATCATGCAATACTTCATAACCGCTACCGATACCCACGCAGGCAAGACTACAGTCACATGCGCTCTTCTTGATCACTTTAACCGACAAAAGAAAACAACACTAGCCTTAAAACCAGTCGCCACTGGATGCAATATTGAGCAGCTTATGCCTGATGATGATATCACCCTACTGCATCAACATATGTCATACGACCTTCCAGCAAAAAATATCGCTCACTTTACTCATACGACTCCAGCAGCCCCCTCTATTGCCAACCCAGATAAGCCTCCAAGAGCAAAGGATCTTGCTGAGTTTTGCCAAGAAAACATACACAATCACCCAACCGACATCACGCTCATTGAAGGGGCCGGCGGGTGGCTATGCCCTCTCAACCATCAGGAAACACTTGCAGATCTAGTGAAAATCACCCAAACGCCCGTCATACTTGTTGTAGGCCTTACACTAGGCTGTATTAATCATGCCTTACTAAGCGAGTTTCACGTGAAACAGAATGGCCTTTTAAAAGGATGGATCGCCAACTATTGTCACGAAGATACCAAGCACAGCGACGCCATGTTACACCTACTACAACAACAAATGCAATCGCCTATCCTTGGAACTTTAAGCTATGGAACTTCATCCTCTTCACGCAAACTTACACTCAAAGAAAATCTTTTAACTTAGAGTCTAAAGCAACACAAGCACGCTACGCTAGAACAATGAATATAGCCACCTGTCTTTGGAACTTTAAACTATGAAATCTCTTCTTCTTCACGTCAAACGCACTCACAAAGAAAATCTTTTAATATAGGGCCGCACCACCCCTAAACACCCTAGCTTTGTAAATTAATTCTGCTACTTAGCTTAGTGTAATTGAGCAGTAATCATTTGCTCGTACACAGACATGGGGCTATTTTTGATACAATCCCTTGGTAACTCGTCAAGTATATGGCAATACCCCAGGCGATCCTCAACTAAGATAGGACAACCCACAATACTCTTCCACCAAGAAAGCCCCTCTATTGTGATCACAGAGACGCCTTGACTTGCATGAAATGCTGAGTGCTCGACAACTATAAATGAAGGCTTAAGCAGCGACGCTCTCAACAACTCCATTTGGCTAGAAACCTTGACACCTACATGTATCTTCAAACGCATCAAGTCAACTCTAAGCTCATTTTTCCATTGAGAGAGCGAGACCAGTACCATATCTACCTCAAAGCGAATAGCCTGCTCTAGCGTACCCTCTAAACAGAACCTAAAGTTATTTTGACGACATGAGCGCATCACAACATTGAGTCGCTCCTGCTTCTTAACATCATCACAGGCCCACACCAAAACTTCATACGGGCGAAGTCCTGAGTGAAACCTTTTTTTGTACCGCCCCATTGATTTAGCATGCGCATAAAACTCATGGCGAAAATCCAGCTCATCATCTTCTGCAAACATAATCTTATCTTTGGAGGAGCAACAAAAAGGCTGGCATATAGCAAAGCCAATATTACCGACAGTTTTACCTCGCCTGATACAACCTGAAACAAAAAATTGTGACATTGCAAAAGATTCAAGCAAACCCATGCCCTTCGATAAAAAAGAGGTAAGAGCAGCTGAAAGCATAGTTCCTGCTCCATATGTACAACCATTATAATGCAGTGGACTCTTAAGCCAAAAAGCACCCTGACTGCACCGCCAATAGCAACGATAATAATTATCCTGCGGCCCAACTTTGAGCAAAACAGCACCCACACCAAAGCCCATTACATAATTTACTGCTTTTTCAACAAGCTCATCACTATCGAGCACGTGACCATAGAGATGAGACAACTGGGAAAGATTGGCAGTCAAAATCGACACATGAGGCAAAAAATTAGCTTTTAGGTAATCAATCGCACTAGGATCCAAAAGGACTTCACCAGCGGGAGACAAAATAACGGGGTCGTAAATCACCACTCCAGAAAAATGTTTAATCCAACGAAGTACTTCTTCCATAACAGGAACGGAAAACAAAGCGCCGCACTTAATGATCGACGGAGGCATCGACAACCATAGACTTTCAAATTGAGCACGTAATAACTCTATACCAACTTCCTGATTTACAACTTTACCCATCGTATCGTGGGCAGCAAAGCCTGTTAGCACTGAACTAGACATAACGCCTAAAACAGCATAGGTTGCTGAATCCACCTGGATACCTGCACCACCGAGCACATCAGACCAATTGATTGTACAAATCGACTGTGACACTGTCTTGTGAGTAATCAATGCGCCCCCTATTACTGCTATTGAACAGCATAAAAGGTTCACAAGTTAGACACAACACAGTAAAAAACAACAATCAAGATACCAATTTAAAGCAAACCATTGACAATGATTAATTAAAAAAAACTAAAGAGAGAATATAAGAGGATAAATACAGCAAATAACCCACAAAAAAAAAAGCAAAAGAGACTTAGCTAGGGCTCACCTGGATTCTCAAGACTCAAAAGACCTGTGTTATAGTCATAAGCAAAAAGCTCTGCGTAACGCCCCCAATCTATCACTGTTGCGAGTACTTCTTCAGCAACCGACTCACTTAAATTATCCTCAAGCTCATTGAGAAAACGCTCTTGCTTTGCTGCATGATCTGGCCTCTCATCTAAAATACGCCTAATATGCCGCACCAAAGGAACATAGCGCAAAAGGTGATCTGCAAATATGGTTTTTTTCTCCTGAATATCACCTTCAGCAAAGGCATTCCCAGCGGGTGTTATCTCAATATCCCCATCAGAAACACTAGCAAAACGCATAATTTCTAGAACCTCTGTAATAGAAAATAAATCATCAACCCCAAGCTGAAGCTCATCTGCAAGATAATGTAATTCTATTTTTTCCTGCTTTTCCTGCTCAACGATTGTCTCTAATAAACCCGACAACTCTGAGATATTCACTTTAGGCAACCTAAACTTCAAACCAATCACTTTATGAACCCCTGTGGTCATGGCTTGCTGCTGTGTAGGACGCGTCATTGCACTGTAAATTTTATCCACCAAGTCACCAAAAGCATCACTTTCTTGGTCACGCGGATGAGGCAAATTGACTTTGATTTCTGCGATAACAGAACCAGGATTAGATCCAAAAATTAAAATTCTATCTGCCATCATGGCAGCTTCTTCAATGTTATGAGTTACAATCAATATAGATTCCAGCTTAGTCTGTTTTTCGCACCACAAATCCAATAAATCATTACGTAAATTTTCCGCTGTGAGGATATCTAAGGCAGAAAACGGCTCGTCCATAAGTAAAACTCGAGGCTCTATTACCATCGCTCTTGCAAAGCCAACCCTTTGCAGCATCCCCCCAGATAACTCCTTAGGATAGGCTGACTCAAAGCCATCAAGACCGACAATATCGATCGCCTTAAGTGCTCGTGACTGTCTTTCCTTTTGCCCAACCCCCATAGCCTCAAGACCCAACTCAACGTTTTGAAGCACAGTTAACCAGGGCATGAGAGCAAAATTTTGAAACACCATGCTGACACCATGCACAGGCCCTACAACCTCTTCACCAAATGCTGAGACGTGTCCCTCATTAGGAAGCGTTAAACCTGAAGCAACGCGTAACATAGTAGATTTTCCAGATCCAGACTTACCTAAAACTGCAACAATCTCATTGGGCTTCAAAGAAAAAGATAACTGATCCAAAACTAACAAATCTTGTTTGTCACGCTTAAAGGACTTTTTCACTTGATCGAGTACTAACAACTCAGATTTTTTCATACTCACCTCACTCGACCCTAAATCGATCACTTGCAAAACGATACAGTGGCTTCCAAATCAGATGGTTTAGAATCACCACATAAACACACATGACGACTGTTCCCCAAATGACTCTATAAAAGTCACCCGACTCATAAAACTGGGTAATGTAGGCACCCAAACCCAAAGATTGCACCCGGTAAGAGCCCCAATCGACCACCTCTGCGACAATGCTCGCATTCCACGCACCTCCTGCTGCTGCCATAGCTCCAGTAACATAACTAGAAAAAATAGCAGGCAATATCACTCTCCGCCACCATAAAAAACCTTTGACATTAAAGCATGAAACCACATGCGTTAAGTGCCTTGGCAACTGACTAGCACCTGAAATAACGTTGAATAAAATATACCACTGAGTACCTAAGACCATCAAAGGGGCTGTCCAAATAGTAGGGTTCAGGGCATAATGCACAATGGCAAAAACCACCAAGGGGTAGACTAAATTCACTGGGAAGGCTGCTAGAAACTGCACCATAGGCTGTAACCAACGAGTTAAACGTGGCCTGGTACCAATCATAACGCCAATGGGAACCCAAACAAGCGAGCACAAAAAGATTAAAAAAAGTACTTTTAAGCCTGTCACCACGCCTAACCAAGAAACATGCCACAGCTCTGCATTAGGAACGTCTTGATGAATGAAAGAGGCAAAACCCCATAAAAACCCTATTGGTAATACCCAAAGCAATAATCGATACATAAAGGATATAAACATAACAACAAAACGAAGTAACCCTGATTCTTGCTGACGAATAGCCTTACTTTGCAAAGCGCACCATGTAAGGAAGGCATGACCTGTAAGCTGTTTAAAAAAGATGAAGTAACTGGCACGCTTTATTTTTTTTGCTGCTGGATCCTTTGCTGAAAGCATAACAAACCATGACCAAAAGTAACTAAATTGTAGCGAAACCCACTGCATCAAGCGACTACGAAAAAATACCATCCCCAATAAGGGCCTGTCAATTTTTTCATCTGAGCCCTCTGTGCTCATAAATTTAGTAGCCCAATAATTTAAAGGCCTAAACAGCAATTCGTTGTACACAAAAATAACTACGAGCATGACTGCAATGACAGCATAAACTGCTGACAAATTACGCTCAGAAATAGCAACAGCAATGTATGAACCAAGGCCTGGTAAAGTAATCGATTGATTAGCTACAGTAATCGCTTCGGACGCCACCACAAAAAACCAACTTGCAGACATAGAAACCATCATGTTCCAAATCAGATTAGGCATTGCAAAAGGCACTTCTATACGCCAGAAAACCTGCCAAGCATTCATATGAAGTAAAGCACTTACTTCGCGCATGTGATGGGGCACCATTTTTATACTCTGATAAAAACTAAGGAGCATATTCCATAACTGAGACGTAATAATTGCAAAAATGGCAGCACACTCTGGCCCTAACATAGACTCAGGGAATAGTCCTACGAAAAAAGGCGCCATAATCGCCAGAAAACTTAATACTGGGGCGGACTGCAACACATCAACCAAAGGAACGATAATCATTTCTGCCCGTTTACTCTTACCTGCCCAAGTACCGAAAATAAAAGTAAGCACAAGCGAGCATATCAGCGCTATCATCATACGCCCAACAGAGCGTAAAGCATAATGAGGAAGACTAGACCAATGCAAATCAATGGCAATAACGTCACCTAGAGCATAAGGTGTTTGCATGGCATTCGCTAAATTAGCTAAAACAAATAAAATACAAGCGACACAGGCAATAGCTAGACCGTCCCACAAGCTAATAGAAGCAAAATCTAAGCTTTGTGAAAACGCCTGTTGCCTCTTAATCGCCAATGCTTAATCCTCATTGTCAAACCAGTTTAGTAAAACCTCACGAGCCTCTTGTAGCCCTGTTTTATTAAGTGAAGAAAACATCATCACTTGAGTGTGTTCATAATGCTGCAGGACGTGCTCAACCTGCTTTTTTGTCTGAACAAATGCCGACCTAGTTAATTTATCAGATTTTGTCAGTAAGACCAATACAGGAATTTGATACTTATGAGCCCAATCTAGCATCGTTTGGTCTGAAGGCTTTATTGGATGCCGACTATCACTGAGCAATACTAAGCCACATAAACATTCTCTTCGTGACAAATAGTCATTGATAAAGTCATGCCAGCGTTTTTTTACTGCCTGTGGCACTTTAGCAAAGCCATATCCTGGCAAATCTACCAAACGCAGGGTTTCGCTCAGGGAAAAACAGTTCATAAGCTGTGTTCGGCCTGGCGTCTTACTTGTTTTGGCTAAACCTTTAATGCCCGTCAAAGTATTAATCGCCGAGGATTTACCCGCATTAGATCGACCAATGAATGCAATTTCTTTGCCCTGATCTTTGGGCAATTGGTCAAATTTTGCAGCGCTTGTTAAAAATCTAGCGCAATTCCATACCACCATAAAGCTATGTTTATTTGTTTATTATTACTGATTATCATAGCATGATTACAAAGAGAGGCAATGCCTCATCAGTTTAGGGATGTGAAAATGAGCGCATAAAAATAGACAAAGTAAAATCTGATGGTCATAGAGTAAAGGGTGATACAATCATCTTCAAGAGTGCCGCCATTTTCATGTTCTGCCATAGAAGGCCAGTGACGAACACCCTTCTTGATTCGCATAAAAAACCACATATTAATAATTAGTTAACATTTTTTTGATATAATTTTTCTTTAAAATATATTATAGAGAGCAAGCGCTTATGCTTTTTGACATACAGAAATTTATAACATTAAAACAGGGTTCTAACGCTCGTAACAACATGCTAGTCTCTGTATTGTCTTCGGACACCTCTCTTTCAGAAGGTATTCCTGAGACTCAACGTGATATTGACCGTAGTACATTTCTTCCTTTACTGAAAAATTGTAGTCAAGCAGAACTGTATCTTATTTTTAATCGCCTGGAACATATGCCTACACAAAGGAGACGTTTAGTGCATTCTTAGAATTTTCTTGACATATGGAAACTAGCACCAAGACCAATACAAGATCAAATACTTCATCGATTATTAAACCAGAAAGATGAATGGAATCACTTAGTCTATGATAAGCATGGCTTTGCAAATGTGTGTCAAGTAATACCACAGGCAAAGCATGCTCAAATAGTTAAGAGGTTATTCCAAGCTGAATGGTATAATGATGGCATGTGGTCTTCATTTGATGACCTATACAAAGATCTAGATCTACCACAGTCCGTCAAAGCTCAAATGGTTACTCAATTGTTGTCTCATGATGCAAACTGGCTCAAGTCTATCAAAAAAAGAGACGCTTCTTTATATTTTAAAAACATATACAAGGTCGTTCCAGACACTGCAAAAAACCATATGGTTACAAGATTATTACAGAGGAACGAGTGGGCACGCGTGATTAGGGGGGGCTCTGATTTTGCTACTATCTTTAAAATAGTGCCAAAAAAAGATCAAGACAAGATGTTTGAGCGGTTATTCCAGCAAAAAGAGTGGCAGCGCTTAGCCACTTCTTGTAGTTTTGATTTTCGTAGTATATATGCAATAGCATCAGAGCCTGTACAAAAAAAAATGGTTGCGCTATTAATTCGAGAAAAATGGTCGGGGCCTGATACTGATTCGATATTTTCTATAATATTCAGCATAGCAAAAGAGTCTAAGCAAGCCGAGATGATTCATCGATTACTTGAGCAAAGACAAAAGTCGAATAAGTCATTATGGGGTGGGAAACATGAATTTACTTTTTTATTTAAAACAGAAGCAGAACTAATACAATCTCAAATGCTTTTGCGATTATTTGTTCAATTCCCTAATGAGCCAGTGAGTTTATCTAATTGTTTCTTTAGTACGTTAGAGAGCATTAAAGAACTGATCCGTAGTTATTGTGCCGAAGGAAGTGTATTACACTCAATTTGCGATGCTAATACTATTACTGACCTACATGAAAAAATTCTTGCTCTCATAGAGAATCATCAATTGATAGCAAACGCAAGACACCTAGGACAAGCACAGAGAACTTATCAAAATTCTGAAGACACCGAAACAAAAGTTTGCCATTTAGGTAGTCTACCCAATAAATTACTAACTCGTATTGGTATTTTTTGTGCATCAACAAGGTCGCAACAGCCACTAGAGGATAAGCGCAATATAGTTTTGAAGCACCTAGATAAACCCATAATTAATACCTGAGACTGAGTAGAACCAAGGTATCTTTTGGCCGTTTAGCTTCACCAGCAAGGCTTGTTTAGCAAGCTCAACGCTTGCTTCTTTTTAAGAAGCAGCCAATGACCCTCTTATTTTGCTAGAGCTCTATGCTTTTTTCCATGAGCAATATAGATATAAAAACCTTGTTTACGTTTACTAAAAATAGGATTCATCTAAGCTTTTATAAATATAATAGCGGCCACTTGTATAGTGTTACTTTAAGAAGAAACTTCGCTGATCTGATGGTGTCTTGTAGTCCAAGAAAACAAGAAGGGGATAGATGCAAAAAAAGTAGTCACGACAAAAAAGATAGCAATTGAAAAAAAGCTCTCGTCCATAAAGAATGCCATGATGTAAATAAACAAACT
The DNA here is from genome assembly GCA_047404175.1 of Legionellales bacterium. Taxonomy (GTDB): domain Bacteria; phylum Pseudomonadota; class Gammaproteobacteria; order M30B25; family M30B25; genus M30B25. The sequence continues at coordinate 22,520 of JBDOIW010000007.1, read as the reverse complement.
ACTCAAAATCATCTCTGCAGCTATCATCAAGGCAGATGCCAAACCAGAGCACTTCGGCACAGCACCAACAATCTTTGCAGTTGCATTCCCAAACAGGCAACCAAACGCAAAAAACAAGCTAGAAACCACAAGAATAATGGGATTAAACGAGCAACTATTTTCGCCAAGTAACAAGCTAATACCACCAAGAGCCAAAACAAGTAGACCAAACATCATAATATAAGAAGCATCTACTCTACCTGCCACTCTAGCAGATAGAACACTTGCTCCAATATAGGCTGTAAACAAGGGTACCATTGCTTCCCACAATCTATCAGGTGCGATATGGTAATGTTCAACACAAATCAGGGGGAATTGCGCCATGATCGTAAACATCATGCCCACAGATATAGCTTTAACCCAAGTATAATTGACAAAATCAGGATGACTGAATAACAACTTAAATCGTTGCAAATAACTGTCATGGCACTGCTGATCCGTATGTGTTTCATGCATCTTTGTTGAAATCAGAACCAAGAGCATTAAAGAAATAAGGGCCATCACGTAATAGAGATCACCCAAGGCATAATAGTTCAAGAATAAGGTCACAATAATAGGACTTAATGCTGGGATTAATCCAGCAATTGCATGAACTTTATTCATCACTTTGGAGAATTCATCTCCCTTGTACAAATCACCTAAACAAGCATTACCAACAACCCATGCCGCACCAGCACCCATTGATTGAGCAATACGCGCGATCATAAACCACGAAGGAGATTTTAAAAAATAAGCGGTAAAACTTGAAACAAAAAGAATCGATAAAGCGATGACAAAAAGAGGCTTTCTACCGATCGTATCAGTGAGAAGGCCATACACAAGACCGGCCAGACCCAACGATAAAACACTATATGAAAAGCAGTGCTCCAACCAAACATCTGAAACCAAGAGCGTAGATTTTAGAGTAGGCAAGAGAAAGGCAAAAGCAGATAGGGCAAACTCTGCCATGACGATGATAAGCGTCACAGAAAAAAGAATCAGTGTTTTTTGAGAAGACTGCATCACAATTAAACTCATAAGCAAAAAAGAAGACCGCCACAATTTACTAAGTTGCCCCCCAACTTAGCAAAAAGACAAATTGACGGTCTGTAGTAATATTAGCAGCGAATTCTTAAGATATGATTAAGATAAAGCAAAAACAAGATACAATGGGGACTTTTTGACAAATTAGTGTTTTTATGTACAATAAAGACAACTTCAGGGCGGGGTGGAAGTCCCCACCGGCGGTAATTTGCACATGCAATAAGCCCGCGAGCGCTTGGCCTCATGGCCAAGGTCAGCAGATCTGGTTTAAATCCAGAGCCGACGGTTATAGTCCGGATGGAAGAAGGGATCGACACACACATCGTGCATGAGTGGTTATCTCTGTTATTAGTTATACTGTCAACGAGGAAAACGCATGCATACTATCCAAGAAGCCATTACTGCTTTAAAAAACCGTCAGCCTATTATCGTCGTTGATAATGAAAATCGTGAAAACGAAGGTGATCTTGTCTATCCTGCTGAAGTCATTGATGAGCAAGCTATCGCCTTCATGCTAAAATATACAAGTGGCATTATTTGTCTTCCTCTCGAAGGTGAAATACTTGACCACCTAGACATCCCTTTAATGGTCGAGACCAAGAGCAATTCAAGCCGACTAGGAACCAACTTTACTGTCTCTATTGAGGCCAAAACAGGTGTGACCACAGGCGTATCCGCCAAAGATAGGGCTCATACCATCCAAGTGGCTATTGATCCTCAATCAAAGGCACAAGATATTGCTAAACCTGGCCATATCTTTCCACTAAGAGCGCATCCCAAAGGTGTATTAGGTCGTCAAGGACATACCGAGGCCGCTATAGAACTTGCCAAACTGGCTGGCTTTAAACCAGCAGCTGTGCTTTGTGAGCTTATGAATGAAGATGGCTCAATGGCTAGACTCGATGAAATTGAAATCTTTTCAGAAGAACATCAAATCAAAGTCGTGAGTATTGATGATTTAGTTGACTATGTAAAAAGCTAATCTATTTGCGTGGATTCAATAGAAGCTAGTTTAAATTGATAACGATATCCACCAAACCACAGAGCAAGAGCAAGTAAAATAAACACAGGGTAAGCGCAAGAAACAAAAGTTGGGTTAGTACCAATATTAGTAACGAGTATTGCTAAACCACCTAGTGTCATTTCAAGAAACATCATTAAGGATGATGCTAGCCCGCAAGCCTCAGGCCTTGCACCAACAACCTGTGTAGTTGCATTAGAAAATACCAAGCCCCAAACAACAAAACACAGACCGTAAGCCATGAGATCAACCATGAGGCTCGTGTTAAATAGCATGACAAAACTAGCAATAAGTCCCATGACAAGAGAAAGAACCATCACTTTCACTAATGATATTCGCTGCACACCCCACTCACCAAGGAGAGTCCCCACGATAAAGCATAGAAACATTAAACCTTGAAGATTACCCGCAGACTGATGAGAAACAGCTAAGGCGTCAAGAATTAAAGGCAACTTCGCGAGCATAATAAAAATAGCCATAACGCAGAGTACTTTGATGATGAGAAACTGCTTGAATGTGTTGGAAGAAGCCAAGCTGACAAATCGGCTAACAAAGGCATGCTTATTGATGACTTTTAATTCCACCGTTTCTTGTTGAAAACAAAAGAACAGAAAGCTGGTAAAGCATGCTAGTGCGACAAGTAACCAATAATTAGCACTCCATCCCAATCCTACCAGTATAGCCGCACCTACAATAGGACACAGTCCTCGCACAACCCCAGAAGACACATGAAGAAAACTCATTTGCTTACGATAAACCTCGTCTTGGGCCTGGTCTCTTAGTATAGCAGTCCCTATTACCCAGGCAGAACCTGAACCAATCCCCTGAAGAAATCTTGCCATCAAAAACCATTCAAACTGATCAGCTAACACCATACCTAATGTGCCCAACATATAAATCAAAAGACTGATAAGATAAATCTTACGCCGCCCGACCATATCGGACACAACCCCATAAAACAGGCCAGAAAACCCGACGCCAATCAGGCCAATAGCAACTGCCCACGAAACCTCATGATTACTCAACACAAAATGCTCTCGCAAAGTAGGTAGAAGAAAAGCTGTCACATTAGTAGAAAATTCGGCACATGCAATACCTAATGCTACCGTTATCACTGAAAGCCAAGAAAAAGGGGCCTGATTCATATTCATTAAGCGCCTAATGCCTCATCCGCCTTGATAAAAATCAGTCATAGCCTCAAGGGATAATACTTGTATTTTATCTGCGTGCCCTGCTGTACCAAAGGCTTCAAAACGTTGTTCGCAAATAGACTGCATAGCATCGACTGTTTTTGCCAAATATTTCCTTGGATCAAATTCTGCAGGATTTTCTGTTAAAAAACGTCGAATAGCACCGGTTGATGCTAGCCTAAGATCTGTATCAATATTCACCTTGCGCACCCCATGTTTGATACCCTCTTGGATTTCTTCTACCGGTACACCATAAGTCTCTGGGATATTACCCCCGTGAGCATTAATCACTTCTAGCCAGTCTTGTGGCACAGAAGAAGAGCCATGCATCACAAGGTGAGTGCTAGGTATTTTTTCGTGAATGGCTTTAATACGATCAATCGCCAATACATCGCCTGTGGGGGGCCTAGAAAACTTGTATGCACCGTGGCTGGTACCGATGGCTATAGCCAAGGCATCAACACCTGTTTGCTTCACAAAATCTTCTGCCTGATCAGGGTCTGTCAACAACTGCTCTGTTGTTAAAATACCCTCAGCACCAGAGCCATCTTCATCGCCAGCTTCACCTGTCTCAAGAGACCCCAAACAGCCAAGCTCACCCTCAACCGAAACACCACATGCGTGTGCCATAGCCACCGCTTCTTGTGTAACCCGAATATTATAGTCATAAGAAGCAGGTGTTTTCATGTCAGCTTCCAGTGAGCCATCCATCATCACTGAAGTAAATCCAAGCTGAATAGAACGCTGACAAACCGCAGGGCTTGCCCCATGATCTTGATGCATACACACAGGAATATGTGGCCACTGCTCAAGGGCTGCAAGCATTAGGCCTCTAATAAAGGTTGGCCCTGCATACTTTCTTGCCCCTGCAGAGGCCTGGATAATCACAGGACTATTGGTTTTATCTGCCGCCTGCATAATGGCTCGAATTTGCTCGAGATTATTGACATTAAAGGCCGGCACACCATATTGGTGCTCTGCCGCGTGATCTAGCAATTGTCTTAAAGTAATGAGTGGCATAAAATTCCCCTTTTTATTATGAGTTTAGCAAGGATCCCCAACCTTAGCAATACGCATGGTGCACGTGCCGCCGTGCTCTCCCATGTGGGTCCCTTTCGTAATGATCACCAAGTCCCCTTTTTTCAGGTGACCTAAGTCTACAAGCAAATCAATGGCCGCCTGATTAAGTGCAACACGATCAACTTGAGTGGCATCAAAGCATATAGGTTGAACACCGCGATAGAGCATCATCTTTCGGCAAGTAGCCTCAAAGCGACTTAATCCATAGATAGGGATACCAGAGCGAATACGCGACATCCATAAAGGAGTGGCACCCGACTCAGTTAAGGCAATGATACCTTTGATTGCCATGTGATTGGCCACATACATCGTCGCCATAGCAATGGCTTCATCACGTCTAGAGAAAGTTTCCTCAATACGGTGATGAGAGGTTTGTGTTTGAGGATCTTGCTCTGATGCAAGACAAACTCTCACCATGGCATCAACCACTTTGGTAGGGTACTCACCCACAGCTGTTTCTGCCGATAGCATCACAGCATCGGTCGATTCTAGTACAGCATTGGCAACATCAGAAACTTCCGCACGCGTAGGGACAGCCGCGTGTATCATGGATTCCATCATTTGTGTTGCTGTAATAACAGGCTTATCTAAGGATCGGGCCATTTGAATCATGCGTCTTTGTGCTGCAGGAACCTGTGCATCACCAATCTCTATGGCAAGATCTCCTCTAGCCACCATGATGCCATCCGAAGTCCTAACAATCATCTCAAGATGATCCAATGCTTCAGCTCGCTCAATTTTTGCAATAATAGCAATATCTCCACCTTGCGCTAAAACCAAATCACGCGCCTCTTGGATATCTTCGGGCCCTCGTGGGAAAGATAAGGCTAAAAAATCACACTCCTCTGCCACCGCTAAAGCCAAATCTTTTTTATCTTTTTCGGTCAAAGCCTTGGCAGATAACCCTCCCCCTTTTAGATTGATCCCTTTATGATTTGATAGAGTCCCCCCTTGACACACCTGGGTCATGATCTGGTCGCCCTTGACTTCCTGCACCTCAAGCGCGATCAGTCCATCATTTAAAAGTAATATATCCTTATTCTTGACATCTTTTGGCAAATCTTTGTAATCCAACCCTACTCGCTCTTGCGTACCACAATCGGGATCAAGATTAGCATCAAGAATAAAGGTTTGGCCTTCAGTAAGCTCGACTTGGTTTTCTTTGAAACGAGCCACTCTGATCTTAGGGCCCTGCAAGTCAGCGAGAATGGCAACAGGGATCCCTGTTTTTTTGGCACAACTACGTACTAAATTGAGACGTTTTTTAAGCTCACCATGATCTCCATGAGAACAATTAAGTCTTACCACATCAACCCCTTGCTGCAACATACGCACTAATACATCTTCACGATCGGTTGATGGTCCCAAGGTCGCTACTATCTTGGTTCTTTTAATGCTTATCTTCTCCATGAATACTCCAACAACGGGGTTTGCATGTCCCAAGTATACTGAAAGATCAAAGACAAGGCTAGTTAGCAGAGCGCTGTTTGTCTTTTTCACTCTTTATACCTCTTTGTGAATGAATGAAAAACAGATAGATGAACAACTGTTCGCATAAAAATAAATAAATAAACTATAATTAGCGATTTAACGATGAGAATTATAACCATGAATATATTAAAAGCAATACAAGACTTGTGGGACAAATTAACCGCGCCCAAGCTTCCTAATCACGTTCTCGATGATCTAGCAGCTCAAGAAAGAAACCGAGAAGCTCAGGATAGTATTACTAATCAGGAAGACATTAACAACACAACAAGGGAAAGTCCCCCCCCTGCCTATGAAGGCAATGACATCCACGGCCCTGTACCTCCAAGCTACGAGCAAAGCCAAAGAGAAGCCCGTGGCGATGGGGCCCCATCAGATGATAATGCACCTACCCCATAAGGTTAACCTGTCAGCATGACACTGACCTCTATTATCTCAACTCATTGAGTGCGCTCAGATAAACTCTGGGCGCATTTCATTTTCATAATGACCAAAAACACTGTCAGGACCTTGTCTTTATCTCCTAAGAAACGATCAATAAAAGACTTACTAACAAGGGCTAGTACTAAAAAAGATAACTCACCCAAACTCACTAGCGCTCTTGAAAACTTATCAAGGCAAGACGATTGAGTTCATCATCGACTTCATTCATAAAGTCGTTAGGTGATAAGGATGACTCTTGATGAACCAACTGTGCACCTACCACATCCCATGAAGACAACGCCTCTGGCTTTTTCACCCACAATAAATAAAGACGCCAATAGTGGCAGTCGAAATGAGTAGCGTCAATGCCGTGTAGGCGCAACAACTCATTGAGTTTGCCTTCATCTAGGCACGAGAGACGCTCAGCCATCACCGTGCGCATTTGATCTGTCATACGGGCGTAAACTGCCTGCTTTTGGGGCAGTGTCCAAGCATTCCAGGCAATAACTTCATCGTAGTAGCGCTTGCACCCTTTACACACATCATCACCATAAACGGTGGAACACACCCCTACACAAGGGCTTTTTAAATCTAAACTACTCATACATTTATATTAGCTAATCGATCAATACTCTGCAAGAGTGTTGTTCCTTATTGACCCTTTAGGGCTGCATGTGATTTCTATTATGAGGACCAGGGCCCTTGTCCAAACCATATTTTCGCATTTGTTTTGACCCAATATGAGACATAATGTATTCTTGATCGGTTTGATTGAGCTTAGGCCAGACTCCCTCAAGAAGCTGGGATTTGTTCGATACGGCTGTTGATGGAATTCTGCACACAACAACAAGAAAAGCCCGCCCCAAAAGACTAGGTTGATTAGTTGATTGAGGTGGGGCCCCTAATTTTTTCAGCAAAGCTTGCTGTTGATCTGGGCTGAATGCTGGTCTTTTTTTAGCACTTCGACTCTCTACACTCACGGATTGCAAAATAACCCTTGCAACTTGCTGATAGTGTTTCTTTTGCTTGAGTAAACTGCCCAGAACGTCTTTTTCAACGGGGGCGCGTTGGCCTTGCTCGCGCAACGCCACACGTTGCAGTAGGCTATTGAGACATGTTAACCGATCCTTTTGAGGTATATTTTCATACATCGAAACTAGAAATCCCCTTTTAGACAGGAGCTTTGTACTTGGATTTTGTGCATTTAGAGACTCGCCCTTTGTTTTAAAAAGGGCTGATGGTGTTTTAAGTGCACCAAGGAAGATAGAAAATAAATTATCTGCACCCACAGTGTTTACACCATTACGATAAAAATCATTAGGTGGAATAACTTTTAATATCATCTTTGTGCCTTGTACTCTACAGATAGGAGATTGTTTCATAAGTTGTGTGATACGTGGAATAAAAGGCTGCTTTTCTTGAGACGTCATCTTTTTCCACACGTTATCAAGTAGAGTTGCTTTATCATTAAATTGAGCAGCAGCCCTCTGCCCCTGCAGCTCTCCACGAATAGTACGGGCGTCTTTAATCAAAACCATTTCAATAGCCTGCTGTAATTGAGGCGAATCAACTTGCGGATTACTTATTTTATTAATCAAGCATTGTACAGATTGAGTTAAGTCTTGCGCCACATTAGGTATTTTTTCTTTACATCTTTTATCACCGGGATAAATTCTGTGTGATCGATTAAGGGCTTGTGAACCCCCTTTGGTTCTTTGCTCTTTATTGCCCTTAACACGTCGACCTCCCTGACCCCCTTGTGAGTCTTGTTTGACTCGTCGACGAGAAACAGGGGTAGCTTTCGTTATAACTTGTTGGCACGCATCCCATGTTGTACAAGAAAAAATGGCAGCTAGTTTTTGATAATCCACAGGGGTAGTATTCAATTGTCTCACAGTTGCGTTGAAGTCATTCTTATTCTTAAACTCTTTCGCCAACCAATTTACTACTATCTGTTTTTTTATTTCATTTGGCGCAACCTTAAGGATTGTTTGTAATGTTTTAGTGTCTTCGATCAAGTTAATACTAGCCATCATCCATGGTCTTTCGGGCTTATCCTTAAATTGCTCGAAACAAATTTTCAAATTGTCTGGATCAAGCGATGCAAGCTCTTTTATAAACTCAGAAAGATAGCGATAAAATTTACTACTTGGACCAGCTATTCTTGTAGATGGATATTGCTCAGCAACATACTTTAAATACTCAACACAAAGGTTTTTCTTACCCGCTTCAAGAGTCGTATGCAGCATCACTTGCAAATGCTTAAAGTTCTCAATTGTACTAATTTCCGTCCCACCACAAGCGTCAAACAAGCGGCCCAAAAAGCGATTACTATCATGAACAAAAATCTTATCACACCACTCAGATAAAAACTGATAACTGATTTGGGGGGCAATTGTATCAAGATCGATGTCATCGTCGTCTTCTTCATCGTCATCGTCATCCATCACAGTACCCAAATCAACTACAGTGCTTATTACTCGCCTTATGCCATGCTGCTTATGATCCGCGGTGAAAGCTTGACCCTTCGAACTGAACCAATGTTCTATCTTCGCCATGATAGCGTCTTGGTATTTTCGGCCCATATGCTCGTAGTTGATAGACTGTGCCTCGAGGCTACTTAGATTATCTATTAATTTCCCTACAGCTGCATGATCAGCTTCGTTGACCTCTTCACCCTTTTTGGCCAATAATTCTGCTCTAGTACTCTTTTTATGATGATGATTTCTCACTGCAACACAATGAGATAGTTCAACTGGAATCTTAACTTCATTGCCGTCTTGGTCTTTTTCATTGAATTTTATTTTACACGTCTGTCCCCTTAATAGGCACCCATATTTCTCGGTAGTTAGGTTCAAATCACTCAGCTTCTTCCAGCCATAATAATTACTTGGTTTGTGAGATTCAAACTTAACATAAAGCGTCGAACCGTCCATCACTTGATCACTTGGAGAACTAGATAAAACCTCTTTTGTTTTGACTTTGTGAAAGTTTTCAACTGGACTTGCTTTAGTGGATGGCAAGAGTGATGAAAGCCATCGAGTGAACCTCTTCCATGAAATTTTATTCGCATCCGCTCTAAAGCGTGTAAGGTCTAGATAGCAGGTAGGATCCGTATAGGATTGAGCTTGAATATGATCTGCAGCATACTTTGCAGCATCTTCGGGCTTCCAATTCCAACGTATCCTAACATTATTACAATCTACAAACTCATACCCTTTAAATGCTTCAGTATCAATTCGCTTTAAGCTGATAATATGTCCAGGTCCACCACCACTAGATCCAAAACCTAGGGTCATCGTATCGCCATTGGCCAAATCGTGTAGCATCGACTCGATCATGGGCTGAGCCTCAATCACAAAGCCTTTAGATAAATCCTTACGCCCTTTAATTGCCGCTTGATTTTTCTGATTATAAAGTAAATCAAAATCAATAACATGCTTTGCGCCCTTAGCTTCTTTTCCTTGCACCTCATTCATGGTAAAGCCAAAACAATTACCACCAGGATATATAATAAGCCAAGGGTTACTTGATTGTGACGAATAAGCCACAGAAAGCTCTGAACCTCGCTCAGTTGCAACAAGGTAGTCATAGATACTTTGTTGTTTAGTTTGATCTTGAGTGCGAGATAAAAGAGTGGTTTTTAATTGTTCTTGAGAATGAGAGCTTAATGCAGAAAATGCTTTACTAAGCAAATCTAATTTTGAAGTCTCAGAAAAATTGACACTTGGTTTATTAAGAACAGATTCAAATTTCTTTACGAAAGAATCAAGATCAGAGGGCTCAATGTCAACACACTGATTCTTTTCGTATATGCCAGAAAGTGCAGACAAAAACTCTTCTTTGGCTAGTTCATCTCTTAATTGCCTTCCTTTAAAGGATTGTAGGAAAACTTTTGACGATAACACGGTCACACTCTTAGCATGGCGATTAAATTCTTGGTACACAGAGCTTCGTGCCGAATACTGTCCGCCTAGTTTCGATAGCCATCCTAGATAAGTATCTTTAAGATAATCAAGAGAATGATTTACCAATGACTCTTTCCATTTTACGATCTGTTCGCGTGCTGTGCTATCAGGGGGTACCGTAATCTCTTTTATATCTTCTTTCAATTTACTCAAGTCTTCTGTGAGAGATGGTTCTACAAGCGTGGCTTGCAATATTTTCAAAAATCTGTTGAAGTTTCGATCTGTATTGGAAGAAGTATTTGATGCTTTATATCCAGTGAGAGCAAGCAGCGCTTGACTCACCTCGTTGTTGTACATCTCACAAAAGCTATGAAAACTATTGAGCTGATTTTTTCTAGCCCAAGTCTTTAGGGCCTCCATTCTTTCATCAGGAGTTTCTTTATGTAAACACTCATTAAATGTTTTAGCATTTTGAGCATTAAGCCCTATCGCTAGTTCGGTAATAGGTGCTATAAGTAAATCAGCTCTGACGCCAAATTGGTTGACTGATTTTATAATGTTATTAACAGCGAGCCTACTTTTGCTTGGTGTGCTGTATTGAATATCGCCCTGTTGTAGTTTTCCTGTATCAACAAAGCCACGCCTATTCTTAGGCAATGGATCACCTATACCTTGGATCATATCCTCAAATGCACAGTCATCAAATATCACAAGCTTCTTCTCTATTAATCCTATTTATTGAAAGATAGTTGAAAATTTAATTATTTGAGTTAAGGTAAAAAAAACAGTTTAAACCATGTCTATGTATACACCTCATATCTACAGCCCCCACCCCATAGAAATGAATGCGACCCTTCATCTTGATGAAAAAAAATCACATCATTTGAAACATGTGTTGCGCATAAAACAAGGCTGCGAAGTGACACTGTTTTGTGGTGACGGTAAAAGCTACAAAGGAACCATCTCGGCAACAGATACTAAGCTTGTTGCTGTACACATCGATGCATGCCTCCCCCTGCAACAAGAGTCACCGTGTAAAATACGTCTTATTCAAGGTTTATGTCGTTTTGACAAAATGGATTGGATCGTACAAAAAACCACCGAGCTTGGCATTCATGACATCTACCCCTGCCTGATGGATCATTCTGATATTAAAATCAAAGGTGATCGTGCTGCAAAAAAACATCAGCATTGGCAGGCAGTTGCTACTCAGGCTTGCGAACAAGCAAAAAGGCAAAAGCTTCCTGTCATTCACCCCGTATTAACCTGTTCTGACATATTATCTCTATTACCCGCATCAACACATCTATGTGTTTTAAACCCGCATCAGCAAGGATCCTCATGGCCTGGGGATGAGGCTGATGATATCACTCTCATCACAGGCCCTGAAGGAGGATTTAGTTCTGCAGAGCTGGATCTATTTCAACGACATAAGGCACGATCCTTACACCTAGGGCCAAGAATCTTACGCACCGAAACCACAGCGATTACTGCGATAAGCCTTGCTCAGTTTAAGTATGGCGATCTCAAGGCAAATTGAACTTAGAAAAATTAATTGACTTACTATCAACCACCTAATGATTGCCATATCAAGCCTTTACTTCTCTTCGCGAATTAACTCATCAAGTTTATGAACAAGAGCTGTTACACTATGATGCGCTTGCGTAATCGAAGTGGCGAGCATATAAGCGGGCGAAGAAACAGCACGATAGCCTTCATCAATGACAACCTCATCGACTTTTGCTTCTTGATGATGTCCACCCATCGCCTCGATGGCCTCAATGGTGCTTGAGTCGTTCCCGATAGTAAGCCTGACACCTTTTCCATAGATCTTTGGCATAAGAACAGGAGCAATGCACAAAAAACCTTGAGGCTTTTGGCTTTGCGCCATCGCTTGTGCAAACTTGAGAACTTCTTGATGGATAGAGCAATCAGCACCTTCTGCAGCAAAAGTACTAAGATGTTTAGCCACCCCAAAACCACCTGGAAAGATTGCTGCAACATAGTCCTCAGGGTTGGCTTGACCTAATGGCTTGCAATCGCCTCGGGCAATTCTAGCAGATTCGATAAGGCTGTTTCTTTGCCCTTCTTCTTCCTGCTGTGTCATGTGGTTAATAATAGCCATATCATCGTCAGGCGCTAGACACTGATACTGATATCCTAAAGCATCAAGTGCCTGTAAGACGAAAACAGACTCATGTATTTCTGATCCATCAAAAACACCACATCCTGATAAAATCACTGCAATAGTTGACATCATTTCCCTCGTTCATTTGTTTTTTAAGCGTATCACAAAGGTACGCAACAAACACTCATTTATCAACAGCCAAAAAGTGAGATATATCTTATAGATACCTGAGCATTAAAGCATAATGAGGTAAAAAAAAACCAAGGTCAAAAACAAAAAGATAACAAATACAGCCACTTAAGATCCTTCCAGGCATGAGTCGTAAAAACAAATATTACTCAAGCACTTGCGTTCAAGGTAACCATGCGTTAACCTTTGTTCATGGAAAAGATTAGCTTACGCAAGTAAGCAGCATGGACACGGAGTGTAATCAAGGAAGAAAGCCAAGGATGGGTTTTACAATGCATAGGAAGTATGCAAAGGGATGTAAAAGGAAAGAAAAAAAGGGGTGACTCGATCACCCCTTTGAATTACCCGACATAACGCTTTTCCAAACAGATTTTATCTCACAAAAAAACATTTTTTTATTCAAAATCATAAGCAAAAAAAAATTCTCTCATTAAGTGCTATGCTCATCATCTTTACTCCTTCTTCATCACTGCTAAAATGGTAAACGTATGGACTAGCTACAGCCTGCTTCTTCAGAAGCAGGCTAAATCAGCGCTGTTGTTCATGTGATAACAACACTTCTTACTGCATTGCAAAATTTAAAACACCAAACTAAACCCTCAGTCACCTTTATTTAATAACCGACTATAATTTTATCATTATTAACAACCATACTATGAATAATGAGCGATGAGTCTGTGTACGATGAGTCTGCGTACGAGGATCCAGATGATCAATATAGCATACTAAATAAAACCAGGCTGAATCCACCATATCTCACACTAGAACAACAACAGTTCGCCCAAACTTGCTTTGGAAAAGACTACGATTCACTCACTCAAGAGCAGATTCTCGCTGTGATATGCTCGGATGATACAAGCTATACAACTGGCAGAGAAGCAGATGGGCGCGATACTGTCCAGAAAATATATAAACATTGTTTTGAGAAGACAACCCAATCGTTTAAAGAAAAATGTCCCGTTTTTTCGACCAGAATGGAGCATCTTTTTAAAAGAGTATGCCTAAAATATTATGACAAAGATAACGCCAGATGCGAAGACATCATCAAAACAATCATAGTAAGAGCTAGATCGGAAAATGGATTTGAAAATTCTCAGGTAAAAAATCTTTGTGAGTTTGTAGGCTATAACGGCACTTTGGAATCTGAGCTAAACCAAGCATGTCAATTTCTACGGTCAACAGCAACTTTACGAACAAGTCCACAGTGCTTAACTAAAGAAAAGTTTCAAAGCCTTGTATCCAAAGCGCTAGAACTAAAATCACCCAAAGACAAAAAAAACTTTCAAGCAGCCATGCATGATACTACTGCAAAAAAGAAACAATTAGATTTTTTCGAGTCCATCGCAGAACAACAAGACTTTTTTTCTGATAATATGAAAGAGCTTTTAAAAGCTGAATTTAATGTAGATTATAACCAAGCCACCGAGGCACAAAAACTTATAACTATATGTGTCAGAGCAAGTAAAAGAGGTGGTTTTGATAACACAGCAGTTAGAAAACTTTGTGATTTTATAGGATATAATGGCACTAATTCCAAAGAACTCTTAAAAAAAGTAAGGGCGCAATTATTAACTCGTGATGAACAGAAAGCATTCAAAGGGAATACCATTTCAAGCATATTGATAACTAGAGGTCTTGAGAATACTGATACTAGCGAAATAACAAATCTACTTAGCGAAGGTGATGAACATTTATCAAACAGGGAAACCATAATATTAACCGTTATTAGGAAAGGGCTTTCAGAGCCAACTGGTAGTAAAGCACAACAAGATTTTAGTAAGTTACTGGAAAATTTAAACCTAGATCCTAAAAATGAAATAGACAATGGTCTCGATGCCATAACAGTGGCACTTAACGATCACAGCAGTGACTACCTAGGAATTCGCATTGAGAAAGCATATAATGGAATTGGGGAAGCACATAATTCGTCTATCAGCTTCAAACCAATGCGTTGAAAACCGCCTTTAAAGCATAGAAATAAATTACAGCTAAAATAGCACCCGCAGGGAGGGTAACTGCCCAAGACATAAAGATACTTCGCACTACTCGAGTATTCAAAGCTCCAATACCACGGGTAAACCCTACGCCTAAAACGGCACCGACCATCGTATGAGTGGTTGAAACAGGCATCCCAAATGATGAGGCTAAAATCACTGCTGAAGAGGTTGCAAGCTGCGCTGCAAAGCCACGCGAAGGCGTAAGCTGAGTGATATTATTGCCAATGGTTGCAATCACTTTATATCCCCAGGTGGTCAAACCCGTAATAATGCCAAGAGCCCCTAGAGCCAAAACCCAGCTTGACACATGCCCAACAGCAGCCACATCACCATGAGCCAAAACGATATCCACTACAGCAGCTAGAGGCCCTACTGCATTAGCTACATCATTTGAGCCATGCGCAAAAGCCATTGCTGCCGCAGTAAAGATCATCAATAACGCAAATACCTGCTCAACTTTAGCAAACTGTTCTCGTCGCCTTAAACCCTCTGACACCATTGATTGTTGATATGTTTTGTAAATAACAAGCGAACACACACAAGCCACTAGAAATGGAATGCCCCACACAGACCAAGGGCCCAACTCATAATAACGCTGCACCCCAAGAGCCACGATCACATACGCCATAATATACACCACAGCAAAAACATACCAAAGTACGTGTTTTTTTGCCTGCTCCACAGGACGAAACGATCTAAAAATCAAACGCTGCACACTACTAAACAAAAGATAAGCAAAAACAAGCGCCATAATAGGTGTACCCACCCAGCTGAATACGATTTGCGCCACTTTTTGCCAATGAATAGCCTGCCAGTCGCCACAAACGCTGGCGAAACCTACAACGGCACCAATAATACTATGCGTTGTTGAAACGGGCCAGCCAAAGTAACTCGCCAAAATAAGCCAAGTACCACCTGCCAACAAAGAGGCCAACATGCCAAAAATAAACGTTAAGGGCTGCTGGCTAAAAAAACTTACATCAACTATTTGGCTACGTATGGTATCAGTGACTTCCCCACCTGCAAAAAAAGCGCCTAGCAATTCGAACACGATGGCAATGATGATCGCTTGCCTAAGCGTTAAAGCCTTTGAGCCAACAGAAGTTCCCATTGCGTTGGCAACATCATTGGCACCAACCCCCCAAGCCATGATAAACCCGAAGGTAATAGCAAAGCCAAGCAGTAAGTGGGCATGATCCATAGTCATCCTTACAGTTTACTTTTATTATCATAACATGATAAAAAGCAAAGTCTCTTACAAAAACTGAGAGATTGCAAGCTATTTTCTAGCATGAGGCTATAGGACAAAAACCGGTAGCATCTCTAGTTTTGAAAACCATAATGTTCAGCATGATACGACGACTTCTTGCTCCTAACAACGCCCGTCGTGAAAGACAATACTATGCAAAAGAACTATAAAATATCTAGTGGTCTTCGTGCAAAAACTCAGGGCCAAAACTATGGGGCATTAATGCCTCTAATGTTGATTCTAGTTGGTGCACTTGACCATCTTGCTCAATACTACACATCATCACCGGTGTTGTCGCTTGAGCAAACTCACGTATTTTTTGCCGACAAGCACCACAAGGTGCGCAAGGAGTTGTTCCGTGGCAAATAATCAATATGGCTTTGATATCCTGCTGCCCTGCTGCAACCATTTGAGCAATGGCATTAGCTTCAGCGTCAATGGTCATGCTATAGGACGCATTTTCTACGTTACAACCCACGAAGTAATCGCCAGATTGTGTTAAAATGCAGGCTCCTACCTGAAATTTTGAATAAGGGCAATAAGCCTGCTTCATCACAGCTTGTGCCTTTTCTAACATCCTATCCCACATCATTTCCCCTATTACTTCGCTAATAACAGTAACAATCGCCCACCTAGATTGTCAGCAAGCCTTGCAATACTGGCCATTTGATCTAACAGTTGGTACAAAAACATCACTTCGACAGGACTAAACTGATCTTCCTTTGAAAACAAAAGCTGTCTAAGCTCAAGATGCCTATCTTCAACGTTTGTTGCAGCATCATCCACCTGGTGAATACGACGCTCAATTTTATCGGCTTCAATCCCCTTAAATCCAATTTCCATCAGCTCGTCAACACGGCTAATTGCACTCGCCGCCCGATGGACAGCATGCATAATATCATCAAGATAATCTTTAATCGGCTGCTGAAGATCTTCCGGCACTAGCATTTTGCGAGTAAGCACCAATGTTGCAATGGCTTTGCAAGTGTTAGCCATTTTCTCCTGGGTCTTTAAGATACCCAAAATGTCATTTCTTGACATGGACATAAACAAGCCCTTAGGCAGATGTTCACGTAAATCAGCTTTGAGTTGATCGGCTTTAAGTTCTGCCTGGCAAATAACGTGATAATCCGATTCCGCGCTTTGCCAGTCCCGCATAAGCACAGCCGAAAAAAAGACAGCGAGTCTATCAATAGCTTGCAAGGTGCTTTCCATATGGGCCTGCAGAGGCTTTACTGGGGAAGCAGCAAACATATCGAGAATAGAAACCGATGGCATGGGCTGTCCTTCTTTATCCACAGAGCTTTAATGCTAACGAATATAGACGCAAGATGCAAAAGTTTTATCGCATGAATAATAACTTAGAGACATATCTATTCCCCAAATGGACGCTGAGAAAAGACATAACACGCCCACCAAAAAAATAGCGAGCAACACAAATAGAATAATAACAACTATAATTATCATTACAATCAAAACTATGACGCATCTATGACAGAAGCAAAAAAACCTCACGAGAAAAGCTCTGTTAAAAATATACCAATTAGTAAAAAACTGGCAAAACAACTTATCCAACAAAGTTTTTTAAGTAAGCCACCTTGGCAACAAAAAACGATGATACAAGACACTGAGTTAAGTTTTCTAGACAACCCTATGGAAATCATCACACAACATGCCTCTGGGAAACAGTTGGCGCAGGCCATAAAAAATTTGAAAAACCAACCTTACTGCCAGTGTAATATCGCCAAGATGCTATCAAAGAGCTCTGAAAAGAAATTAGAAACTTATTTGGAGGAACCCAAAAAGCCTTTTTTATATTATACCAGAAAAATGTTTAATTGGATAGCAGGAAAAGGTTTTTATTGTGAGTATGATTATCACAGCAAAGATCTTAAAGCAAATAGACAGACATATCAGCTCGCCATCAAAACTGCAAAGGAGATTCGTCCATTTGAAGCATTCGTAAGTGATATCAAGCTCAGTGATGATATGATAAAACATGCCTATCGCAAAAACCGTTTAGACGATCTAAATGGAACGCACGAGTTAGTAGAATTAAAGCTACTAGATCTAGTAGACCAAGAGAGCCTTCATGCGCTTGATATCATCCGTGTTATTCTTGTAAACCTTGAGTCTAAGGCTAATCCTAATGATACACAAAAGGCGGCCAAGACACTTTGTGATAATTTGTCTCAGAATAAAACTCTAGGCCTTCTCGCGGCAGAACCTGTCAGAACATCAAATTTACCTATTGATTACAATACAGTTATATCACAACTCAGAGAAAAGCTGTCTGCACATAAAAACAGTTTAAATCGTTTGATTGATCCATCGGGGCAATCACTACAACATAATGAAACAAAAACAAGTCAATCACAGAGGATGAAAAAAACTGAACATGGAGATAGAACACCTCCCCAACATCATGCTAGTGGTGAGCAAAGCAGACCGCAATTCTGATAATTTCTTATCATCATCTCAGCAACTTCACTGCTTTGCACAAGCATATAAACCCACTCAACTTGCCTTAAGTTAATGCACAAGCTACCCTCTTTTCTCGATAAAAGATCAAGCGAGGGGAAACAATGCCTGACTGGAATTATTCACATCTAAAAAAATATATTGTTTGACTATAATTCAAACACATTAACAAAATAAAAAAGGTGATGAGTATGCGCAAAGAACAACAGAGTCTTGATCAGAGGATAAAGGAGCCTATTAAGCTTGTTTATACTAATCGATATACCACACATGTATCAATTCCTACTAAAGCACAGAAAGAAGCAGTTAAGTTTCTTATTGCGATACAAAAAGATAATCTATCTCAAGAAACGCTAACTCAATCTCAAGAAACGCTCATTGATTATGTTCTTGGCAATAAAAAACCGCCGGTTCAACCACATGAAGTACTGCTGAATATACGGCCAACTCATCGCGAGCTATTGGCAGATGGTCGCAGTCTAAGGGAATTTGACACCGAATTTTTTGAAAAAAAATGTAACTTCGACCAAAAAATTAAAGTACTTGAGGGCTATAAAGAAAAACACAAACTTACTATTCATGATAGAAGCGAAAATATACAAGGCCTATCACAGCCACAATATTTTGAAGCAAAGATCAAGGAGGTGAAACAAGCATACATCAAAAAGGTCGAGATCAGTGACAGATTAAAGAATGTAAGTGGAATGAAACAAGAGCACTCACAAAGCCCTGCTCATATACTAGCGGTTGCAGCAGTTACGGGTACACAAGGAAATTCTGGCCCTACAAGAGTAGGGCAATTAAGTGAAATATTGGGGTGTGACTTTACCAATAAACAAGAGAGAGATGAAGCTGTCGAGAAACTTTTAACGCCAGAAGAATATAAACAGTATGAGCATGCACAAAAGGCTTATGATTCCACTATAAAAATCATAGCAGAGGTCGAGATCAGTGTCGGATTAATGAATGCAAGTGGAATGAAACAAGAGCACTTACAAAGCCCTGCTCATATACTAGCGGTTGTAGCAGTTACGGGTTCAACAGGAAATTCTGGCTCTACAAGAGTAAGGCAATTAAGTGAAATATTGGGGTGTGACTTTACCAATAAACAAGAGAGAGATGAAGCTGTCAAGAAACTTTTAATGCCAGAAGTTTTAACGCAAAAAGAATATAGACAACAGTATGAGTGGGCACAAATGGATTATAATTCCAATTTAACAGCAAGTCCGCTCATGCAAGGTGTTGCTGTAGATAAAAGTGACCAACGTAAAGTGGGAGTAGCAAGACTTGCTTCATTCATTCATAGACTCCAAGATCCAGTTACCCTAAATAAGGGGGAACCTGTAGTTCAATTACTTACTAATATGAACATCCCATATGGAGCGGGGCAGAGCATGACAAAAGAAGCTCTTAGGGTAGCAATTAGTGGCAAATCATCAGCTGAATTTAATTTTGTTATGAAGGCAGAACGTACAAAAATTGAAAGCAGCAAGGACCTGGGTGATTATGTAGCTCCCCAGCCTTTTAAGCCTACACACAATTAACTTTCCTAACTCACTCCCTGCGCCAAAGGCCATTCAATTGCCTCAAGCTCGCGTAATAATTGTCTTAGAGCCTTGCCTCGATGGCTTAAATGCGTCTTTGATGCTACCGGCATACTCGCTACCGTACACTGCTCGCTTGCAACCCAAAACAAAGGGTCATAACCAAAGCCACTCTCTCCCTCAGCGGCAGTCAAAATTTTGCCATCCCAACGTCCCTGACAAATAATGGGGACGGGATCATTGGCATGACGAACAAAGACTAACGCACAAAAATAATAAGCATGTCGATCATGAACGCCCTGCATATTCTTTAATAGCAAAGTATTATTCGCACCATCCGTTGCTTTATCCCCAGAATATCGAGCCGAATAAACTCCAGGCGCTCCTCCTAAAGCAGGGACCACCAAACCAGAGTCATCTGCAATCACAGGTAAACCGGTATGCTTGGCTGCACTGTAGGCTTTTATCAGGGCGTTCTCAACAAAACTCGCTCCTGTTTCTTCAGGACAAGGAGCCCGATAGGATTCCAATGAGTGTAGCTTAAAGCCCCCCTCCGAGAAAAGATCAACGACTTCTTCGTATTTACCACGATTGAAACTTGCAAATACCAACTCTTTATCCATGTTGCCCCCTTGATTCACAGCTTCACTGCACTCGTAAAGCGGTTTTTTCCCATTAAATCTTGATGCACCTCTATTGAACCATATCCTAAATCATGAAGCAATGGACGCAAATCCTGAGTTTCCCCATGCTCCATCACTAAAACCCCCTCAGAATTCAATGCCTCAAATGCCTCACTCGCAATATCACGCAATACTTGATACCCTTCATCGTGAGCAACTAAAGCTGTTTGTGGCTCATACATCAGGCCATCCCCCTGTAAGTGAGGGTCATCAGGTGCAATATAAGGCGGGTTACTGACGACACAATCAAGGTTTTTCAAGGAACCAAGGCCTTTTTGATGCAGTGTTGTGACCGTGTGTATTCCCAAACGTTTGGCATTGATGCTCATCACGTCAAGGGCATCCTGCTCGCAATCAACTGCAGTAACATCCCATTGAGGACGGGCTATTTGCAGACTTAATGCAATGACACCAGAGCCAGTGCCCACATCCACAACACGTAACGGCTCTGAACCAAGCGTATCAAGCACGTAAAGCACCAAAGACTCTGTCTCAGGCCTAGGCACAAGAACACGCTGATCCACATAATACAATTGCCCCAAAAAACCTGCCTCATGCACAATATAGGCTAAAGGCTTCCCCTCCAAACGATCCCGACAAGCCTGAAGATAAGCTTCACGCTCAGCAGCATTCGGTTGATACTCAGGATAAGTGAGCAAAAATGCTCTATCTTTCTTTAGCAGATGCGCTAATAATAATGTTTTGTCGAGTGACGCTAGTGATGGGTAGCACTGCAAAAGCGCATGGATAGTCTCCGCCACGTTAATCCACTCCAATATGGCTAAGCGCTTCTGCTTGATGCTCGGTGATCAAAGGCCCTATCACAGAGTCAAGATCACCCTGAATGAACTCATCAAGTTTATACAAAGTTAAGCCAATGCGATGATCTGTTACACGCCCCTGAGGGAAATTATAGGTGCGAATTCGCTCAGATCGATCGCCACTCCCTACCAAAGATTTACGAGTTTGAGCCTGCTCTTCTGCTTGTGCCGATTGCTGGGCCGTGAGGATTTTTGATTGTAACAGCGCCATGGCTTTTGCTTTGTTTTTATGCTGTGAACGCTCATCCTGACACTCAGCAACAGCCCCTGTAGGTAAATGCGTAATTCTCACAGCAGAATCCGTTTTGTTGACATGCTGCCCCCCAGCTCCCGAAGCGCGATAAGTATCAATCCTGAGATCTTGTGGATCAAGGGCAATGGTCTCAATGTCGTCAATCACAGGCATGACCGCAACCGTACAGGCTGACGTATGAATCCGCCCTTGTGATTCTGTCTCTGGTACACGCTGGACACGGTGCGCACCTGACTCAAATTTTAAGGTTGCATAGACATTATCCCCTGAAATTTGACAGACGACCTCTTTGTAACCACCGTGATCACCCGGATTAGCGGAAATCAAACTCACTCGCCATGCTTTTGATTCGGCATATCGCGAGTACATGCGAAATAAATCACCGGCAAAGATCGCCGCCTCATCGCCACCCGTCCCTGCACGCACCTCAAGATACACATCTTTTTGATCGCTAGGATCTTCTGGGATTAAATGCAATAACAAACGCTGCTCTAGGTCCGGTAAAGCCTCATGCAGCTTGTCTAAATCTTGCTTGGCTTCGCTCGCTAGTTCTGGATCTGTTAATAGCTCCTGGCATGATTGCATTTCATCACAACTCTGCTCGTACTCTGTGAACAACTCAACCAAAGGGCCTAACTTGGCATATTCTTTTGTCATGGCCAAATAACGATTTTGATCACATGTCGCCTCAGGATCACTCAGTAAAATCGCCAACTCCTCATGACGCTCGCATAAATGACGTAACCGATCCATTAGATTGTCTGAAATCACAGCCTTAAGCCTCCTCGTGCATCAATAGCCCTTTTAATACCATGAGCATTGATTCATGTCCATCATAAGCAGCTTGGCGCATCACCACACTAGGCTTATGTAATAATTTTTTCATGACACTATGAGAAAATGCATCAAGCACAAGTGCTGCGTCTTGACCACGCGCTAGATTGTCTTTGGCCAAGTGTAACTCTTGAGCAAATAAAGCCGAAACCTGTGCCCTAAAGGCTTT
>JBDOIW010000006.1:0-1138 GCA_047404175.1 Legionellales bacterium | reverse complement strand
GGATTAAAATTAGTTGCTGATTGGTCTTGACAACCTGTTATTTCAACAGGAGTTGTTGTAACAGGAGTTGTTACAGGAGTTGTTACAGGAGTTGTTACAGGAGTTGTTACAGGAGTAGATGGAAATGAAGGTTTATTTATAAATAGCGATTACTAATATGGAAAATTTTATACCAAATAACGACCAAGATGGATTTAACTCTTACATTTCACAAGATGAGTTTTTCAATCAATCAGGATTAAGTTTTGTTCCAAATAATGACCAAGATGGATTTAACTCCTATATCTCCCAAGATGAGTTCTTTAATCAAAGAGGACCTACGGGAGGTGGAAGTGGAGGTAGATTTGGTTCGGGAACTTTAGGGGGCTCTTCTACAACAGGTGGTTCTTCTACAACAGGTGGTTCTTCTACATCGGGTTCGGTATCAACAGGAATAGGTACAGGTGGAACAACATCTTCACCAACAAGAAATACAAATAATTCTAATGGTTTAACGGCAGGAGTTGTATCAATGCAAGTTGGTACTCCACCAAGCATAGGTTCTCCTGCTATCCCTTATTCACCACCGATACCTGCAACCCCGGGGTCACCTGCTATTCCTTATGTACCTGCAATACCATCAACACCTGCTTATAACCCAAATACAAGTGGGGGTATGAGTATAGGAGTTACAAATCAAGGGACAAACCCAAATCAATCTTGTCCTTGCACATATAGTATGAATTGTTGGGATAATAATTGTCCTTCAACAATTTCTACATATACAGGATTAAGTTCACCAACTTGCCCAACAGGAACAACAGAAGTAGAGCCAAATTGTATTGTACCTGCAACAATCGGTTCACCTGCAATACCATCTCAACCTGCAATATCACCAACTGCATTTGTTCCTGAACAACCATTTGTACCTGCAACTCCAAGTTCAGCAGGAACACCTAATACATATACAATGAATTGTTGGCAACAAATGTGTCCTTCAACTTTAGGCACTTATTCAGGACAAAATTCACCAACTTGCCCACCTTCTACACAATTAAATGAGCCTTGTTTAGACTCCACAGGTAGTAGTGCTTTTTCAGGTTCAGGTTTTAGTGGAGAACTTTGGTTTTAATAATATAATATGAATAACAAGACAATA
>JBDOIW010000005.1:0-6180 GCA_047404175.1 Legionellales bacterium | reverse complement strand
TAGCCATGCTATTTTGTGCATTTTTTCGAGCATAATCGAGCCATGACAAGTAAAGCTGATGACGAGGCCGATCCACAATTTTAACTTTATGTCCTGCGAGCTCAGAAAGTAAGCAAGCTATTTCGGTTTTATTATGAATAGCCTGGCCTAGAATAATTAAACCAGGAATTGCATCTGCACCAAGCGTCATGTAATGCTGCAGTAATAAATGACGTATTACCTCATTAGCATCTTGCATCACAAGGCCATCTTCAGGAAAGTGAACTTTATGGCCCAACATGTGACCGCCTCTGATCATCGCAACCGCAAAACTCTGGCCCATGTGTACCTTTTCATAAACGAATATATCTGCATCATTAACCTGACTAATCATAGACTGTTTAGCTTGAATTGAAGCAATGGATTTAATAGTATCACGTAGATCTGCTGCTTTTTCATAGTGCCTAGCATTAGAGGCCGCCTGCATTTGCTCTACCAGTCTATCCATGACCTCCTGATTTTTACCTTTTAGTAATTCCCTTGTGGTTTTCACCGAATCTGCGTAGTCATTAGCTGATATTTTTCCCACACATGGAGCAGTACAACGTTTAATCTCATATTGTAAACATGGTCGTTTTCGACTTTTGAAATAGCTATCAGAACATGAACGTAGCTTAGTCATACGTTGAAGGCTATTCAACGCCTGCCTAACACTCTCAACATTCGGGTAAGGACCAAAATAGTCTCCCTTACCTTTAGGCCGTCCCCTATAGGAGCTAAGGCGAGGAAATTCGCCTGGACTTAGATATAAATAAGGGTATGATTTATCATCTTTGAGCAGAATATTATAAACAGGCCTATGCTCTTTGATTAAATTATACTCAAGTAATAAAGCTGAATATTCAGAATCTGTTATTTCAAAGTCTGCTGAAACTGCCCGGCGCATCATAGCAGTTACCTTGGGATGATCGTGATGTTTACGAAAATAAGAACGGACACGATTATTGAGGTTCTTTGCCTTTCCTACATAGATAATTGACTTGGCTTTATCATAAAATCGATAGACACCAGGAGATTTAGGCAAGGTTGTAAGAAATTGTTTTCCCCACTCATGCTGCATCTAGATACCCCATCAGCAAATGAGCAACTAACTAGATTCTTGGTCAACAAGCTCAATCACGCCATGTTTAATAGCAAGATGAGTAAGCTCAACGTCATTTTTCACACCTAGCTTTTCAAAAATTCGGTATCGGTAGCTGTTTACTGTTTTTGAACTCAAACATAGTTTGTCGGCAATATCCTGAACTTTAGAGCCTTGTGTTATCATCATAAAGACTTGCAACTCGCGCTCAGAAAGCACCTCAAATGGTGAACGCCCTGTGTCATCAAGGTGCCTCAAGGCAAGAAGCCTTGCAATTTCAGGGCTTATGTATCGCTGACCGCTATGGACTGCTTTAATTGCTCGAAGCATTTCTTCTAGCTCAGATCCCTTTGTGATATAGCCAACCGCACCAGCTTGTAGCACCCGCGAAGGAAATAAGTCATCGTCACACACGGTAACAATTACAATTTTGGCTTCTGGCACTAATCGAGATAATTTTTTTGTAGCCTCAATACCGCCGATACCCGGCATTTTGAGATCCATGAGAATAACGTCTGGACGTTTATTTTTGACGAGTGTGAGAGATTCTTCGCCTGATGAAGCCTCACCAATGACCCGTATACCCTGGGCAGATGAAAGCATCACGGAGAGACCTTTTCTTACTAGGTTGTGGTCGTCAACCACCATAACATTAATCATTGCACACTCCTTATCCTTATGTATGGCGGAGAGACAGGGATTCGAACCCTGGGAGGGCTATGAACCCTCAACGGTTTTCAAGACCGCCGCTTTCGACCGCTCAGCCATCTCTCCGATATTTTTCTTCTATATTATCGTGTGCAGCAGATGTTGATCACACCACCGCAACACTGATATTAACCTAGTTTTATGTGACAAACAAGCCCATTTACATCAAAAAACAACATTAAATCATCAAGCTTTACTGCAATGCAAAAAAATCTACTTATGAAAATCTGATGCAATCTTCTCCAAATGCAGCAACAAGAGCCTCAGGAATTTTAATGGAACCATCCTCTTGCTGATAATTCTCAATAATTGCCACTAAGGTTCGTCCAACAGCAAGGCCAGAACCATTTATCGTGTGTGCTAGGACAGGCTTATTGCTTTGATCAGAGCGTACCCTTATTTGTGACCGTCTTGTTTGGAAATCGCCAAAATGACTACAGGATGAAATTTCTCGATAAGCCCCTTGCCCTGGCAACCACACCTCTAGATCATAGGTTTTGCACGCTGAAAAGCCAAGGTCGCCTGAACAAAGCTGGACTAACTGGTAAGGCAAATCAAGCGCTTGCAAAATCGATTCAGCATGATGAGTGAGTCCTTCATGGGCCTCCTGAGCCTGATCAGCACTTACAATCTGCACTAGTTCAACCTTTTCAAATTGATGTTGTCTTATCATGCCTTTAGTATCTTTACCATAAGAACCTGCCTCACTCCTAAAGCAAGGTGTTAAAGCCACAAATTTTCGGGGAAGATCTTTCTCAAGTAAAATTTCGTCTCGATGATAGTTGGTTAAACTCACTTCAGCTGTAGGTATCAAAGCAAGATCAAAATCCTTTATGTGAAACAAGTCTTCTTCCATTTTAGGCAACTGACCAGTGCCTAACAGTGAATCGCGATTGACAAGATATGGTGTGTACATTTCTTCATAGCCATGATTTTCAATATGAAAATCAAGCATAAACTGGCCTATAACTCTATGAAGCTTGGCAAGCTTCTGCCGTAGCACCATAAAACGGGCCCTACTCATTTTACTAGCTCGCTCAGGGTCCATCATTTTCATGCTTACACCGAGATCCAAATGGTCTTTTGGCTCAAAATCAAACTCACGAGGCTTTCCCCATGTTCGCACCTGTGCATTATCAGACTCATCTGAACCCACAGGAGTATCATCACTGGGTAAGTTAGGTAGTGCTAACACAAAAGCAGAAAGAGACTGCTGCACCTCTTGAAGCAACTGCTCTTTTTCTTTTAAGTCTGCTGAGACCTGCTTCATGTGTGACGTTGCAGACTCAATCCCAAGACCTGCAGCTTTATCTATACCAATTTGTTTTGAGGCCTGATTTCTTTCGGATTGTAGCGTTTCAACTTCGTGCTGATAGCTCTTACGCTTAGCTTCTAAATCACGATAGCACTCGATATCTACAACAAATCCTCGCCTAGCAAGCTTAGTAGCAACTTCATCTAACTGATTCCTTAACAATTTAGGATCTAACATACTAATACTCCTTTTTCCTCTTCTCTTAAAGTCAGCACCTCTACTCCATCTTGGGTCACAAGCAATGTATGCTCCCACTGAGCGGACAGTGAGCGATCTTTTGTCACCACAGTCCAGTCGTCACCCAGTGTTTTAACTTCAGGCTTTCCAAGATTAAGCATGGGCTCAATCGTAAAAGTGAGCCCTGGCAATAAAATTTTGTCATCAAGCTCTGGAGAATCGAAATGTAAAACCTGAAAACCTGCCTCATGGATTTCATCACCAATTCCATGACCACAATAATCCTTCACCACACTCATACGATTTTTTGTTGCATGCTGATCAATATAGCGGCCAATATCGCGCAAACATACTCCTGGTTTTACCATGCGAATTGCACCATAAAGACATGCCTGCGTGACTTCACATACACGCCTGGCCTTGACTGATGGCTCACCTACATAGTACATACGACTGCTATCACCATGATAACCATCTTTTTCGATCAGGATATCAATATTAAGAATGTCGCCAAGCTTTAGTTTTTTTTCTGAGGGAATACCGTGACAAACCACATGATTGACCGAGATACACACTGACTTTGGAAAACCGGAATAGCCTAAGCTCGAAGGACGAGCCTGAAGGTCTTGGGTAATATAATTATGACAGCGGTCGTTCAACTCTTGAGTGGTCACACCAGGAACCACGTATGGCTCAATCATTGTAAGGGTTTTTGCCACAAGTTGACACGAATGACGAATCTTAGCGATGGCATCGTCTGACTTTATATAACTCTTTAGTGACATGGTAACTCCAAATTAAAGATCACAGCATTGATTTTTTACCCACAGTGCATTAGAATAGCACAGTTTGATTAGCATTATAAATCAAGCACTAGGAAAATCAACCAAAGTAGCTTATGAC
This sequence comes from Legionellales bacterium, assembly GCA_047404175.1. Lineage (GTDB taxonomy): Bacteria > Pseudomonadota > Gammaproteobacteria > M30B25 > M30B25 > M30B25. The sequence continues at coordinate 1,957 of JBDOIW010000005.1, read as the reverse complement.
ACACCCATACAGAAGCCACCACCTCAACGAGTTACGATGCAATCATGAAGGAAACCATGTACGCTTATCTGGATGGGTCCACCGTATAAGAGACCATGGCCAGCTTTTATTCATAGACCTTCGCGATCATTATGGCATTACCCAATGCGTACTCGATCAAGACAGTCCCGAGTTTAAATCAGCAGAGAATCTTTCACTTGAATCTGTGATCACAGTTGAAGGTAAAGTAGTTGCGCGCACTCAAGAAACCTGTAATGCAGATCTTGCTACAGGAGAAATCGAGTGCAAGGTCGACAAACTCATCATTGAGTCACCTGCAAAAATGCTGCCCATCCAAATTAACCAAGAGACTAACTTTCCTGAAGACACACGACTTACCTATCGTTTTCTAGATTTAAGACGCAAAAAAATGCACGACAACATTATTTTGCGCTCCAACATTATTGCGGCGTTACGCCAAGGGATGAGCAAGCAAGGCTTCCAAGAGATACAAACACCCATTCTCACCGCAAGCTCTCCTGAAGGGGCTCGTGACTATCTTGTCCCAAGCAGGCACCACCCTGGACAATTCTACTGCCTACCACAAGCACCCCAGCAGTTTAAACAGTACCTGATGGTTTCTGGCTTCGATAAATACTTTCAAATTGCACCCTGCTTTCGTGATGAAGATGCAAGAGCTGATAGATCTCCAGGAGAGTTTTATCAACTTGACTTTGAGATGGCTTTTGCTACACAAGAAGACGTATTCAATGCCATTGAGCCCGTCTTACATGAGACTTTCACACAATTTGCAAAAGGAAAATCAGTCACGCCACAGCCATTTCCCCATGTTCCCTACCAAGAATCTATGTTGAAATACGGCTCTGACAAACCCGATTTACGCAACCCCATTATCATTCATGACGTTGCAGAGATATTTGAAGGGTCAAGCTTCGGACTATTCGCCAACGCTGTAACACAAGGATCAACTGTGCGAGCTATTCCTGCACCTAATGCAGGCACCAATTCTCGTAAATTCTTCGATGACATGAACAACTGGGCTCGAAGTGAAGGGATGGCAGGTCTTGGGTATATCGCGTGGAATAATGCTGAAGCAAAAGGTCCTGTTGCCAAAAACCTCGACTCTGATCGCTTAAATCAGCTGATCACACACTGTTCGCTTAATGACAATGATGCTGTTTTCTTCGTGTGTGATGCCCCAGAACAAGCAGCATTGAATGCGGGAAAAGTGCGTAGCAAACTTGGTCAAGATCTCAATCTTATCAACCATAACGAATTTTCTTTCTGCTGGGTTGTTGATTTCCCCATGTTTGAACGTGACGAAACAAACGGTGAAATTGCCTTCGGACACAACCCATTCTCAATGCCTCAAGGTGGTATGGAAGCACTTGAATCTGAAGATCCACTTTCCATCAAGGCTTTTCAATACGATATCATTTGTAATGGCATTGAGCTTTCAAGCGGCGCCATTCGAAACCATCGTCCTGACATTATGATGAAGGCTTTTGCTATTGCCGGCTACACAGAGGAACAGGTGAAGACTCATTTCGGTGGCATGCTTGAAGCTTTTCAATTTGGAGCACCACCTCATGGAGGCTGCGCACCTGGTGTAGACCGTATTGTTATGCTGCTTGCTGACGAACCCAATATTCGTGAAGTTATTGCTTTCCCTCTCAATCAAAAAGCGCAAGATCTTCTCATGCAAGCGCCGTCGTCAATCTCACAACAACATCTTGACGAATTACACCTTCAACTGAACTTACCTAAGGATAGTGATGATCCTGCTTCATAAAAGCCACCCATCTCTTTCATTAGCCTCTTTTTTATTCTCACCTCTTCGTTTTTTATTTACTGGAGCCAGTTATGTCTGATCTTGCACCTCAACATCCACACCAATCATTTAAAGCCTGGTCTATCGTTATAATCTCTGGTCTCTTTTTCTTTTATGAGTTTATAC
>JBDOIW010000004.1:0-1013 GCA_047404175.1 Legionellales bacterium | reverse complement strand
GCGCTTGCTATCCCTGATACCCGTCAAAGCACGCAAGCTGTTTCTCTATCTAGCCAAGAGGCTAAAAAAGACATTATCAAAATTTACACAGATACGATGTCTTTACATGTGAATTTGAAAGGTGGTGCCATCGATCACCTTTTGCTCAATCAGTATACGACGGGTGTCGGTGAGGATCAAAAGCAAGCTGTACTATTTCGAAATACGGACGGTGTTCGTATGACTCAGAGTGGACTCGAGAGTGAGTGGGGCCCTGATATCAACGGTTCGGGGTCTGGAACTTACTCTAGTCCTAAAACTTACTACGCGATATCTGAGGGAAAAGATCGCTTAGATATCCCTCTTGTCTGGAAGAAAAATGGTCTTACTGTTGTTAAGCACCTTGTTTTTACTCGTGGTTCTTATGCTGTTGAGCAGTATTACACACTGAACAATAAATCAAAAAAGAGTTGGACAGGCCGCCCATTTGCCCAAATTCTTACTAAAGATCAAGAGTCGAAAGGTATGTTTGGTATGCGTACTTTTGTTGGCCCTGCTATATCTAGTCCAGACAAGCTCTATGAGAAACTACCTTTTGATGATTTGGCCTCTCGTCCGTTAAACAAAGATATTACCGGTGGATGGCTTGCCTCACAGGAGCACTATTTTTTAGCGGCCTGGGTTCCTCCAAAAACGTCCCATTACCATTTTTATAGTCAAAGCCATGGTGATGGTTTATTTACTTTAGGGATGGTTGGAGATCGTTTTACTGTGCCTGCAGGGCATAAAATGACGACCAAAAAGACAACTCTTTATGCTGGACCTGAAATTGCGAAAAATTTAGAAGCGATTGCGCCAGGCTCATTAAAACTCACGATTGATTATGGTCGGCTTTGGTTGCTCAGTGCGCCTATTTTCACTTTGCTTGAGTTTATTCACAGTCTTGTGGCTAACTGGGGGGTTGCCATTATACTGATTACTTGCCTGATAAAGCTTGCTTTTTACCGTCTTTCTGAAAAGAGCTATACCTCTAT
>JBDOIW010000003.1:0-2503 GCA_047404175.1 Legionellales bacterium | reverse complement strand
TTGCCAACGTAGTGTATCATGCTGCAATGCTTTTTGATCTAGCTCACACGCCTGAACACAACTCCACACCTGGATAAAAACAATACACACTAAGATTTTTTTCATGGCTGAACTTGTATACGAAGAGTGGGTTTATCTGCAAGTACTTCATTCACCATCTTTTCGAAATCTGGCTTCATAGAAAAAGCCACATTCAATATTTGTAAGGCAGGATGCTTATGAACAGCGTCCATAAGGGATTGAAACTGTGATCTTGAGAGGGTATTTTCCGAAAAATTCAACACTTCAAGGCCTTGCTGATGTTGAACGATCGATACAATAGAGGCCATTGCTTTGCTGTTTAGTGTTACACCATTCAAATTAAGTTCCTCGAGCTCAAGGGATACCTCTGGAAGCATATCAAGCTGCCAACTCTGCAAGTCATTATTTGAAAAGGAGACAGCCTGAGGCAAAGCAGACACCTCAGCAAAGAGACAATTAAGCCCTTCAGCATCCAAGCCTGTTGCACTCAAATCTAAGCGCTTTAAAGCATTAAGCTTTGATGCATGTCGTAAGGCTAAGCCATCAGCAATAATACAGGCCCCAATGCTGCCGATAGGATTATTAGAAAGGTCTATCTCACTTAAGCTTGATGAATTAGCAAGATACCCTTGCAGAGCAGACATACTAGCATCAGTGAGATTATTTTCGCTTAAGATAAGACGCTTAATGGGAGACTGATCTAAGTAATACAGTAAATCGATAAGATCCACATCAGAAAGCCCCATCTGAACCATAGATAAAGAAGTAAGATGAGGATTTTTATTAAGCCAAGCTAGCATTTGATCGTAACACTCGTGGCTGATAGGTTTGGCACTCAGCTCTAGTGAATGATCACTCTTGAGTGAAGACTGAAGTAGCTGCTCCATCCCTGGAGCACAGCTAGAAAAGCCCCCCCCTGCTGCAGGACTTACAACCTGCTTAACACTCTGAGTATGATGCTTAGGATGTGCAGAACACCCGCACAATAGTAAGATAACGAGCCCAAAACATGCTATTCTCATGTTAACCTCCTTGTTTTTTAACGAAAGTTAAAAAATAACTTCAATATCCTTCTTATCGTAGGTGACTTTCCATAATGTTTTCTGCCCTGAATTCACACTATTATGGCCTAAATGAAGATATTTCAATGTTTTATTGGTCTCAAGCGTTTTAAGTAATTGGGCAACCATAGCCTGACCTAAATTATTTTCGTTCAAATAAAGCCATTCAAGGCTTCTGTTCGCAATAAGGGCATCACTAAAGCCTTGCATATCCTTCGCATGAAGATGATTGCCGCCAAGGTCCAGGCGCTTTAAATACCTGTTGGCACTTAACATTGCTGCAACAGCAGCAATTCCAGAGCGAGAAAAGTAGTTATCATCTAGGATGAGTGAACGAATAGTTTTGTCATCAAGCATTGTTTTCATAAGTGCTTGAATGCCAGCATCGTTAATTGCATTACTCGATAGATCAAGGCGATCAATGCCTGGATGTTTTTTTAACCAAAAAGAGAGTTCTATAGCGCATAAATCATCTATACCTAGGTGTGCTAGACGTAGATCAACTGATTTAGTTTTTAAGGTTTGCGCAAGTCTATCTTGCACACTACCAGGACAAGACGAAGCGAAGCTCATGGAAGTGATGCAGCATAGTATTACAGCTATTATTCTTTTCATATCAAATCTCCTTTGCTATCGATACCGTTGAGTTGTAACATACTAAGCCCAACAAAGACAATGGCAAGACTAAATCTTGCAATACATCTATAACGGAAAATCCAATTTGGGAAAAATGCGATAGGGCTAAGCCAAAAAACAAAAAGATAGCAAACATAGCAACCACTTGCACAACTGCATAGACACTTTTATAACTGATAACTCCTAGCAATGCCATAGCAGACCATGTCATGGCAACAAATGGGATATAGCCATGCCCTCCCCACCCCCACACACTGAGAATTCTCGCTGGGCTGATAAATAATGAACAAGCGATATAAGCGCTATAAAGACCAACAGGAATCAGTAGCATTAGCTTTAGCATGTGACTACAAAAAATAGAAGATGAACGGGGTTTTGGCAGCATACTAAAGGTAAACATGCCAACGCTCCACGTGACTAGTGTCATCACGAACGAGGTGTGTGCTAAGAAATAGGACCAAAATTGATTCATAGTACATCCTTGTGCTATATCCTTTTCAGGATAGCAAAATCTTAAGCAAACAACAATCGACTATCACCAATCTAGGCAAATTGTTTCGGCTCGATCTGGTCCCGTTGAAATAATCACAAGCGGGACTCCTAATATCTCTCCAATGCGTGCGAGGTAATCTTTTGCTGCCTGGGTGGCAAGTGTCCACTAAAGGTATCCAAGATTATGACAAGCTTCCCCAGGCAGCAAAAGATTACCTCGCACGCATTGGAGAGATATTAGGAGTCCCGCTTGTGATTATTTCAACGGGACCAGATCGAGCCGAAACAATTTG
>JBDOIW010000002.1:0-102948 GCA_047404175.1 Legionellales bacterium | reverse complement strand
CACCACCGTGCTTCTCTGCCATTACTTTTGTAATCGCCGCTGTTAACGTCGTCTTACCGTGATCGACGTGACCGATTGTGCCCACGTTCACGTGTGGCTTGGTTCTTTGAAACGTGTCTCCCATTGATCTAACCCCTTTGTTAATGTTGCCTAATCATGCCCTCAGCATTTATTACGCCATCGCTGACGCTGTGTCTGGTGCCCACAACCGGATTTGAACCGGTGACCTCTTCCTTACCAAGAAAGTGCTCTACCGACTGAGCTATGTGGGCACATAACTTTACTCAGCCTTGGAGCGGGTGATGGGAGTCGAACCCACGTCATCAGCTTGGAAGGCTGAGGTTCTACCACTGAACTACACCCGCTTAACCTTTCTATCCACCAATTGGTGGAGGGGGTAGGATTCGAACCTACGAAGGCTAAGCCGTCAGATTTACAGTCTGATCCCTTTGACCGCTCGGGAACCCCTCCCCAAGAAATAGCGATATATTTTTGCCCATATTAACATAAAAGTCAACACGCTTAAACGTTTTTTTTCAAATATATCAATAATGAATGTCAATATTGCTCAAAAGAAACTTTATTAGTCACAAAACCCTCTTTAGTACCGCACCAACAGCACTATTTTTAATAATAAAAAGATGCAAAGTAAAAAAAAATCCTCAGAGTTTATTTGTAAATACTCCGAAATCTTCTAAGAGGAAAAAGCTCTGTTAAATTAATTTGCTCATTTCTAATTGTTCAAGCGATACTTGAGCAGGCTCCTGCACACAAAGGCAGGCAACATATTCTGGATCAACCTCGACATATTCTAGGTGCATCCGAGAGCGATCATCACCAACAACTGCATGGCGCTGTGTTTTAAAGTCAATGTGATATCGCTTGATTCCATCCAATACACGCCCACCCTGATGCTTAATAGCAGCTTCTTTCCCCGCCCAAAGACGAGCAAAACGCAAAGCTATATCACCCTCGGCAAGATAGGCAAGCTCTTTTTTACAAAAAAAACGCTTGGCCATACGAACTGAAAAAGGCGAGATTTTTTCAATATCAAAACCTAGAGTAGCTTTTTTTGTGGTTACACAAGCCCATATGTTAGCTGAATGACTTACATTGAATTCTATACCTGCGACACTTGGCTTTCCATACTCACTATAGTTAAATACCAAAGCATCCGGATCCTGACCTAAACGCTCACCCAACAGCATACGTAAAAAATATCTTGAATGAAGCGCACAACGCTGCGCATCATCAACACGTATACGCATACAACGAAAAAGCTCATCCTCCGAAAGAACTTGGTCAATGAGAGCCCTATCTATATCCCAATCTGAAAAACGCCCCCATGTGAGCATGACATGATTTTTGACCACTATATAAGCTTCAACAAACGATTTTTAAAAAATCATTGTAACATCAGCGCATACAAGAAAAAACTAAAAGCTCTAAATAGAGGCGCTAGCCCCAACACTTTTTACCTAAATAGCAACAAAACAAACCCTTGCCAACACATGGCATCATCAAGCTATCACAGATGCCAACAACACAACACTATTACAAAACCAAGAAAACCTTAACACAAGCAAAAAACAAAAGGCAGAGCTTTCGCCCCACCCTTTGTGTCACAGAGATATCACTAAAAATCATGAATAAGGTTCATAAAATCAGTTAACGAAATCAACTGCATAAGCTCTGATTTAGTTCGACACTTGAACTTTGCTTTCATATTTTTCAAATAGTACTCAACTGTTCGAGGAGACAAGCCAATTGCCTGAGCGGCAGCTTTTATTGTTTTTCCCCTCATAATTTGAGCCATACACTGCGCCTCACGGTAAGTAAAATAGGCTGAAGCATCGTTTTTATCAATAAGATAATGTTTTCTAGGAACAACCGAAGAACGAGAAATTTCCTCATCTTCACCCTCCCTATCCTGCTCATCCTCCTCAAACTCTGCAACAGTATTTTTCTGAATATGTGGCCAATTTTCCATTGTTTCTCCTTGTTATTAGTTAAACCCCCACACACAGTGAATAAATTAACACATAGAAAACTATGCATCAATACATAGTTTTTCACTAAGTATCATATTGTCTTGATTTTGTAAGCTTTCGTTGCCATCATATCCCAGTGTTTTTTACGTTAATAATAATGACTCAGAACCTAGCCAAAAACCTCAAAAATCTCCTTAAGAAACATAAACTAACCACGTCTTTTTTAGCCAGAAAAACGGGCATTAGCCAACCTGTTATCCACCGCATTATGTCTGGAGAAACCACCAACCCTAAAATTGCAAGCCTAATCCCAATCGCACGTTTCTTTAAGCTTCAAGTTGAGCAACTCTTATCAGAAAGCCCGCTACACCCCTACCCCGATCTTAGCATTCTTCCCGTACTCAAAGAAAATAACATCGCGAACTTTCTTGCAGGGCATTATGACACCGAAAAAACCATTGTTGTCGACGTAAGCTTGAGCCCTAGTGCATTCTGCATAATCCAAGAAGACGCAGCCATGACACCCAACTTTCCTCTGAAGTCAGCATTGGTTTTTGATCCTGAGCTTAGTGGAACACGCTACCCATTTGCTCTTGTCAAGCACGAAAACCATATCTTATTTAGACGCGTCATACAAAGCCAAGGGATTACCATTATAAGTCCACTAAACAAACACTTTCCAACAATAGAAACTCGTGAAACTGACTGTGTTGTAGCAAGACTTGCGCAAGCAAAACTGTGCTACCTCACTCATCACATTGCTGAAGATACCAGCTACCTCACCGAAAGTCTTTCTAGCACTCAGCATAAACCGATTCCCTTCCCTCTTGAACACTCTTGAAACGCTTGTGCGCCCATAAATATTGCTCAGGATAGAGAGAAATACCCTTTTCAAGGGCAAGATTACATGCTTCCAGCACATCATTACACTGCCCACTAGAGTCATCTATGGGTGAAGAGAAAATCAAGCGATACCCCCCACTCGACTCATCACGAAAAAAGAACACTGGGATTACTTTGGCCCGTCCAATTTTGGCCATTTTTTCCGTCGCGACAACAGTTGCTGCTGGCACACCAAAAAAAGGAACAAAGCGGCTGTGCTGCGGCCCATAATCTTGATCAGGAAAATAAACAAAATTTTCTCCACGACGTAATAAGCGACAACAACGCATTTGTTCGCCCTGATAAAATACAGATTGCGCATATGCCCGCCTCATGAAGGCCGCAAACCAATTGATAAATTCGTTTTTTTGACGACGAACCATAGCATGATAACTTAAACCAGCCTTTGCAAGTGCCACACCCATCAAATCGGGTGAGGCCGTATGTGCAGAAATAAGTATCACCCCCTGGCCATTTTTTTTCGCTTCTTCCCAATACTGCTTGCCCTCAATAGTAAGACGAGAACTCAAATGCCATCTAGCAACACCCCATGCAAAACCAGTCTCCAAAATACACATCCCTAGGGAATGAAAATGCTTTTTTGCTAAACTAGTGCGCGCATGATCTGACAATAAAGGAAAGCATAAGCCTAAATTAGTAAGAGCAACACGATACCGCTGCGGCTTTAATCTCATCACAAGCTGACCTAGAAAACGGCCACATGCGCAGCGCCAATTGTAAGGCAAGGCACCCAGACTCATCAAAATAAAAATTAACAAGAACCACAATGGCGCTAAAACAAAAGCCAATACTTTTCTTTTAGCTTTTTGACTCACTTTGATATCCCTTCAAAACGTAAACAGTCCCACAATAGTAACACTTACACTTACCTTCTTTCTCTATAGGGAGATAAACTTTTGGATGCAAAGAATACAAAGCATCCTTATGACCAGGACACGACAATGGTAGGTCACTAGCCTCCACTTCGACCCAAGTTTCACCGCACGGTTGATGTTTTTTCATAAGCCTACTAACTCTGATTTTCTCCTAGTATACAAAGATCTCCTTCAAAATGCACTAGCATTGTCACACTTGTGTGTAATGCTCTCGGTCTCCCAACCAACGCCAAATTAACTGCCGCTGCTCTTGCTCTGACATTTCAGCCAAGGACGCACTCGCAAGCGACTTGACATGAGGCAGTAAGTGCTGATCTCGAAGAGCATCAGCGATCTTGTATTCTGCAACCCCCGCCTGCTTAGTACCCAAGAATTCACCAGAGCCACGCAGCTCAAGATCTTTTTCAGCTATGTGAAATCCATCCACAGAATCACGCATAATTTTTAATCGATACTGTCCTTTCTGTCCTAGGGGTTTTTTATACAGTAAGACACAAAAACTTTGCCTAGATCCTCGCCCCACACGACCACGCAATTGATGCAACTGAGACAAGCCCAGTCGTTCAGAGCCTTCTATAATCATCATATTGGCATTTGGCACGTCCACGCCAACTTCAATCACAGTAGTGGCCACCAAAATGGATAGCTCATGGGCTTTAAACTGCGCCATCATAGATACTTTTTCCTCTGAAGGCATACGCCCATGTACTAAGCCGATCTTTATCTCAGGCAAAGCTAATTGCAAAGACTCAAATAAATGCTCAGCTGCCTGGCACTGCAAGACCTCAGACTCCTCAATCAAGGGGCAGACCCAGTAAATCTGGCCTCCATCTTGATGATTTTGCCGAACCCAATCCATTAAATCCGGACGCTTTGCATCCTCCATCACCAGAGTTTTAATCGGAGAACGTCCCTTGGGAATCTGATCAATCACGGAATGATCGAGCTCAGCAAAAGCAGTCATTGCCATCGTTCTAGGAATAGGTGTTGCAGTCATAATAAGCTGATGAGGCACCTGCTTACCAAAACGCCCCTTTTCACATAAAGCATAACGCTGATTCACGCCAAAACGATGCTGCTCATCAATGACAACAAGACCTAGTCGTTGATATTGTGCATCTTTCTGAAATAAGGCATGCGTTCCAACAACAATCATGGCCTCACTTGATGCAATGCGAGTATAAGCATCTCGCTTTGCTTTTACTCCAAGCTGTCCTGAGAGAAAAACAACGTGATAGCCCATAGGCTCAAACCACTGAGAAAGCGTTTTAGCATGCTGCTCTGCCAGCACCTCTGTTGGCGCCATCAATGCGGCCTGAAACCCGCTAGCCACCGCGCAAGCAATAGATAGCGCAGCAACTGCTGTCTTACCACTACCCACATCCCCTTGCACGAGTCGCATCATGGGAATAGCCCGCGCAAGATCAGACATAAGCTCTTGCTCAACACGGGCTTGTGCGGGTGTTAATTCGAATCCAAACTGATGCAAGAGCTTCGCTCGAATATCCGAACACATCCTCAAAATGGGCGCGCCTCCTGAGGCCTTTGAAAGACGTAACCTCATCAGGCACAACCGATGTGCAACTAACTCTTCCAAAGCCAAGCGATGCATCGCTGGATGCTGCCCCGAATGAATATCTGCAAGCGTAACCCCTTTATCAGGGTAATGGCAGTGCTTCAGGGCATCAAACAAGCCTAAATTGCATGACAAAGAAACACTTAGGCGCCTTAACTCATCGGTCAACAGCTGTTTTTTATCTACTAAGTCAAATGCTTGCCTCACCAAACGTGCGATAGTTTTTTGCCCGAGACCTTCAGTTAAGGCATAAACAGGTGTGAGCTTTTCCTCCAAGGGTGGACACTGACTCAATAATGAAAACTCTGGATGCATCATTTCAAGACCTTTTGCACCCAAACGAACCTGGCCATAAAAACGAAAAACCTGCCCTTCCTGACTGAGACTACGTCTCATAGAGGCATTAAAGTGAAAAAAACGAAGAGTTATATGACCGGTCCCATCTGCAACAGTTACGATCAACGAGCGCGTTTTACCAAAGGCAAGTTGCGCACTAACCACATGTGCATCAATCTGAGCAAACTGTAACACAGTACAACGGTTAATCGGCATGATGCTAGTTCGATCTTCATAACGAATTGGCAAATGAAAGAGTAAGTCAATCAGTGAACGTAATTTCAATCGCGCCAACTTCTCTTGCACCTTAGTGCCCACCCCCGAAAGCTGCTCCAGAGAAAAATGGTCGTAAGCCTGCTTATCTTGCAATGGATCGCTCCTGCCATGATAAGGGGGATTTATGTTTGTCATAGCGCAAGACATGTGTCACCCCCGTAATATGACGCAAATCCTTCATCACAGCAGCAAGATGCCGTCTGCTTCCCACCAAAACATCAACTAAAATCTCACAAAATTGGCTATTACGAGTTAATAATCGCAAATCTATAATGTTGACGTGAGTCCCTGCCATCACAGTGGTAATTTTTGCCAATATCCCAGGCTGATCCATCACAATTAATTTGAGAGAAACACGAAAATCTATTGCAACGCCTTCTTTCCACCCTAAGGATAAGAGCCTAGTTTTACCTTTTCTATGAGCCATAGACTTACAAGCCACCTGATGAACTTCAATACCACCATCAGCACAGAGTATGCCAACAATAGAATCGCCATAGATTGGGGCGCAACACTTAGCCATATGCACAAAACAACCTTGCCTGCCATCTACCAACAGATCTTTATCGGTGGGCATAGGGTTATCGCAAGGCAACTCGTCTCCCCACTGAAAAAGAATAATTGAAGCAATTAATCGGGCATCTTGGTGCCCCTTGCCAACAGCCTCATACAATGAGGGAATATCGCTTAATTCAAGATAATCCAGCACCTTCTGAAAACTTTCATCATTAACATAAGCATTAAATGAGACCTCACCGCCTAGCGCATGAACCATTAACATTTTTCCTAGAACTCGTGTTTCTTGAGCTCTTACCTGCTTGATATAGGACTTAATTTTACCTTTTGCCTTACCCGTGACCACAAAGTCTAACCAACCAATATCAGGCTTCACGTCGTGAGAAGTAATCACCTCAACAGTTTGCCCATTGACCAAAACCGTTGATAGTGGCGCCAAGTGTCGATCAATCCTAATAGTCGCGCAGCGTTCACCAATATCAGAGTGCACAGCATAAGCAAAATCTAGTGCAGTAGCGCCCTTAGGTAATGACAACACATCACCCTCTGGAGTAAATACGTAAATCGAACGCGGAAATAAATCCATTTTAACATGCTCAATGAAGTCACCCGAATTTTCTGATAGCTTCCACATATCTAGCAAATTTTGAATCCAGCGCTGTTTCACGAGATGATCCGAGCTTACCTCAACAGCACCTGCCTTATAACGCCAATGAGATGCCACACCAAAATTAGCGACTCGATCCATCTCGTAACTTCTGATTTGTAATTCAATAGGTACACCTTCTGGGCCCACGAGCGTTGTGTGCAATGACTGATACTGATTCGCTTTAGGATTTGCAATATAGTCTTTAAATCGCCCAGGCAAGGGTCTAAATAACTTATGCGCAACACCAAGACACCGATAACAATCTTCCTCGCTCTCAACTAGAACTCTAAAAGCATAAATATCAAGAACACTGGCCAAAGGAGAACGTAACTTCTTCATTTTTCTATAAATACTATAGATAGGCTTAATGCGTCCCTGAAGCTCATACTGTACTAAAGCACTACGCCCAAGAGTTTCTGTTAACATCTGATTCATATTGGTTAAAAGAGCAGATTGATCTTGAGCAATACGATTAACTCTATCCAAAATGATCATATGCCGCAAAGGAAACAACACTGAAAAACTAAGGTCTTCCATGGACGTTGCAACTTCATGCATCCCCAGGCGAGAAGCAATAGGTGCATAAATCTCAAATGTCTCACGAGCCTTTCTTTTCTGTTTAGCTAGAGGTAAGGCAGCAATAGTCTGCATATTGTGCAAACGATCTGCAAGCTTAATCAAGACCACTCGCAAATCAGATGACATGGCTAAAAACATCTTACGAAGATTCTCTGCTTGTGCCTCTTCGCGACTTTTGAATTGTATTTTGGAGAGCTTACTGACACCATCGACCAAGTGCGCAACGGTTTCCCCAAAGAAAGTCACAAGGTTTTCTCGACTTGCGTTTGTATCCTCAAGCGTATCATGCAAAATAGCAGCCGCAATGGCTAAGTGATCTAAGCGCATGGTAGCCAGGATAAGAGCAACCTCTACAGGATGATGGATATAAGCTTCACCACTATGCCGAAATTGATGCTTGTGCTGTTTTCTCGCAAAACGATAAGCTTTATACACAATACCGAGCTGCTCTCGATTCAGGTAGCCTAATTTAATACGAAGCTTTAAGAACAACCACATAGTGATCTCCACAGCACATGATTAAGTTTTTGCGCGTCGAGACAAGAAACAGTATAGACTAAGCCTTACTCTTCTTCAGATACCGGCTGTTGCTCTGTAACATCAATGCCCTCTGCTATCTCGCGTAGCGCTGTCACTGTATTCTTTTCACCCGACTTAGTTAAGGTTGATTCCGCACCACGGTCTAGACTCCTTGCACGATCCGAGGCCTTTAGAACCAAATCAAATCGATTGGAAATACGCTTAATACAATCTTCAACTGTAACTCTTGCCATGACAATACCTTAAATTTTCTTATAGCTTAACTTTTTTTAGAGAACTTTTCCAGTATTTCCGATAAATTACTGATCTGCATCGAACTTTCATGCCTTGCTGCCAACACAATAGCTTGCAAAGAAGCCAATGCCTCTGCAAAATCATCATTAAGAATGATATAATCAAACAACTGAGCCTGAGCAATCTCTGCACTAACATCAGCCATACGCTTGGCCATTGAAGCCTCATCTTCAGAGTTTCGATCATTCAGTCGTTGTTTTAGCACCTCAGGGGATGGAGGCATAATGAAAATAGAGAGCGCTTCTGGCATGATTTCTCTTACTTGCTGAGCCCCCTGCCAATCAATCTCGAGGATTACGTCTCTCCCCTCTCCTAAAGCGGCATCAATATTATCAGCGCAGGTCCCGTAGTATTCTCCATAAACACTTGCATACTCAAGCATTTTATTTTGCTCAACTAGCTCTTCAAACTCTTGCTGAGACACAAAAAAGTAGTTCTGCCCATCTTTTTCATTTTGACGCGCAGTTCGCGTTGTATGAGACACTGACAACATAAGATTATCGTCAGCCTCCAGCAAGGCAGACACTAAACTTGTTTTACCTGCTCCAGATGGCGCAGAAACTACAAATATTTGACCATGAACCATAACACACTACTCAATATTCTGAACTTGCTCTCTCATTTGTTCGATAAGCACTTTCAGCTGTACTGCAACTTGAGATATTTTAGCATCAATTGACTTTGAAGCCAAGGTATTAGCCTCACGATTGAGCTCCTGCATCATAAAATCAAGTCGACGCCCAACCGCCCCTCCTTCGGCCAGTACATGCCTAACCTCTTTCACATGCACCTCGAGTCGCTCTAGCTCCTCACTAATATCAATCTTGTTGGCCAACAGCACCATTTCTTGCTCAAGTCGCACTGGGTCCAAACTATTTCTCACACTACTAAGCTTAGAAAGCAACTTCTCTCGATGCCGGCGAATCACCCAAGGTAAGCGGCGCTTAATGAAAGCCACATGCGTAGAAATGCCTGACAGGCGATCACAAATAACATCAGATAAAGCAGAGCCCTCTCGCAATCTTGAGCAAGCAAGGGACTCTGTCACTGACTGAATTAAATCATAAACATCATCAACGACATCGTCTAACACGATAGATTTTTGCTGCATAACTCCAGGCCAAGAAAGCAAATCCCAAACATTAACCCCTTGTGCATGAGGATAGGCCTCTGCCATGGTTTCTAATGCTTTTGTAAGCTGCTGGATAAGTCTTGTATCAACGTCAAATTTTGCACTATCTCGACAAGGAGCAAACAGCACACGACACTCTGCTCTCCCCCGCTTCAGGCCATTCTTGATAATTTGAACTCCCTCAGGCAAAAAAGCATCCCAATGATCAGGTAAATTCATATGCACATCAAGATATCGATAATTTAGACTTCTCATTTCGACAGTCAGCACCCCCAGAGCAACTTGACGCTCTTCTCTCGCATAGGCTGTCATACTTGATACCATATATAAGCAATCCCTTTACTCAGATAAGTCAACTATATTAGCCAATTAAATGAGAGAAAACACCCATTATTTTATTTTTTTTGTGGGACGACCATAAGCCTTTGAATATTAAAGGGGCTTAAAAAAGCTAGATCATTTTACACGGATCGCTTGTGAAACAAACGATATAAACCTATAATCTTGATGAAGTTTTCTAAACAAACCGAGACAATGACACAATTACGACCTATCGAAATCACACGCCATTTTACTGCCCATGCTGAAGGCTCTGTACTCATCTCTGTTGGCAACACAAAAGTTTTGTGTAACGCCTCGGTTATGAATAAAGTACCGCGATTTTTACAACAGAGCAACCATGGTTGGGTTACAGCAGAATATAGCATGCTTCCCCGAGCAACACACGATCGCTCAGAACGTGAGGTCACTCGTGGCAAGGCATCGGGAAGAACCCTTGAGATTCAACGTCTCATCGGCCGATCATTACGTGCTGCAGTGGATCTTGAAGGCATTAAAGATTACACCATTCATATCGACTGCGATGTTATCCAAGCCGATGGGGGCACTCGCAGCGCCGCTATTACAGGTGGCTGCATCGCACTTTTTGACGCACTTGAATGGATGATCAATCATAAAAAAATTAAAAAAAACCCATTCAAACACTGGATTGCAGCGATTTCAACAGGGATTGTGCAAGGCAAGCCTCTATTAGATCTTGACTACAAGCATGATAGCCAGGCCGAGGTTGACATGAACATTGTGATGACAGAGCACGGAAAAATGATTGAGATTCAAGGAACTGCCGAAGGCAATGCTTTTACTCAATCAGAACTAAATCATATGATCGAGCTCGCACAAGAAGGCATTTTAAATCATCTCATCCCAGCACAGCACTCTCTTTACCAGCAAGATTGATTGAATATTTTTACAATTCAATGGGCCTAACCATGGGGCTTATGGTGTCGAATTACTTCTGAGATCGCCGGTCCCTGCTTATGAGTCTAGGCCTAGGCTTGATCTTCGGCTTGGGCTTGGGCTTTGGCTTGGGCTTGTGCTTGGGCTTGGGCTTAGGCCTCCACCTACAACATCTGATCTGCCATCGGAAGGACGAGGCTTAGGAAGAAGTGGATCTACCTCAAGTGGTTCTACCTCATATCTACTGCTCCCCATATAACGATAGCCAACAACAAACACGGCGCAAGCAATAAGAGAAGCCACCATAACAATAGGAATGGCTGCCGCAGGAAGAAATGCTATTGATATTAAACCGGCCATGGATGCAGCACCTGCCGCTGCCGAAAGACCTGAAGCAGCAATTAAAGTGCCTAAAAGAGCTTTAACTCCTGAAGCAGAAAAAACCCATGAAAATAAACTTTGACCAAAACAATTCATATCACGCCTATGGGCCAGATAAGTTGTGAAAAGAGCCAAGCAAACCAAGGAGCTAGTGGCAAAAAAAGCCGGTGGCACTAAAAATATAGCGGCTATACTTGCTGCTGCCGCAGCATAAAAAAGAACTCGCGCAAAGTATTTCGCATTTTCATTCAATGCACCTTCTTTCTCCATCACGTTATCATAGAAGCTTGACCCAACTACCGTTTGAATAACCGACTGCATAATCATATCAATTAACCTTTTATTTTATTATTAATTTATTATAGTCATTTTTATTAAATATATCTTAAACTACCGATATTCAACAACCAAAGGAGCGTGATCCGAAAAGTTATCATCCGTATGAATATCCACGGCTTGAATATCTGGACACAAATCTGCGCTAATCACTTGGTAATCAATGCGCCAACCCACATTATTTTCTCGTGCCCGCCCTCGATTAGACCACCAGGTGTACTCCCCTTCCTTCTGATTAAGTGCACGAAATGCATCTACCCAACCATCCTCATCAAAAATCACATCTAGCCATGCTCGCTCCTCTGGCAAAAAACCAGAATTCTTTTGATTCGATCGCCAATTTTTTAGATCTCTATTTTGATGCGCAATATTCCAATCTCCCGCAAGTATAACAGGCTTACCTCGGCTCTTTAAATCATGCATTTTTGTACGCAGAGCATCCAAACACTCAAATTTAATCGCCTGACGCTCTTGCCCACTGGAACCTGAAGGCAAATATAAGGAAACCACTATTTTATCATTAAATTCACATTCAAGTGCACGCCCTTCATCAAAGCAAAGAGGCCACTCTTCCCACAGACTAACTCTCAGAGGTTCTTCCTTACAATAGACGGCAACCCCACTGTAACCTTTTTTCTTAGCTGGAGCCAAATAACGATGATAGCCTTCGGGAAAAAATACAGGGGCATCTAAATCTGCCTCTTGGGCTTTGATTTCTTGCAAACATAGAATATCAACCGACTGCTTGGCAAACCAATCGAAAAAACCCTTTCTCGCACCCGCCCGAATGCCATTGATGTTGAGAGTCATTACCTTGGTCACTCATGACTCCTTGACAGGAGCCTTAACTCCTGTTGATCCAAATCCGCCTACACCACGAGCAGATACAGCATCAAAATCGTCAACCAAATGCCACTGAGCCTGCACAACAGGCACTAATACAAGCTGTGCAATACGATCCCCTGGCTGGATCACAAAGGCCTCAGTTCCGCGATGCCAAATAGAAATCATCAACGGTCCCTGGTAGTCAGAATCAATCAAACCCACGGAATTACCCAAGATAATGCCGTGCCGATGCCCAAGACCTGATCGTGGTAAAATCATACCCGCAAGACCTGGATCTTGAATATGCATAGCAATCCCTGTAGGCACCATAGTGACGTCACCTGGCTGAAGCATGAGAGGCGTTTCGACCATCGCAAGCAAATCAATGCCTGCAGAACCCTCGGTCGCATAACTCGGTGCTGGAAATTCTGTGCCAATGCGCTGATCTAAGATCTTAAGTGCAATTTGATTCATTGACCCTCCTTACGAACCATCACCATCATAGTTAGCCTTGCAATGCAAATCATAGCATGACTATCATCTGTGATAGCAATTTCCCATACCTGTGTTTTTTTCCCCAGGTGAATGGGCTTGGCCTTTGCCCAAACAGCCCCCTCAGTAGCGGATTTTAAGTGATTAGCATTGAGATCCAAACCAACACAGTAAACGAGCGATTGATCAACACAGTAATTGGCAGCGGTACTCCCTACTGTCTCAGCTAACGCACAACTTGCGCCTCCATTTAAAATACCAAGAGGCTGCTTAGTTCTAGCGTCAACAGGCATTTTGGCCACCAGGTAATCGTCACCCACTTCCGTGAAAACCATACCTAGACATGTTGCCATAGTGTTGGCACTTCGCGATGCCAACTCTTCAATACTTGGCTTTGAAAACCACATTAACGCCTCCTCATGCATAAAGAAATAAGGTCTAGTCTAGCAGGTGGCTTGCTTGCTTACAATCTACAGAAATCATGAAAGTGACTAGTCCATACAAATCTGAGGAAAACCAGATGCACACATTTTTTATCTAATGTACTATTGACCTAAGGATGGTGAAGAACGACGCCAATCTATCGCACTAATCAAACCTGCACCACACACACACACTGCTGAAAACCATAGGCTAGTACTAGGATCAGCCTCACCTAAAATCATAAGCACCCCTAGAGAAACAAAAGGGCTTAGATAGACTTGAAGCGCAAGTGAGCGAACATTGCCATGTCGCATGCCGAATCCCCAGCAGATATAGGCGATATTGTGGCTTGTACACCCCATGTACACAAGCACTAGCAACTCATTATTTGATGGGGTCACCTCCATAATCTTATCAGGGAAGAAAATGGCAAGTATTATAGCACCTGTCAAACAATACAGGCCTATAGCCTCTGGCGCCTGCCTTTTGAATCGTTTAGAAGCAACTGCATAAACGGACCACAAAACTGCGCAACATATAGTGATTGCATACCCTTTTGCATACTGCCAATCAAAGGACCCAAAGCCTTTTCCATCTGTAACAAGAACAGCAATACCAAAGAAAGAGATCAGAGCAGAAATAAGATATTTCCACTGAAAGCGCTCATTAGGCAACAAGGGTGCCAAAAGAACAATAAAAGTCGGCCATAGATAGTTAATCAACACGACTTCATGCTGAGGTGCATTCTGTGAGGCACAAAGGAAGAGGATATCGGAGCCAGAAATGCCCGCTATATTAAAACACCAAAGCCAAAAAGATTGGTTTTCGATGTTTCTCCACGATTTTGTCAGAGTTAGCCACAACACAGACAAAATAGCACTAGAGCTGAATATATAAAATAATACTTCAATAGTAGGAAGGTGCTTGATCAACACGAACAGTGCCGAAACCACCGCCCACATAAGTAGACCAACCTGACCTACCATAGTCGCCTTTAATTGGCTGACACCGGACATGAGCTAACCTCGTAAACAACACAATAAGGCCATATTACAACTGCTTGTTTCCGTAGGCAAGCTTGGAATATTACTCCGCGCATATCACTGCACTAATTTTTAGTTAGTGCATCATTAACTGCTATTCCTAAACCAATAACCAGGAAAACTAATCATCGTAATGTTCAGGTATCAATACCAATACCAATATCAATATCAGCATAATGATTTGTGTAAGTTGCTTTAATGTATTGAATCCATCAAAACATCATTTTTTCTGCACCATGGAGTGCATGTGGCTATGTAGTATGCGCTGAAAACATCGCTGTGTATTGATCCACTGAAACGTATGTTTAGGTTTTACTCATCAGTCTTAAGTCAGCTCTGTCTAGACTAAAATCACTCTCCTTGACAAACACCTTTAGCCACTAAGCTCGAAGTTACGAAGTTGACATTTTTCTGAACTGCTGTACTGATTCGCCAGTCTCGATATCCTTAATGTGACAGACCGCCCCTTCTATAGCACTAGCTAGGATCATTTGCCCCTGTATAATAAGCTCTTTGAGACTACCGGATTGATCAACCTCTTTTGCACCAGCTGATGCAAAACTCTTATAAAAAAGAATATATCGGCCATTCTCAGTAGCCAGCGTAGTATCTTTAATGGCCGAAGTAGCAATATGTATTCTAGGTCTATGCTTCTGTCGTCTTACTGGCGACTGTGGACGGTTTGATGCCTGGCATTGTTCTGAGCCAAAGTGCTCTGTCTTTGGCTGACTTTTAAGTTTAACTTGACTATTTTTTATCATACGGACAAACATTTGATCACACTCCCCTTCGGTAAAGAGCGCAGGGTTTTCGGTAACCCTCAAGTTAGTATGACCACTATGATTCATTCTTGCAGATACTGTCATTCACTCTCTCCTTGTTTTAGTTTATTCTTAGTAATCCCACATATCGACCTTGCACCATCACTCTTGATGCTTCAAATATCATCGCATTCATATCTGGATTTGATGGCACTAGACTCACTGAGCCATCCATATTTTTTTGAATACGCTTTAGAGTCACTTCTTCCCCGTCGACTAATACCACCATAATTTGACCATTTCGAAAATCCTGGCAGTATTCACAAATAACGTAGTCCCCATCACAAATGGCATCGCCGATCATGGAGTCTCCCTTGACTTTTAAAGCAAAACGATTGTTGCCAACAATAGCTTTAAAATCCAAAACGGGCGCATTCGATTGATGAGAGCTTACGGCTTCAATTGGCGAACCTGCTGCAATAGCACCCATCACCGGCAACTGCACTTCATTTTCATCAGGCATGTCATCACCTAATAGGCGAATATTTCTTCTTTTATTAGGAATTAATTCAATCTCTCCCAGACTTTCTAATGCTTTGAGGTATCGATAAACAACGCCAGTTGACTTAATACCAATACCCTCAGCAACTTCTGATGCGGTAGGCGACAAATGATTGACAGCAAAATATTGTTTGATAAAATTGAGCGTCATAAGTTGTTTTTTGGTGAGCATTTTATCTCCATTTGTTCTCACTAAGAGAATAATGACACACATCCAAAGCCATAGCAAGTGTGAATTCAATTTTTTTTCTCAATTCACTCTCCACCATTCAGATAAGCTTGCAAATCACTCAAATATCTGTTATAAATTTGTGCTCAGCTTTTAGGAGAGTCATTATGAGTTTACGCTGTCAAGTTACTAACAAAAGAGTGATGTCAGGCAACAACGTGTCACATTCACACAGAAAAACACGTCGTGTATTTAAGCCTAACTTACACAAAAAAACATTCTGGGTACCTTCTTTAAAAAGAAAAGTTAGTTTGACTTTATCAAAAAAAGGCCTAAAGATGATCGATAAAAATGGCATTGACCAGGTTGTTCAACAGCTCCTAGTCAATGGCGAAAAAATTTAGTAGGAGTATTCCATGGCCACTTCAAGAAAAAAAGTAAGACTTGTTTCAACTGGGAAAAATAAAAACGGTAAAGACACCGGAACATTTGTTGTAGTTCTTGTGAACAAGCTTGCGACAGAAAAACTTGCAATCAAACGTTTTGATCGTTTTGCCATTAACCCAGAAACAGGGAAGCCCGGGATGCATGTTTCTTTTGTTGAGAAAAAACTAAAGTAACATAGTTTTTCCTAGACATGATTAGCACTCATCGCTATGCTTAGATTTTAATACAGCTCTTGCCTATGACTCATTCAAATGAATGCTGGATTCTTTCTTACGACAGCACCATGAGCGGCAGCCTGAGCCAAGCTATTGGTCTTGCAGAAGCACTTCAACTCGATTACTCCATTAAGTCAGTTGCCCTGAAGTCTTTTTGGCATTCAATTCCAATACAATTTATTCCCCACAAACCATGGGTCTTTCAAAAAAAATCGCTGTTCACATCGTCCACCCCAAAGTGGGTCATTGCATCGGCAAAAAGAACTATCCCTGCAGCGATTGCAATAAAAAAATCCTCACCTAATACCAAGATCATTTATCTCCAAAACCCACGGCATTACCATCGATATTTTGATGCCATAATCACACCATACCACGACAAAGATGAGCGTTATGATAGCATAAAATCACTTGGCGCCCTTCATCGCGCTTCCAGGCAATCTATTACAGCCGCAAAAGATCAGCTACCCCTTGAGATCCAACAATTACCTAAACCCATTCATGCCTTTCTCATTGGTGGTAACGCTCGCAGCCACCTACTGAACAAACAAACTCTTCACCAGTTGATTCAAGACATGGAATCCCTTCTTACCAACACCAAGGGCTCAGTTGCTATCCTACCCTCTCGACGCACACCTCATGAGGCAAGAGAACAATTCCATAAATTTCAGCAAGACAACACTCGCGCTTACTTCTGGGACTCACAAGCCCCCTCTCCCTACCTCGGGCTTCTCGGCTACGCAGACCACCTGATCGTGACTGAAGAATCAGTTTCAATGATTTCTGAAGCATGTAGCACAGGCACACCTACACATATTTACCCTCTCAAGAGAAGACGTAACGCCAAACGTTTAGCTTTATTTCATCAGGCTATCATCCAAAGTCAAAAAGCAAAAATCTTCACACTCCCCCTAGAACGCTGGCAGTATGAAGCACTCAATGAAACCGAGCGTGTTGCTGCCTTAGTACGCAGAAAGCTTGAGCCTGACGAGTAAAAGCTAATGCCCGAACTGCCCGAAGTTGAAACCGTTAGAAGTGGCCTTGAGCCACTCATCACTAACAAGATGATTAAGTCCATTGCTGTGCACAACCCTAACTTGCGATGGCCCGTGACAAAAGACATTACAAGTGTCACAGAAAATAGAACTATTCGTGCCATTAAGCGCCGCAGCAAATATCTTCTAATAGAGCTCAAACAAGATGAACACCTTATTATTCATCTTGGCATGTCAGGGATTCTCCGCTATTTTCCACAAAAGCCGCTTCCCAAAAAACATGACCATATCATTATTCAACTCTGCAAAGGTGTCATGATTTATAATGACCCAAGACGCTTTGGCTGTATGCTTTACTACAAAGGAGAAATACAATCACACCCACTACTTGCCTCTATTGGGCCAGAGCCAACTAATCCAAAGCTGGATAAAAATCACCTGCATAAGAAACTATGCCACAGTAAAAGAGCCATTAAAACAGCGCTGATGGATGGTAACATTCTCCCTGGGATCGGTAATATTTATGCTAACGAAGCACTCTTTTTATCTGGCATACATCCACAAGAACGCTGTGATCAACTGAACCACTCTGACTTTCTTCGACTTCAAAAAAATGCTGTGCTCACTATCAAAAAAGCCATAAAACAGGGAGGAACAACCCTAAAAGATTTTATCTCAGCAGATGGAAAACCAGGCTACTTTCAGCAATCTTTGTTTGTCTATGGACGAGAAGGCTTGGCCTGCCTGACATGCTCTACTATTATTGAGCGACTAAGCATCGCCTCAAGGGCTAGCTTCATCTGTCCAAACTGCCAGGCAAGAAAAGAAAACAAAAGCCAACAATAAATAAAAAAGCAAAACAACCGCTTGAATCCACTTAAGCAATCACGTTATGATAATAAAAAACACAGAGGTACCCTTATATGAAAAAACTCATAAGCTTTATGCTCCTTACTTCAATCGCAACCGCAAGCTTTGCTCAGACCATCACAGTCTTGAAAAAACCACATAGACATGCTTCAAATGCTTTTATCACCCAAAGTATCGACAATCTCATTAGCATATATAAATCAAATGAAGGCTGGACAAAAGTGGGCAACAAGTTAACAGGCGATGTAGGCTGGATACCAACTAAAATGCTAGAAAAAAACACGTCAACCAACAAAAAAAAGATGACTTCAGCTAAGTCGCACAAACAGCACAAAAAATCAAAAAAGCCTCTCGCAAAAAAAAACCACATCAATAAGGCCACAAAAAGGCCCATCAACATTCACAATAAAACCTTCCATCTTAAACACCCTCACACCGCCACACTTCATTACAGCGGTACGGACGACATAAGCCAAAAGCAGGCCGAGGCACTTCTACAACAAATGGAAGATGAGCAAAAGCAGTTTACGAATCGTATGTTACGCATGGAAAAAGACATGCAAGACTTTTCAAAAAACATGATGACCATGCACCCAGGTCATCATACTCACAATAAACAGTGCTCATGCAAATCAAAACATTCTTAAGTCTGCAACTACTTTCAACCTTTTTTAAGTAGTATTGCTAGCTAAGGTGCTTTTTGATGTAGTCTTCTACCGTCATAGCGTATCGCTCATGATCACACCACTGCCCCTTAATCCAGATATACTTTTCTGAAAGCCCTTCATAGCGAAAACGAAGTTTTTTCACTAAGCGCTTTGAATAAAGATTATTAGCTTGAATATTTGCCTCAACTCGGTGTAATTTTTTGTCTCTAAAAGCAAAATCCAACATTCTTAAAACCGCCTCACGCATATATCCACGATTAGCATACTCAGCAGCAATATAGTATCCAAAAGAAACATTACATAGAACACCATAAACGATTTGATTGAGATTGATAACACCAACAATAGCATCACTCGCTTTTTCACAAATCAAATAGCCCTCTGTTTCTTTTGATTGAGCAACCTCACAGTAAAATTCAAAGTGCTCTTTTTCTAAGGGGGGATCAACCCAAGGATCATGAAGAGCTTTACTTGCAGACATCACACGAATAAATGCTTCAGCATCATCCAGCTTTGGGTGCCTCATGTATAAACGATCGGACTCTATCATTACCCTCTTTTCTTGCCATTTGCATAGAGACTATTATAGCATTATAAAATATATTAATGCAGCTATACATAACCAGGGACTAGGGCATGACTAAAACACTAGTAGCATTTCTTTTTTTGTGGGCAAACTGTGCTTTTGCAGCTCCACTTGCTCTTACTATCCCTCTTCATGGATATCCCCAGTATCCCATTAAGGGAACAGTCACATTGGAATCTATTCCTGAACACAAAGGGATTCGTATCACAACCGTTGTGGACGGCCTTACCCCAGGTCTTCATGGCTACCATATCCATGAGGCAGCAAACTGCAATAGTATTGATGGAAGCAGCGCCAAAGGCCACTATAATCCACATAAGCTTGCCCATGGGGCCTATCATGCAAACGAGAAACACCTAGGAGATCTAGGCAACTTGCATGCAGATAGTCACGGCCATGCTCGCTCTAGCGTTTTCATTGAAGACGTCCATTTAGCGGAAGAACCCAAACTTGGAGCACGAAGCTTTATTATTCATCAAGATACCGATGACTTTGTGAGCCAGCCATCAGGAAATTCTGGTCCTCGTATCGCATGTGCAACTGTGCCCCTAATCAGTTACTAAATAAAAACATCTCCACGCTATTGGCCCTAGAGGCGCATCTAGCTGTATGACGCTAGCCATGCTATGATAACCCCATCACCATTGCTCATTATTACTATGCATGTTACGCAAGTTATCCCAAAACTCCATGCTGGCGGCGCGGAAATTGGATGTATTGCTGTTGCCAAAGCATTAATCCAAAATGGCCACCAGGCAAGTATTATTACTTCTGGAGGCCAATATATTGATGCATGTCAAAAAGCAGGCATTCAAACCATACTACTCCCCATTGCGAGCAAAAACCCAACAACACTTTTATCCAATGCAAAAAAAATAGCAACACTCGTGACAGAACACACGATGGATTTAATTCATGTAAGAAGCAGAGCCCCAGCTTGGAGCGTGCATCATGCATTAAGATCGTCTAAGACACCATGGCTCGCGACTTACCACGGGGCCTACGGGCAGCAAAATCGTTTGAAACATATTTACAACCGCGTAATGACTAAAGGCAAGGCTATCATTGCCCCCTCTCACTTTATGCATGAACATATCCTTGGCTATTACCCTGACTGCTTAAACAAACTACACACCATTAAACGAGGAGTTGACCTTTCTGCATTCAAAAAAGAGTACAGTTCTGATGACACCCTGCAATTCAAAGAGCAACTTGGTCTTTCAGCAGAGACCTCCCTCATTCTTCTCCCTGGACGCTTTACCGAACTCAAAGGCCATAAGCTCGCTATAAACGCCATACAAATACTTGCTCCTATGCTAAGGCAGAGGAATATAAAGCTACTCTTCTTAGGCGACCAAAGCAAAGAGCAGCATGTTCAATCACTACAGCATTTAATTCATAAGAGCCAACTTGACGATTTAGTTGTATGGATGTCACATACACATCAGATGCCCCTTGCTTACCGAGCCTCAGAGATAACGCTTAATTGTTCGACCCAACCAGAGTCGTTTGGACGCACCATTGTGGAAGCTCAAGCCTCTATGTCACTTATCATCGCAAGCAAGCATGGCGGTGCCCAAGAGAATATCAGCCACGGAAAAACAGGCTTATTATTTAAACCCAACCAAGCTGACGATCTTGCCTTTGTCATAAAGCAAGCACTAGATCTTAAGCAGGAAGATAAAAAAAACATACAACAATGCGCTCAGCAATATGCATGCCAACAAGCTTGTGAAACACGCATGACACAAGAAACTATCAGCCTTTATGAACAGTTGCTGAGCTAGTTTGCTTCGCTTGACTTACCTGGCATACTCGAGCTACTTGACAGCCAAGCTTCATTAAACCCCTAAGTCGTTTCCTAGGTTTGTTTCTTTAGGCACCAACGGACTTGATCTCCTCCCCTCATTAAAAAAGCTAACTGACTCCCAGCCATCCATCTCATCTTTAGGCGCAGAGGCATTCTCACTCACAACAACATAATCTTGCAGCAGGGGATCAACAGGAGACTTCGTTTCCCAGAATTGCCGGGTTCTCTGCTCAACAGCCTGTTGATAGCTTAAAGACACGGCCTCTTTCATTCGCTGGAAACAATGAGATAATTCATCATCAGACATCAACTGCACACGGTCCCTGATTGCTTTTGTCTGTGGATTGGCATTGCAATGAAGGCTCAATAAGTCTTCTGCCACACAGCCAGCTTTAGCCACATACAATAAGTTTGTGTACCAGTCAGGGTAGATTTCATGATCATGTAAAAAACGGACCTGGGATACAAAAAAATAGAGTGACTGCTTATAACTAGCACAGCACTCATAGCCATGATGTTCTTTTCGGTACAAAAAACCTCGAAAAAGCAGCCGATCTTCTTCCGCCATTTGTGAAAAATTAACGGCTTTTTTCACCACTGAAGACCATACTTGGTCTAGTGACAACCGCTTACCTGACTTTGGCTTATCCATCCCCCCCCCTCATGAACTAGCTTGCGTTAGCTCCTTGTATTTTTTCATTAAATCTTGTTTGGACTCTTTGTAATCGGGATCAACTGGAATGCAATCCACGGGACAAATCTCCTGACATTGAGGCACATCAAAATGCCCTACACATTCTGTACATCGAGATGGATTGATCTCGTAAATCTCTTCGCCCTGATATATAGCCTCATTAGGGCACTCAGGCTCACAAACATCGCAATTAATGCATTCATCTGTGATCATCAAAGCCATTATTTACCCCACTGACTCATCAATTTGATAGCTGATTGAGGCATAAAAGCATCACACACACCAGCCTCTCGAATAATCTGCCTCACAATCGACGAAGAAACTCCAAGCATCTCTGGCTCTGTTGCCAAATAGCACCACTCAAGCTGCTTTGACAATCGTGCATTGGCTGCCTCTAGGTGCTGTTCATAAGTAAAATCTGCACCATTACGAAGCCCTCTCAAAACGAGATTAGTGCCTACTTGGGTCATAAAATCAATCATCAAGCCATTCATGGGCTTTACTTCTACAGAAGTGTTATTTTCCCATACAGTATTGGCAAGCGCCAAGCGCTGCTCAAAAGTGAACATGCCACCAGGAGCCTTTTGAGCCACCGCAACAATAACATGATCAAAAATCGCAACAGCACGCTCTACCAATCGGACGTGCCCCAACGTTATTGGATCAAATGTACCTGGAAATACAATCACTTAAAACCTCCATTATTAAGTTACCTTATTTTCATAATCTTGTACAGTATCAATCTTTTTTAACTGATTATTTTGCTTCTTAATGTCTGGACAATCTATACATGACTGAATAGTCTGCCCACATGGAAACACCAAACTAGGATCAAGCTCCATCAATGGTAACAAAACAAAAGCGCGTTTTTTCATCCAAGGATGCGGAACCTTGAGATCAGGTATAGCAATCACCTCTTTACCAAAAAGTAATAAGTCAATGTCAATCAATCTAGGGCCCCAGCGGCCTTGATGCCTCACGCGACCTAGTTGTTGTTCAATGTCTTGAAGCTGAGACAAAAGTACCTCAGGCTTAAGTGATACTTTGAAGCTTACAACCGCATTGACAAAATCAGGCTGATCCACCACTCCCCAAGGTTTACTCGTGTAAAATGATGAGTACCTAAACCCTTGAAACTGTTTGGACATATAGTCAATGCAAGCTTTAACTTGCTTCAAAGGCTGATTGAGATTACTACCCACACCACAGTAGACCTCGATCACTAGCGCCTCCTCTTTGAGCGCTTACGACGCTTTGGCTGCGGCAACAATGCCATCATATTAGCCTGCCCTTCTTGATCCTGCTCTTGGAACTGAGTCCACCACTCTGCGATAGGCTGTAAATGATTATCTTGATGGGCTCGTAGTAAGAGAAAGTCATAAGCCGCTCGAAAACGCTTTTGCCCCAAGAGAACTTTTGCGCTTCTTGCACGATGGTGCTCAAGTGGATACTGCATGCGCCAGATCTCAAGCATCATCGCAACAATACGCTTGGGAATCGCAGTGGCCTTGCATTGATCATCGAGCGCCCTATCCATCGCTTGCGCCATAGCTACACGAGGAGGCTTATTGTCTGCAAGATCTTCTTGATGCACTTTAACAGAACGCCATAACATCACTGAAAGTAAAAAAGCAGGATTAATAGAAAGCCCTTCTTTGATTCGCCGATCCGTATTCACTAGCCCCTCTTGCACCATGGGAGGAAAGGCATCATGCTCATGCCAATATGAAGCCAAATCTGGAATCAAATAACGTAATACGTCATGGTGTGCTAGGGCATGCAGTTGCTTACAAGCAAGTCCGCGATAAAGCGTTTTTAATAACTCTTCATATAAACGGGAAGAAGCCACATCACCTAAATAACTAGCTTCACGCGTTAAACTACTCGATAACTCCCGATCTAGGCTTAAATCAAATTGAGAATGAATTCTTAATGCTCTAAGAATTCTCACAGGGTCCTCGCGAAGACGAGTACGAATATCGCCTAAAACCCTTACTTCTTTCTTTTCGATTGCCTCTAGACCGCCTACGTAATCGACGATCGTATTTGCAATAGGGTCATAATAGAGAGCATTAACAGAAAAATCTCGACGCCATGCATCTTCATCCATACGCCCAAACTGGTTATCACGAAGCACAACCCCTTTTTCATTGGTATGAAAACGTTTTGACCATGATTTTTTAGCGCCACGAAATGTGGCAACTTCTATCATGTCGCCTTTAACAAGCACATGTGCAAGCCGAAATCGTCGCCCAATGAGACGACATCGCTTGAAAGCTTTTTTTACCTGCTCAGGTTTAGCATTAGTCGCCACATCGAAATCTTTAGGCTCCTTTCCAAGCAGGCAATCACGAATACTACCACCCACAATATAGGCCTTGTAGCCTTTTTCTTGCAGCGTCTTTACCACAAACAGAGCCGCAGAGCTTATCTTTTGAGGGGAAAGGCTGTGCTTTGTGGTAGTCACAGGCTCAGAATGGCTTTTGTTTTTGCTCAACAAACGCTGAATAAAACGACGCACTTTGGAAAACCTCAAACGTTAGAAGGATTATAAAACTCACTGTATCGTATAGGATTTTTAACTTTATTTCCATGTTTTTCTAAAAACAACTATAGTTAAGCATCACGAATGAATGAACTTATCATGAAACATCCCTTACCCATCATAGGTTATGCATGTGGATCAGGAGCAGGTAACAGTGGCTGCAAGGACGGACCCAAAGCCATTCAGACATCAAAGCTCTTAGATTCCTGTCACTTCAATCACCACTGGCATGCCATTCTAACGCCAACACAAACGCAAAACAAATTAGATGCCATTGTGCAGATATCAGAAGATCTTGCGCGCGCAACACAAACTTTCACCCATGAAAAACAACTTTTTGCTGTCATTGGTGGCGATCACTCTAGCGGTATAGGCACGTGGAGTGGCTGTGCCAAGGGGCTTGATGGACCTCTGGGACTTATATGGAGTGACGCCCACCTTGATGCTCATACCTTTGAAACAACACCTTCTCAGAATATTCATGGCATGCCAGTTGCAGCACTACTTGGTCATGGGGATCCAAGCCTTGTCAATATCGCCCAGCAAAAACCTAGCATAAGACCGGAGCATCTCTGCTTTATTGGCGCTAGAGATTATGAGGAAGGTGAATGGCAATTACTTCAAGATCTTGGTGCTCGCATTATTGACCAAGAGGAGGTTTTATCTCGAGGACTGGAAGACTGCTTTGATGAAGCACTATCAATCGCTACAAACGGCACATCTGGATTTGGCCTGAGCATTGATCTTGATGGCTTTGACCCTGAATGTGCTCCCGCAGTAGGCACCCCTGTCGCGCAAGGACTAGATTCAAGTCAGATGATTCAATACCTCAGCAAAAAGCATCTTGATCAGCTCGTGGGCATTGAAATCGTTGAATACAACCCCTCACTTGACCATGACCATAAAACGGCTAAGCTTATTCCCGAGTTACTGAACGTATTAGTACCAAAAGCCAATCATGGTTAAGCTGATTAATAGCGAAAGCTTATATAGCACTATTGTTGTAATTAATGACAAGCAACTAAAAGCTAGTGCAATCTTATTACCTTGGACAAACATTTCTACGGTTAGGCTGATTACAATGAGCAGGAGAAGCAAATAAACTTCGACGACTAGAAACACCAACCAATCCTAGCCCATGCCCCATTTGATAACCTTCACTTTTTTGAACATCAAAATCATGAGACTCTATTGCATCCTTAAGACTATCAGTGAATGGTTTTACGCTCTTGTCTTTAGCTGGCAATAAAATGAATTCCAGCAACAACTGTACACACGTATACCACCAACGTTGCCAAAAAGCTTTGTGATGATAAGCTTCAACCTCACTGACAATCTCACTAAAACCACCACCGAGATTTTCCATCACGCGAAGCTCCACGTGACTTAAGGAACGACGATTCTCCCAATGATTGAGTCGGTGATGCTGCTTACATAAACTAATCAAGGAATCCCTTTTTGGAGATCCGGACAATGCCTCCAAAAGCAATAAATGCCCCCCTAAGCAATTTGAAGATAGAGCAGAGAAATCTCGCAAAAAATGTTCTTTTAGATGGATGGGGCTAGGCTCATATGGCACCACATCACCTATAGCAGCTTTAAGATGATCAAACTGTTTTTCATTCTTAACCAAGTGATGATATTCAGTAAAAAAATTTTCTGTATCCGTCAACTGGCAAAGATTTGAGCAAAACGCCTCTATTTTTTTTGCTGGCCATTGAGCCAAAACCAAGCCTAAGAGACGCTTTTCCTCACCATCCTGCTGAAACCATTCCGCTTTACGTTGACGCACCAGCCACAACAAGAAAAAAGAAGAAGGGATAAAAGGTATATTATGAAGAAGTTTTGGCTTCAATAGAGAAGACAATCGTAAATATTGCTCTGCTTTTTTATTATCACGGTAAAGTGAATCAAAGCTCATCCGCATCGACTGAAGATGCTCACATAGATGAGTATAGGAGAAAGCTTTTTGCTCTCCTAATCCTTTTAGTAAGTATTCAGGCATATACTCAAAGAGACTCTCACTCCCATAAAAATCAAGACTGTGTTGATACACTCGTTTACCACCCTTCAACCTCACTTGCAGTTTTCGTAGCATATAACCAACCGTAGAATCTTGATGCTTCAAGCACGAAATATTGAATAAAAAATCCCTACCTATTAACAATGTTGACTCAAAATCACATGCAATAAAATAGTCACAAAAGCTTTTCATCTGCGGCGTTAATAAGATAAGGTTGATAACCTGATCATTCATGAGCACACCTTGCCCCAAATCATCCACACAATAGGTGATGGGCCAAAAAGCATTGTCTGTCTTGAATTCGGTTATGTCATTCTGCCTATATTCATTATGCATTGACCACCTTCGTTGACGATCTAAAAAACCATCTACAGACCAAACAGTAGTAGAACCTACTCTTGGAATATCTTTAAAAAAGGTCTCATTACTAGTCGCTGTAGTTTGCTCAATCTGTATATGAGACTGGTGATAGTATCTCCACATATTCTAACGACCCACTATTAGGGAATCAAATTGGGGCTTGTGTTTTGGATTAATAGGGCTGTGATTGCATCCAAAGAAGCTAGAAGACGATACACCGCTAGCATCTGAGCCCTGTGAGCCCGATCTAGATCTAGCCTGGCTTGGTACATTGCTCGACTGGATAGCGTACCTTAGCGCATGAAAAGCAGAACGCCTTCTTTTAACTAGACCCTGATCACAATTCAATAATGCCGAAAACAACTTTTGTTTAAGCCTTGATAATATGTGCCCAAGCTTTTGCCACCAAGCTTTATTACCGGTTTTTTGGTAATGCTCGACAGAGTCGCTTAAGCTTTTGACAATATCAGATTCTTTACCACAGTCTATCTTATTCAAAATCGAAGCTAATGAAGTCAAACTATCTGGCAAAGGAAGCTCTTCCTTCACCTGATTCAATCGTTCGTACTCATCAAGCAGCTGGGCAACTGCCTGGAGTACTTTTGATTTTTGTGCTTCATCTGAAGATAAATTAAGAACGTGATCAAGCCTTGAGAGCATCAAACTGGCACAGATATGATAGTGATCTCTTGAAACCTGATTCATTATTTTTTGATAGTAAGGGGATGCCTGTTTCTTATCATGAGATGACATCATGCACCAATCCAACAGACACTTATGGGGAACAGTCATTATATTCTTCTCAAAAGCAAAGCTATAAACAGCACTTTCGCCAAACTGATCTTGTTGATTAAGCCGGCTTAGAATATGATCAACTTGCTCCTCTGCATAGGGCAAGGCCACAACAGAACTTAGGTGGCTTGAAATAGCCTCTTCAGGAGCATTAATATGCTGTAAGCGCTGGGCAACCTGGAAAATTTTGAACACAAGCTCATTGGAAGAGTTTTTTTGTTGTAGCAACTTAAGCAAAGGCATCATGTGATGAAAAGACTTGAAGCTGTTAAAATCCTGATTGAAACTCTTGAACGTATCTAATTTCCCAAAGTCAATGAATTCATTGCGAACATTGCCATGTGGCCACCATAGCTTGCCTGCTTCATCATATGCCTTAATCCAACTCTCTTCGTAAGCATCCCACCCCCTTTGATGGAAGGCATCTAACGCATTTATGAGCCCTTGCGTTGAGGTAATAGGTGTTTCATCAAAGACAAATGATTGATCACGAAATGGGTTACATATGTCTTGTAAAAGACTTTTAGTCTTGGAGTCACTATCATCAATAAAACCTATGGCTTCGTCCACTACACTAGCGACATCAAAACCCTCGACCCTGCCTCCTTTTAGAAGACCCTCGTGCTGACTATTAAACCAGGCATCCGTGCCAGCAATGCACATGGGGTGTTTAATCTCCACATACTTATCTTTATCTTCAAGCAAGCAATGACGAACGATTAGAGCTACTGGTTTTTGTGTATCTGGATGGATAGCCACATCAACCGCTAAAAAGCCTTGTTGCTTAATATATAGAAAAGACTTATAGTCAACAGCTCTTGCTAAAATACCCTGTCCCCAGTCATAGTATTTAGGACTAATGACCGAGTTGCTATCCAGCAAATGAGGCAATGCAAGAAAACCTTGACCTGTATGCGTATATAACTGCGCTAGATGATTTTTTTCGGGATCAAAGAATGACGCCAGCCTACCTTCACTGAAATCTTTGACAGAGCTATTTCCGATAAAAACACCATAACTGTTAGGTCCAGTGTTTGCATGAGTACGGCAAACATCTTGTTGAAGAGCTATACTATCACTACCCAAACCAATATTTGTATCCATTTGAGTATGATTATCATGACACGTAAAGCCAGTCTTTGTCGTCAACTCAAAAACAAGATTTTTATTGAATTCAACATCGGGATCTCCTTTGCGAGTATAGGCAAACGTATCAAGATTGGGATTAAAATAAGTTGGCATAAAAAAAATACTTTTCTAGGGATACTTCACAATATAACAAATAAGTCCACCAACATCAATAAAAACCTGATAGCTTAACGATAAACTCCGGACAACCTACAAATAAAAGTTTCAATTATCAGAGACACTATACTGGCCAGGAAAAATCAAATCTATCCTCTGCTAGGATATCCGGGGGAAAAATTGCTAGAATTACTCTGCCGTTCCATCACCACCTTTTGCAATACGCCAAGATCATGAATGGTACCCTGATCTACTCCTGATGCGGCCATTGCAGTTTCAATTTCTTCCTGTAGTTGTTGACAATAATCAGCATCTTTATCATCTAACAAATCTGTGAACTTTTTCTCTAACAGAGACGTTCTGTTAACATCAATAGAAGGACCTGGGTCAGAATGTGAGCGACTTGGTCTAAAACTTTTAGGCTTACCTGATGCTAGTTCCCCCAGGGGTGATGTTGAGCGGATCATTTGAATAACGCTTCTTTTTGCGCTTCTTAATTGCAATACACCCTCCACCGGCACACCACACTTAACAGCATGCACCAGTGCACGAGGATCACCAACCTGTGCAATTAAATTCCCATCCATCATGCTTTTCAAAAGAGCCGTCTTGCATGTTTTAAAACGATCATCCATTCCGCTCGCCTTATAAAGCTTACAATGTGCAAACAGGCTCTCTTGCGGCGACATTGTTTTATCAGTTGTTGCCCTAGTAACCATTTTTTCAAAAAGACGACCCTTGTAGACCTTATAACGAGGATTATCTCCACATGCCTTAGAAAGCTCAGAATATACGAATAGGCTATCTTGCAGCGACATTGTCCCATCACGTGTTGTCAGCTCCATTAATGTATTCAAAGCAACATACTGACTTTGATCAGCCAAAAGCTGAACAAGGGCCTTAAATGTTCTTGGATCGGGGAATTGCTCTTTCATTGAAAAATTTTCTGAACCCAGCAGTGTGTCAATCAAAGTCCCAACTTGTCTTATGTTTTTTTTATTATAACATAACAATACATATAAAGCTGTAAGATTATCTTTTACCTTAGCAGCAATATCGATCACATCCTTCTCAGTGAAGTTCTCGATAGCACTGCGAAACAACTCCACACTAAAGCCTCCTTTTTTCGTTTCGCAATCCTTTATCAAGGTCTCAAAAAAAGCATCTTCACCCATAGGAAAATTAGCACCTGCGTTTTGCATATTCATGTAGGCCATAGACATGACGGCCATTGGAACCGCTAAACCCTGAGTATATTGAATTCTTCTAGCCATTTCTGGGTTTTTTTGTACATACAGAGGCCACAGTAACATTCTTTTTTCTTGGCTAGAGGGCATTTGACTGAACAAAGAGGAACTTATGCCCTCATCAGACCCATCATTCAAAATTTTAACCAATGCTTTAACAGCAGCTTCTGAATAATCAGCCGCAACGTACTTATGATCTATTATATATTGACCTTCAACACATGAAACACGAACCTCACGAGCAATCTCATAAGAAGAACGACCTGGGGAAGCATGTGATGTAAATTTCATAACAACCTCACCCTCGTTTATACTGACATCAAGGGAATGCTGCTTGGAAGTCAGGCACTTTGGCACTTGCATCCCAGGTAAAAGCTCGTTATAGAGAGCATGCTCAGGGGTCTTGATATCTTGCCCTAGAGCCTTAGTATGAAATGGAGCACATATCGAGTTAAAATACTGCTCAATCTCCTGATTAGTTGTATCTTGTGGCAAAATATCTTTTAACTTTTCTTGAAACGCTATCTTAAATTTATTAGGTTCATTTTGTGATACATCTTCTTGCTCAATTCGGTGCTCACTACTAATAGTGACAGTCAAAGCATTGTCTCCAGCTAAAAGGCGAGGAAAATCACGAGCGGCTTGCGTATAGAGCTTATCCCCTTCAATTTGTTCACCCGATAATTCTAACTCAGGCATTATATGACTCCATAGTTCTCGATATGAGTAACTATAGACGACTTAGTTATTTTTGCTGGATTGCAAGGACACACTCATGAGTGTCTAATTAATACCATGAAAAAACTCTGCCTCAACATTGCATTTGCCGAACAACTAGGGCTAGCACTAGAACAAAACATTCCTTTGACCAGAGCTTTACATGATATTGCTCATACATCGCAACACACTTACAAAAAACAGGCTCAGCGCATTCTGCATCGCGTTGAGCAAGGTTTTTTTCTCAGCCAGGCTGCTAAAGGGGATCTTCACCCCACCCTTATCATGATGATTCAACTTGGCGAAGAGTCTCATTCACTTGGGAGCTGCCTACGCCAAGCTCACCTTATCCTCACAAAACACGCAGAACACCAAAAAAATAGACGCCAGGCAGTATCAACTCCTTTAATCAATCTAGTACTAAGCTGTTTTTTAGCCTTAAGCCTTATTCTCACAATCACACCCACGCTTCAAGAACTAACTTCTAGCCTGGGCAAAACACCCCCAGCACTTCAACAGCTTTCACACTTACAAAACACTTTTGAACATCACTTACCCAAGACTATGATCACATCCGTGGCAGGTCTTGGCTTGTTCTATCGTTTTAAACCTCGGCGATCAAAACACCTAAGACACGTGCTAAAACTCCCCCTGATTAGAACCCTAATAAGTGCTCATCACTATTATCTATGGCTGATCACTTTGCAACACATGACTCAAGCCTCCATTACTTTGGCCAAAGCCATATCTATGAGTGAAACCCTTTTTCAACACAGTATTCTCCATCAAGAATTACGCAGCCTATCTTGGCGCCTTCAGCAAGGCTATACACTTGAGGAAAGCTGCATGATGAGCCAATCAATGCCGAAAGTGATGAAGCAGGCTTTTAAGAACTATTCGCAAACAGGACAATCAGAGCACCTTGATATTGCCATCAAGCAACTAGAGCAACAACACCATCTTAGAGCCTCATGGATTAACACCCTGCTACCACCTATACTGCAGCTAAGCAATGCCAGCTTGATTATCTGGCTAGCACAGAGTCTCTATGAACCCATGACCCAACTTGGAGAACACCTTGTTAGCCAAACTGTTTAGCCTAAGCCTTACCTTACTGTACTTAAGCCACGAAGACTACCGCCACCAAAGTATCCCCTTGCACCCCATCATTCTGTCTGTTGTGATCATTTTGCTATTGAGTGACCATTGGCTACTACAAGGAATACATGCATGCACCAGCTTTTCAATCCCTTACCTATGTGATTGTATCTATTTCTTTGTAAGAAAAAAAAGAGGCCTAGGGCTTGGCGATAGCTTAACCCTTGGCCTCATTGGCAGTGCCACACACACTTGGGTGGCCTACCAAATCTTTGCATCAGCCTGCTGCCTAGCCTGTCTTCATTGGCTTAGCAAAGCTCACAAAGAAACAACACTTGCTTTTATTCCCTATTTAACGGCTGCAACCGGAATTATACTTCTAAAACAAGCTTTTTTGCCTTAAACTAAAAACTTAATAAAAAACCAACTCACAATAGCTTGATAATGGCGAGTGCAAGCTACTCTAGGAGAGAGCAATATGTTTACGGTAGGGTTAACAGGCGGTATTAGTAGCGGCAAATCCACTGTTGCACGCCTCTTTGCTCGTCACGATGTGACCATCCTTGATGCAGATGCTATCGCCAGAATGCTGTGCCAACCTCATCAAACTCCCTACCAGGCAATTGTTGAGTACTTTGGCCCCTCTTGCCTACAAGCAGATAACTCACTCAATCGCGCTTACCTTGCAGATATTATATTCAATGACACAAAAGCAAAACGATGGCTAGAGAACTGCTTACATCCCAAAATAAGGCAAACCATGCAGCGTCAAATTATGCAATCCAAAGGGCCTTATATTATTTGCATGATTCCACTCTTAGCAGAAACCATGCCTCACCCCTACCTTAATCGTATACTGGTGATTGATATTGAACCTAGCACCCAACTTGAACGACTTATGCAACGCGACCATTTAAGTAGCAAACAAGCAAAACAACGCATCAAGCAACAAGCTTCACGCCAAGAGCGTATTGCCATTGCTGATGATATCATCATCAACCAAGGTTCAACCCAACAACTCAAACGCTCAATTCGTAAAAAACACGAACTCTACCTTTCACTTTCAGAGCATAAAAAAAACAAAGACCAGAAAAAGCAATAATTTAAAAATATCTTTTCGACATCACTTGATCTAAAACACAGAAGCCTATCATTCTATTCATAATGACTTTTCACCATCATAGAAACAAGACAACACAAAGAAAAAAAAGAAGGGGATAGAATATGATAGCAAACTCTTTTAAACAGGGAATGATATTGCTATAGTAAGTATCAGAGAGTGCTTACTCACAAGAACAATAATGACGAATAAAGCTATGATTACTTACGAACAACCCCTAAACGAACTCATTCGTATTTGCCTTCGCTTAGAATACTTGTTTGGATTAATCAAGGAAGGCTGTGATACTACCGATAGCCGACAAACTATTCGCGCCATGCTAGATATACTTAGCATCACTGAACGCCCTGACTTACGCACAAAATTAGTAAAGACACTGTCTTCTCATGCTGAGCACCTAAGCCTATTAGAAAAAAATCCTAATATCGATAAAGAAAAACTTAGCTCTATGATTACCGAGCTAGACACTCTTATTGATATCCTGCATAGCCAACCTGGGCGTATCGGCCAGGAACTGCGTGAAAATGAGTTTTTAAATAGCATTCGCCAAAGACTGAGCATGCCAGCAGGAGAATGTCCTTTTAACTTGCCAGCCTATCAAGCTTGGTTACAAAAACCCACACTAGAGCAAGAACTTCAGATAAAGTCATGGCTAAAAGCTTACCAGCATCTTCAAGCAGCGAATGCATTAATTCTTATGCTAACACGCTCTAGCGCCCATAGTGAAACCGTTATGATCCAAGATGGCTTCTACCAACAGAGCCTTGACAGCAATCATGCTGGGCAACTCATGCGCCTAGTGATTCCTTTCGAAGCGCAAAACCCAGTATATCCCGAAATTAGCGTAGGCCCGCAACGCTTTAGCATTCGCCTTCAACGACTTGACAGCAAATCAGCCTCACTTAATCACTGCAAAGAGGCCATCACTTGTCAAATCAAGCTATGCTATGGGCCAGTTCTTGCCAAAGCCTAAATCGCACAGATGATGATTTAACTTCAATAAATAGCGAGATTTCACAACCCGTCGGCACTAGCGCTAAACCAGTTCAGTCCTTTAGTAAAATCCACTGTAAGAGCTGATACTTATAGATTAAACCTTAAGAAATGGCAAAATTTCACGGCTCGCAGGTAACAGCGCTAAATCCGTTAAATCTTTTAGCAAAACCCACTGCAAAGGCTGGTTTTCACAAGCGCGAGCCTCCCCAGAAAACGTATTAACGCGCCAAACATCAAGTGCGACCTTTCGGTCCTCATAGGCATGGACAATTTGGGTAATATAGTCAACCTCCTGTGGCACAATACCCACCTCTTCCTCAAGCTCACGAGCAAGTGCTCGGCGAGAGGACTCTTTAGGCTCTATCTTTCCACCAGGAAACTCCCAAAGCCCTTCAAAAGGCCCTTGTTCTAAACGCTTAGCTACCAAGCAGCGCCCATCCTGCATGACAATCCCTAAGGCAACACGAATAATATCCATTTCTACCCCATACCTTTATACTAGCCTACCATGACAATGCTTGTATTTTTTTCCAGAACCACAAGGACAAAGTTCGTTACGCCCCACTTTTGGCACATCCCCACTGAACATAGGAACCTCAAGAGAGGCCTCATTCGCAGCAGCTATTCTAGGCCCCGTGGGCACAGACTTTTCTTCTGGATTAACTTCACTCGTATTAATTTCTGCAGTTAGCAATACGCCAATAATCATCTGACGCAAAGAAGTGAGCATCTTTTCAAATAGATCAAACGCTTCTCGCTTAAACTCCTGCATTGGATTTTTTTGCGCGTAACTGCGAAGATAAATTCCCTGACGCAGTGAATTTAATTGCCCCAAGTGCTCCTTCCAGTGAATATCCATCATTTGCAGTACAATATTTCTCTCTAACTGAGAGGAAACCTCAGAGCCCCAGCGCGCTTTTTTTGCGGCATAGGCCTGCTCAAATGTTTGCAAAAGCTTCTCAACAACACCCTCAATTCCTAGAGACTTGTCTTCTAACCAACTTGAAACTGAAGGATTCAAAGCAAAGTCACTCGCAAGCATGCGCTCAAGCCCTGCAACGTCCCACTGCTCTTCAAAGCTTCCCTCAGGCATAAACTGCTCCACCACATGAGCTACAACTTGCTGCATCATACGACCCACAAGATCAGAAACATCTTCTTGCTCTAACACATCATTTCTTTGGCCATACACTAAACGTCGCTGATCGTTAGTCACGTCGTCATATTGAATCAGCTGCTTACGCATATCAAAATTATGGCCTTCAACCTTACGCTGCGCCCCTTCTAACACCCGTGTCACCGTTGAACTTTGCAGCACCTCACCTCGCTCCATTCCAAAACGCTGCATCATCCCTTTCAAACGATCACCAGCAAAAATGCGCATTAAATCGTCTTCTAGGGCTAAATAAAAGCGCGTATAACCAGGATCACCCTGGCGACCTGAGCGACCACGCAACTGATTATCCACCCGGCGAGACTCATTGCGCTCGGCCCCCAACACGTAAAGCCCTCCCACCTCTAAAACCTTAGCCTGCTTTGCTTGCCACTGTTCTGTAAGTTGCATACGAGTTTCTTCTGACGCATCATCAAGCTCAACCTTGATATTACCACCCAACACAATATCTGTACCACGCCCCGCCATATTGGTGGCAATAGTCACAGCTCCTGGGGCCCCTGCCTGAGCAACAATTTTAGCTTCATTTTCATGATTTTTAGCGTTAAGAACCTGATGTTTGATCTTAAACTTTTTAAGCATAGCTGAAATATGCTCCGAAGAATCTATCGATGCTGTTCCAACCAAAATAGGCTGCTCGGTCGCATGTACCCTTTTAATTTCCTCAATGATCGCCTCGTATTTTTCCTCCTGAGTCATGTAGATACAATCAGAAGAATCATCTCGCACAGTTGGCACATTAGTAGGAATGACCACCACCTCAAGCCCATAAATTTGCTGGAATTCAAATGCTTCAGTGTCCGCTGTCCCTGTCATACCAGACAACTTATCATACATTCTGAAATAGTTTTGAAAGGTAATACTTGCAAGCGTCTGATTTTCAGACTCAATTTTCACGCCTTCTTTCGCTTCAACGGCTTGATGCAAGCCCTCAGACCAACGACGCCCCTCCATCAAGCGACCTGTATGTTCGTCCACAATCACTACAGCGCCGTCTTTCACAACATAATCAACATCGCACTTATACAAATAATGTGCTCTTAAAGCAGATTGAACATGGTGCATCAGCGTAATATTACCTAGATCATACAGGCTTTGACCTGATTGCAAAAATCCTAACTTGACCAGTAAGGACTCAACATGCTCATGCCCCCGCTCAGTTAGATGAGCCTGCTGATTTTTTTCATCGAGCGTGAAATCACCCGTATCATTTTCAGCTTCTTCTTCACTTGTCTCTTGCAAGGTTAAATGCTGAACTAACTGATTCATTCGCTCATACACAGCTGCATCATCCTGCTGAGCACCAGAAATAATCAAAGGAGTTCTGGCTTCGTCAATTAAAACAGAATCCACCTCATCAATAATGGCAAAAGCATGTCCCCTCTGGGTTTTTTGTGATAGATCCACCACCATATTGTCACGAAGATAATCAAAGCCAAAT
This sequence comes from Legionellales bacterium, assembly GCA_047404175.1. Taxonomy (GTDB): domain Bacteria; phylum Pseudomonadota; class Gammaproteobacteria; order M30B25; family M30B25; genus M30B25. The sequence goes on along the minus strand of JBDOIW010000002.1, from coordinate 66,011 downwards.
TCATTATTGGTACCATAGGTAATATCAGCTTCATAAGCTTGCTTTTTATCGGCTAGCCCCATACCAGCGATATTAACACCAACCTGCAACCCTAGAAACTCAAACACAGGGCACATCCAATCAGCATCCCTCTGTGCAAGATAATCATTCACCGTAACAACATGAACACCTTTGCCTTGTAAGGCCATTAAAAAAGCAGGCAAGGTTGCTACCAATGTTTTACCTTCACCAGTGCGCATTTCTGCAATATTACCATCAAAAAGGACCATTCCACCGACTAGTTGTACATCAAAATGACGCATACCTAAGGCTCTCACACTTGCCTCTCTGACAAGGGCAAAGGCTTCTGGCAATAATTCAGCTAAATCAACGCCCTGTGTAAAGCGCTGCTTAAGCTCTTCAACAGTATTCCGCACAGCATCATCTGATAAACCCTGCATAGTAGGCTCAAGAGCGTTAATGACTTTGACTTTCTTAAGATATTGTTTGACAACGCGGTCGTTGCGCGTGCCGAAAACTTTTTTCAATAATGCTACCATGGCATCCCCTTGATCTTTCTTAGCGTGTGTGATGCAATGAACACAATCTTATCACCCACATATTTGGTATGCTTGACGTACAATCTTATCTCAACCATCAGCATCTACGCAAGTTATTTAACAAAACTCACACACTGACACAGCTCAATCACACGCTTCATCCCACCATTCCTCAATACATCACTGATTTCTGTCAAGTTGCTAATTTTACAGAGAATAAGATTGTTATCGGCTGCAAAAACGCAAGCCTTATGATGGAAGCCAAACGCTACGAAATGCACTTTCTTAACTTATGTCAGAAGCTTTTACCCCAATGCTTTGATATAGAGTGGAAAATCATGCCTTCTATTGCACCCTACCAGGCTACAAACAAAGTTAAACGCCAGCTATCTCAAAAAGCGCGTGACAACTTGACTATGGCCGCACAGACTATTCGCCATGAAAATCTAAAACAATCACTTAAGCAACTAGCCAATGCCGGCATCGAAAAAAGCTAACGCTGTAATACTACAATTAATTTATGAAAAGTCTTTTAGATAGGAAATTGGTACAAAAATTTGGCCTGACGACAAGCTTCAGCAGCCTAGCAAATATAATATCACTGTAAAAAGTTATATTACGCTTCTATAAGGTCTTTTTCAAAAAAGCCTGTACCAAATAACAGTGGCGCGCTTTTTTCAGTCGTATCTGCCGAAAAGGTAACATATTCCCATACACTAGGATCAGCCATTAATGCCTGCATAAGCTTATTATTAAGCGTATGTCCAGACTTATATCCTGAGAAGGCACCAATAATGTTAGCCCCCAAAAGATAAAGATCACCTTGTGCATCAAGCATTTTATGACGCACAAACTCATCCTGATAACGAAGCCCGTCTTCATTCATCACTTTGAAAGCATCTAATACCACTGCATTATCCAAGCTTCCACCTAAGGCCAAGTCTCGCTCGCGCAGTTTCTCATAGTCCTCTAAGAAACCATAGGTTCTTGCTCGGCTTATATATTTGGCATAACTTGCTGTAGAAAATGAAAAAGAAGCAGACTGAGGCTTACCACCAAACACAGGGTGATCATACTCGATGGTAAAATCCATCTTAAAGCCCTCAAAGGGCTCCAATAAGGCAACCGGTGTTTTAGGCGAGCCACTATCGTTTTCTTTGACCACAATTCGCTTGTTGATACGAATGAACTTTTTTAGTGCTTTTTGTTTTTGAATGCCTGCACTTTGGATAAGAAACACAAAAGGCGCAGAACTGCCATCCATAATAGGCACTTCGGGTGCAGTTAGATCAACATAAGCATTGTCAAGCCCCAATCCAGACATAGCTGAGAGCAAATGCTCAACAGTCATAATATGATGACCGTCCTTTACCAAGGTCGTACATAAAAGGGTATCCCCTACATATTCTGAGCGAGCTGGAATTTCAACAACAGGATCATGGTCCAAGTTATCATACAACCTGAATACAATGCCTGTATTCTCAGGCGCAGGACTGATTGTTAAGAATACTTTGTTCCCATGATGTAGACCTACACCCGTTGCAGAAACACTATGACTCAATGTCGTTTGATACACCATGACATTAACCTACTATTTTAATCACATCATAGACTAACGATTTTAGAGGGAAGAGTCAATTAGAACATCTCCCTAGATTATTAAGGCAAACACCACTCGTTAACGTACTACTTTTCTACATACTATGTATGTATACTCCATTCAGGCCTACTCACCACAATAAAACACAGCCTCAGCAACACCTACTCTCGCTTCGGCACTTCTTCATAGCAAAGCCATATAGGCGTACCCTAGCGCACCTTAATCGGAGTCTTTTTTTCTTAAAAAGGCTGGAATATCTAGATACTGGTAATCAATTTGAGACTCCTCAGAAGTATCTGCAACTTTAACAGCTTGATTAGAGACAGGCGCAGTGCCTTGACCCTCAACCGTAGGAGCGTATAAAGACGAATCACTCTGCTTAGGAGCTGCTTCTTCTCTCTCTTGCACCTCAGCAACTGCCTCTGGCTGAGCTACCGCAGTAGCACTCTCCACCTCTGTTTCAAGCTGCGCACCCTCTGCATCACCCAGTCCTGTTACTACGACAGTCACTCTTAATTCGTCTGTCATTTCAGGATCAATTACGGTCCCAACAACCACCGTAGCATTTTCAGAGGTAAACGAACGAATAACCTCACCCACCTCTTCAAATTCACCAATAGACATGTCCATACCTGCAGTAACGTTGACAAGCACGCCACAAGCCCCCACAAGGTTGACATCTTCTAACAAAGGACTGGAAATCGCAGACTCAGCGGCCTCTTTTGCGCGCTCTTCTCCTGCACTAACACCACTACCCATCATGGCCATACCCATTTCAGACATCACAGTACGCACATCAGCAAAGTCAACGTTTATTAAACCAGGACGGGTAATAAGATCGGCAATCCCCTGTACAGCACCAAGCAATACATTATTAGCAGCCTTGAAAGCATTAAGCAGTGTAATATTTTTTCCAAGCACAGCTAATAACTTGTTATTAGGAATCACAATAAGAGAATCAACATGTTGTGCTAGTGCCTGCAAACCTTCCTCAGCTAGCTGCATGCGCTTTTTACCTTCAAAAATAAAAGGCTTTGTCACAACCGCAACCGTTAAAATACCAAGTTCTTTTGCAATTTGGGCAAAAATAGGCGCAGCACCTGTTCCTGTTCCTCCCCCCATACCTGCAGTAATGAAGACCATATCAGCACCAGCAATAAGTTCGCGAATACGATCACGATTTTCTTCTGCAGCCTGGCGACCGATCTGAGGATCAGCACCTGCACCAAGCCCCTTAGTCAACTCCTCACCAAGCTGCATCACATGAGATGCCTGCGAATTTTTAAGCGCCTGAGCATCTGTGTTAGCACAAATGAACTCAACGTTTTGTACACGCTCTCGAATCATGTGTTCTAGCGCGTTGCCTCCGCCGCCACCGACACCAATCACCTTGATGACTGCGCCTTCATTTCCTGCATCACTTAACTCAAACATTTATTATTCTCCAATCATTATCTATTATTATCATAGAAAAGTTCCCAACAAGACTCAAGAGACCAACTGCCTTTAAAAGTTCTTTTCAAACCATTGCGCCATTCGTTTCATTATTCCTTTTGCCCCCTTAAAGAGGGTTACTTGATTTTGCTGCTGACGCTGTTCCTTTGCGTGCAACACTAAACCAACACCAGTGGCATAAATCGGGTTGGTCACGATATTATCATGCCCTTTGATACCGGAGGGACACCCTACACGGACAGGCACCTGAAAAATGGACTCAGCTAACGCACATGCCCCCTCAATTTTTGCACCACCTCCCGTTAGGACAATCCCGGATACAATATCTTGCACAAAACCACTTCGCTGCAACGAGGACTTAATCAAGCTAAATAGTTCTTCATAGCGAGCATGCACAACATCTACCAACATACTCTTGGATAAAACACGCTCTTGATTATCCGCATCATTAAAGCTTACCTCAGCGTTTTCATGACGCTGATCTCGTAGCAATGAAGCCTCTTTGATCTTAACCTCTTCTGCAAAACGATAAGGAATGCGCATGGCAACCGCAATATCATTGGTGACCTGACTACCAGCGATAGGGATCACAGCTGTATGCTTTACGGCTCCTGCAGAAAAAATAGCAATATCAGTGGTGCCTCCACCGATATCAATGACGCAAACTCCAAGCTCTTTTTCATCCTCTTGCAAAACACAACTGGATGCCAACTGTTCAAGTACGATATCCCCCACTCCTAACTCACAACGATCAATAGACTTGATGATATTTTGTGCGGCACAAACTGAGCCCGTAACGATATGAACCGAAGATTCTAGACGAATACCAGACATCCCTAGTGGCTCACGCACCCCTTCCTGCTCATCAATACGGTAATTCATTGGAAGTACATGTAAAATATCTTGGTCAGAGGGAATGGCAATTGCTTTGGCTGCATCCATGACTGAATCAAGATCAAACTGTGTGATTTCTTTATCACGAATAGCGACAATCCCATGCGAGTTTAAACTTCGAATATGACTACCAGAAATACCTGCCACTACTTCTGAGACCCTCACTCCTGCCATTAACTCAGCTTCTTCGATTGCGCGCCGAATGGAGTGCACAGTGGCATCAATATTAACAACAACACCACGCTTAAGGCCATTAGAGGGATGAACTCCCGTACCAAGAATAACAGCCTCATCGTCTTCTGCAATTTCAGCAATAAGAGCGACGATTTTTGTGGTACCAATATCAAGACCAACGACCAAATTGGATTTTGTTTTGCTCATAGCTTTGCCTCGAGGCTTTTTTTATCATTATGGCTAAAGTAGTTTCAGTATACTTCAAGAATCACATGAAGAACAATGGATTTTATTGCAATTGTATAGATTAATGATAGGCAAAACCGTGAGGGTAGCGCAAATCAAGGACACGCCATGCTTTCCAGGCTTGAGTCGCTTGTAAAATGAAACGCAACTTATCTACCCTTTCGTATAAAAACTCACTACCTAGCTGAACATGCTGCCCTGAATCAAGTAATATTTGCCACTGGCCTTCTTGGTAAGCACAACGCTTAATGACTGCCTCCTGCAAGCTATGCTGCCAAGCATTACACTGTTTGACCAACAAACGTAAATCCTCTTTTCGACCCTCTAAAGTCATCCAACTTCCGTCAAAATCACCCGCAGAAAAAGTAGAAGCATGCTCATCAACCCACTGCTCATGCCATCTTGCAATAGGCTTCTTTGGGCTAATAGAAATCGTGAGCACATGCGGAAAATGCTTACGCATTCGCCAACTATTAATCCATAGGTAAGAGCTTAGTTTTTCTGCGACCTGGCGCTCCTTAAGATGTAGCAAATCCTTCCCAATTAAAGGCTCAAGCTGCCGCTCTATTGACGAGGCATCTTCATACAAAGCACCCTTCACATCGATGGTTTGAATAAGAAACCAACTAGGCTGAAGATACCAAATTCCAGCAATCAACATGATCAAGAGCACTAATAACGAAAAGGCTACTCTTGCCATGATTAATCCTCCAATTGACTCACTTGAACTGAGTCATGCCTTACCGCATCATGAATCATACGCAATAACAATGATGATAAACCAATGCCCTCGTAAGCCATTAATTTAGGATAGAGGCTAATCGAGGTAAATCCAGGAATGGTATTAATTTCGTTAATAAACCAATCACCATCAGACAAGAACAAATCAACACGCGCATAAGTTCGGCAATAGCTAGCTTTAGCTGCTTGAAGAGCTAATAGTCTTGCTGTACTAACTTCTTCCTCAGTCAGATCAGCAGGTACCTTGACAATAGCTGCGCTACTTTGATCATACTTCGTCGAAAAATCATAAAAACCTTTCTGCAGCTGTATTTCTCCAGGCAATGACACTATGGGCTCTGACTCGAGCAAGATAGCCACCTCGATTTCTCGTCCAATCATAGCCTGCTCTATTAATACCGTATTGCCATAACTCATAGCCTGCTCAATTGCCTGAGCATACTCAAGCTCTGAAGTCACCTCGTAAACACCAAGAGAAGAACCTTGATTATCCACCTTTACAAAAAGATGCTCACCAAGATGAGCAACACAAGATGACCACGAAGGATATGACTGACCTCGCGAAACTTCTAACCATGGCACAACAGGCAGCCCTGCTTGCTTCCATAATCGCTTTGCAACACCTTTATGCATATTCACCGCAGCACCAAGAATATCACATCCCACAAACGGGAGATTGGCCATAGTCAAAAATCCCTGTAGAGCACCATCTTCCCCCAATGTGCCATGCACCATAGGGAACACCACATCAGGGGAGACCATGCAAGAAGCTGTTTGCGCATAAGAACGCTCCCCCAACCGCCAAGATAATTGGCTCTGATCATGTAAAGGGTAACTGTTCGGATCAGAAAAGAAACGAGAGGGATTATCAATCAAAAACCACCGCCCCTTTTCGTCTACGAACGCCAAGCAACAAGCTAAATCAAGCGCCTCTAATCCTTGCCAAATATTATGCGCAGAGGTGAGTGACACCTTGCGCTCACCTGAAATTCCCCCAGTGATAAGCATGACACTAAGCTGACTCATAGCGCTCTCCTATTGTGTGAAATTCAGGCTCCAACATAACATCAAAACAAGTCCGTACTTTAGCTTGCACCGTAAGAGCCAAAGTTTCAATATCTTCTGCAGAAGCATTATTTCGATTGACAATAAAGTTAGCATGCTTACTAGAGACTTCTGCACCACCTTGACGCATGCCCTTACAACCAGAGGCCTCTATTAATCGGGCGGCAAAGTCTCCTTTTGGATTACGAAAAACGGAGCCACAACTTTTTTCACCAATCGGCTGGGCTTCTGAACGTCTTTTTAATAAATTTTTGATATCATCGACAGGAGCGCCTGCTTTTATCTTTGGTAATGCAAAAATGGCACCTAAAAACCATAAATCACACGGCATTTTGACATAACGATACCCCACTTCAAACTGATCACTTTTGATCATGCTTGTTTGCCCTGCCTGATCGACCACTTCACATTCTTCTACGTGAGTCCACGTTTCTCCTCCAAATGCGCCAGCATTCATTGCCAAAGCTCCCCCCATCGTTCCAGGAACACCGGAAAAAAATGCAGCTCCCTCGAAACCTTCTTTAGCACAAAAACGTGCGAATTTTGCGCAAGTGACACCTGCTCCAACATAAACCTTGCCATCAGGCAAGACGGTTAGGTCATTTAAACAAGCTAGCGTGATACACACTGTGCCACGCACTCCCCCATCACGCACCAAAACATTACTGCCCAAGCCTAACCAAGTGATAGGTCTTGGCAATAAATCTTGTCTTAAAGCATCAAGCAAAGCTTCTTTATCTCGGGGGAAAAAACAACAATCAGCATGACCACCCACCCACCAGGAAGTGTGCTTTTTTAATGAATAATCAAAAAAAACCTTCCCTAGTGACTCAAGATGGTTTAACAAAGTAACTCCCCCTCTTTTATAAATGCCGGGTCCTTCACAATATGCTGTACCCACATACCAATATCCCCAGCCCCTTGCATGATCAAAATATCATGATCTTGTAGGGTTGCCTGCAGATGAGTCAAGACACAATCCTGCTCACGAATAAGACTAAGCGAAGGTTTTTTACCTCCAAACTTTAAACATTTCTCATGCAACGCCTCAGATGTCCCTTTGGGAATACTGGCTTCTCCTGCCGCATAAACAGGCATTAAAATAACATGATTGACTTGCGTCAGCACCCTAGCAAAGTCCTTCAGTAAGAGTGCTGTACGACTGTAACGATGCGGCTGAAACAACATCACCAGACGTCGGTCTGGCCAAAGATGACGAGCCGATGAAATAGTGACCTCAAGCTCTTTAGGATGATGGCCATAATCTTCAACTAAATGCACACGTGCATCACCAAGATGCCAGTGACCATGCTGATGAAAGCGCCTTGCCATACCCCTGAAAACACCAGCCTGCTCAATAAAATCGGCCATGCACCCTAAATGCTTTGCCACCAACAAAGCTGCACACAAGTTTAAAGCATTGTGACGACCTACCAAGCCCATTTTAACCTGCGTAGGCCTCTCCTCCAGTCCCTCAATCGTCACTTCGGCATGAGAGTGCTGCTGCACAAACCCTGTCACTCGTACCTCTGCAGCTGAATCAAAACCATAAGTAACGCAAGCCACATCTAGCTTTTCCATCACCTTCTTAACTCCAGGGCAGTCAATACACACAAAAGCTTTACCACTGTCACTGACTTGCTTTAGAAACTGACGGAACGTTTCGATAATTTGTGGAAAACCTCCAGGATAATTTTCTAAGTGGTCAGGCTCAACATTAGTCACTATCGCCAGCTCAGGATTTAATGTGAGTAAGGAAGCATCGCTCTCATCGGCTTCAATAACAGTCCATTCATTACGACTATCACTTGCCAACATCGAGCCACCTTTAGCATACCCACCAACAAAACGCCCCACTGGCTGCCCTGCTCTCTCCAAGGTCTCACTTATTAAACCTGATGTTGTTGTTTTACCATGAGTACCTGCCACTGCAACAACACGGTTATGCTCTACTAAAAGCGCCAACATTTCTGCACGCCGAATACAAGGGACACCCTTAGATTTAACACTATGAAAAATGGGGTTGGATTCACGTATAGCGCTTGAATAAACAACCAAATCAACGGTTTCTAAATGACAAAGATCGTGACCCAAGGTAATCGTTGCTCCACGCTGCTTAAGCTGATTCACTACAGTATTTTCAACTAAATCAGAACCAGATACTTGGAAACCTCGATCAATTAATACCTGAGCTAACCCACCCATTCCGATACCGCCGATCCCTACAAGATAAACGTGCTGTATTGTTTTGTTGTCAATGACTAATGCATTCAAGCGGGACATAGCTACCTCGTTATTTTATCTCCAGAAGCTCCAGGGATCTTATAGGGCGTCTGCTTATAAGCACCACTGGTTACCTCATAACTAATACGTAAAAGTAAAGCAATAACAATGCAATTAACGAGTAAGCTACTGCCTCCATAACTCATCAGCGGCAAAGTCAGACCCTTCGTGGGAAGCCAGCCCATGTTGACCGCAAAATTTACAATCGCCTGCGTACCAAAACATACTCCCAAACCATAAGCTAAATAGGCATGGAAATAAAGCCCTAGACAATAGGCTTTGCGCCCAACACACAAACTACGCCACATGACAAGACCATAGGCAAAGAACACAACACAACATCCCAACAAACCTAGCTCTTCTGCTAAAACTGCAAAAAGAAAATCCGTATGCGCCTCTGGCAGATAAAATAATTTTTGCAAACCATTACCCAAACCGACACCAAATAAGCCTCCTCGCCCAAAAGCAATCAAGGATTGTGTTAACTGATAACCACTACCAAATTGATTTTCCCATGGATGCAAAAAAGCCGTCAGTCGCTCCAAACGGTATGGCGCCAACAGTATCAAGACCGTAAAAGCACACAATAATAGCCCCAACAAAAGAAATACATATCGAAGTCTCAGTCCTGCTAAAAAAAACAAACTGAAAGCCGAAAGTAATATCACAACCACTGAGCCAAAATCAGGCTCAATAAGGAGCATACCCCCCGAAATGAGCAATAAACCCAGCGGCTTAACCCAGCCCAATACAGTTTCTTCAAATGCATCTCGGTGCCGCACGAGATAACCAGACAAATAGACAAGTAAAAACAACTTGGTTGCCTCTGAAACCTGTAAAGAAACTGGACCTATTCGCAACCAACGAATGCTCCCATTCACAGAGTGACCGACACCAGGGATAATCACCAAAGTCAACAAAAAGAAACTTGCTAGCAGAAGAACGACCTGATGATCAAACCACCAACGGACAGGAAACCTCATACAAAACCTTGCTGCCATCAAACTTATGAGCAAATATACCGCTTGCTTACTAAGATAATACAGCGGTGATCCCGATATCTTTTCTGCAACGCCCATAGAGGAAGAAGCCACCATTAAAAGCCCCATCGCCAGGATAAAAAAAGCAGAATAAGCTAAAGTCAAATCCAAAGAATATCGATTTTCTAGGGGGTCATGCATGGTGTACCTCCTCTACATAGTCGGAGAAAATGCGACCTCGGTGCTGATAACCACTAAACTCATCAAAACTAGCACAAGCTGGTGACAATAAAACAGCATCTAAAGATAAAGTTTCCACAAGGGAGGTCACAGCTTTCACTGCATCTTTCATAGTGGCATAACATTTTGTCAGCTTACTATCTCCCAACGCATGAGCAATCACAGCCCCATCGCGGCCAAATGTTACCACAAGAACAACCTCTTTGGGCAGCCACTTCGCCACCTCAGAAAAATCAGCCCCTTTATTAACCCCCCCCAAGAGTAACGCCACTGATTGATGCTTTGCTGTCATGCACTCAACTGCTTTCATCATCGCAGCAATATTTGTCCCCTTGGAGTCATTATACCAAGTACATCCATGACTTGTGAATACCGTTTCGCAACGATGGGGCAGCCCTGAGAAATACCGTAATGTCTTACGCAAAATGGCCACATCGTTATGCCAAGATGACACCAGAGCACATGCAGCCAGTGCATTTTCTATCGCTCCCGCCCCTTGAAGTGCCAATTCATGCTGGTCCATTAAAAGCTTATCTTTGTAATAAAGGGCATCGTCTTGATAAAAAAAGTCTGCTTTTTCAGTCATTGAAAAAGACAAGGTCTTCTGATGGTTCAATAAAGAAACGGGCCTTGTTGTTTTATCATTAAGATTCCAAACACAATGATGTGCATGCTTAAAAATACGTTGTTTTGCCACAACATAATCACTAAAGCTTTCGTATCGATCCAAGTGGTCATCAGAACAATTTAATAAACAAGCTGATTCCAAAATCAAATGATGTGTCTGCTCTAATTGAAAGCTTGATAACTCAAGAATAATACAGTCTAAATTTTGCTCGAGTAATAAATCACATGCAGGAGGACCTAAATTACCACCAATAGCGCAATTAAAGCCTGCATCCTGCATCATTGCTCCTGCAAGAGTTGTCACAGTTGTCTTGCCATTTGTTCCAGTGACTGCAAAAACAGGCGCACTAACAAAATGGGCAAACAGCTCAATATCACTCCAAAACACGACACCCTTTTTAGCGGCATCATGTAAAATAGGATCGGTAAGTGCAAGGCCTGGACTGACCACCACCCTATCTGCCTCATAAAGCCATGAGACATTCCAGCCCCCCAGATGATACCTAAGACCTGGAAAACCACTTAGAACACTAGAAAAATGCGGAGGCTCAGAGCGAGAATCCATGACCGTAACTGAAATACCTTGTGCAGACAAAAAACGCAGGCACGATAAACCCGTATCACCTAAACCTAATATGCAAACCGATTGTATCAACTTACCCCCAAATACAGACTATTCGATTCACTGAGACTACGACGTCACTGCAGATTCATCAGCGTAGCATTATTTGAAATAATTAGATATAAAAATTAACCGCAAATGTGAAATGCTCATCAGACGGAGTCATGTCAGCATAACGATCTCGGCTGTACTCTACACGAAAACTAAAACGCTTAGTTACCACAGTTTCGCCACCAAGACCGTACTGTAAAGCAATTTTTGACATCGTTTCTTCTTTTTGACCTTCCTTCTCAAACGTACCAAAGGAAGCCCCTGTTCTTAAGTAAATAATATTACTACGCTTTACTCGATAGCCAGCAAGTAGGCTTCCACCAGATGCAAAGGTATTACGCCAATAGGCCGTACGGTCATTTGCCTCTTCAAAGTCTCGATCCATAATACTGACAAAACCCTCACCACCTACAAACCAGGGAGAATGACCAAACTGGAATAAGTAGCCAACCTCAAGCCCCCCCAAGTATCCCTCTAAGGCACTTGACTCTTCTTCTGTCACAGCCACACCAGGGACGGCATCCTTACTATCGTCCTGAAAGTGATTGGGCATGTCTAAAAAGAAACCCAAATAGACTCGGTTAAGTGGAAAATCAGGGGATTCAATCGCTTTAATATTAAGGGGATTTAGGTAATAAACAGCCCCCACTGTATATAAACCTGAAGAGGGACTAAACTCATATGTCTCATCATTTCGCTTAGATTTGATGGTGACATCACTCAGTCCGTTGTAGGCATAATCTAAACGAACATGCCATCGCCTTGTAGCATAGAAGTTGTAACCCAAACCTAGCTGATAACCAAATCGATAGACATCAAACAAGTGATCATCAACAGGATTGATTGTTCTTGATACTCGACCATATACAGCCCCTGTACGCAAATAAACAAAACCATGATAAACCTGGTAACCTGGTAACACGGACAAACCAAAATTATAGTGATCACGATACTTGAAGGTCTTGTAAGGGAAATAAACGCCTGTCATATAATTAAAAAAGGTTTCACTCCCTAAGTAAATATTTGAGCCAAAGAATTGACCAAAACCTAAAAAGCCGCCCACAGTGTGTCCACGCAAGAAGGGATTATCAGGTAGCTCATGGTCCCATGATCCAACCATTCTTCCTGCGGAGACGCCCATATAAGAGCTAAAGAAGTCTTGCCCACTATCACGAGGAACAAAACTAAGTTCCTCAGAAACAATAGCCATGACTTTTTCTTCATATTTAGCTAGCTTTTCGTTTAAACGCTCTTGAAGCTTATCATTAAGTTCATTTACAGCATCGGATGCAGGATCACCCAATAAATCTTTATATCCTCTTGCTAGCGGCAATGAGTCAATGAATGAGGGAACTTTTTCTAATGACTTTGTACGCACCTTCTCAAGCATTGGTGCAGTAGACTCACGCAAATCTAAAATAGGCTCCTCTTCCGCATAGGCAGAGAAAGTGGCAAGGAGCATCACTGGAAGAAGAATATATCGGTTCAATGCAAAAGTCCTTTTATAGCATTGGTTTAATTTTAGCCTTATTCACATCTAGATGCAACGGAAAACATAGCAACTAAAATAGAATACGCAGCCGTAATAAGATCAATGATGCTACCACCAAAAGAAAAGTAGCCAACCAGAATCTTAATACTATCTGGCCCTCTCCCCACCCTTTAAGCTCAAAGTGGTGGTGTAATGGTGCCATCTTGAAAATACGATTTCCAGTTAGTTTAAAAGAGCCAACTTGCAAAATCACAGAGACTGTTTCAGCAACAAAGACCCCTCCCATCATAAAAAGAAGTACTTCTTGATGCATACAAACGGCTATGGTACCAAGAGCACCACCAATGGCGAGAGCCCCGACATCACCCATAAAGATCTTCGCCGGAAAGGCATTAAACCACAGGAATCCTAGCCCTGAGCCCACAAGTGCTGCACAAAAGACCACTAAATCTGCGCCATAATGCAATGGAAAAAGCAAATAATAGTGAGCACTAGCATGAGAGACAGAAAGAAAGGCAACCACACCAAGTCCCAAACCTACCAAGACCGAAGGCATAATCGCTAGCCCATCTAAGCCATCAGTCAAATTAACCGAATTACTTGCACCCACGATAACGAAATAAGCTAGAGGGAAAAACCAAAAGCCAATATTTTCTATAGGCAACTGCGCAAACGGTAAGACAAGAGAGTGATGAGCCCCGTCAAAACAACAGGCTATCACAATCAAAGCTGTAAGAGATTGCAAAGCATACTTCCAGCGCGCAGACAAACCATCAGAATGATCAAATTTAATCTTCAAACTGTCATCTAGCGCTCCAATAGCACCAAATGCGATAAGAGAAAATACAACGCCAAAAAAAGCCATGCTTTGCCATTCTGCCCAAAGACACAAGCTAGCGAGAATAGAAAATAGAATCATGACTCCGCCCATCGTGGGGGTATTGGACTTATGTTCATGGGATAAAATCATCCCCTGACGTATAGGCTGCGAAGCTTGCAAGCCACGCATTTTTTGAATAAACAAAGGGCACAGAAAAAACATTAGCAATGAGCTTGTCAACGAAGCCCCCAGGATTTGGATCCATAGCAATGTTGTCGCGTCTAGAGCGAACAAGTGTTTTAGCAAATAGGGCAGCATAACACCTCGCGAATTTTATACATAAGCCTCCGTCTCTTCCTTGACGATAACAGACGCAACTTTGTGCATCTGACTTGAGTTTGAGCCCTTTATCAATATCGACACTTCATTATGCACCAGCTTCTCTAAATGTTTCAAGAGTAAATCTTGAGATTCAAACAATTGACCGCCAGAGCCAAAGTGCCTTACAGTCTCTGCACTCTGATCTCCTACCGCAAGCAACTGATCTAGATTGAGGGACTTAGCTTTCTGCCCTAACACCTGATGAAAACGCACTGCCTCATCACCAAGCTCTGCCATATCCCCCATCACCAATACTCGTGGTGAAGAGCAACGAGAAAGTACAGATAGCGCCACATCGAAAGAATCTGGATTAGCGTTATAACTATCGTCAATAACCAGGGCTCCTGTACGTAGCTTATAGGGGTTCATTCGTCCAGGGACTTGCGGCAAGGTAGCCAGACGTGCGGCTGACTGCAATAAATTAATATCTAGAGCATAACAAACTGCAAGAGCAGCTAAGCTATTACTCACCTGATGCTCTCCAAGTAAAGAGAGCCTGACTTTTGTAACAACTCGATCATGGACTATTAACGTATAACTGGCACACCCCTGCTGATCGACTATAATATCTTCAGCCCGGACAATGGCCTTGGACGAGAGACCAAATGTCACTATTTTCTGACCATGCTTTAAGCGCCTGGACATCTCTTCTTGATAAGGCTGGTCACCATTAATAACGGCAATACCGCCTGGTTTAAGATGAGAAAACAAAGAGGATTTTTCCTTCATAACATGATGAACCCCTCCAAATCCCTCTAAATGCCCGTGCCCTACATTGGTTATAAGAGCAACATCGGGCTCTATCACTGTAGCCATCTGCTCTATTTCACCCACATGATTAGCGCCCACTTCTACAACAGCAAACTCATGCTTGGCCTTGAGACGAACCAAAGTTTGAGGCACACCTACTTGATTATTGTGATTGGCGTGCGTCATGAGTGTTTCACCAAAATGAGAAAGCACATGCCCCAACATTGATTTTACCGTTGTTTTACCACAAGTGCCCGTCAAAGCTACTACAGGACATGAAGCATGATGGCGAAAATACGCAGCGATTCGTGCATAAGTTGATAAAGTATCCCCTACAAAAAGATAACTCATGGACTCTGAGCATGGTCGAGCCACAATAGCAGCAACAGCACCTCTTTCATAGGCCTCTTTCAAATAGTCATGGCCATCGTGGTTTGGACCCATGATGGCAACAAATAATGCCCCAGGTGTCACACAGCGGGAATCAGTGACAATCTGAGTAATCTCATGATCCTGACCTAATAAATCAACCTGCAACCACACTGCTAAATCAGAAAGTTGAATCATATGTTTATCCCTTATGTTAATCGCTACAGATGCATGCTTCCACACAAGCCAAGTCACTAAAGTAGGTTGTTTTTCCTGCTTCGACTTGCTCAGTTTCGTGGCCTTTACCCGCTATTAAAACTATATCACGATCTTCCGCCAAAGCAATTGCTTGCTCAATGGCTTTTGCGCGATTCAAGTTCAAAAAGACATCATCTAGCCTATTAATGCCTGAAAGAATTGTTTTTGCAATGGACATTGGATCCTCGTCACGTGGATTGTCATTGGTGATAATCACAACATCAGCCAATGAATCAGCAACCTGCCCCATCAAGACTCGCTTACCTTGATCACGATTACCACCACAGCCCACCACACAAATCACACGTCCGTCGGTTAAGGGACGCAAGGCCAACAAAACCTTTTCAAGAGCGTCGGGGGTATGCGCATAATCGATATAGATAGCAGCTGATTGAGAATGACTCTGAACCAATTGCATACGGCCCGGAACTGCTTCAAGGGAGCGCACCATTTTAGTGATTAAATCTAAGGAATAATCCTGTGCATACCACACTGCTATGGCTCCTAACGTATTCGATAAATTAAAAGCACCCACCAACGGAATATCGATATCAAAGTAGCCAGCAGGAGTATGGACTCTTGCCTGGGTACCATGACGGAGGTAATGAATATCCTTTGCCACAATAGAAGCTGAACCATCTTCGAGGCTATAAGTTAAAACACCATAGCGCCCCCTATTTTCCTGACTAAGTCGTACAAGATAAGGGTCATCAGCATTAAAAACAGCAGTTTTTAATGCTGGCACATCAAGCAAGCTAGCTTTAGTTTGCGCATAATCCTCCCAAGAGCCATGATAATCTAGATGATCTCGCGTCACGTTAGTAAATAGAGCCACTTCAAATGGAATACCCTGCACACGCTGCTGACTCAAAGCATGTGAAGAAACCTCCATGACTAAAGCCTCTACTGAGGACTGCTGCATGCATTTTATGATGCCGTACAAAGAAGTAAGGTCTGGCGTGGTATGGCCTGTTGATTCAAATACACCTGGCCTAATACCCCACCCTAAAGTTCCTACAGTACCTACAGAGCGCTCCAGAGATCTTAATCCTGATGCGACAAAATGGCAGCATGATGTCTTACCATTAGTTCCTGTGATAGCAACTGGTCGCCATGGCTCAACATCTAAACCATACAGTGTTGTCATTAGAAAGGATAGCCGTTCTTTCAGATGATCAACCGCAATAATCTTAGGGTGAGCGGGATAGGATTCCAATGATGGTGTTAACACCAAACATGCTCCTCGAGCTAAGGCCTCATCAGCAAAAGCCAATCCATGCTGGCGAGCCCCTGGTAGTGCCACAAACACATCTCCAGGCTGAATAGCAGAAGAAACACTTTGGAAACAACCTATTTCTAACTCTTTTAAAGGGTGCTGGTGACATTCCGGCAACAATTCATACAACTTCATTGCTTATCTCCAACCTCTTTTTTAGATAAACGTAACAGACTATCATCATAAAAGGGCATCGCATGACTTGCAACCTTTGCAAAGACAGGTGCCGCAACCTGACCTCCATAATGACCTTTTTTAGGATCACGTAACGTGACAACAATGACTAACTGAGGATCAGGAAAAGGTACTACACCTGCAAAAGAACTTACATAATGGCGGTCTTTTTTATCGTAACCATTTGATCCAGCGATATAAGCTGTGCCTGTTTTGCCTGCCACATCGTAGCCAGGCACCCTTGCTTTCGCAGCCGTTCCACCCTTACTTGCTGCTCGATGCAGAGCACTCAGAAGCATACGAACATTGCGCGATTGGTAAATCCTTTCCCCAACAGGGTCTGGAGAGGAATAATCTTGCTTCAATATAGTCAATGGGATACGGACACCATCATTAGCAAGAACACTATACGCTTGAGCAAGCTGTATGGAAGATACAGCAATCCCATAGCCATAAGATAAACTTGCGATATTAACAGGTTTAATTTGATCAGGCTGAACCAAACGCCCTGGCGTTTCCCCTGGCAGCCCTAGCAAAGTGGGGGAACCAAACCCTAGCCAGTAAAACTGATCATATAACGTGGTATTAGATAGAGACAAAGCTACCTTAGCTATACCAATATTACTCGACTTTACTAAAATATCTTGCAAACTAATTTCACCAAAAGCTTTACCATGATCACTAATGGTATGCCGATCCAATTGCATTGTGCCCTTGCCTGTATCAATAATGGAATCTAATTGATACTGCCCACTTTCAAGTGCTGCCATTGCACTAAACGCCTTAAGTGTCGACCCTGGTTCATACATGTCACTCAGAGCCCGATTTCGGTTACACTGATCTTTGCAATGAATCGAACGATTGGGATTATAACTAGGCGTATTAGCCATTGCCAAGATCTCCCCTGTTTTCGCTTTAACCACCACAACAGAACCAGAAGCGGCCTCTGTTTTCTCAATGGCTTCTTTTAATGCTTGATACGCAACCCACTGCACTCTAGTGTCCATACTTAATGCCACTGAAGCCCCTGGCTCCGGCATTTGTAAATCTTTTAACCGTTTCACCATAGCACCCTCTCGGTCTCTAACAACCAAGCTTGCGCCACGTACTCCTGTTAACGTTTGATCAAATAATAACTCCGCACCATCAATCCCTTGATCATCAATATTGGTTTTACCCACCCAGTGCGCAGCCATAGCACCTTGAGGGTAAAAACGCTTAAACTCTTGTATCTGATGAACTGCTTCTAATGAATCAAAAGCTTTTGCTTGCTGAGGTGGCAAACGTCTTTTTAAATAGATAAATTGCTTATGGCGATGCCTTTCTATCTTTGTGCGAATAGACGCGGAAGAAACCCCTAATGCGTCGGCTAATACTTGCCAATTAAAACGATCAAAATCATCAATTTCTTTTGGATTTATCCATATTGAAATTGCAGGGATGCTAATCGCGAGAGGAATTCCTTCTCGATCAACCAACATAGCACGATGAGATGATGCACTATCCAATCTCACACTTCTTTTTTCACTCTCACCTAAAAGAAAGGCATGCTGTACAACAGTCAAATCATAAACTCGATAAAGCAAAGCAAAAAAAAGCATGAGAAAAAGCAAAATAATTGTGTAAAAACGCCAAGTGTATCTCACTTACTCCCCCGGCTTATGAACTTGTAAAACAAAGCGCTCTTTGGCACCAGGAAAATGTAAACGTTTCTCACGCTTTTGTCTAGCTGATAAAGCATCCTCAGAGAGCAAAGCATTTTTTTCAAGCAACAAAGTTTCCCCATGAATCTTAGCATGATCAAGCGCCACTGAAACCTTTTGGTAATCTCTCATTAAACGCCTATTCCAATCTTTTACGGCAACTAATCCAAAAGCCAAACACAATAATGTAAGCAAATAAGCATTAAATTTTGAAAAGCCAAATAGCGAGGTATGTTTTGCAAAAAAATGTTGCACAGGTTGTGAACTCATAGTTTTTCTATCACTCGTAGTTTTGCACTTCTAGCTCGAGGGTTTACTTTAACTTCTTCATCACTAGCTATGATTGGTTTTTTTGTAATCAAACGGTAGGTCTTTGGCACATCAATGTCTTTGATAGGTAATTTACTGGGAACATCATGAATTAGCTGCTTTTTCATCCAATGTTTACACAAACGATCTTCCAAGGAGTGAAAAGTCATGACACACAATCGACCACCAGGTGCTAACAGTGTGTCAATGGCATCCAAAGCGCGCTTTATCTGCCCCAACTCATCATTGATGTGGCAACGAATAGCTTGAAAACTTCTAGTTGCAGGATGCTTGTGTTTATCGATTCGGGGCATTGCATGAGTAATAAGCTCAACAAGTTCAAATGTTGTGTTAAGTGGTTTTTCTTGTCTTTGTTCACAAATAGCACGGGCAATTCTTCGAGCATAGCGCTCCTCACCATATTCCCATAGTACTTGAGCAATAGTATCCTGAGAGGCAGAAGCTAGCCACGAAGCGGCATCCAGCTCATCTTGCTGATTCATACGCATGTCTAGCGGACCATTTTGAGAAAAGCTAAATCCTCTAGTAGCCTCATCAAGTTGTGGTGAAGAGACACCCAAATCAAGCAAAATACCCGAAAATTGACCAGAAAAATCGCCAAGCTCATCCTGCATGACGCCAGCAAAATCACCAGGGTATATTTGCATCTTACTGGGAAAAGAAAGTGCAAGCTGCTGAGCTTCCTCAATAGCCATCTGGTCTCGATCAACCACGAACAATCTACCTTGCTCATTGAGAGACTCAAGAATACCACGGCTGTGGCCTCCGCGCCCAAAGGTGCCATCAAGGTAATAGCCAGAAGGCTTGATGGATAAAGCCTCTAGGACTTCATGATACATGACTGCAGCGTGCTTCAAATTTTCTAAAGATAGATGGGACACCTAGATAGTGTAGCAAAAAGCATCCCCTGAGGAAATACGCAAAAAAAACCGTATTTTTTTAAGGCTCCGTAATGCTTATGCTTAAAACATTGCAACTCAAACAAGGAAAAACTATGACCCATACTGATTTTTTATCCTATGCATGGCTTCAAACTTATCGGCTTGAAAAAAAACTTCCCGCCTTGTCTAGACAAATGACCCTTCATTACCATGACTGGCATCGTATGCTTGAAAAACCATGCTATTATCTACATGATCGGCATGATAACTCGAAACAACTTTTAAACCGACAGAGTGTAACGGTAAATTTATTTTCCAAACTCTGCAAAGCCTATGATTTAATTCAAAGAGAACTACAAACCGCTTCTACAAACCAGGTCCGAAAATTATGCCATCTTTTTCTTAGAAGAACTCAAGACTTACATCAACTTCAAAGCACAATAGCTATCCCAGAAACAATCAATGCTGCTATCGTATGGAGCCGAAGACATTTTCTTTCCTGCACTCGAACTATCATTCATGCAGCAAGAATACAAAACAAAATCAAAGCAACACTTCACTTTCAAATTTTATCCGTTAATCTACTCAGGCAACCTACCCTTTGGAACCATCTCAATCATGAGTGGCATTTGCGACAAGACATTCATAGGCACCAAAAATTCTCATCAAAGGCATCAAAATCATCTGCTCATCAAAGAAGACAGCTATTTCAAGAGTACTCAAGACATTTAGAGCACAAACCCAAGATTAAGCTAAACTACGACCATAGAGAAGAACCCGAGGTCCCTCATTATCCTAGATATCCAAAACCACTCCCTCAAACATTGAACACACTCAAGGAAATAGCTACATCACCAGCCTTTACACTACAACTGATGAGTCATCATCAACTACTCGATTATGGCAGGCAAGCTCTCCATACACTCAAAGTTCTCAATTTGTATGAGAAAAAAATAATTGCACAGAACACTAATCACTCTTTTCATACCAATAAAGCCTTGAAAGATATCCAAAACAAAGTGAGGACAACACTAACCAAAGCCAATTTAACATTGGAAGCCATGCACTATAGGCTTCGTGTTAGCACTCAACAAGGTTTAGAGATTTCCGACCCCATAGCCTGGATTCATGAGCAATTATCACGCCACAAAGTACCGATTATGTATGATCAAAGTAATCAGCCTCAAGTCCGCAGAGTCACTAGCCTATCCTGGATAAAGGATTATTATGATTTTATTCAGCAATTCCCCTATGAAGATAAAACAACGCTAACGATTAAGGCGAGAACAATATCATTGTCTATCTTCTTAATGCTTCCACCTTTAAAACAGTATAGCGCTAGTAATAGCATTCAAAGAAAACTTTTATACTCACCACATTTCTGGCAACAGGTGTTAACCATGAAACAACAATTGCAAGCATATCATTTCATTGATTATGAGCAACTTCAGCACACTATTGATAGTTTAAAACAAGATATCACACATCTTTTTAATACAGCGTCATTCTGGCAACGCCATTGGGGACAAACCTACTCCATCTATAAAAAAATCTACGATTTTCTTGACTCCATACTTCACGAAGGAGCCACTCATGCTTATCATCAAGAGCAAGAGAATATCAAGCAGAACATAAAAAACTTTTACAAATCTCTAGACACACAGATATTACTATGTAACGAGGAGAATATTCTTGAGCTTTTAGGACCATGGATTTTCTCTCAAGCAGCCATGATGCAGATTGAGCATCGATCCATTCTAATAGAATCAGATATGCTGGCACACCATTTAGCTGGAGAATTAACCATAGATCATCAGCACCTAAGCTCCTTACTTGACTCATCTTGTCAACTATTTGAACAGCAAGCGCTCAAACAACAACAATGGATAAATCTCATCCGAAGTGAGTGGCCTCAACAAGAACAAAGGTTTGCTCACGCATTTATTCACAATGAGCTTATGTTCACTTGGAGCAGACTTCTTAATCCATGGTCATCCACTTTGAGCTTTCCCACATTAGAGCCAGAGCAACAAGCTATCTTTAGCCGTACACCTCTAATCTATTTTGAGCCGGTTTTATTTGCTGCTTGTGATGACTCAATGCGTTATCGAGAAACCACACAAAAGAAAATAGATACGATCCAAGCAATACTAGGACAAAATCATGCAGTAGTAGAGCAGCTTCAGCAAAGAGCATCTGAAGACAATACCATCAACTATCGCACGCCTGAACTTATTGCTCATCTAGAGCAAGAGGTCACTAAAAACTTAGAATGGATTTTGTTTCATTTAGCTCAACAAGTAGCACTTGAACATGAAAAAATTGATCTATCTAGCGAGATAGTTGATCTTTTTTCAGAGATACTCAACCAAATAGACTGGGATAATTTTCAGCCTAAATCAGCAGCAGAGATACGTCTGATTGGATTAGAAATAATGACACGCATGATCCAAAACACTAGAGACAATCGTGAAGCATTGTATACTATTCAACACCATATCACCCCTACTCCCTCACCGCAATATACATGGGATTGCCTATGGATAGGCTATCAACTACGCAATCGCTGGCTCTTATTTACATCCATGCCTTGCAATGATGCTACAAGCAAAGCTCTGGCCGAAGATCTTAATAACATTTATGCTCTTGTCAAAACCATATCCAACAAACACTTGTCACAAGTCATTCGTAAAAGTCTTGGCCTAGTCCATTCACACAACAACGCAGCGGTCTCTTTTTTTGGATACCAAACCCAGTCACAGCAACAAGGTGATCGTCAAGCAGCTTTGCCGAAGCCTTAAGCACTTACTTTTCTTACCTAAAAGCACCCATGAAAGCTTTTATAACTAAATCTATTTGCCGTATTATAGGATAAGGAGAGTCAGCCGATAAGCCGGGTTCTGTCATGGACAGTCATTTATCTAGGCGATTAGTCACCTAAACGCTCAAGCAATCTACCCGAATCCTACGTGCGAACCACACGTTGTTAAAAAACAGTGGATCCCTATTTGATCTTGCTCCCAGTGGGGTTTACCCTGCCACTTGTGTTACCACAAGCGCGGTGTGCTCTTACCACACCATTTCACCCTTACCCTAAGGCGGTTTATTTTCTGTGGCACTTTCCGTAGGCTTTCGCCCCCCAGGCGTTACCTGGCACTGCGCTCTATGGAGCCCGGACTTTCCTCTGCTTACGCAGCGACTGCCTAGCCAACTCTCATAATTATCTTATCAAAAAAAAGCATTTATTAGAAGATTATTCTTTATTCCATGCATAAATGGTATTTTTAGGCACACCGGTGATCTCCGACGTTACTTTCGCTGCATCCTTGTGGGATAAAAAGGGACGTAGAACAGCTAATACTCGCCTTGCCTCTTTTATATCAGGGGCTTCTGGTTCTTGCTGATCGACTACAACCACAAACTCACCTTTGAGCTGCTGCTCCCCCTCTTTTATCCAAGCATATAATTGCGACAAAGGTAAGCACTTGATGGACTCATAGCGCTTTGTCATTTCTCTTGCAACACCAACCTTTCTATCAGGCCCTACAATATGTAGTAAATCTTCAAGACTTGCTTGAATACGGTGAGGAGCCTCATAATAGACTGTACAAAGAGCCTGATCAGTATAATATTCAAGCATAGACTTGCGCTCTGTGGGCTTACTAGGCAAAAAACCCAAGAAAGAAAACCCCTTATCCCCCAAACCTATTGCACTCAATGCCGCTGTTAGTGCACTCGGACCAGGAATGGGAATAACCCTGATACCTTGCTCATGACAAAGGCTAACTAGCTTCTGGCCTGGATCACTGATTAAAGGTGTGCCTGCATCACTGATTAGAGCCAGAGAGTCTCCAGCTAATAACTGGTCTATGTAATAACCTGCCTGATTTTGCTCATTAAAACGGTGCAATGATTTCAGTGGACAATCAATATGATAATGATCAAGTAAAATCCTCGAGTGCCTAGTATCCTCAGCCAATACAAGATTAACCTGCTTAAGAACCTCAATAGCACGATAGGACCAATCAGCTAAGCAACCAATGGGGGTTGCAACAACGTAAAGGCACGATTGTATGGATTGTTGTTTCATGGCAAGAAGCCACTGGTCGATTGCTTCAATTCAATGTACAATAAAAGTAAAAAAAACCACAGGATTTTCTTTGTTGAACATCAAAAAGATCTGCTTTGCTCTGGTGAGTTTATCACTTCTCGCAAGCTGTCAGCACACAAATATAGGTGAAAAACAGCCTCTATCCAGTGTAGAAGAGACATTTGCCTATTGTTATGCATTAAGTCAACAATCCATCTCTCAACCACATCAAATACTATTATGTGCTCAAAAAAGCCTTGCCCACCACCTTGACAAACAAGCCGAGCAAAGCCTGCATTCTCTCCACCGCAATGACTTAAATCAAGAAGAATACCTTTGGCGCCAAATCTTGTTAGCAGAACTGGCCTTACACAAACATCGGTATCAACAATCAGCAAAGCTCTTACAACCATTGAATCCTAATACACTGAATAAACCTCTACGCAATCAATGGCTAGCACTTGAAGCTAAACTTAGCCAAATCAACCGCCATTGGTTAAAAGCACTCGAATTTACACTCCTTTTGCCAAACCAAGAAAACACGCATACAAAACAACTTTGGCGACTAGCGCAATTAAGCCTGAGTGAGCCCTCTGCTTCCATAAGCAAAGAAGCCAAAACATGGATAGATCTTGCCAAAATCCTCATCACCTTTGATGGAAAAATAAGCACATTTGACAAAAAGATTCGTCAATGGAAGGGGGGAAACCCACATCACCAGGCTAACTCACTACTTACGCGTACAGAAAAAGAACCTACTTCCATGTCACAGCTATGCCTCGATGATCAGGATCCAAAAAAATCTTTCAACAAAGGTCTTACCCAAGCCTTCTTTGATGACAAACATGGTAAAAAAATACAGCTATTATGGGACAAACCAAACAAAACACTCTCATCATGTCATACCATTGTCCACACATCAGCAAACAAACCTGACTATAAAAACTGGGTTGTTTCACCTCCCTTTCAGCAACAAAGCTGGAAAAACCAAGAATATATAGCCGTAACGCACAAACTACAAGATCTTGGACGAAGTCACCCTATCATTATTTATGAGCGTGAACAAAAAAACAAAAGCCAACATATGTTAAAGGCTCTTAAAAGCGCCAACATTCAAAGTACCGCGATCTTAGCAACTAACCAACAAGAAGATCATACTCAAGCCATAAAAAGCCTGATGGGCCTGGACAGCAGTAAACCACGCTATGAACAAATCAGAAGCGCAACATGGACCCCCATGTCTGTGGCGTCAACGCGTCGCCAAGATTTTGACAGCATTATACTTTTCTCAAGCTATGAAGAGGCCAGTAAAATAATCCCCTTACTTCGCTTTTTTTATGCTGACGACATTCCTACCGTGCTAATTCCTAGCAATCACCTCCATAGCAAACAAAAACTATCAGACATTGCGGGCACCTATGTCTTAGATAGCTATTCACCTGATGAAAAACCTTATTTTCACTATGGCTATAATGCTTATTTACTCGCGAAGTATCAGACTTTGCTTCGCACATACCCCGATCTAAGCATTGCCACACAAGATGACAACCTATCACTTGCCATTACAGGGCCCCTTCGCCAGACTCTTTGGAAGCAAGCAACAAAGCAAGGATTAATGCTATTTTAAACTCCTTGCCTTTTTGACGGTCTAGCCATCAGGGATCCCTCTTGAGTATACTCAAGAGCATGAGAGAAACAGGACATACTCATGAAAAAAAGGCTCAGCAGTGGCTTGAAAAGCAAGGCTGTCATCTTATTGCTAACAACTTCCATTGTCGCTACGGTGAAATTGATCTTATCATGAGACAAAATTTGATATTGCTGTTCGTTGAAGTACGTTATCGCAAGCACTCTCACTTTGGCTATGCGCACGAGACCATTTGTACAAAAAAACAACAACGCATTATCCGTAGCTGTAAGTACTTTCTTCAAAAAAATCCACAGTGGAATAACTATCTAATGCGCTATGATGTGGTTGCCATTCAAGGCCAGCAAGCTCTTTGGGTTCCGGGGGCCTTTAGCGAATACTAGACAATTAAAAAGTTGGGTAAACTCAGATTCTTGGCAATCTTCAATAAAAACCTATAACCTGACGCCCTTATCATTCTCAACTTTTGTATCAATCTAATGAGGGGCCACACAAAAACAAAGCGCTCAACCAAACGTATAAACAACACCCTTTTTTTGGCTCCACCTACTTGCACCATTCGCTCATCCGCATGAAGAAGATTGCGTCATGAAGGCCTTAGCGTTACACTATAAAGCAGAAGGATAAGGAGATCATTATGAAACGACATCTACTCACATCACTTTGCCTCATCACATTATTATCAGGCTGCGGCACTACACTCCTTGTTGCTGGGGCAGCTGCAGGAAGCACTCTACTTTATGACCAGCGTTCAACGCACACAATGATTGATGATCTAAAACTTGCGCCATATGCAAAGAAAATACTGAGCAAAGACCCTGATCTGCGTGGCCAGAGCGACCTTCAGTTCCATAGTTACAACCATACCTTATTAATCACTGGGCAGGTTAGTAGCCAAGCCTTGCAAACAAGGCTAACTCAACTAGCCTCAGAGATAAAAGGCGTAAAGATTCTTAGCAACCAAACCCGTATCACCCAACATCATGAGCATCATGACGCAGCCAAAGACACATGGATAAGCGCAAAAGCAAAAACTAAACTCCTTGCTCAATCAGGCGTGCCTAGCAACCAATTTAAAATTGTGACAACAGACCAAATCATCTATGTTTTAGGCTTAGCAAGCCCTGGCAAGACAAAAAAAGTGGTGCAGTCACTCGCAAAACTAGATGGCGTCAAAAAAGTTATCTCATTAGTTGATCATGAAACCTAGACGGAACATCCATGGAAAACTTTGACCCTTTTGTCATTTTAGCCTTTGCAATACCCATTTTATTTGCCATTACTGTTCATGAGGTAGCACACGGATGGGTGGCTTTCCAATATGGTGACCCCACCGCTTACCAGCAAGGCCGCTTGACGCTTAACCCGATCAAACATATTGACCCCATTGGCACGTTACTTATTCCAACACTGATGGTTCTCCTAGGTGGCATTATATTTGGCTGGGCAAAGCCTGTGCCTGTGGACCATCGACGACTCAGAGACCCAAAACGCTCCATGGTGCTTGTTGCAGCAGCAGGCCCTGCCTCAAACCTTATCATGGCTTTTTTGTGGGGTGTTATTTTAAAATCTGCAGATGTATGGGCAGATGATAGCGTTGCTTTCTTTCAAATGATGGCCTTCAATGGCATTTGGATCAACATCATCCTAATGGTCCTCAATCTACTACCTATACCCCCACTTGATGGCAGTCACATCGTGAAACAACTTCTTCCTCCAGCTTATCAACGTAAGTATGACCAAGTCATTCCATATGGCTTTTTTATATTGATTGCACTCGCCTTTTCTGGGATCTTGTTCGCTATCTTATTTCCCATGTGTCGCTTTGTATTCAATGCTATTACAAGTCTACTAGATATTCCCATTACCTTGTAAGGAGGTGATATGACAGATGTAGTCCATGTAAAACACCACCAACCCTTTCAGGTTTTTCTGACCAAACTCGCTGATCAACAACTCCCTAGCGAACGAGATTATACCCGTGATGCAACAAGCCAAGTGGCCTTCTTAAGACAAATGGGGCTTCTATGCCTAAGCAGCATTAAAATGGCAGAAACAGCCTTTAAGCAAGGCGAAACCAAAGGATACCAAGAAGTCTTTGAGCCCGCAAAACAGTGGCTAATACACTGCAAACCAAATGACCGAATCAAGCTAATAAGCAATCTAAGCTATTTCAACACACACGGTCTTTTAGCTACGTGCAACCGTATGCACTTAGAAGAAGATCTTGCTGAAAACGACATTGCATTAATTAAAAAAGGTATTGCTCTCAAACAGCATCTTTTGGATTGGCATCATTGGCTAAAGCTTGTCGCCAGCCTGAGAAAAGAAACCTCTTATTTCAATCCACTTTCCTTGATTATGGAAACTTCCACTCCACCAGCCAAGAGAATCAGGTGCTGTATCGATTTACTCAAACAAGGCCCTGGCATCGTCATTCATCAAGCAGAGTTATGTCTTAAAAATAGAAATTTTCATATGCTGGCTCTGATCATTGACTCATTTTGTGATTATACAATGCTTCAATTTCTTGATATCTACTGTGCCAGCACGCCAAAGTGTAACTACTTACTTGAACAACTGTCTTATTGTCGAGATCAACTAAAAGCCATAGAAAGACCAGTCTTAGCCTCCCCACAACCTATTTATGCTCAATGGAGCTCTCCCTACCCGCTACAAGACGAAGGGCATCCAATGGCAACATCAGAGGATCATAACAAAGTCATTATTACACTTATTTTAGCTCACATGACTACATTTAAAACTCGATCCTTACCACCCACTCCGTCAAAATTACAAGCTCCGAGAACAAGTACAGGGAAGTTCTCAAGATTCAACGCCATTAAAGGATCCCCCACAGCACAACCACCACTTCACTCAACTTTATCCCCCAAAAATTCTAACTACTAAACAACAAATAAGGAATATAAAATCACTACATTAGCATAAAGAGTGATGCGTTGTATCTTAATAATTGTAATTCCTGCGGGGGGATATTTATGGGGTCATTAGAATCTTCTGAATCATATTCATTCTGGATTACTTGACTATAGTCAGGTGAGGAGGCGCATCGGATGATTGTCCCTTAGAGCCAACAGCACCACTCTCATCTTGATAAACTTCAAACCCCATACCTTGGCCATTTTCTTTAGCAAAAATAGCAGCAATCGCGCCAATAGGGACAGAAACAAATTGAGACTGACCACCAAATTTAGCGTAAAACTCAATACACTCATTACCAAGGATAAGATCTTTCACCGTCATCATTGCAATATTGAGAACGATCTGATTATCTTTGACGTATTCCATAGGAACATTGACACCAGGGAGAGACACATCCACCTGAATATAAGGGGTCATTTGATTATCTGCAATCCACTCGTAAAGTGCCCGCAAAAGATAGGGTTTATTCGATGTCATCCAAAAGCCTTAGCTCTTGCTCATACTCAGACAAACTTGCCTGAAAAGAATCACGAGCAAAAATCATGTCCATATAGTTCTGTACCGCCTGAGCCTTTTTGGGAAGTTTAATCTCAAGGTCAGATAATCGCCATAAAATCGGAGCAATCATACAATCGACCAAAGAAAACTCTTCACTCATAAAGAAGCTATGCTCACTGAAAATAGGAGCCAAACTTACCAAACTATCTGTAAGGGCTGCCTGCGCTTCTTCTCGATTAGAAGCATGAGATAAAATAGCCTCAACCCAAGGACACCAATCCTGATTAATCCTATGCATCGTCAAACGGCTTTCTGCACGAGAGACAGGATACACAGGCAATAAAGGAGGATGAGGGAACCGCTCGTCAAGATATTCCATGATAATATTGGGCTCGTAAAGCACAACATTTCGATCAACTAGAGTGGGCAAAGTGCCATAAGGATTAATTTCTAAGAGCTCTTCCGGCAAATCATCAGGGTCAATATCAACAATATTGACGCTAATAGCTTTTTCGGCAAGGACAATACGAACCCTATGACTTAACTCTGACTTGGGGCAGGAAAAAAGCGTCATGACCGAACGTTTGATCGTTGACATAATTGGTCTCCTTAAGTTAACAAGCCATTGCCCAACAAAAACACTGCAAAAAATTAACGTTTTCTGAACTGTCTTGCTTTACGTGCTTTGTGTAGACCCACTTTCTTACGCTCAACTTTTCTAGCATCACGTGTCACGAACCCAGCCGTACGAAGTTGTTTACGCCATGATAGCACACCATGAGCGCCATCTTCATCGTCATCTTCTGATTGGCCAATCACAACAGGTGCCGCAGCCACTACAGCTGATTCACCTGAGGCTTCATCACAAGCCATCAACGCGCGAGTAATACCATGACGAACCGCACCAGCCTGACCACTGACGCCACCACCCACAACAGTAATGTACAAATCGAATTGACCTGCGACATTAAGAAGGTTGAGAGGCTGCATAACAACCATGCGTGCCGTTTCACGACTAAAATACTCTTCAAGTGAGCGCTGGTTGATAGTCATTTTGCCTGTACCTGGACGGACAAATACTCGGGCAACCGATGATTTTCTTCGACCAGTACCATAGTACTGCTCAATTGCTTTGGCTTTCTTGCTTGCTGCTTTTGCCATAACTTATGATTCCTCGTCGTTAACTGATTTAGATTGCGGGTCAATCCACGTTTTTGGCTGCTGCGCTTCGTGGGGATGCTCGGCACCTTCATAGATTTTGAGTTTGAGTAGCATCTGTCTGCCCAAAGGACCTTTAGGCAACATACGCTTCACAGCAAGATGTAAAACACGCTCAGGAGCCATTTGTCCCAACGAGCGAGTTTTAAGGCCACCAGGATAACCTGTATGCCAGTGGTACTTTTTGTCTTGTTCTTTCTTGCCCGTCACCGCGATTTTGTCAACGTTTGTCACAACAATGCAATCGCCTGTGTCGACATGAGGGGTATAGATTGGCTTGTGTTTACCTTGTAATCGGTAAGCTATCATCGCCGCAAGACGCCCAAGGACCTGGCCGTCAGCGTTGATGTGCCACCAGTCGCGTCTTACTTCACTCGGCTTTGCGCTCACTGTGCTCATAGAAGACTCCAAATTTGCAATAAATACTCTTAAAAGGAGACATATTTTACAGCAGATATCAAAAATAAACAAGACCTAATTTCATAATTTTTATCATTTCTAGCAATCGAGTGTCCTCACCCCCCCCATTATTGCCAATCATCACCCACGTGTTATTTGCATCCTTGCTGACAGCAAGTTATTATAGAGTTTGCGCTCATTCTTATAAAGGCAGTAATCATGGCAAACTGGGAAGGCTGTACGGTACTCAAAAGAGAATACACTAAAGATCAGGTTAACAGAGCCCGGGGAAAGTTTGAGGGCGTCATCAAGGCTCAAGCTCCAGACACTGTTGATCATACTATCGATAGTTTTTACGAGGAGCCTGATGCAGGTGCAGGTGCACCCAAACAAGTAAAATCTCTCGATGATATTACTCAGACTCTAGATATCCCCAAACCCAGCCAAGATCAGCTAGACCAGCTACGAGGAAAGAAATCAGGTGGCGAGCAAAATATCAACATCACTGAGTCAGCCAATCAGTATCATGCGATTGAGCAAGCTCGCCTTGAGTATTTAAAAGTATTCGACGGCTACAGCCAGCATAATGCCCCATTAGATGAGCAGAAACAAAAGATAGACGCATCAAAAAACTACCTTAACAGGTTTGCAAAGGCAGAAGAGTACATAGTAGATGCAAATAATCTCTTGGATAACATCAAAACAGCCTCCGAGAGAACCGAACATGGCTTCGAGTGCACCATCAGCAAAGCTTCAAATAACCAATGGACAGTCTCTATACCTTTAACTGGTCATACACACGGACAAGCTGGTAATTCTGTCATTGCGGGACATCTCTCGCGGAAGCTTCAAAGACTTGCAGTATCAGAAGGAAAAACGATCGACTTCACTCTTCCTAACCGCTGGATGAGCGATGAAAAAAAAATGGTCATCTCAAGGAGGATCACTCAAGACACGATTCGAGAGATGCTGGTAGCCCCAAAAGGCGTCAAACCAGCTATAGTTGAGGTTAACAACAATCCTTACTTAAGAAAGTACCCTAATATGGAAGCAGCCTACAATCATCTAATGGAGGCCTCGAAAAACCAGAGTTATAAAGAAGATGGCTCACTTAACATCACTAATGAGGAGATAATAAAACAGCTCGTGAAAGTTATACCGAAAGGTGTTATGCAACACTGCAGAACGGTTGCACGGGAAAACTTGACTGCTATGTTGCGGCATAGGCAACCAAATCCCCTCCCCGAACTAAAATCTCTAGCATTTAATGCCTATTTAGCCAAAAACCCAGGGATCAAAAAAGCCTACGATAAAGTTTTGAAGGCAAAGCGTCAAAATCCTAATGAGAACCCAGAATTAACAAAGGCTGAACAACAACAGCTCAACCAATTATTTCCTGAAAGTAGTATTTCTTCTAAGGCACAAAGATACGCAAAAAACCTGGGGAAAGGGGTGTTGGCCAAGATTTCGCGAGGAGAGCGTGGCGTGAATTATACACCATCTATAAACCCATTGATTACAGAAAATACCAACGTAACACTAAGCCCAGATCCTGGTGTTGGCATGGATCTTAGTTTTGATCCTGACGGTGACACAGATTTTGGTGGTGGTGCTACTTTCGTGGCCGCTGAGCTTGATGCTGATCATATCTCAGGCCCCCCAGGAAGAGATACTAGTACTTTTAATGCTAGTATGCGTAGTGATACTGGTGCTAGTACTATTCACAGCGTAAGTGGTAATCATGATGTACTGGAAAATATTGTTGCTGAGAATGTGGACGCACTAGCAGTTGCAACCAATAGTGCAATTGACAATGCCAAGCAGTATGCTGCACCTGAACCTGTTAGACACAATACAGATTACGGCAACCCACAAGCAGCAAGCAGAGACTCCAGCATCCCTGGATTTGGAAACGGCCACTGACCGCAAAACTAAAGCTGAAAATAGCAACTTACCGCAAGCTTGCACACTTGTTGCGTAGAAAATCTATGTTTATTTTCTCAACAGTGCACTTAAAGTGCAGTTGACACAAAAATCTCTCACAATCCAATAGTCTCATTTTTTTGGAGAAAGTACTTGCATACCTCTGTACTTGAATCACGCCAGCTTAATTGCCTTTTGTCGCAGGACTAGAGCCTAGAGTACCATCAACATCATCCTCATGCCCTGCCTGACCAGAGTCTGTCGACTTCGTTGAACCACCGTTCGCGTTTCGATTAAAAACGCCAACATCACTGGGAACACCAGCTGAAGGCTCACCCTCATTCCCACTATCAGAATCCTGATCCTGAAAAGCTCCACTAGCAACTGCACTCATCAAAGAGCCTTGAACTTGAGGAGCCGCAGCAGCCCCCGCATCACTTTGATAATCCGGATTAAGTGGGATTTCTAGAATACTTAAGGCACTCATCTTCAAATACTCTTGGTAAGTCTCTTTATAAATTCCTATCCAGCTCTCTCTGTTTGAAATCTTATCTTCTAATAGTTGACAAAACTTCTTTTTCGCATGCCGATATCCATCCAAAAAAATCTCGTCAAAGGAATAGAGCCTTTCTGTTAATTTCCTTCGATCTTCATCTGATAAATCTGAATTATCACTCAAAACATTACGATGAAGAGCATCTATATTGTCAAAACACTCTATCACATCCAATAAAGGTTTTCTGTTCTGATGTCTTCTGCTTTGCAGCGCATTAGAATTTAATGGTGAAAAGCTTAAAGAGTCAATCTTGATTGCTGCTCGTTTAAATCGACATAAGGCTCTTGCAACAAACTCTTGCAGTAAGGGGTTATGGCTAAAGTATTCTTTCCATTCTTCCACATTATCCAGGTGATACTCTCCTATTGTGACTTTGTGATAAGCATCCATATATTCTTTGTATTCATCGGATTGTTGAATCAACTCAAATCGTGCTAAACGAAATAGCTGGGTATAAGAGTAATTTCCTATTTGCGCTTCTTTTCCATTCATAAATAGCCTCAAGAGACCCATGGCTTTATCAAGGATGTCATAATGCCCCATTACATCATTTTTTTCATATGTACCCTCGAAAATAGGTTTAATATCCTGATTTAGTAGATTACCAAAAAAGCGGCCCCTTTTATCCTCAGGCAATGAAAACAGGGTATTACCACGTTGAGCGCTAATCTGATCTTGACTAAACGTGTGTAATACATCCTTAAAGTTTTCTAATTTCTTTTTCTCATCAGTTCCCGCCATATGAAAAACAAGGTCTGTATCCGAATCTGTTATTCCCATGGATTTGTCATAAATAGCTTTTTCATTCACTTTATTAATAGCACTGGTAAAATCAATACCTACTGATTTAAGGGCAAAAATTTCTTGTATGGCCAACGCTGTTGTTGTTGGATTTAATAATCTCCTTGCAACAGTTTTTAGACGCGCATGTATATGAGGAAGCTTAACTTTATCTTCTGCATCCATACCACAACCATCCATGTAAAGTTTTTTATGCTGATAATACATGACTTTACGTATAAAATGACTCGGGGCACTCAAAACTCCCCTCATAGCAACAATAGGATCCATTGGAGCAAATCCATCCATACTTTGATGGTTTCTTATAGCTTCCTGCATATATTCTTTAGTGGGTTTTTTACTATCCAATAAACACTGTAATAAAATTTGAGTCTGCCAAACTGTCCAATCACCACAACGATTATCTTTAGACTGAACATTAAGATGAAACTCACTATGATTATGACCAGGTAGTAGGGAGCTAGCTATTTTACCCCATATTTCACTCCATATCTGCGTTTCTTCACGATTTAACCCTCCGTTCATCGAGTTACTATGATAAATACCACAGATCTCTGAATCTGTTCTAGTATCAACAACAATAGAAGTCCAGTGAGCCCCGACACGACGAGGAATAACATAAATAAAACCAGCCTGAATGGACTGCTTAATTTTTTCTAACGTTAATTCTATATCGTGTGCTTCACCGTAAAAAGGTAATAATACAACTTGATTCTGCTGATCTTCTGGGAGATATTGCAAATGAGAAAGGATTCCTTGCGTCACCTCTTCTGGCGTAAGTTGATCACCTATCGGGTTATCGGCACCAAGGCTATAATTATCTGAATTTTTATACTCATACTTGGCCAATGTCCAGCCTTCATGACTCAATCTTTCTACATAGTTCTTAAAATGTTTGTCCTTTATATACTGCTCATACAGCGAACTACTCTTAACATTTTGCCACGTAAGAGGCTTATGTTCCTTCAGAAAAGGCAACAAAAGTTTCCGATAATTTTTTTGGCGCACCTTCTCGACTCTATCTTCAAAGCTACGGCGAAGAGATTTAGCAATTGAAGATTTAAGGTCCTCAGAAAAGGCACCTTGAAACGACTTCATTGCATTTTCATATGATAAAGTCCCTTTATCATATGAAGATGCAATATCCTCAATAGTATTCAATACAAGGCTTTGATACTTATCCTCAAGGCATTGATCTATGTATTTTTGTGTTTGTGAACTAACTTTTGAACAGTCCTCAAAGCATTCCGCCATAAACGACTTAGTAAAAGAATCAAAGGATTTGGACTGAAAACCTTTTGCCTCAAGGAAATCATCTAGCTTTTGTTTTATCTCAGCCTCGTAGATTACTTTGCATTCTTTATTGAACCAGTCATCAATGCGTTTGCCTTCATGAGCATCTTCCTCAAGATGATCTTCTTTGAACTTAGCAACTGCTTCATTTAAGGTGCGGATCTTACCGTCAACCTGCCAAGAAAAAGTCATCTTAAAGCCTGTAAGCTTCTTGCCTAACGCTGCTACATAGACAGGTTTAACAAGACTATCCACAGAAGCATTAATCTCTTTATCGTCGGTGACACAACTAGTATCCCTATCTATACAGGCTGATAAGAAGATTTGCTTCATCGAGGAGAATGACTTGAGCTTTTGTTCAAAGAGAGGCGCTTGATCCATAGTTTTAAAACGAGCCTCTAAAGCTTGAACATAATACCGCTTCAAATCTTTCTGCATAATATCAAGAAAATCAGGTTCTACACCAGAAATCACATGCTCATCTTTGAATTTGAGCCAATATTCTTGGTATGACCTGAGCTTATCTGAGCCATCAAAAGCATCCTTAGCAAAAGTAAGCGTCTTTTCTTGACAGTGCTCGATAAAAGCTTCCTTAAAACGATTCTCTATCCAACCAAAAACGTTTCTTTCTACATCAGAAGACATATGCTCATCTTTGAAATTTCGCCAATATTCTTGGAATGAATTGAGCTTATCTATGACAACAGAACTGTTAACAAAAGTCTGCATCTTTTCTTGACAGTGCTTCGCATACACCTTTTTGAATAATTCACGCAACGTTTTCTCTGGACAGTTCTGTGAGACTACATCATCATTCTGTGTGAATAATTTAAATTGTGAGGCTAATTTGTTAATGCAACAACCATCTTCCAAAATTGATTCCGCAATCCCTGTAAGCAGATTTTGATCTACAGTCATACCTTGACCTATAAAGCTACTAGGTGGTGCAGGTTGCCCCCTGGAAGACTTGGACGAGTTCGTACCAGAACCATCTATTGATTGCTTAGTTAGATGCTCAGTTTTATTCTCATATAATGTTAATCGTCGTGACGAGATAAAAGGTACCCACAAAAAAGAAGTAAAGAAGGCGGCAATGATCAACGGTAAGCAAATCACAATACTAATCGTAACCTTACCCACAACATCACCACTGGGAAGCGCCGTACTCATCCTGTGGAATAGATAATTCATACAGTCTACCCAATGATTAGCATAAGGATCATTGCTACGATCCTCAGTAGAGCCCCCACTGCCTTTATTATTAGATTGTTTTTGTAAAGACTGGTAAGTCCTGTAGGCTTTTGGTGCACAGCATAGCTTATAAACCATGAAGAGTGGAACAAAAGGTAGAAGTAAAATATTAATAACAAAGTTAGACAAGCTGAAATGTCCCACCTGATTTTTTTTTGCGCTGGGTGTATAGCTCTTTTCTCCAATCACAAGAGACACCATCTTTAGCCTAAACAGAAAGGTAAGAGGAAATGCGTTGGATAACTCACGCGCCCAACTAATCTTGTAGTTAGATTGTTGTGTAAAAGGTATTACAGCGCCAGCATCACCTTGCTGGCTGAATCCAGTGTCACTCATAATTAACCCCCACAATCTTTATATATTAATTATCGTTTTGTTTTCTTTAAGCTAGTCTGATCATCTGCGATTTGAGCAGCTATGATCTCTAACTTTATATCATAGTAAGGATTATAATCCACATCCTCATTATTTACCGGGACACCTTGTTGTTTTCCCGCTACCCATAGTGAAAAGAGACTTCGCACATCTCCACAACGTACGCGTATCTCTTCCCAGCCTAATTCATGTGCTTTTGCAACCATTACATCAATCGTTTTATCTGCCTGAGCTTGAACAGTACCTTGTT
Organism: Legionellales bacterium; assembly: GCA_047404175.1. GTDB lineage: Bacteria > Pseudomonadota > Gammaproteobacteria > M30B25 > M30B25 > M30B25. The sequence goes on along the minus strand of JBDOIW010000002.1, from coordinate 28,815 downwards.
TAGGAGGTAAAGTTTTAGGTTCACAAACCCTCATATCACCTATCTTTTTCCCCTTGTCATCTAAAATCTCATGTATTCCTGGTTTAGATGGTGTCCATTCGGGAGATAAACTACTTCCCTCAAAGTGGAAAGACCAATCCAAAGAGGGAATACTTAGAGTAGAGCCTTCCCCTAAAAGTGATTGTACCTGACACGGCTGCCCCTTCATGACAAAGTAAGGAAGCACTTGCTCTTTTTTATCAATAATAACAGGCTGAATTTGCCCCAGGCTAGCCTCAGTACTAGCATAGTCAACCCATGAAGCTTCACCTGCAGACATTGCTAGTATTTCTTTTCCTAATTGCGTGATTTCCCATCCGTTTTCAACAGAAATATGGGATGTTTTTTTAGGTAAAGAATTAGGGTAAAAGCCAGATTTTTCGATCACAAGGTATGGATGACGCTTTTCATAATCAACTAAAACACCAGATTCAATGTCGATAGGTAACTTAATTTGATCTGGAACACTGCCAAACAGAGGGTCTAATCCCACTGGATCAGAAATAACCGCCTCTACACTCAACGTATCAGAAGCATCTGTATTTAGGTCATTCATATCTACATTAATCTTTTGGTCGCTCATGATACTTATATCTCCCTGATTTTTTCCTATGCTTATACATGCGCAAATAATATCTATACTACGCCATTAATATTAACACTGTCTTAAATAAATTAAAAAGTTATTCTATAACAGTTGGCCATTTATCTTTGCAAAGTCGATATAAAACCATCTTATCGCAGACAGAGCAAGATAAATCACAGCCTGCGCATGGACGAGCTTCTTCAATTGCAACATACTGCTTTGCCCTTAGACGATCCAACATTGGCTGGAGTAATCCAGCAGGAATTTGCGACCTAATCGATAATTCTGCAGCCGTCATTGCATGGTGAGTAATAAGTACTTGCTTAATGGTCTCCAGCATGGATGTCTCCTTCTAACTGGACCCAACTAGATCGAGATAATTGAGCCACTAAATAGTCAACTATTCCAATACAGCACAGTGCTACGACAAACCATAAAAGTGTTACTCCTGGGTGCTGGGCCCATGTAAATCCCTGAAAGACCAGCACTGCAACAATATAAGCCAAGCAGGTAGCCCAAGAAACAGAGATAATTGCCCATGTTTTCGACACCTCCCTTACAAGTACTGCAAATGTCGAAACACATGGAAAATAAAGCAGTATAAAAATCAAATAAGCTAAAACACTAGCCTGGGAGTGAAAGTAATGAGAAAGATGCCTCATCGCACTATCAGAGTCGTCAAATACCGGTGATGTTTGATTTGAGAGGGAAAAAGCAGCCATAACCTCCTGCTTTTTTTCTTGCATCATGGATTTAGTAGGTACTTGCGCCCAACTATCTGGATGGGCATAAAGAGTATTGAGGGTACCGATCACCACTTCCTTCGCTAAAATACCACTAACAAGCCCAATGGATGCAGGCCAATTATCTTCATCAATTCCCATAGGCTTTAAAACTTGCGTCATGTTCTGGCCTAATGACTTTAGAATACTTGTTGAATGATTTAAGCTAGGCATCGTCAAAAGACTTAAAACCATACTTAAAGGAATGATAATCTTACCACAACGACGTAAAAAACCCCAAACACGCCAGCGAACCTGCTGAAGTACAACCGAAAATTTAGGGCAATGGTAACTTGGCAATGTCATCACTAAAGGTGTTTTTTCTGATTTAGGCATCAAGCGTCTTAATAAATAGCCGGTGAGGACTGCAGCAGAAACACCTAAACAATAAAGTAAAAAAATCATATGGCCGCCGCCACGAGGGAAAAATGCAGCAGCAAAGACGGAAAAGATAGCCAGCCTCGCGCTACAAGACATAAAAGGTACCATCATGGCAGTAATAAACCTATCTCGTAAGGAGTTGAGTGTTCGGGTTGCCATAACTGCAGGTACATTACAACCAAAACCAATAATTAATGGAACAAATGCTTGGCCAGGCAGCCCAAGTGAAGTCATCAAACGGTCCATCACAAAAGCAGCTCTTGGCATGTAGCCACTGCCCTCTAAAATAGCAAGATAAGCATAAATACCAACCAAAACTGGTACAAATGTCAAGGTGGTATTGATTCCGCGCCCAAGACCATGTGCAAGTAAGGTTGTGATGAAGTCATTAGCCCCTAGCTGATGCAGCCAATAAGCTAATCCATCCACAAACACCCATTCTGTCAACAAATCAACACCATCCTGTAATTGGCCCATCCAATCGATGGAAAACAAAAACATGCCATAAAGTACCAAAAAGAAAAAAGGAATCCCCCAGTAGCGATGCAACACAAAACGATCAATAGCGGTTGTAAGCTTGTCAACATCCCCCTTACTTGAAACCAAAGCATGTAATTGATCATGAATCCAAGTAAATAGTGTGTCAGCAATCAATAAATCAATTTCGTGACCTAGTTTTGCTCCACAAGCTGACTGCCAAGTTTGTAGTAATTGTTGCTGCTCAGTACTCAAACAATCACAACGATGCTTATCTCCCGATAAACACTGAATGGCTTCCCAGCGAGGCTGTTGACACTCTGATTGACATAAGGCATCAATGGCCTGCTCAACAATGTCTGGGTACACAACAGGAGAGGAAGAAGCAGGCTTATTCATACAACAATCAATTTGCCCAAGTAAGGCATGCATACTTTTATAGTCTGCATTATTGACAGGAATCACAGGCACATCAAGACTATTACTTAGACCATCAACAGAAATTCTGCGTTTCTGCTTAGCCGCTTGATCCAGCATCGTTAGTACCACGATCATTGGGATCCCAATCTCTCGTAACTGCATGGTTAAGTAAAGCTGTGTTTCTAAGTGACAGGCATCAACCACGTTGATAATAAGGGATGGTTTATTTTCTTGGATAAAGGGATAAACCATCGCCTCATCGCTACCAGAAGCACCGTCTTGATGTGTCAATGAGACAATACCTGGCAAATCGAATACAGATGATGCGTAAAGTGGAGAATGACACATCCCTTGCTTTACATCAACAGTAACGCCAGACCAATTGCCTACTTTTGCATGTCCACCAGTAAGGGCATTAAATAAAGTAGACTTACCCACATTAGGGTGACCGAGTAAAGCAATAGAAGGTTGGTTCATACAAGCTCAAACTGTAAGGTCTCGAGCTCAAGTCTCCTGAGCCCAATAAGCAATCCTTGCACTTTGATTTGAATAGGGTCACCAAGAGGCGCCAACTGAATAACTTCAAACTCTGCTCCAGGCCTTAATCCTAAAGTATAAAGGCGCTTGTACAAACTTGCCTGAACACGACTCCTTTGCCCCGCAAAACCAGAAATACGGCCTTTGAGCCCTGGCTGTATAGATTTTGTCTGCGTAGTCATAGGCAAATAAGCAAATGAGAATGATTCTCATTATCATCTTATTTCCCTCATCTGTCAAGTGAAAAGTCATATTTATGGGATAAATCACTAGAGCTGGCCCATGGACTCCATGCTACGCTCTAAAGTATGGCGCAGAGCTACCAACTGACCATGAAAGAAATGCCCACCCCCTTCAAACTCAACCCATTGCTTTGGCTCAGAGAGCTTAGAATACCAAGACTGTACTGAAGAAAAGTCAACAATCTCATCTTGCGATCCCTGTAAAACCACCCAAGGGAAATCTCCACGAGCGACTTGACTAAAATCAAATCGCGTTACCGCTGGGGCAATAGAAATACAACCTTGAACTTTATAACTAGCGGCACAAGATGCTGCAACATAACTGCCAAACGAAAAACCAACCAATATTAATGGAAGACCTGGCGCCTCTTGCTGAAGCCAATGTATCACAGCACGTAGGTCATCTTGCTCGCCTTGACCATGATCATATTCGCCCTTACTTTCCCCTACGCCTCGAAAATTAAACCTCACAGTATTCATACCGAGATTTTGTCCAGCTTTGATGGTCGTTGTTACAACCTTATTATGCATGGTGCCTCCATGCAGAGGATGCGGGTGACAAACCACCACGGAAGATTGTGCATAAGGTCTCATAGCAACCATTAGCTCTAAAGCACCAGCGGCACTATCAATGATTAGTTTCTTTTCTGGCTCTTTCATAATATTCATTTACATCATCATGACATAAAGCAAGTAATGGAAGCAATTACCTGATCACATGAGCGTCTTTAAGCGACGCTAAAGAACGCACCCAAGGTTTAAAATCTTGAAGCTCGGCAGGCAATAGCTTCATGATATCAGCGGCCTCTTTGCGCGAGCGGTAATGCCCCAAAAGAAGTATTTTCCATGGCTCTCCATTGACCTGAATCGCAACCTCATGAATATCATGATCCGATGCTGATGACTTAATCGAAGCAGGAATACTCGACTGGTTTCTGACTGCTAAAATTTGTAAGGCATACCCCTGGCCAGACTGCAAGGCAGAAGCAAAGGATGATGAAGCAGTGAAGTTACTAGATTCGCCTACAGACTTTTTATGAACAATTCTATTATTTTCACTTGCTTGCTCCGTAGTAGGCCTTATTGATTGTATGACGGCATTATTAACCCTATTTAAAACCTTATCTAGAGCCCATGGGTGCCCCTTATTCTCTGAGGAAGCAACCATTTCGATCTCTTTCGGGGCTTTAGCCACAACTCCAACATTAGAAGACGCAGGCTGCCTCTTGGTCGACGAAGCATAGGCAATATAGTCCTTAGACACCACAGGCTTTGAAGACGCAAACTCAAACTCTTGTGTGGTATTAACGCCATAAAAAAGCCACACCGTGCAGCAAACAAGAGCAACAAATAAAGAAACAGCAAACCAGCGCAAACCCAACCCCTCATCATCTAGTGGATTAGCTTGCCAAGGTGCAGTCATACTGACTTCTTCATTGCACTGAACTTCACGCTTCATAATATCAATCATCACCTGCTGGGCTACTCGATTAATCCTCCCTGGAACCCCTCCAGACAAACGATGAATACGTGCAACATCATTCACTGAAAGAGGAAAGTTTTTTTCAAGGCCAGCCTTCATACAGCGGAATTTTAAATACTGCAGCGTCTCATCAAGAGACATAGGACACAAATCAAATGCTTTTGTGTTATTCACCTTTCCACGCTTGTTCATCAAGCTATCAATGCGACTTGTTAACGATTGTTCACCAAACAAACAAACGACAAAATCAGTATCTGTACATTTTGCCACGCAAAAATGCATTAAAGCAGCTAAGGTATCAAGAGGAAGATCATGAGCATCATCAATGATTAGAAAATATTGTCTCCCTAAATCCATTGAAGACAAATACTGATTCAAACGAGACTGTATAGTTCTTCCAGAACTAATAGGCAAGCAAAAATCTTCTGTCATCGCCTCTAGTAACTCATTAACCGAATACGTCACGCCTCCTTTAACAGCACAAACCTGCGCATGACGATCAATCTGAGAGAGCATTTGCCTCATTAATGTTGACTTACCACAACCAATCATACCCGTTACCAAGCAAAGGGGATGACTAGTATCTGCAGACAAACAGGAATCAACTACTGATTGTAAGCGAGGCAAATTATAAAACATTGAGAGTCGGGCAGATGTTTGAAATGGAGACTCATTGAGACCGAAATAATCCAACCAATTGAGAGGCGGAGCATCTTGCTCAGTATGCGTACTCGATAATCGTAGCTTAGCGTTGCTTGCTATGGTCATTGTGCTCTCCTTGCAACCAGATTTTACTGGCAATCCCTATTAGCTATTACACCTTTTCCTAAAGATGCTACCATCATTGTAAATCAAACAGATTCTTATTTCAAACACTTATTTTGTTGACAAAAAAGAATCAGATAGAGCGGAGTAGCTTAACAATTTGTTTCACTGCTGTGGATACAGCAATGCCATCCATATCAAAAATCAAATCAGAGATTTCTTCATAAAATGGATCCCTAGCTGCCTTCATCTCTTGCAGCACCACTTCTTTGTTACTCTCTGTGTCTAAAAGCATGGGTCGCCTAGAGGACTCGTGCTCTGTTCGAATCATTTGCTGAGTAATCGAAGCTCTCAAAAAAATAACAAAGCCACGCGCAGACAAAAAACGACGACTAGTTTCTGATAAAACAGAACCTCCTCCAGTTGCAAGTACAATACCATGCTTCTGGGTCAAGTCTTCAATGACACTGGTTTCGCGCTCACGGAACTTATCTTCACCTTCTAAATCAAAGATCCAGGCAAGATCAACACCTGTTCTTTTTTCGATTTCACAGTCTGTATCATAAAATTCCATTGAAAGCTCGTCAGCAAGCATTTTACCAACTGTCGTCTTTCCTGCACCCAAAGGGCCTACTAAAAAGATATTATTTTTTTCAATGTTCACAAGAAGCTCCCGAGAGGCTTGATGGTTTTTATTGTGATTTTTTACTGAGTCAATCTAACACAATCTTTTTTATGCTTCAACTAGATCCAACCTTCTGAGCAAGAAAAGCTCTTCACACAACCTTACGAATACGCAATAGTAAAAGGAGCTGCTGCTTTTCTTGGGCGGACTTACGAAAAAACCATCGTTTAAGCCAATTAGGCCAGTAAGGCGCTTGGTGACTCACACCATCGGCCCTTCGATACATACCACCTACCACCATCACCTCATTTAATGATAAATTTTCCTGTAAATTTATATGCTGACTCTGCACAACAGGAATACCCGACCCTGCCTGGTGACTCACTAGATTTTGCTGTAAATCTAACTCTAGGTGAACACGAGAGTGAGGCAATGTCTTTACTAAAAGGTTAAAACTTAGCAGCGACTTCTTGAACTGTACTGTAGCTGACGATAATCCTTTACCATAAGACTCATATGGCCTCTCATCTCCTGATTCAAGCCCAGCCTTTTTTCCCGCAACAACTCGCAGATAGGGACGAGCCTCAACTAGTACATTATCGTAACTCTCAATAGTATCCCAAAGCAGCGCGCCCACCCCCTTGACCAGCCAAGAAACCGACAAAAAACTCTCTCTTGGCCAAGACAACAATACATCTTGATAGCCTTGCCAATGTAAGCCTGCACGACTTTCTGCCCCCTCTCGTACAAAAATAATTTTTGCCTCAACAAGATAGCTACTCTCTGGCTGATCCAACGATTGAACTTTAGCAATAACCCCGTCTATTTGTTGCATGGGTGCACTGACCAAAATACTAGCCTTGTTGTCATCAGCTACAAGCCCCACTTGCGAATCAAATACTTTATCTTTATTAAGTAAGCGCACTAAGTCTGTTGGGCGCTGATGATGAACCGCAATTAATTGCTGCGAATGCGGCCAAAAATCCCGATGAGCACTGGCTAGCGATACGCTGACAAAATGCCTTGTCCGTGAAACTTTCAATCCATTCTCAACGGCTAGTTGAATAAAAAAATCATACCAATCCCCTCCCTGGAACTGTAAGTGCGAAAAATTATTGACACCCGAGGCAAGGAGTAAACGGCAATTCGAAGGAAGCCACGCTCTTCTTATAAATGACCTCAACTTAACATGCTCAACATCAAATGAAGGGATTGGCTGCGACTTATAGCAATCCGCTCTCGTCCATGGAGCTGCCAAAAGAAGAACACAACTTAGCACCCAGAAAAGCAATGGGAAATCTCCTTTTTATTTTTATTATCTGTTATTTCAATTGCCCAACACCCAGATGTATCCTCATGCCTAGAAAATCCTTCCCAGAGCGAATCACCATTAGACTTCTTTTCACAATGGTTTTGATTGCAAATTTCTATAAAACAATCATTCCCAATATTTGAAAATGCTATTTCACACCGCTCATCCAAAACACATGAAGCCCATGAGCGCTTGTCTAAGTGTTGATTAAACTCCGTTATAATAAGGGTACAAACCACAACACACACGAACAAAGTAGACAAGCAACATAACCAATTAAAAGAACCATAAATTCGCCATCTCATTCTGCAAAAACCACATTTTTTTCTCTTATCCAGCGCCGACGAGCTCGTAGACTTTTTTGACTTATTCGGAAAAGGTAAGACCAAGCTTCATCATCTGATGATTCAGAGATTATTGTTCTGGAAAAAGGAAGAGCGCAGAAAGCATAGCCATGAACAGATGGCACTCCAATGAGCATCATCCCAGCAATAGGCTTTGACACATGCACGAGTAGAGCATGTTTGCACTCGCACCAAATATCGTCACCACAACAGTAATACCTTAAAACCAAATGATGTCCATCCCAAGCGTACAACGCATATCTGAGATTAAAACAAACCACCCAAACTACCACACGTCCCTGTACGCTTAAGGTCTCATTTAACTTAAAACACACTAGAATAATAGGATAAATACTTTCGTCTTTCTCACACCACTGACCTAAACACAACCATAAACCAGAAGTTGCGTGATAAAAACTCAATCGTCCTGAGCTGCCCTGTATCTCTGGACAACGAAGTAAAATCAAACGCTTCCCTCCTATTTTAATAATATCATGTGTACTAATCCATTCTACATATGGATAGAATGCCTCTAACTCTAACTTTTGATGCCTACCTAATAAAAACCTCAAGGGAAACAATTGCCATAGTGCAAGGATAGATGAACAAAGAAAGTCCCTCCAGGATGATTTTTTTTGTGCCAGCTTTATCATTAACTTCCCATGCATTTAGATTGATTGTAAGTGTTATAAATTTTGGCACAAGACCGCTAAAATCACTAAAGACACCGTCTTTAGTTTGTGCTAAGCTGAAGCCACTAGGTTAACTAAGGGCGACAACTTGGCCTCCCCATCGATCAAACAAAGGTTTTATCGTCTATCTTGGCTCAAGAAAGGGCTGATTATTTCAACCGCTTGTTTAGCAGTGCTCATTGTATGCTTACCAAGCGTACAAGAACTTGCCCACGTTCAATATCAAGTACCATTACAAATCTTTAGCCATGATAAAAAGTTGATCGCTTATTTTGGTGAAAAAAAGCGATTTCCTATGTCCTTAGACAAGATCCCTTCCACACTACAACATGCATTTATTGCAGCTGAGGACCAACGATTTTACCACCATATTGGTATTGACTGGATGGGACTTGCACGCGCAAGTGCTGCACTGATTGTACATAAAGGAAAAAAAACCCAAGGGGCTAGTACTATTACGATGCAAGTTGCTAGAAACTTTTACCTGAGTAATAAAAAAACCTATGCACGCAAGCTCAACGAAATCCTACTTTCGCTCAAAATTGAGCAAGCTCTTTCCAAGGAAAAAATACTTGAACTTTATCTCAACAAAATTTATTTAGGTGAGCGGGCTTATGGCGTAGCTGCTGCTAGTCAAGTCTATTATGATAAATCGCCGAGTGAACTTACCCTTGCAGAATCTGCAATGCTTGCAGGATTACCCAAAGCTCCCTCAGCCAACAATCCCATCAAAAACCCTAACCGTGCCATTACAAGACGTAACTATGTCTTAGATAGAATGCAGTCACTTGGCTATATTACATCTGAAGAAGCCAAACAGGCCCAGGAGCAACCGATCAGCGCCCGCTTTCATAGACCAAAAATTGAAATCAACGCGCCCCATGCTGCAGAACTTGTTCGGCAAATCATGGTGAAGGCTTATGGCGAAAAAGCCTATACCCAAGGTTTCAAGGTCATTACAACACTAGACAGTTCAACACAAAAAGCTGCTAATATTGCGCTCAGTAACGGACTAATTGACTATACAAAACGTCATGGCTATCGAGGCCCTCTTGAACACATCAACACACAGGATTGGCCAGAAAAAGCAAAGCAATATCATCAACCACCTCAGCTGAGTGTAGCCATAACTGAAAGTGTTCAAGAGAAAACAGCATCACTCATGCTACGCTCGGGAGAAACCATTTCTCTATATTTAGAAGGGAACCTGTGGGCTAGAAAAAAATTACAACACGGCTATCGAGGCAAGGCTCCCACAAACATGAATGATTTACTCAAACCTGGTGACGTCGTTTATGTCCAACAACTAGGAAGCCACTGGACCTTAGCACAAGCACCTCAAGCACAAGGGTCTTTGCTTGCCATGTCTCCCCAAGATGGGGCTATTCAGGCTATGGTAGGAGGCTATGACTTTGACCAAAGTCACTACAACCGCACAACTCAAGCGAAACGTCAGGCAGGATCAGTATTCAAGCCATTTATCTATGCTGCAGCCTTAGAACAAGGCATGACTCTCGCCACTGTCATCAATGACTCCCCTATTGTTCAAAACAACAAAAACCAGGCCTCATGGCGCCCCAAAAATAGTACGCAACAGTTTCATGGCCCTACTCGCTTACGCGAAGGTCTTGTGCGATCGAGAAATCTTGTCTCAATTAGACTGCTAGATACCATTGGTATAAAACCTACCATCAAAGTACTCCAGAAATTTGGTTTCAGCAGTAGTGATTTACCACAATCATTATCCCTTTCACTGGGTGCGAGTGACCACACCACCACCGAGCTCCTAAGAGGCTTTGCTAGCTTTGCCAACGGCGGCTATCTTATTGCGCCTTATTTAATCAAGCAAATTTACCTCGGAGACCAGGCTATTCAGTACGAGGCAAGGCCAAAAACATCGTGCCAAAACTGTCCTAATTCAGCACCAAGAGCAATCAGTGAAGGTACCGCTTACTTAATTAATCAAACACTATTAGATGTCATCACTTCTGGAACAGGTAGGCAGGCAAAAGTGTTGCGCAGAAAAGACTTGGGTGGTAAAACTGGCACAACCAATGACCAAAAAGATGCGTGGTTTATTGGCTTTAATAGTAACATAATCGCTTCTGTGTGGGTGGGTTATGATAAACCTAAAACACTTCATGAATATGGCGCTCAAGCCGCACTACCTATCTGGACAAATTTTATGAAAAAAGCTATTAAAGGGAAGCCCAAATCGTTACTAAATCGCCCCAACACAATCATTTCCGCACGCATTAACCCAAAAACAGGGGTCCGTCTAAAACATAGCGAAAAAGGCAGTATCTTTGAGTTATTTGATGAGCACTAAACAGAAAGTATAATAGCCAACCAAATCAAGCCCCCCCACCACTGATTAGCTAAAAATGCTCTAAAGCAATCTGCTTGGTCCCTGTGCCAAATCAAGTGCAATTGGTAAACTAACCCCATTAACATACACATCCAACCCAAGTAAAAGCCAATGGGCAAGCTTAGCCAATAGGCAAAACCACACCAAGCAAAAATCAGGGTAACCATAAGCCCCCCCAAAACTATGATGTCATAACAACCAAATAGACGAGCACTTGATCGCACACCAATTTTGACATCATCCTCCAGGTCAACCATGGCATACTCTGTATCATATATAAGTATCCATAAAGCAGCCAAGGCATACAGGCACCAGGCCTCTGTTGGCACAGTATTGAGTAAAGCGGCATAAGCCATAGGAATACCCCAGGCAAAAGTCATACCTAAGAACAGTTGGGGGCAAGGAAAAAACCTTTTTGTTAAGGGATAAATCAAGGTCATAATCAAGCCAACAAAAGATAAACCTATCACCAATAGATTAAATTGTAACACAATAAAAAAAGCACACAGTGCTAAGATAAGCGCTAACACACATGCACTTTTCTTGCTTAGCTCATCTCGAGCCAAAGGCCGCTGGCATGTTCTCTTGACATAGCGATCATATCTAGCATCACAAATATCATTGATAACACATCCTAACGATCGCATCACAACAACGCCAAGAGTCATCCACAACAAAGGATGCCACTCAGGGGGTTGACGCTCAGCTAACCATAGGGCCCACCATGTAGGCCATAACAATAAAACAACACCTACAGGCTTATCCATACGCATTAAGCGCCAAAAAACCTGTATTTTTTGCAAACTTAATCTCATCAAACCCCTTAAATAAGCATTGTTTTATCCTCTTCACCCTAACTGATACACCACATAATCTCAAACAAGGAATACTTTAGTAAAAAGCCACAGCTTTGACTTCAACAAATGATTTGGGCATAATTAAAGTTTAGTTCATTGAAACTGAGAGCAATTTGCAAACCACCATCACAGCTAATTCTAGCTTAGGGAAAAGCCACAAAAAGCAGGCCTTCTTGATTTGCACACTCGCCTCTTTATTTTATTTTTATGAATTTTTTCTTAGAGTTATTCCGAGCGTCATTAGCCAAGAGCTGATGCAAGAATTTGAACTCGGCACCTTTGGGGTTGGCGTTTTTATGTCCATGTTTTACCTTGGGTACACTCCAATGCAAATCCCAGCAGGCTTACTACTTGATCGATTTGGCCCTAAAAAAGTCTTAAGCCTTGCTGTTTTCACTGCAGCCATAGCAACCTATGTGTTTGCATCGACCCAAACACTCCATATTGCACTCATCTCACGCTTTTTAATTGGCTTATGTTCATCATTTGCTTATCTCGGCGCCCTTATTCTAGCTTCTCGGTGGTTTGATGCTAAATACTTTGCTTTAGCTGCAGGCCTAATTCAAGTGCTAGGCTGTTTCGGAGCGCTTGTGGGACAGGCGCCTGTTGCCCTTGCCACAGAAGCCATTGGATGGCGTCAAACTATGATGTATGCTGCAATTATATGTTGTTTATTGGGCATACTCTATTCATTAATTCTCAAGGACACTCCTGACAATACCCATCAAAATTCATCCCCCCGCACGCAACACTTTTGTTTAAAAACACAACTTGCAACTGTATGCCAAAATCGCCAAGTATGGGCTATTGCCTTTTACGCATTCACCATCTGGGCACCTATGACCATGATTGCTGAATCTTGGGGAGCACGCATCCTTATGAGCCGTTTTCAATATGGTTCCGTAGAAGCAGCCAGCTCTCTTAGTATTATTTGGATTGGTGTTGCCATTGGAGGCCCTTTGATGGGCTGGTGGTCTAGCCACAAACAAAGTAGAAGCCAACCTCTTTGGGCCGGATCGTTACTAGGCTTGTTTAGTACAACAGCTATTCTTTTTCTACCCATTAATCCCTGGGCGCTAGCAGCATGCTTGTTTCTTTTTGGGGTTGCAGCGTCATCCCAGGCAGTTACATTTGGCCTCATACACGACCAGTTACCTCAGCAAGTTGCAGGCACTGCAGTTGGCTTTAATAATATGGCTGTCATTTTTGGAGGTATGAGTTGTCAGCCGATTGCTGCATTCATCATCGATAAAATTGCAATAGTGCCCACAGCACCCACTGCACATGACTACCAAACTGCACTACTTATTGTGCCAGGCCTTTATCTATTAGGGATGATAACCCACTGGTTTTTTATCAAAGAAACCCATTGTCGTAATCAACATGAGGAGCTAGCTCATGAACACTAAACCACTATCGTCAATTAAAGGCTATTTGCCTTTTATGCTTATCATCTTCCTAAACTCTTTTGTTGATGTAAATCACAAAATTCTAGTAGCAGATACACTCTACAAATCTATTGAAGACCCCAATACACTTACCTCTCTTCTTGCTATATTAAATGCATTGATTCTTCTACCATATATTTTGTTCTTTACCCCAACTGGCTTTATCGCAGACCGATTCCCAAAAGTTAAAGTTATTCGTGTCACAGCGGCCATTGCAGTTCCATTAACGTTGGGTATAACAGTGTGTTACTACTTAGGTCAATTTTGGCCCGCTTATATCGGTACACTTCTACTTGGGATTCAATCTGCATTCAATTCACCCGCAAAATACGGCTACATCAAAGAGCTCTTTGGTAAAAATCAGCTAGCACAGGCCAACGCTATTGTTCAACCTCTCATTATTATTGCTATCTGCTTTGGTACTATTATTCCAACTATTTTATTTCAAATATTGATTGGCGATATGATGAATGATGCGGCCAACCCTGGTGAAATTTTGACTATGATTGCGCCACTTGGCTGGGTACTAGTCATTCTATCATCACTCGAGACATTCCTTGCGTACAAACTACCTGAATTTTCAGCGGTTGACCCTGATACTAAATTTTCAATCAAAGACTATCTTAAAGCCAAATACACAAAGGATTTTATTAGTAATAGCTACCGTAACCCCAGTATCTTTGGCTCGATCATCGGCTTAGCTATCTTTATGGCGGTTTCTCAAGTACTATTAGCCACCTACCCAGCTTACCTCAAAGAACATATTCCTGATGTAGGTGTTGTTTTTTCCCAGCTACCTGTTGCGATGGCTAGTATTGGTATTTTAATCGGTTCTTGGTATGCCGGAAAAATATCACGAGGTTTTATTGAAACCGGTATCATCCCTATTGCTTCAGCCTTGTTTTGCTGGGGAATATATTTAGTCCCATCATTAGAGAGCAAAACAATAATTATTGCCTCATTTATTATCTTAGGCATGTTCTGTGGTGCACTGATTGTACCACTCAATGCCATTATTCAATTCAATGCTAAAAAGCAAGATCTGGGTAAGGTAATGGCAACCAACAATCTGATCCAAAATGTCTTTATGTTAGGGTCACTAGTGTGTACAGGTGTTTTACCTATGGTGGGGATTTCATTAGAAACCATTTTTAGCTTGATGTTTATCATTACCTTAGCTGCATCAATCTTTGCCGTATTTCACCTCCCTCTATCTCTTATTCGTTACTTAATTTACTTCTTATGCTCTGCATTCTTTCGTGTTGATGCTAGAGGAATCAATAACCTCCCAGGATCTGGAGGCGCCTTGTTGCTAGGAAACCACTTGAGTTATTTAGATTGGGCCATTATCCAAATTGCATCACCAAGACCTATCCGATTTGTCATGGAAAAAACCATCTATGAAAAATGGTACTTAAAAATCTTTTTACGTTTCCTTGGGATTATTCCTATAAAACGCACGGCAAGCAAAGATGCGCTAGACTTAGTTCACCAGGCATTAATTAATGGTGAAATGGTTGCACTATTTCCTGAAGGTTACTTAAGCCGTAATGGGCAGCTTGGCGAATTTTTAAAGGGTTTTGAAAAAGTAGTGGCGGGGACAGGAGCGATCATCATCCCTTTTTATCATCGAGGCCTTTGGGGTAGCGCTCTGTCTCATGCAACAAAACATTATCAAGCTATTTCAAAAATGAAGTCACGACATGTTTCCATTTCTTTTGGTAAGCCCATGCCCGAAACGAGCACCGCTCAAGAAGTCAAAAAAGCGGTGCAGGCTTTATCCATCACAACATGGAGTGAGTATATTAAAACGCTACCCTCCATCCCCACATTATGGCTATCTCGTGCGAAAAAAATGGGTAATGATTGTGCCACAGCAGATTCAACTGGCTTAAGTTTATCTCACCATGAGCTTATTAGTGCTGTAATGCTAATGGCCAAAAAGTTCAAGGCTATTGCCCCTGCAAGTGAACAACAAAATATTGGGATTTTAATGCCCCCAAGCGTTGGTGGCACCATAGTCAATCTCGCCTGCTGGATGAATGGACAAACAGTCGTAAACTTAAACTATACTGCTAGCAAAGAAAGTTTCTTACATGCTATTAAGGCAGCAAAGGTTAAGACCATTGTTTCCTCTGAAGCATTCCTTAAAAAACTTGAGTCTAAAGGCATGCAAATACCACAGAACAAAGCTAACATAGTGCTTTTAGAACACATTAAGTCAAAGAAAGATACTTTCAGATTGGCAAGAAATCTGTTTTTAGTTAAGGTGCTGCCTACATTTATACTCTCAACACTCACCATCAAATACCGTCCTTTGGAAGATACGGCGGCCATTTTGTTTAGTAGTGGGAGTGAAGGTGTTCCAAAAGGTGTGCAGCTATCTCACGCTAATTTGATTGCGAATACAAAACAAGCCTCAAGCGTCTTTAATATGGAAGACACCGATACTATTTTGAGTGCCCTGCCGCTATTTCATGCGTTTGGGTTATCCGTCACCATGCTCATGCCACTACTAGAAGGCTTAATGTTTATTTGCCACCCAGACCCAAGAGATGTTGTCCGCTTAGGTAAATTAATTAGCGACTATCAGATTACCTTACTGTGTGGCACCTCAACTTTATTTAAATTATATTGCAAAGCTCCAAAGCTTCATCCTCTTATGCTAGATACCATACGTTTTGTGGTCGGAGGAGCGGAGAAGTTAGATCCAAAAGTAAGGCAAGCATTCAAAGAAAAATTTAATCTTGATATCTATGAAGGTTATGGCACTACAGAAGTTTCCCCTGTGGCTAGCGCCAACTTGCCTGATTACCTCAATACTAATGACTGGCATGTCCATGTTGGTCAAAAGCTAGGGACAGTTGGGTTACCTCTTCCTGGGACTGCGTTTAAAATTGTTGACCCAACAAGCTACGACGAATTACCTATAGGTGAATCTGGAATGATTCTTATTGGCGGCCCTCAAGTTATGAAAGGCTATCTTTCTAATCCTCAAAAAACAAAACAAGTCTTAATAAAAGAAAAGAATGTCACTTGGTATGTTTCTGGGGATAAAGGCTATGTCGATCAAGATGGCTTTTTGACTATTGTTGACCGCTATTCACGATTCGCTAAGGTAGCTGGAGAAATGGTTAGCTTGACCCAGCTAGAACATCAGATACGAGATATTATTAGCACTATTGACAAAGATGGTCATTTCTCTGTCTCTGCAGCGGCAATTCCGAGCGAAAAAACAGGAGAAGGTATTGGCATCATATTCACTGGCGACATTGACTCTAAGACTTTGCTGTCCACCTTACGTGATTCAGATATACCGAGATTGTATCTGCCCAGTGAAGTGTTACAAGTAGATCAAATACCAACCTTAGGCAGTGGCAAAATTGATAGCAACAAAGCCAAGCAAATACTTTTGGACTTTATTCATACGAGAACTCATTAATCAAGTATGCATGTAGTCACTCAGGTTTCACGTGAATCCAAGTATTTTAATTCACGATTAAAATCAGGTATACTACTGACTTAACTAAGGATAGTGCCTCATGAGACGGATCTCTGCTGCTTACCCCATTTTATTAGTTGCCATTGGTGCTTTTGTATGGATGCACGATACCTCAACATCACTACCAGATCAAAAAGTAGCTGCACCTGTAGTTGAAACAACAATAGTGGCACTTGATTACTATCCCACCCGCTTGGAAGTTCATGGTGAAGTAAAGAGTCGCCTCAATCCCAGTATTACAAGTAAAATACAAGGAGACATTCACCAAGTGTTAGTGCATGAAGGTGAGTCAGTCAAAAAAAATCAAGTCCTAGTACGTCTTCATAGTGACAAAGTTGCACTTGACCTACAACAAGTACTCCACAAACAAGAACAATTGTGGCAACAAATTGCTCAAACCAAGAGTCGCCAACAACATGAGAAAAAAGCGCTTGAACACCAACAAGCATTAGAATTACTACAACAAAAAGAAGTTAACCGCTATCAGTATCTTTATGAACATGAACAAGTCGCAAAAATCACTCTAGAACGTGCTCAACAAAACTATTTAAATGCCGCATTAAAAACATTAGAACTCCAGAGCAAAGTGGATACTCACAAAGAGTCTCTGGAGCACCTATATCAGGATTACTATGCACACAATACTTTAGTCAAAAAAGCAAAAATTGATTACGATCGTTTAACAATTAAAGCGCCGTACGCTGGAAAAATTCAATCAATTGCTATCAAGCAAGGCGATCGTGTTAGAGAAAACACCCCTGTACTACGTTTATTTTCACCCGATTCTCTCGAAGTTCACGCACAAATACCAAGCCAATACCGTATGCATATGGCGCCGGATAAGACCCTAGGGCATATTGTGCACAACCAAGGCATGACTTGGCTAAAACTTAAAACCATAGAAAAACATATTAATCAGAACACGGGCAGTCATACGGCCATTTTCCAAGCACTCACACCGGAGTCATTAACCATGGGTGAATGGAACTATATTGTCATCGAACAAAAAACAACTCAGCTATCTACCCTCATCCCACAATCTGCACTTTACTTTAATGACACTATTTATAGGCTTGATGAAGGCCAGGTACTTCAAGCGCTACATATAGAAGTCCTTGGTGAAGCGTTAAGTCATCCTGGTTTTGTTGTGGTCTCAAGCCCAGAGCTATCATCTGGACAACTTATCATGACAACCCACCTTCCTTTTGCTGAATCTGGAATGAAAGTTTCGATCTGGGACGCAAATACATGACTCAAATTAATGCATTAACTCGCTTTGCGAAGCATCCAGTAGCTTCCAATATTATCATGCTTATCATGATTTTATTTGGTTTGTGGGGCATCATAAGAATGAATGTCCAATTTCTACCTCATTTTACCCTTAATAACATTCAAGTCATGATTGATTGGCCAGGAGCAAATGCAGAAGATTTTACCCGAGTTATTACCGGGCCGCTCGAGCAAAAGTTCAAACAAATTGAAGGCATTAAAACCGTTACATCGACCAATCAAAATGGTCATAGTCGAATCATGCTTGAATTTAATGAAGCAACGGATCTTATTATTGCCCAAGACAAGGTAAAACAATTCATTAATGAAGCTGATGTTATACCCAATGACGCAAAAGCTGCCCGTGTCAGCATCATTGACCATGTTGAACTCATTGCAAAAATACTTGTCAGCAATAGCGGATCTCGAGACTCACTGCGAGCACATATTCAGCGATATGAAGATGAATTAAGAGAATTAGGCTTTGCAAAAATTATAGTCAGTGGTATCCCAAAGCAAGAACTAGAGATTGCTATACCAAGTAAAACAATTAAATCATTAGGGCTATCTCTAGTAGAATTAGGGCAACTTATCCAAGCTCAAAGTCACTATGGGTCAATGGGGCAAATCAACCAAAACACACTATCAAAAACACTTAAAAGTCAGCATGACGCAAGAAGTGTTGAAGAGTTTAGTACTCTTATCATTGATAACGCTCATCAAACAGCAGCACTAGGAACATTGAGCGCTATAACACTTAAAGATAGACTCTATGAACCACGTATATGGCAGAATGGTCAAAACGCAGCGGCTATTGCCCTCTACCGCGCCCCCAGTCAAAGCGCATTAGCGGGTGCAGAGCAACTACACCAATGGCTTGAAACAAAGCAAACTATAAGCAATCACCTCACTCTGACACCCTATTTTGAATCCTGGCAGCTCATCAAAGAAAGAATCAATCTGCTACTCACCAATGGCTTTTGGGGGCTTATGTTTATCCTCATTGTTTTATTCTTATTTTTACAAACACGTGTTGCTATTTGGGTTGCTATAGGCATTCCAACTTCATTCCTTGCAGGTTTAGGAGCCCTTTACTTTGCAGGTGGAACTATCAATATGGTGAGCTTATTTGCGATCATAATGACTCTGGGTATCATTGTTGACGATACCATCGTCGTAGGAGAAGAAATTCTCTCACGTTTACAACAAAAAACCCCGCTACTTCATGCTATACATCTAGGGACGAGTGAAATGCTAGCCCCCATTGTTGCATCGTCATTAACAACAGTCGCGGCCTTTTTACCGCTTATGATGATCAGTGGTAACATGGGACAAATTTTATTTGATATCCCTTTAGTCGTTGTTTGTGTTATTCTTGCCTCACTCATAGAGTGTTTTTTTGTTCTTCCTGGCCACCTTTACCATAGTTTTAGCAAGACTAAATCGTCTGCAAATCAACATCATGCCCCTCTGCATGACTATTTTATACATTTTAGGGATGGAGTTTTTGCTCGTGTGAGTCAAAAAGCATTGGAGCATCGCTCAACTATACTTGCCTGTGCCCTAGGGCTTTTTATTATCAGTATAGGATTGATTACAAGCCAAAGAATTCCTTTCACTTTTTTCCCAAGTACAGATGGCACTAAAATAGAAGCACGTGTAACGTTTTTACCCGGCACCCCTGTGTCCGTATTAGAAGACTACTTATCTGACTTACAAGCGAGCCTTAATACGACTAACACCGTATTAAATGGCAGTGAGCCTCTCACTCAACTCTCGATAGGTCGAATCCATCAGCATGGTATCAACCGCCTGACTCAAGGACCAAATTTGGTGAGTGTTGTTGCAGAGCTATCACAACCAGACGAGCGCTCTGTGACCAATCAAACCTTCATTGATGAGTGGAAAAGTCAATTACCTCAACACCCAATGATAGAAAAATATGCGGTAGTTGCACCTCGAGGGGGGCCGCCAGGACAAGACATTGATATTGCGATAAGTGGAAGTCAACTCAAAAGCCTCAAGCAATCAGCTAATAGTATAAAGAACATACTTCAGCAACTTCCAGGTGTATTCAACGTACAAGACGATTTACCTGAGGGACAAGAGACCTTATCATTTGTTCTCAAGCCACAGGCCTATGCTCATCAATTATCACAAAGAGCACTGTCTAGTCAGGTTGCTTCTGCTTATCAAGGCATGATCATTCAGCGCTTTTTTAAGCAAGGTAAAGAAATCGACGTGACAGTAAGGCTGCCAGAATCTGAGCGATTTAATCTACAAAATCTCCACCGACTACCCATTAAAACTCAAAATCAACACATAGTTCCTCTTGGTGCCGTGGCAAGTGCCCATTACGCAAAAGGCTATGACGTGATCAAACAACAAAACGGGCAACCTACTATTCATGTCACAGCCTCTGTGGATACTAATAAAAATAATGCTAATCAAATTCTCATGCAATTACAAAATGGTTCTGCTCAACGTATCGAACGCAACAATAATGTGACCATTCTGTATGAAGGCAAAGCCAAAGAACAAAGAGAAACATTAAGTGATATGAAATTTGGGCTCGTCATTGCATTGATTCTGATTTACATTATTCTCGCAGCTGTATTTTCATCCTATCTTTGGCCACTCATCATTATGTCGATTATTCCTGTCGGTCTTACCGGAGGTATTTTAGGCCATTATTTTCTTCACATTGATTTTACTATCCTGTCACTATTTGGGTTCTTTGGTTTGGCAGGTATTGTGATTAATGACTCCATTATACTTGTTAATCGCTATCGTATTTTAGTGGCAAGTGCAGCGTCCCCTCAAGAAGCTATGCATAAGGCCATGCAACAACGACTTCGACCTGTTTTGCTAACCTCTCTCACAACCATTGTTGGGCTTTTGCCTATTATCTTTGAAACATCCTTGCAAGCACAGTTTTTAATTCCCATGGCTGTAACAATAAGCTTTGGCTTAGCCTACGCAACACTCTTAGTATTATTTGTTGTACCCGCAGCGCTGCTTTCTTATGAACTTAAAAACCATTCGTCCAGGCATGACGAGGCTCTGTCGCAATAACTCGGGATAGTGTAATCTCACCTGTCGCAAGTAATTCTGGATCGAAATCATTAGCATCGACCATTGCGTCAGCCTTCTCTACGGGTCTATCCCTCATAACATCAAGTAAATAACGTGTTGCAATGACACAGAGCCAAAGACTTGATGATAACAACGTTGCATTGAACAAGACCAGCGAGCCTACCATTAAACCAAGTGTCACTACCCACATTCCTGCATCCAATAGAAGACTCTGCTTATGTTGCCCCAAATGACGTATATTCTCTTGGCCAATAATCGTTGCGGCCCAATTGATCCATGCGTAATCAGCGACAACAGCAATCAGTGCAGAAGCTATGCTTGCAATCCCTAAAAAACTGACCATCCAAGATGACACAAACCAGCAAGCAATGGCAATACCCAATGACACACACCAACCTAAAGCATGCATTGAAAAGTATACCACCATAGCAGTTTTGAGATTATTCACCACATCATTTTGTTTGGAGAAAAACAGTCTTATTGACTGCAACATAATCCACAGACTATAAGCTAGAGCAATAAAAGGCACTGCCTCCATGAAGACATTGATAAAGGGATAACTCAATTCAAAAATAATAATACACAAATCAAAAAGGTAATAACCAAAAACCAAAAGATAATGAGACATTGTTCTTCCTTAACACAAAAAAAGTACTTTTATATACAAATATATTACATTTTTTCATAATAGAATTAATGAAAACTTAATGCAAATCACTTATAGTAAAAAAAGTAAAACAACAGTTGTATCTATGGGAACAAGCGCTGATACATTATCCACCTCTTTATCTAGGCCTAATCACGTCACAGAGCCAAGTAGTATCAGGCAAAAAATAAGTCGTCAATGGCTTAAGTTTAAAACATACATAAAAAATAAACCCTTCCTGACAGCAACAGCCTATTTATGTTTAGATTTATTACTAAGAGTACACAACGCTCTCGATAGTACTGCTAGAACACTGCTTCGTAGCATTCCAGTTATTGCCTATGTTTTTATTCTCATAAGTTTATTGAAGAATTTTTTTAGAGCTGAAGATGATTCAACTGAATCTCAGGAACAAGATATTCAGCTCATGTACCTCATCACGCTTGGAGTACTTATTGCTGTCAACTTTATACTACCTGCTTTAGGTACTTTTTGCGATATCTTAATTGCTGCGAGCTTTGTTGCACATAACTATGCTATCTCCGATCTACACACTAGAACTATAACACATCAATTACATCAAGAAATCGCTAGCTTTTCTCTCTTTTCGGCAGCTCTAATGATCACAATGGCCTTTATACCTTCTCTTGTTATCCCATTAACCGCTGTCATGATTATAAGTAATATTCTTTTCATGAAGTTTTACTCTCATCATGCAAAAAATATCACTGCAAGGCATATGAACTTAGAGGATGTCATATCACCAGCCGGCAGTGTAGTTACAACATCATACACGCCAGGGACAAAGGGTGAAGAAGATGATAATAAAGATTCCATTCAGTTCTCCACTAGTGATAATCAAGATCGAGATCCAAATCAACCCTCTCTTGAAGCACTAGGACAAGCGCAAATTGTGGCAATGTTTTTTTAATTAAAACTACAACTAGAAGTAAACTGTTTTTTTAGGATGGAACGATAGCTTATCAAGGCTGCACTATCGCACTAGTAGAATGGTTTAATGCTGAAGCCAAATCTTGCTCATTGCCTTGCTCAAAAAGTGATTCTTCGATGGCACTCGATAGTTTTGTTTGTTCTACTCTCTGTTGTGCTGTAGTTTGCTGATTAAAGGTTTCAATTGAATGATGATCCGGTGTGTGTTCATTCTCCTCAGACAGTGATAATAACGGCTTGTCTTGGCTCAATGATAATAGCGATTTATCCTGGTCAAGCGAGCTATTTAAAGCAACATGCTCTAGCCCATTTGATGCGGGCATATCATATTCGCTGTGCTTTGGCATAAGCTCTTTGGCTGTTACACCTACAGCAATTAACGAAGTGACTACCTCAAAGATAAGCAGCCCCCCCTCCATGATGCCTGATAGCAAACCGGCAAAACCAACCACACCTAATCCTGCAACAACGCTCTGCCATAGACCATCATAAGATTTATCTTGGATGAAGCGTTTTTGCTCCAGATCCTCTTCATCCGAGTATTGACCATCACGACGAGATAACAAAAACATGAGCTGTTTTCTTCTGCGAATCTGCATGAATGCTTGAGCAAGATTTGAAAAAAAGTATAAACCTAACAGACCTAAGATGATCGTTAAAATTATTAATACTGAAGAAGACATAAGACTGCGATGCTGGAAGCACCAAATCATTGTGAGTGCTGCCCCTACTAATGAAAACAGAGGAAATAGCACATCATTTTGCTCCGTTTTGGACTGTTGCTGTTGAGGATCAATAAGCAAAATTGCCATGAACACAAAAGCCAAATAATCAAAATTGCATCCTAGCATAGTCATAGCCCAAGCTCAAACCCCAAAAAAGTGCTTAGGACTATGAAAGAATAAAATTTTCTTATATATTTATAAAAATACTTAGGAATAATTATGACAAGCACTCGCATCCCTGCAACTAGCCCCCAGCTTGTACTCGCTGCTGTTATGGCCAAGTCGGGGAAACAAATAACAGAAGGTCTTGCATGGCAACTGAGTTGTCAAAACAAGGTCGTTCAGTCTTCACAATCTGCAGAGCCACATTTCAAATTGCCTCCTGGAATATACGATATTAAGCTTGCTTACAAGCAGTACCAAGTTTCCATGAAGTCAGTACAGGTGCGTCCTTATCAAATGACAAATCTTCTACTTCGTGTAGGACAACCAGAACCCGATGGCTACTATGAAGACGTGAACTTTGATATCGAATATGAAAGGCGTAAAGCAGACCGAAGAGTTCACACGGCATCGCACGATGATGTCCTCAAAAAGCAAATTGATCCTGCCCTTCAGCAACAGCAACAACATGCCCTTGAGGCAAGTCATCTAGGTCCCAAAAGTCATCCCCTTTTGAGTCATCAAGTCCAATTTGATGGTGCAGTTGAGCCAGAAGTAAACCCATTGCCTGATAAAAATATTGATACCGTTAATGAACTCTATCACCAGTATGAATTGGAACTTGGCTATCAGGCTAAACCTTCCTTTAACCCTAGACCTGGTCAAGTACCTTAAGGAAGATCAATGAACTCTCTAGCTAATATAATTTTATTTTCTGAACCTGAAGATGTCGCACAGGTTCTTGCCGCTCAACCAGAAATTGATCTTGATCAGCACGACGAATATGGATTTACCCCTCTCATTGAAGCTGCCATCGCGGGGAAAAACAAAACAGCTGCACTCCTACTTGAACACGGGGCAAACCCCAATGCCGAAGATATGACGGGTGGATCTCCTTTGCATTGGGCATGTGAGAACAACAACCTGGAGCTTGCTCAACTCTTGCTCACAAAGGGGGCCAATGCCAATCAATTTAATCATGGTAGCCAGCCACCATTGGTGACACCTCTTCTAAGAGAGCAAAACGATCTAAAGCTATTATTATACCAACACCAAGCCAGTCTTAATTTTGCCCAAGATTATATCAATACCAAACTATTGGCCCACCGGTTTCAATTGATAGGTCAAGTTGATATTGCAACTCACCAAGATAAATTAATTTCTCTCAATTTGGAGGGTTTTATATTTGAATTCAGTACCAAAGTACTGGCAACTGAACTCATGTTTTTCCTTAATAACTTTGCATCAAGACCTTACAGAGAATACATGAGCCAACTTAGCTTAATTGGTAGCGCTCTTCAGGATACTGCAGAACTTGCACGCTACCAGCAATATCAAATTGATCATAACCATCCTCAAATCAATCAACGTATTCAACAGCTTATTGATTTCCCTGTAAAAATAATCCCCGTTAATTTTGAAGGGCATGCGATCACTTTAGTCGCACATGAAGATTTATTCGCTATTTGTGATCGCCGTATGAGCGGCGATGCCGCTGATAGTTTGATCATATACCGTATGAAGCACCCAAGGAAACTGAGTAAATTACTGATCAAAAAATTAGTCTATGACAAGAAACCTGGGGCTGTGATTAGTCATGAACTGCCTAAACTGCTTGGGCTCGAACCACTCACGCATGTGATGATCAATCGACAAATTACAGGGAATTGCTCGTGGGCAAATGTTGAGGCAGCTGTGCCATTAGCTTTTGTCATGCTTATGCACCATCAAAAAGATTGGCCACATGTCATCGATAAAAAGCACCCCGCACTAAAGTTCTTTCACGACTGGACCCATTGGAATGCCAGTCAAGCACTGAATCAGTGTGTCGAGGGTTTTTACACTGGGAGCAAAGCTCGCAAAATATCGAAAGCATCTCTTATGGCTGCGATTTTATTTCAACGCTGCACTGATAAACGCTCGGATCAGATCATCATAGACAAAATAATGCCCATACTAAGACTCACTGATTATCGCTATATTGTTGAACATTATCTAGAGTATTATCAAAAGCTCAATCGTACTCATGCAGGCAAGAATTTACAAAAAATAGTTGACGACTATTTAGATCTACACTAATTCAGATAGCCATAAACACGATTCTTCCATCCGAGCTGCCATTGACGTGCAGAAGGGTCGTGCTGAGCTCTTGCTTCAAGTACAACATCAGCAGCCCACACAAAAGCTTCAATATCAGATAAAGAGTCAGGAGCTCGCGCCATTTGTTCAATCACTTGCAATAACCCCCAGCCATCTGGGTTATGACTCAAGCCCTGCCCTTTAAAATTCAAATAGTCCACCAGCACATAGATGCCCTGATCACTTTCAAGCAGACCTTTGAGTCTCTGTATTGATTTTTGTTGGTCTTTTTTCGCAAGACGCTTTAACAGCTTTGGTTTAACCGCTCTAAAACGATCCACAATAAAATTAATTTGTAAAGGGATTGTCTGTCGAAGCAATGCTTGCAACTGCTGCTTCTTCACCCCATGATCAGCTAAAAAAGCGTTACGATTACGCCATGGACATTGTGGATGATGTTCGTGGCGAAGCCAATCAGGTAATTCAACACCGGATTGTTCAAAAAACTGTAGCAACTCAATAAAACTATGACCATAGCGATGCTGAACATGTGGTGGGGTCCATATAAAATGCCCCAAACCCAAGGATAGAAACTGCTCACCTTGGTTCCAAGTGAGCAAATTATGCTCATATCCTTGGCCCTCATTATGCCAGACTTTAATACCAATTTTTAATGCGTCATCGTGACTGAGCGCATCGATATGAGTAAACACACTAATCCATAGTACAAACCAAAGCAAATGATATCGGCAAACACTCATGACAACTCCAACTGAGTAGCTTAGCATAGCATGCAGCAACGTAACAAAAAAGAAGGTTTTTTATTAATCAAGATCTTTACAAGCAATGGATAGCTTTGTTATCATTATTTTTTTGTTGGGCGAATGATTTGCCCAAAGCTGATTGCTACGGATAGTCTTTTGCCTTCTATTAGGAGACATCTTATGCACACTCGGTACTATTCAAATTTGTGTTTACTTAAGTTTCTATCTGTCCAATCGCACTCAGCTAGTGACTACAAAGAAGCCTACGACACTCTAGTAAAGTTATTTGGGACCAGGGGCAACCCCAGTGCAATATTTAAACATATGAACCTTGACGGCCAAGAAGCATCTGGTACTGGTTCCGCAAAAAAAGGGTTGTTTTCTCAACAAACGCCTTCATCTGGTGTCTATTCATGGAACAACTTGACCTGCATAGGCGCCAAAGAACCCTCTCAAGACTCGATTCAATACTATGTAACGAAGTATGTTTCCCAAATCATTTTCAACACATTAGCAGACGAGCATTTTTTCGAACTCATTACATCTCTCATTACATCTGAAGAAATTGACTTCTCGGAGTTACTCACACAATTGGGGCCAGATTTGCAAGAGGACGCCTCACTCGACGATATCACTGATGCAGTGGCATGCAACAACAGACCATTTATTCGTCAATTAGTAGTTAAAATTCTCGCCAAAGAGGACATAGCTCTGGAATTTCTAAAGACACATCCTCTTCCAATGCATGCTGAGCATCAATACAACACCGCCTTGATGGTAACTGCCTACATAGCAACCACCGACCCTGCGCAAATAAACAGCAACCTTCCTTTAGTTGAGTCCACAAATTTTCAATCAATTGGCCTCAAAAGACTTTTAATAGATGGCATTCAAATGACTGATGAATGCAGCTCAGAAATTCATGGCTACGCAGATAGCTGCATTAATACGCTCGAACACATCAAATTTTTGTTAACAAATCATTGTAATAGAGATATTACACATGTGCCTGACCTACAAAAACGAATCGATCACATCGAGATAATTGACAAGGCTATTGAAAAATTTCAAGCCATACCTAGTGCATCATCACCGTGCGTGGTGATGTAAATTATTAACTAAGGATATTTTCATTCATAATGGATAGAATGAATCAACAAGGTGTTACCAGAAAAGCTTCATTGAAAAATGTAAGCTTATGGTTATGCACCTCCAAACAGCCATGGAAGGTTTTTCATCAACCATTTCTACCAGATGAGTCTTCCAGCCATGGAAATACTATCACCACCATTCTAAGAAAGGATTGGCTGACTACTCTTATCTGGCAACAACACCATAAGAGAGCCCTCCATGCCACAACTCATTGAACACAGCCTAAACTTCGCCTACCCAGTTCAACGATTCTCACTTGCAAAAGCCCATCGTAATGCGTCATGGTTTGGAGTGATATCCAATTATGCTATGCGCTTGAAAGAACACATGGCGTTTGACTTCTGCTCAATTCTTCAACCTTACCTAATAGTAACATCGCAATCAGGCCAATTATTCACAGAAAGCTTAAAGAGACGCTTAAACTTTCCAAAGCATTTTGTTTTTTGTGAAGCACTTGGCTACCACAAACAAGTGATGCTAGTCATTGTTCGTAATCATCAAGTTTATCTTGAAGCCAGAATTCATGAGCAAGACTTGCATGAAGAGCTAGAAGTACTTTTCAATTCAAGGCAAAAATTTTGTGTGGTGAGCAGTCACTGCTCGCGTCCCATACAAAATATTCTGGCAAATATCCCACAAACCTCAAAGAGCTATCACCAAGAGGCATCCATTATTGCCTCCATCTCTCACCAACATCAAATTAGCCCCCTCCAATCGTGCACAGCCTTTGCTTCAAATTTAAGCATTATTTCAAAAAGCTGTACTTCTTTAATACACGTCATAACAGCAAGGCTAAAAGCCTTATTGATTCTTGCATAGGGAGACTCACTTTGATGATCAAGCGATTACTTTTATTACCCATCATGACACTATTAAGCCTTTATCTCATCACTGTAGGCCTAGTTTTTTTTGGTTATTTACCTGAGGATATCAATCTTGAGGCACTTAGTCGCACTCAAACAAAACTATTTAAACTTAAAAAAACGTATCATATCTTGCACCTAAAGCGGCTTATTCTCGAAGAGCAGCATGCAATTCTTTTAGCCACTATCAAAATCAACACCTTGGTTAAAGCACATAAAGACATCTCCTGGCCCACACTAACGCTAAC
>JBDOIW010000001.1:0-1196 GCA_047404175.1 Legionellales bacterium | reverse complement strand
GACCTCATCCTCACAAATAGCCAACTACTCTGTGATGAACTGATTAAAGATGAAAAGGTTCGTCCAAACCAAGTAAAGCGCATCTGCAACGGCATAGTAGCCCCAAAAGAAAGCAAAGTATCTCTTCATGAATGGTTAAATCTTGATCCTAATACTCTCATTGTCATGAAAATAGCTAATTTCATTGCCTACAAAGGTCATAAAGACTTATTGGAAGCATTTGCAATGCTAAAGGAAAGCAGGTTTGATCAGCCTGTTGCTTTATGCTGTATAGGTCATGATCGTAACTCTTATTTAACGGAGTTAAAGCAAAAAAGCGAGCAGCTGGGCATTGCTGAACATCTGTATTGGCTAGAAAATATATCTGATGCTAAGTCATTATGGCATCAGGCTGATATCGCAATCCACTGCTCTCATCAAGAAGGGCTACCCAACGCTATCATAGAAGCCATGGCGTGCAAAAAAGCAATTATAGCTACCAAGGTCGGAGGCGTCCCCGAACTCATTACACATGAAACAAACGGTTTATTAACTGAAGCACGTAGCACAAGACAACTTGGTGACGCGCTAAAGCGCTTAATCGTCTCGCCTTCATTAAGGCAAAGACTTGGTGAGAAAAGCTTCCAAAGATGGCAAAATCAGTTTACCCTTGACCAGTGCGTTAAAACAACTACCCAAACGTACCATGAACTGATTAAGGATGCATAACCATGTGTGGCATTACTGGCTTTTGGCACTTTACCCCTCACCATCAAAATCCTTATAAAATAATACAATCCATGACACATACGTTGAAACATCGTGGGCCTGACGATCAAAAAACATGGGTTCATGAAAATGCCTCTCTTGCTCTCGGCCACACAAGGCTATCTATCCGTGATTTATCTTCACTGGGAGCCCAACCCATGCGGGCTCAGCAACAAAATAACTGGATTGTTTTCAATGGGGAAATTTACAACGCTGATGACTTACGTTGTACACTTGAAAAAAAGACCAAGATTACTTGCCGAGGTCTATCTGATACAGAAGTATTGCTAGAAGCATGCTCAGCATGGGGTGTCAAAGATGCTTGCCAACAAGCCAATGGCATGTTTGCCTTCGCCTTTTGGCGCGAGCAAGACCAAACTCTGACTTTAGCAAGAGATCGTATGGGTAAAAAACCCTTGTTTTGGGGTATGAAGGATAACACTTTGGTC